>NZ_DALYUL010000059.1:0-1794 GCF_031981185.1 Anaerotignum sp. | reverse complement strand
ACTCTTCCCTCCTTTGAGCAAAGCTAATAAGTTTCAGATTATCTATATTTCTTAGGTGTGAATTTCTTTTTGGCGGAAATTTTCGCTATTCTAACACCATTTTCTAAGGACACCCTTAATAATTCTTTCGTTTCTTCGTCCATGGGTTCTCCATCAAACATCAAGGCGTCCCCTGTACTCAGCTGGGACAATATTTCATCTACTTTTTTAGAGATGTCTTTTTCATCCTTTGCAGAAAGTTGAGGGTTAAATTCCCTTTGTTCAGGTTCTATACCTGTCATAAGGTAATCTATCGTTACGCCAAAATAATCCGCAATTTTTTGTAATTTATCTTGTTTTGGAGTACTCCTACCACGTTTCCAATCAGATAGAGTTGATTGTGAGACGCCTATTAATTGCGATAATTTGTAGGATGTTATCTCATATTTTTGCAATAATTGTTCAAAAATCTCATACATAAAGTAGCAACCTTTCGTAAAAATTGACAATACTAAGGAAATGCGATAAAAAACATAGAATTTAAAGCATTTACGTGTATACTACGGTTTTTTTTATTACTTCGATTCAGTAAATTGAGCATATCACAAATGCGTAGTACATGCAAGAGCAAATATTACACGGGAGGTGATAAAAGTGTATGATATGTTTTGCTTAAAATGCCAACTGGAGAAATTAAGTTCGAAGACAATAGTACAATAATTGGGAAGGGAAGAATAGAGAAATTTTGCTATGGTGGGGCTGGGGAGGCCTTATGTATATGGTATGAAGGGGGTGGTGATGACACAGGGCAACTTCAACTATCTGCAGGGGCAATGCGGAAAAGAGTACGTTTGAGATTCTGATGAAAAGAAGGTGTCAAAGTTTGTGTGGACTACTCTGGGCTGATTTCTTGGGGTACAGGGGTTGTACTTGGGTCTGCACTACTATTTGATAGTGCAATCAAAAAGGCGCTTATCAGCACAATTAAACAGGCTCCTGTAGGCGCTTTGGTATGGATGAAAGAGCATGTGGGGATTTATACCGGTGAGAAAAATGGTGTACCATATTACATAGCGGCGGATGGATCCCCTTATGGGGTAAGAGAAGTACCGTTAAGCAAGAATAAATTTACTCATTGGGTGTTGATGGATTATTTTAATTATGAAGAGAGGGATGATGAAGTGGTAACAAGAGAAAAAATCATTGTAAATGGCAAGGAATGCGAAGTGGATATGATCCGTAAGGATGGAACAACGTGCATTAAGACTAGGGATGTTGCGGAGCTGTTGGGTTTAAAGTTGGTAATAAGGGTAGAGTGCCTGTAATTGAGAAGAAATAATTTTGAGGTGGCGTAAAAAAACCACCCTTTTTATTGCAAATAGTTACAATTTATGGTATTTTATAATAGTGTTTATTTATTATATTAGGAGGAATTAGAATGAAAATGCAAAGAGCAAAAGATGTAGTGTTGGGCGCAGTGGTTGGTGCGTTGTTAATTGGGGCAGCTCCTATGGCGTTTGCTAAAGTTGCAGATGCTATGGTTCCTGTAAACTATAACGATATTAAGGTTACAGTTGATGGAGAAAGAGCCTTTTATTTATGAAGGGACAACCTATTTGCCTGTTAGAGCGGTAGCCGAAGCGGTTGGAAAAGAAGTAGGTTGGGATAGTGCAACTAAAACTGTGACGTTAACTAGTAAAGAAGCAGCAAAAGAAGCAACAAAAGATGACACAAAAGCAACAGCAGAAACAACAAAAGACGATACAAAAGCAACAACAGAAGCAACAAAAGAAGATACAAAAGCAACAACAGAAG
>NZ_DALYUL010000058.1:2915-3189 GCF_031981185.1 Anaerotignum sp. | reverse complement strand
GGTGAAAAGTGTCTTTTTACACAGGAAGACGGCAATGTTTCATTACCTATTTTGTATAAGGGCATCACCTATTTACCTTTACATGAAATTGGCCAGATTATGGGAAAAAATGCAAAATGGGATGAGAATACGAAAACTATTATACTAAGCGGGAATAGAGAAGAAGCAGATGAAAACATTAACGCCGTTTCATCTGAAATAAAAGAGATAATGGTTCAGGAAATTTCAGATTTTACAATCGAAGTTGATGGAAAAGAATCAAAAATATCTTCTG
>NZ_DALYUL010000058.1:0-2905 GCF_031981185.1 Anaerotignum sp. | reverse complement strand
GCGTGCTATTGGCGAAATGATTGACAAAGATATAGCTTGGAATGGTGATACAAAGACAGTTTCGATTACCTCGAAAGGTAGTTCTCTAAGGGGAAAGAATCGCATTAAAACAGACTATCATTCTGTTCAAATGTCTAATAAATATGAAAGTGACCAAATTGGTATAGAAAAAGCCAAAGAGATTGCACTTAACCATGCTGAATTAAATGAAAAACAAGTTAGAATTAAAATGGAAATGGAAGATGTCATTGACATTTATAGATTACAATTCTATTTTGACACAAAGAAATATGATTATAAAATTGATGCAGAGACAGGAAAAGTTTTATCTGCGGATTCTCAAAATATTAAATCTGATGGTATTGAAAAGAGAGAACAAATTAGCATTGAGGAAGCCAAAAACATCGCTTTTTCCCATGCACACGTTGATAAAAATCAGGCGACCATTAGGAGAGCAACGTTGCGTAAAGAACGTGATAAGGATATATACAACTTAGATTTTGATACAACTGATGCTGAATATGCATATAAGATTAACGCATCGGACGGAAAAGTGATTGTTGCTTTATTAGATAAGTATAAATTTGAATCAAATTTTGGTCAGGAACCTATCACTATGGATGAAGCAAAAAAAATCGCTCTTGATTATGCAGGGGTTTTAAAAAAGGATACAGAATTTAATCTAACTGAATTATACTTAGACAATTATTTAAATAGATATGCTATCGTATTTCAGAACGGAGAGGATACATACCAGTTTTTCATTGATGCAGCAACAGGAGATATTATATTTTTTAAAAAAGAATGTTTATAAAGAAGCAACAAATACCATGCCTCTGGTGTAAAGCCAGAGGCTTTTTTTCTTGACATACATAGAGTAACTAGGTAAAATATACCTAGTTACTCTATGTAAAATATGAAAGGAGTGAATAAAAATGGATAAAGGTTTTATTGGCGGAAGCACTATGTTGATGCTTCTTTCCCTATTGCGAGAAAGAGATTACTATGGCTATGAAATCATTAAAGAAATAGAGTTAAGAAGTAATTCTGTTTTTCAATTTAAAGAGGGAACGTTGTACCCAGTTTTGCATCGCATGGAAGCCCAGGGTTTCCTAAAATCTTATAAAGCAAAAGCAGAGACCGGTAAGGAGCGAAAATATTATCAAATAACAGCAAAAGGAAAAGAACAACTGAGCAAAGAGAAAGAGCAGTGGAGCTCCTTTACAGGTTCTGTACAAAAGGTAATAGGGGGTGGGGGGTATGCATGTACCTGATTGGGAGAAATACCTCAAGGAAGTTTTATCCCACGTAAAATTTAAATATGACCATAACCCTATATACGTAGAGTTAAGCAACCATATGGAGGATCGGTATGGGGATTTTATAGCAGAAGGGATGAATGAAGAGCAAGGAAAAAAGGCGGTCATAACTTGCATGGGGGATGCTGATACCCTTGGGGAAGAATTGAACAAAGCTCACTCGCCAGTGATTGGTTGGATTTGGTTAAGCTTACGTAATCTTCTGATAATATTAATACTTATAAATATTTTCCCCGGGTTTACTCTCATTACATCCTCGTTTGTTTCTATTTTTGAGACATATAAGGATAAAAATGACAGCCCGTTGGTGTATACCATTGATGTTAATTATAAGGAACAAGTATATGATACCACATATATTATTGATAAAATCTTATATTATGAGGATAACACTATGGAAATTCGCTATGCTACTTGGACGAATCCGTTTTCTAGTAGTATTAAGTGGAACTCTTCTTTAGATCTAAAACTTTATAGAGATGAGGAGGAGGTTCCTAGAAATGGGAGCGGATGGAAAAGCGGAAGCCACTATGGAAGAGGACAGGAGTATAGGGAAGATGTGCCCTTAGATGCAACAAAAGCAGTTTTTTTTCTGACCAAAGATAAGGAAGTCTCCATTGATTTAACAGAAGGGAGAGTAATGAAAAATGAATCGTAAAAGACAAATTTGGGTTTTTATTATTATAATTCCGCTGTTATACTTTTCCTTTTTTAGGTTGGGCGGTTATTATTTAACAGCAGAGAGTGTTTTTTATGCCTGTGAAAAGGGATTGCTCTATGGCCCATCTGAAAAGATCTTGGCTGAGTATGAACTTCCCAAAGGGGGGAAACTCATTGTAGGAAAATGGGGCGAAAATCTTTCTGCAATTCCTGCTGAGCGTGCCTTTGGGTTGCTCTGGAAATTAAAGAGTGGGGGCGTGAGTGGTCTAATTCTCTGCGATAAGGTGGTAACGGCATATTTGTTTAGCGATGGCAGGGTTATTGGTTTGACGTCTAATCAAGACGTAAAAGAGGTATCTTGCACGATTGAATATGGAGATAGCGATAAACCATTCATTAGAGAAGTCACCATGACGGTGGATCAAGATGGATATTTCACTGGTAATTGGGGGAAAAAAAAGGATGACGACTATGAATATATCTCTTACTTAGAAGGAAGAAACGGCATGGGACAAGTGATTTATCGGGATGGCAAGTCTCCAGAGGGAGCGTATTATATTGATGGCGTCTTAAATGATACAGAAGGTTAAAGGGAATAGGCGGGTTTGTATTGACTATCAATTAGATTAAATGGATGTATAGAAAGATGAAGTACGAAAAGTCGAAAAAATCGTGCTAAACTAAATAGAATGTAAAAAAATCCTGAAAAAAGGTATTGACAAATTAGCTTGTCTTTGATATATTAAATGAGCGGTTTGAACGAGCAAGTACTTGCCCGAGTGGCGGAATTGGCAGACGCACAGGACTTAAAATCCTGCGGGGTAACACCCGTACCGGTTCGACCCCGGTCTCGGGCATAACCGCTTTTAAATTAATATGTGCCCAGATAGCTCAGTCGGTAGAGCAGAGGACTGAAAATCCTCGTG
>NZ_DALYUL010000057.1:0-3563 GCF_031981185.1 Anaerotignum sp. | reverse complement strand
AAGAAGGAAACCTGCTAGAAGTCAAATTAACTATTGACTTTTCTTAGCAGGTTTTTGTACCTAAAAATGAAAGGAAAGTGAGAAAAATGCCAAGATTATTTTTGTATGGAACAGAATTACAGGAGTTGGAACAACTGATGATGCTTGTTCCTAGGTTTTCGCCAAGGCAGAAAGGATTGATTGTGGTGGGAGAAACAACAGAAGTAAAAGGTGGAATTAAGAAGTGCCGTTCTAATAAAAAATGCGGTAAAGATAATTGTGGGGGAACCGCTTGCACAAATTTTACGAACCGCATAGGGATGAGCAGTGTAAACTACAGAGAAATGACTATAGAATGCTTTTCTGAAATCAGTTATTTCTATTTTAGAAAAAGGCTTTCGGACTTAGTTGCAAGTTCTCCGGACGACTGGTTTATAAGTGAAGCCCATGAGATTAGATTTGAAAATATTTGCGGAAGTCTCAGAGTTCATAATAAGGGCAGCAATCCTCGCTACCTTGCCACACTGTTTCTGCTGACTGCAGATGGTAGGTTATGCAGTCTTGCAAAAGAGCATATATATTCCAATCGTTTTGAATTTAAGAATATACGTCTCAGTGGAATGACCACGAACAGCTATGCCCTATATCAGGTGGCAAAAACCATCTATACCGGAAAAGAATACATAAAGCTAAATGAAATAGCAGATAAGCATTTGATTGATCATCAAACTTTTATGGCGATAATTCATGCAATTCTCATTGTAAAATATGGCGGTGAAATTTTGAGTTTTAAAATGTCATGAAGGCTTGATTTTACACTATGATGAACTTGATAAATAGATAATTATTTTGTATAGGTCATCAAATCGGAAATTTCGCAATCCAAAACAAAGCAAATACGAGTAAGAACATCTATATCCATTCTCTCAATGTTTCCGTGGTACCATTTATCGGCTACCTCAAAACGAATGTTTGCAAGTTTAGCAAGTTTGCTTCTGGTCAATTCTTTGCTGTCCATGATTTCTTTTACGTGAAACCTGATTTTTCCGTAATCTTTTATTTCAAAAATTGAGTTATTGTTCATATTAGCCACCTCTTTACAGCAATTCTGTTAGACCTTTGATAAAGCCAATTACCCGTTCCTTTTTGGTTTCCGGTAGCTTTCTAAATTCAGAAATAAGTTCTAGTTCAGTTTGGCTTAAGTCGGATTTGCTTAATAGTTTTAAATCTTTAATGTCGGTTCTGCCAAGAAGATAATCGACAGAAGTGCTAAGGCAATCGGCAAGTTTTACTAGCATATCAGCAGGAGGTACAGCTTTGTCAATTTCATATCCGCTAATCGTTTCTTGTGATACCCCAACTTCTATGCCAAGGCGAACTTGAGTCATATTCTTAGCTTCACGTAGTTGTTTTAATCTTTGCATATTTGTCACCTCAGCTTTCAATATAAATAATATCAATATTATTTGACTTTTATAGGGATATGGTCTATATTGTGTATGGATAATATCGATAAAAACAATAAATATTATGACTAAAGAGGTGGGGAACTATGCAAAATAATGAAAACACTTTATGTTTTAGCGGTCACAGAAGTATAAGGATTCCTAAAAGTAAAGAAAACCTTGAAAATTTGAAATTAAGAATAGGGGAGGAAGTTGACAAAGCAATTAAAGAAGGAACAGATACCTTTTACTTCGGAGCGTGCTATGGATTTGATTTACTGTGTGCAGAAATTGTGCTCATGCGAAAACGAGTAGTACATATATCAGAGCCGAAAGTAATAAAGCTCATTGCAGTCGTTCCCTATGAAGAACAGCCAAAAAACTGGAACGAGGAGAACCGAGAAATCTATTTTACAACTCTGGCTCAGTGCGATGAGGTCATTACCCTAAATGCCAAATATCATCAGGGCTGTTTTTACCAGAGAAATCGATACATGGTGGACCATAGCAGTAAAATCATATGCTACTACGATGGCAGTAAAGGAGGTACAGCATACACCGTAAAATATGCAGAGAAAAGCAAAGTGGAAATAATAAACCTATACGAATCCTAATAAATTCGAGTCACAAAGGTGACTCTTTTTTAATGGGAAAAACAGAATGGAGGAAAAAATGAGAATAACAATCAAGAACCCTATAAACGAAAGAAGGGAAAGCCTTTGGTTTCCTTGGAAAGCTGAGGATTTTGAAAAAGTTTGCTTGGGATTAGAAATCCTCCCAAGTACAGAACCGAACTGCACCATTGTAGAAGTATCCGATGAAAGGCTATCTACTCTTCTTAAAGATAAGCCCTGCAATATTGATGAGCTGGACTACCTAATGAAACGATTGGACAGCTTTGATAGGGATGAACTGCAAACCTTCTACGCTATGGCATACCAAAAAAAAGCAGAAACTACGGCAGACCTCATCAATATAACCTTCAACACCCACTGTTACAGCCTCGTTGCCGATTTCAGCGACCTCGATGCAGTAGGCAAGAAAATGTACCTAACAGAGCAAGGTGCGGTCAGCGAGAAAGAATTACAAGAGTTTGACGGCAGAGCGTATTTTGAGAAACTGCTTGCTGAAAATCCTAACTCATTGATTACACCCTATGGAATTCTTTATCAAAACAAGAATCCAATACAGACAATTTATAATGGACTGCACTTTCCTCTGTATCATTGGCAAGATGAAATTGCTGAGTTGGAAGTGGGAAAAGACGGTTATAGTCAATTTCTCTATCTGCCTTGCACGCAAATGCAAATAGAATATGCCTTGCTAAGATTGGATGCAGATGCTCTGTCAGAATGCAGTCTAAGCCTTACTAGCGACCATTTTCCAGACAGAATGCTTGAAATTTTAGCTGACCAAAAACCCCTCTGTGAGAACATGGATAATCTTAATCACTTTGCAACTAAGTTTCGAGAAATAGACACCCAAGAGGAAAGTTATGTTGAAAAGCTCATGGAATTTATTAAACCAGATAAACAAAAGGACTTAAAAGCACTTCTGGACAGTATGTACGAGTTTGAACTTTTCCCCAATATCCATACTGTGGAAGAATACGGTAAATATATCATCTGTGAAAGCGGTCATTTTGACTATGACGAGAATCTTGAAGAATACATAGACTTTGAACGCTATGGCAAGCAGAAAATTGCCAGTGAAAATGGAGCATTTACTGAAAAGGGATATGTTCTCTATCACGGTTATCAGGTAGATTATAAAATCGATGTTTGCCCAGATGAGCTGGCAGAATATAAAGATGAAATATTGCAGGCGATTGAGAGAAATGCCTTGCCCGAAGAAACGGAACGAGGATTGATGAGGTACTATTGCGATCAGGATAGCGTCAATGCAAAAGTAAAAAGATACCATTTCTCTGTGGAAGAAGTGAATGGTCAGCTGATGGGAGTTGCAAATCTCATTTTAAATGCACCCCTTGATGATAGGGAGCTTGCCAGAATAAAAGATGAAATTACAGGCCAAGCCAGTGACGGATGGGGCGAGGGCTTTGAGCAAAGAAAGATTAAATGCAACGGTAAAGAGGTGTATGTCAGTTTTTGGGCAGCAAAAAACTGGAGTTTGCAGACG
>NZ_DALYUL010000056.1:4742-4974 GCF_031981185.1 Anaerotignum sp. | reverse complement strand
CGGTAGGCAAGAAAATGTACCTAACAGAACAAGGTGCGGTCAGCGAGAAAGAATTGCATAGCTTTGACGGCAAAGCGTATTTTGAAAAACTTCTTGCTGGAAATCTTAACTCATTGATTACGCCCTATGGAATTCTATATCAAAACAAAAATCCCATACAGATAATTTATGACGGCCTGCATTTTCCCCTGTATCATTGGCAAGATGAAATTGCGGAGTTGGAAGTGGGAAA
>NZ_DALYUL010000056.1:3751-4731 GCF_031981185.1 Anaerotignum sp. | reverse complement strand
TATAGTCAATTTCTCTATCTGCCTTGTACGCAAATGCAAATAGAATATGCCCTGCTGAGATTGGATGCTGAGGCACTTTCGGAATGCAGTCTTAGCCTTACCAGCGACCATTTTCCAGACAGAATGGTTGAAATTATAACTTCCGAAAAACTGCTCAACGAGAATGTAGACAATCTTAATTACTTTGCAACTAAGTTTCGAGAAATAGGCACCCAACAGGAAAGTTATTTTGAAAAGCTCATAGAATTTATTAAACCAGATAATCAAAAGGACTTAAAAGCGCTTCTGGACAGTATGTACGAGTTTGAACTTTTCCCCAATATCCATACAGCGGAGGAATACGGTAAATATATCATCTGCGAAAGCGGTCACTTTGAATATGATGTAAACCTTGAAGAATACATAGACTTTGAACGCTATGGACAGCAGAAAATTGCTAATCAGAACGGTGCATTTACTGAAAAGGGATATGTTCTTTATCACGGTTACAATGGGGAACTCGCACCGGTTTTATGGGAGCATCTTGGAATAGAAATCCCCAAGCAAGAATTTCAGGAACTAAAGCTGTATATGCCACTTTGTGGCACCACGTATTATGATGAGAATGACTATGGAGATCTTTATCAGGTAGATTATAAAATCGATGTTTGCTCAGATGAGCTGGCGGAATATAAAGATGAAATTTTGCAGGCGATTGAGAGAAATGCCTTATCCGAAGAAACGGAACGAGGATTGATGAGATACTACTGCGATCAGGATAGCGTCAATGCAAAAGTAAAAAGATATGATTTCTCAGTGGAAGATGTGGATGGTCAGCTGATGGGAGTTGCAAGCCTGATTTTAAATGCACCCCTTGATGATAGGGAACTTGCCAGAATAAAAGATGAAATTACAGGCCAAGCAAGTGACGGATGGGGAGAAGGTTTTGAGCAAAGAGAAATTTTATGCAACGGCAAAGAGGTGTATGTCAGTTTTTGGGG
>NZ_DALYUL010000056.1:0-3741 GCF_031981185.1 Anaerotignum sp. | reverse complement strand
ACGATTATTAAAGAAAACTTTCTGAGAACAGACCACTAAGCCTGTCCCCAGAAGAGCTCTTCCTTTTCATTAGGTGTTAACATTCCTAGAGTACCATGTGGCCTCTTGGAATTGTAGAAACTTTCAATATATTCAAATATGGATAGTTGCAACTCTTGAAAAGAGTGGTAGGTTTTCCGATTGGTTTCTTCTTTCTTTAGGTATTTGAAGAAACATTCACAGCAGGCATTATCAAATGGGTAGCCTTTTTTTGAAAATGACTGTACAACATTATGAGAATCTAATAGCTGCCTAAATGAAAATGCAGTATATTGAGATCCTCGATCGGAGTGGAACATAAGACCCGAAGGGCAGTTTCGCTTAGCATAAGCTTTTTTGAATGCAGTCATTACGAGGTCAACATCAGCCTTACCTGAAATGTTCCATGCAATGACTTTGCGTGAAAATAAATCCATCACAATACAGAGATAATACCATTTGCCAGCAACTTTGATGTAGGTGAAATCACTAGCCCAGACGAGATTTGGAGATTTTTGATTAAACTCTTGATGAAGATGGTTGGTGCAATCACCATTATCCTTATGTCGATAGTTACGGTATGGCTTTTCAGTTGACATTTTAGGTAATTGAAGTATTTTCATCAGTCGGTACACTCGTCCGACACTGATGTTAATGCCATAATCACGCTGGAGAATATATGTAACCTTGTATGCACCAAGACGCTTATTATAATCGGCGTAAATTTGGAGAATTAGCTTTGCAATCTCCTGATTTTTTTTGGTGTGGTCAGCGGGCTCTGATTTGTAATGCTTATAATAGGTGCTTCGATTGACACCTAATACTTTTGCAAAGAATCTTAATATCATGCTGGATACGAAGCTTATGAACAGCATCTAATCGTTGCTCGAGTGTGGCGTGAAGATGGCAATCGCTTTTTTTAGTATGAGGAGCTCCTCCTCTAGCTGGGCGTTACGTTTTTGGAGTTCTTTGACTTGTTTAGCAGTAAGAACTTCACCATCATCTGTTTTGACAGTCGAGTATTGTTTGATCCAGTTTGTAAGAGCAGTTAGAGAAACGCCGTATTCTTTACAGAGAGCTGCTTGTGTTTTTCTGCAAGATTGATAAAGGTTTACGAGGGTGCGTTTGAAATCTTCGTCATACCGGATTCCGGTTTTACTTGTGGACATGAGTAGATACCTCCTTTTTGTGTCTACTTAATTATAATGGAGAATTACTTTTCGTGTCCACTTTTATAATATAGATCCACAGGTTATACAATGTTGATTTAATAAATAAAATGTATGATAATATTAAAAGGATTAGTATAGTGAAAACTGAATTATATGAGTTGACATCACCTATTGTTTGCCATGGATATGCTGGGACACTGCTTATTCTTCTGACAGCTTATAAATATAAAGAAGATGAAGTGTTAAGAAATAAAATTCTTGAATTAGTAGAGATTTTATTGAAAGAATATAGGTCGGATTCTTTGTTTGGCTATCAAGACGTGGAAACAACATACGTTGATGGACAATATGCCGTCAAGTATATTGACAAAAATAGTTTTTTAGAGGGTACTAGTGGAATTGTGTTGGTTTTATTGTCTTTAATAAAAAGAAACACAAGGTTTGAAATTTGCTTACAGTTATAATATGCAAAGCTAACGGAAAGTTCATGATAGTAAGGTTTTATCTACATAACATAGATCCACTTGAAATTCATGTTATAGGAGAAGGGGGGCAATGTGAATATACATATTTCACATATAAATTCGATATGATGTATTTTCTAACTGTTTTTGGAACATTCGTTTTACCGTTTATTTTAGCCTACTATTATTGGAATAAAACAACCTTCTTCCCTAGTTTTCGGTTGGGTGTGGTATGTTTTTTTCTTACCCAATGGATTGCTCGCCCAATTTTCCTACAGGTTGTGGGTTGTTTATATTCTCCTATGTTTTCATTGTTTGAAAGTGTAAATGCAATTGTGTTAGGTGCAGTTTCTGCTGGTATTTTTGAAGAGGTCAGGAGATATCTCTGTTGGAAGAAGTTTCGTAAAGAAATTAAACCATCCTTCAAAGACGCAATTGCCTTTGGAATTGGTCATGCTAGCTTGGAGGCTGTAGGAGGAATCGGATTATCACACATTATGTCTTGGAAGAATTTATATTCCTTGGACATAAGTTTTAGGAGTATGTTGATACCACTTAATCGGATTATGGCAGGAACTTGTCATGTTGCTCTCACTTTGATTGTGTTTTATGGATTGCGTAAAAAGATAGCACAAAAGCAATTTACATTTATTGCAATTGCTTGTCATTTTTTTTTAGATTTTATAGGCGGAATGATTATTTACCAATATGATTATAAGCAAACGTTTTGGGGGTTTTCTTGGGCAATTGAAAATGAGGATGCTTTTATGTTCATTTATATATCCCTAGTTCTTATTTGTGCATCTTTGATTATTTACTTGGCAAATAAGCATTTTTCTAAGATGGAAGAATCAGAATCCAATCAGCTTTCAGAGGAGCTTTGAATTTATTCTTTTATTAAATTTTAGAACTAACAATATAAATGCATTCAGCAATATGTATTTTGGAGGAATATGATCAGAAATATTTTTTGCCGAAAAGAAAAAATGATTAATTTAGAAAAGCTTAGGTTTGAGAATTAGAATTGATTATAAAAGAGAGATATCCGCTGTAAACAATTTAAAAAGGAAAAAGGCAGTGCTGGTGCTTGAAAAAGCTCCTGACACTGCTTTTTTTATGCCATATAGGTTGCAACTGAGGAATTATGACAGGCCATCTTCGGATGACCCCCAAGGGCAGTAATAGCTCCTCCTAAGAGGTGTTATGGTGGCATACATCTACATTTTGTCAATTAAAGTTATTATAAAAATAGGTAGTTTTAAATTAAACAGTGTTATGCCTTTTTTTCCTAAAGGTATAACACTCTTTTCTATTTTCAGCTTTAAAAGAATAGTATCTGGTTGTCGTTCTCCTCCCTGTTTGAATTTGTCTCTAAAAATAAATTCAAAATTAAGGAGGAAAATGCTATGCCATTTTATGTAGCGATAACAAACTCGCAGGGTAAAGAAATCAGGGTTAAGGTTTCTTTTGAAATATATGAACTTTTTGAAGAAGAAAGAAAAGAGATTGAGCGTTTACGCAAAGAGAAGGAAAGACACTCATCTGATGAAGATGTGGAAAGTGACATTGCTGGATTTTTACATAGCCTTCGCACAGCATCCTTGGAAGAAAGAGCTATGCAAAGACAAGAATTGAAATCTGCTGTTGATGTGATTAAAAGCTGCACTTCTGTTCAGCAAAGAAGATTTTATTTCAATCGTATTTTGGGTTATACCTTTACAGAGATTGCCGCAAAAGAACATTGCTCAGAAAGAGCAGTGAAATTTTCGGTTGATGCTGTAATCAAAAAATTAGATGATTTAAAAAATTCTTTATAAAACATACTTCAAAATGGCTCTACTTCTGTCCTATATAGTAGAGGGATAAATTTACAAAGGTCCATTCTCTCGTTGCAGCTTGAAAATTGAATATCGGTATAGAAGTTTTTGCTTTACTTGTGTGAGCACCGAAGTAAGACCGTCAAGACCCCCTGCAAGGTTTTTTGCCTTGTAAACAAGATAACATCAAAGGGTATGAGCGATCAGTCTATGGACTTCTAAAAACAATGGTTCTGTGTAATATGCCAAGACCTCAAGTAAAGCAAAACA
>NZ_DALYUL010000055.1:0-5084 GCF_031981185.1 Anaerotignum sp. | reverse complement strand
TGTTCATTAATACGAACATCTTTACACTCACAAAAAGTAACAAACCTTCTTGTTGCGCAACGATAACAAGGTTCTTTCATATACTTAAAAAAGGTAAGAGTTCGGCCACAATGCTGACATTTTAATAATCCTTTAAACAGGTTATAGTCAGCGATAGTGCATGGCTTAGGCCTATATGATTTCATAACCAGCTGCGCTTGCTTCCAAACTTCTCTTGAAACAATTGCCTCATGAGCATCTTCACAGATTATCCATTCACTTCTTGGAAGAAGCATGGTTTTCTTTGTATTAATATCAATTTTTGTTCGTTTGCGGCTTATTAGTTTACCTGTATAACGTTCATCTTTAAGGTAGCGATGAACAATGGCATTCGTCCAAATTGTATTTTCACTGCTTAATTTCCACCCCCTCTTTTTATCCGTACCTTTTTCTTTATGGTACATATAAGGAGAAGGCACACCTTCGGTATTAAAAACCACAGCAATTTGCGTAGCTGTTTTACCCTCACAAGCAAGCTCGAATATTCGTTTTACAACAGGTGCTGTCTCTGGATTTTGTATCAGCTTATTTTTTACATTTGGAGACCGCATATAGCCATATAGCGGCAAAATGCAAAGATATTCACCTTTTTGAAACTTAGATTTCTGCACTGCTCGTATTTTCCGGGAAATATCTCGGCTATACATTTCATAAATCAAAGCCTTTAGCCCAACATCAATGCTTGCGGTACTACCTTTATAATTATTGCTGTCATAATCTTCATTGACTGCAATAAACCGCACGCCTAAAAAAGGAAATACCTGGTCAATATAATTTCCAACTTCGATAAGGTTTCTACCAAATCGTGAAAAGTCTTTGACCATTACGACATCAATTGTTTTACCAGTCAGCTTGAGCAGTTTATTCAGTGCAGGGCGGTCAAAAGTTGCTCCGCTATATCCATCATCAATAAATTCCAAAACCTCATAGCCTTGTAAGTCTTTTTTTGATGATATATAGTTTCTAAGTAAATCCCTTTGATTGGAAATGCTGTTACTCTCCCCCTCATTTATGTCCTCGTTGGATAGCCTGAGATATAACGCAATGGTTTTCATTATACAGCACCTCCCACAAACTCAGTGAGAATCGCTAATTCATCAGCAAATTTCCATACAATTTCTACATCGTTATAGCCACTGACAATGATTTTATCAATCATTAGATCAATAAATTCACGACTTAATACCGCGGTGTCTTTTTGTCCTCTAAAAGCCTTGATCCATTCATTTTGCGGGGACAATATTTTTTCATCTAAAGCTTGTGCTTTTAGCAAGTTGTTTTTAGTTTCTTCCAGTTCCTCAGCCTGTTTTAGATAATCCGACTTCAAGCGATTGTACTCTACAAGGTCTATGGTGCCATCGGTGTAATTTTCAAAAAGTGCAGAGCATAATATCAAATTCTTAGCAATCAGCTTTTCTGTATTTACTAAATGGGTTTTGATTTTTTTCTGTTTTGCTATGTATTTTTTTGTACTTTTCAGCTTTTTCAATTTATCTTCCAATGAAAAAGTCAAATCTACTTGTGCTCTCAAACTTGAAAGAATGGCATCGATAAGCTCTTGATTACAAAGAAAGACATAGCGTGTCTTAGCAGATTTTTTTGCATTTTTATAACGTATCATTTTTTGCCCACAATCAGCGCAGAACACCTTGCCTTTAAAAATATTTTCTGTAAAAGGATATTTCTTGCTGTTCGCCTTCCGCTTTTTGGCAACATCATTAATCGTATTTTCTAATTTGTGAAATGTTTCTTCGTCAATAATCGCCTCGTGCGTACCATACACCACTACATACTGTTTTTTATCTTTCTTGGTAAGGGGTAACCCATTGCAAAGGGATTCCATTGTTTTGCCCTGCGTCACATTTCCTGTATAAGTAAAGTTATTTATAATTTGCTTTACCATTTGTCCCTGCCACATCGTAGCTTTTCCCGTTGGAATTTTCTTTGCCTTGTATCTAGCGTTTCGGTAATTATATACCGATGGCGAGGGAATACCCATTTCATTTAGTTTTGAACCACAAAACTTAAATAACGATTAAAGATACACAATTTCAGTAAATCCTTTTAAGAAAATAATGATTTGAGCATTGACAAATTAGAATTTTGAATATAAAATATTAGATAGAATTCAACCTATATAGAAAGGATTACTTGCCATGAAACGTAGCGATACACCTTCTCATGATTTTTATATTAAAAATATAGCTCATGTATTACGGTATAAAAACGACCAAAGATTAGCTGCATACGATATCACCGAACCACAGGCCCGTCTTTTAGGACACATTCATGGCGCACAAAATTCAGGCCAAGAAATTAGTCGAAGATATTTAAGTAAAGCCATGCAAATATCAGGCCCATCCGTAACAAGCTTACTCAACAACCTTGAAAAAAACGGATTTATTCTTCGTCGTTCCGGAAATAAGGATGGAAGGACAATACTTATCGAACTTAGTGAAAAAGCCTCATTACTCCTTAATGAAATGTCTGATATTCTTACCTCGATAACAGAGGAATTATTAGTGGGATTTTCAGAAGAGGAAAAATTGGTCTATCTAATGTTTCTAAAACGGACATATGATAATTTAGGCATAGAATCACATATATAAGAGCATCTTTTTTAGATAAATAGGTATATTTATACCTATTTTAAATTATTGCTATGTCTAAAATGAATTGACGAGCCACCCCAAATAGGTAGAATTCAACTTATATTGAAAGGAGAATATTTATGACGAAAAACAACACAAAAAAAGACACATTGTATTATCTCGAAAAATCCCCTGTACCAAAAGCAATTGCACACATGGCAATCCCTATGATCTTGGGTATGGTTGCCAATATGATTTACAACATTACAGATGCTTATTTTATTGGTAAACTAGAGAATACATCAATGCTTGCATCCATCACACTAGCTTTACCTTTTACCACCATTCTTATGGCACTGGGAGAGCTATTCGGTACGGGGGGCAGCACATATATTTCAAGATTGTTAGGGGAAAAAGATATAAATAGAGTAAAAATAGCTTCTTCCGTAAATTTTTATCTCTCCCTAATTTCGGGAATTGTGTTTATGCTGATCTGCCTTCCCGCTATATCACCTATCATGAAACTACTGGGTGCCACAGGAGAAGCTCAACTCAGCACGAAGTCTTATGTAATTGCTTATGCCATCGGTAGCCCGTTTGTAATTGCCAATTTCACGCTAGCCCAAATGGTTAGAGGAGAAGGTGCTGCTACCGAATCTATGATTGGAATGATCCTTAGCGTAGTTGTCAATATCCTCCTTGACCCTATATTCATTTTTCCTCTCCACATGGATGTTATGGGAGCTGCGGTTGCGACTGTTATTGGGAATATTTGTGCCGTCGTTTATTATATTTATTATTTTAAAAGAAAAAGTCAAGTTCAGAGTGTCAGTATCATAGATTTTAAGCCTAATAGAGAAATTCTCTTCAACATCTTTAAGATTGGCATCTCCGCTTTCCTACTATCTGGTTTTTTAATTGTTTCAAGCCTAATGTTTAATAATTATGCTGCTATATATGGCGACTATGTTGTTGCTGCTTTTGGTGTAGCTAATCGTATATGCCAGATATCAGATTTTATTGGCATGGGACTATACATGGGAGTTGTCCCACTGATTGCATATTCTTACGCTTCCAACAATACCCAGCGTTTAAATACAGTTTTAAAAACAACTGCATTTTATCTCGTAAGTATTATTCTTGCAATTGCAGTTGTACTGTTTATATTCCGCACACAGATTCTTCAATTGTTTAGCTCGGATGAAGCTGTTATAAAAGTTGGTATTGTAATTCTTTCAGCACTACTGCTTTCCACATTATTCGCAGGTGTCTCAGGACTTTTAACCAGTATGTTTCAAGCATTTGGGAAAGGTTTTCAATCCAATATTATGTCAGTTTCAAGGGGCGTTGCTCTAATTCCAATCATCATACTCGGGAATTTATTGTTTCAGTTAAATGGAGTAATATGGTCTATGACTGTTTCAGAGATCTTTGCTTGTCTCATTGGTACATTTTTATGGCTCAGCTCAAAAAATGCTATTATGGAGAAATCTCCAGAAGAAAGAATGACATTTGACCCCGATAATATGTAGGGATGAAACTATTTAGAGCGTGGATTGAATTGATTGCGTATTTTGTGTTGCTGATAGTATTGATTTTATTGGGTATTGGCTGATTGCTGTAGTTACCTACAAATACGGTCACCCACTATTGACAGAAACAACTTTCGCCAATTTGGGGTGGGTTCATTGTATACACAAATTTTGGGATACACCCAAAAAAGATTATTTTATTTCTTCGTAATTTATTCCTTCATACTTGTGTTCTGCATAATCATAAAAACATCTAATCCATCCAGGAATAATGTTAGGACCATTATCAAAAGAAAGAACTGTTAGGTTTGTTATTTTACCATCTTTTGTACCATTAATAATTAGTTTAACTATATTGATGGATTCTGGTGAATAAATATAAGCTAATGGAATTACTTTCTCTGTTTCATATGGGGTATCAATAAAAGCTAAAAAATTATCCTCAGCATTCTCAAAATCTCGAGAAATTTTTATATGTTCGTTTGGTGCTACATGTGTAATATTCAAATTTTCAGTGCTCTCTCTTCCGGGTACAAAAGTAATTTTATCGATAATACCCTCAGAATGATTTTCAATTATTATATTATATCTTTGACTATATTGTAAATTGGCGTAACAACGCAAACCAATTATTATAAGAAGAAATAGCAACCAAACTTTTAATTTTATTTTTTTACTTATCAATTTTCGAATATACATTTCTTTTCTGTATCATCAGTTGGAACTGATACACTCCTTAATATTTTTATATCCAGATTATACCACAAACGATAAATTTATCAACATTTGTGAATTTACCAAATAGTTTTAAATGAGATATATAATCTCCATAAAAAATCCATGGCATTTGATTCATCCTCTTTCATATTTTTTGCACAAAAACCTGCTAAGAAAAGTCAATAGTTAATTTGACTTCTAGCAG
>NZ_DALYUL010000054.1:4216-6303 GCF_031981185.1 Anaerotignum sp. | reverse complement strand
GTTTTCTTTGATTTTTTTTAAAAGTACATCAAATAGATCCACATCTTTCTTAAATAGAAGTGACATCAGCACTAATATAATGTGAGATTTTCCTCGACCATAAGCACCTATCAAGATGCGAGAGCGACAATTTGCTCTTGCACTGGTGCTGTACAAAACATCTTCTATAATATCTAAAGATGACATAGTTGGAATGAAGTTTCTAACCTTATCATCGCTATGTAGGTCAAAAGCAATATTTATCGATGTTTGAAATCCTTTGGCTACACCAATCTTATCCTTTAGCATTTTTCTATCTCCAACCTTTCGTAGACTGTTTATTCATTAATAATTCTGTAGTATTCACGCACACAGTCCAAAAAGTTCATTTCATTTTCGATGCGTACAACATCAAGTCCAGCAGTCCGGATTACTTTAATGTATCCTAATAGTTCTATTTTGTTCAGCAATGTTATAAGACTAATGATATCTAAATTGAAGATTTTACCTGCATTATTTTTGTCATTTTGAATTGCTGATATTTTAATCTCAGTTTCTCCATCTGCATTATCTAAGATAACTGCTAACAGTACCAGAGGGTGAATGGTATCTTTTTTAGGAACACTTTTTTTATATAATACTTGTCTTTTGCCCTGATCATCCTTGTGATTTTTATTGACGATATCAATTAACCCAAGCTCCCCTAAAGGACAGTCAATATTGCTTTCGGGATGTACCTTTTCGGGGTTAGATTTTATTCTCGGCACATAAGTGTTAATAATACAATTAAAATCATCTTCTAATGATCGTTCCGAAACCTCATTGTCATTCATTCTTATAAAAGAGTTAAGCTGCAAAACAAAATCATCCCGTGTAAACTCGTTAAGATTAAATTCATTAAAAAAATCATACCAAGCAGTAGCCTCATTAAAATTTGTTGCCAATTTATAATGCAACAACCAAAGAGTGCCCATTTCTTCGATATAGGGATCGTACTCAAAAATCAAATTCCCCAATTCAGTAAAACTTTGAGTGCGTTTGCCAGATGTCGGTTCACTCGTTAACCCGACAGCTTGCAACCAGTATCTTAGCGATTTTACCATGTTAGAACCAATGCCCAAGATATCCATAGGGTTACCGTTAACACCCATAAATACTGCAGCATCATTTCTAACATTTTTCATTCCCTTATATAGCCAACCTTTTCTAATGAAAAAGGTGTCATGCGCTCTAAATTTCATTATATTAAACTCCTTATTTGGATTCTAAAAATTATGGTTACATTTCCAGATCTTCTTGTACCATTTCGAAGTCTGCAAGTATCATATCAGCTTTTTCATTTGCTTTAGACAAATTGTCGGGTGTCATTGAAGCAAATTTCGATAATTCTTTCTGGAGCTTTTTAGCCATTGGCAAAAATGTTGCAACAGTTAAGCCTCCAGATATCGCGCCACCTACAATCGGAACAGCTTTACTTACAGCCTTTCCAACACCATCCTTAGTTAATTTTACACCAACCCATGCCAAAACTTTTTTAGCAATGTTATAGATGGCATACTTGCTTAGTGGCTTGCCAGCTACTTTTGCACCTATCTTTGCGGCGTTAGCAGCAGCAAGCTTTGCCAGAGCTGCTGTTGCAGCATTAACTCCAAACATGACACCAAGGAAAATCATTAAAACATTTTGAGTAGCATCATCTAAGTTAATATCTTTGTAACCATATATGTATGCAAGCTTTTGTGCAATACGAAATACGTGAGCATAGAATTGCGTGAGGTCAGCTGGTATAGTTCCTATCATTGCAAACCCACCCGGTATTCCGGCGACAGTTGACAAAGCAGCTGTTTTTGTTGTTTCCATATTTACTGCACCAATAGCAATGTGATTTAGCAATGCAATTGAAACACCTGCATTGATTGTACCATTATCTAAAGCATCACATAGCTGTTGAGCGCTGATTTTTCCTTTTAGCTGAGAAGTCAGGAAAACATCACGATCAATTTTGCAGTATGGCAACTTGCAGGCTGCAGTAAAAATATCCTCAACTTTTATTGACGAAGTTTTTTTATCTAGCTCCATTTTTTCTCCTCACCCATATCTATCGCACC
>NZ_DALYUL010000054.1:2708-4206 GCF_031981185.1 Anaerotignum sp. | reverse complement strand
TGCTTAATACAGTTTATTTTTTTGTTTTTAAGAATTTTTCCATTAAGCAACCACCGTCAAGGTATTTCGCTGTTACACACATCTTACATCGTTTGCATTTTGCATCATTAATGTGATATTCTCCGCCCAAGATAGTAATTGCACCAAATTTACAAAGCGATTCGCACTTCAAGCACTTACGACATGCGTTGTATTTTTTTACTTGATAACCAACCATTCTCTGCAAATCATCATGCTTTGCTACATTCATTGTTTTGATTTTCACTGAATATTCATAGCCATCTTGAGTGAATGGTGTAATTGAAAGTATAGGGGTATTAGTTCGCATATCTAAAACAATGGTTTCATTTATTAGTTTTTTACCAAGTTCCTTTGACACCTTTCCAAACGGAGTGAACAACTCTAAGAAGCTATCATCAAAAGGTCTGTATAGCTGATATATCTTGGCATTTTCTTCAGCAGTACAGTTTGTATATTTAATCTTAACATCATTTGATGCTACGACACCGTTACCACCTTGTCTTGCTTTCCATTTGCCAGTATCAATATAAACCTCAGCATCGGGTTTACCAATGCTTTTTGCAAAGGAAACAAGGTACTCTCTCCACTTTATTGATTGCTCCGGCATGTATACTCTTGAGAGATATTGGGCTCTATCATTATTGTTAGGGCAACACCAACATCCCACACGATCATAACCTAATCGATAAGCATCGTTGAAGTCTACAGTCTCACCTAAAAGATACAGCCAAATATCAATATCTTTCCAGAAGAAGATAGGAGAGGCAACTTTTTGCTTTTGTATCTTAACAGCTTCTGCATCATCTTCTACACGGTTATATTTACTTCTACTCACAGATTCGCATTTACGGATACCGTAGAAAGTAAGTATATCTTTATCACGGTATAGACTATTAAGCACACGGGTAATCGGGCCTGTTTTAAACATCGTACAGCACCAACGCATCATGCGAGCGGGTGGACCAATATCCTCACAAACTTTATAGAAATCTTGTTCTTTATTTTTTGCAGTTTTGAATATAGCCTTGGGGTTATCTAATCTATAGCGCTTTGCATATTCCATTGTCATTGGAAATTCCAAAGTAGTATCACCAAATATATGTACTAAACTTGGATTGCTAAGTGCACGAACTGTTAGGTCGGCAACGACCGTGGAGTCTTTACCACCAGAAAAAGAAATAACAATATTCTCTTCCGGATAGTTTTTCACTGTATTTATAATAAATTCTTTTGCTTCTGCAAAAAGAAAGTTTAGTCGATTTTGATTTGCTTTAACGAATCGAGTTACAGTTTCATTAAAAACAAAATAGTCATTTTCAGACTGGCACTGCTCTAATATCTTTAAAACTTCATCAGCTGGGTGTTTTTTATATACATTTGTAGTTATCGTCTTGGCTACACCATCTATGTAGACACGATTATTTGAAGCCCATACAGTTTTATCCTTATAGGCGAATGGCTTTGCTATTAATACTTC
>NZ_DALYUL010000054.1:2023-2698 GCF_031981185.1 Anaerotignum sp. | reverse complement strand
TCAATAAGCAATCTTTCTTCTGGAAACACGGGGCGCAAATCAGAGCACATGTATCTAGTTTCTTTGCCACATATAGTGCAAATATTTTTATCTATGCTATTAGTAGGTTTGATTATAGGTGTTTTGCAATCTTCACACCAATAGATTTCAACCGGAATATCTTCTTCGGTTTTGTTTCCGCACATTTCACACAATTCATTTTCTGTTTCTCTGCTACAATTCTTACACCACAAAACAAACACCTCCTTCCAAATTGCTCTGTTTTAAACTAATCTTCATTGTAATACTCTAATAACTCACCAACATTACATTTGAATAACTCACACAGCTTGCTTAAAGTAGAATAGTCAATTCTCTCCATTTTATCGTGATATAAATTTGAAACCGTTGCTCGAGATAGGCCTGTTTTCAAATGTACATCTTGCATATTATATTTATTTTCACCCATCAGTATTGATAGCCTGCATTTTATTGGCATCGAGTATAACCTCCTAGTATAGTTGCTCATTCTTTATTATAAACAGAGATTGTCAAATTGTAAATAGATATGATTGCATTTTCGTGTCATATCTGTTTGATTTGCAAATAAAAATCTTAAATAATCAAAAACGATTTCTTACTCTATTTTCTGCAATGAGTACATTTCTAGCCCATGTACTGTGTAGTTCGCTAAAA
>NZ_DALYUL010000054.1:0-2013 GCF_031981185.1 Anaerotignum sp. | reverse complement strand
GCATCATAGGAGCAGGGAACATACCCTACTCCTATGTTACTGCCTATTCATAGTAATCTACTTCTTGTTTGACCACTATACCTGAGTGGAGTTGTATCTCAAGCTTCATGCCCTTATGCACTTTAATCGAGGATATGAGCCGTTTTACAAGGTCTTGGTCAAACTCTCTTACCTGTGGATTTACTGTGGTGATTGCGTTGTCTAGCTGTTCTACTCGTTCTTTATAGCTTTCTGCCTTTTTCTGTGCCTGTACCACTTGGATTCTTGCTGTTTTTAGCTCGTTTATCTGCTCTGACAGTTGATGGTATTCCTCATCAAAGTCCTCGCTGATAGCACCTTGCTTTGCGTTATCTTCGATGAGGGTGAGCATTTTCTGTTGGAGTTTTTCTATCTGCTCATCGTATTCGGTGGTAACCCATTGGGTACTGTAGTTACCGATGACTCTGATGACATTTTCTCGGAAGGCTCCTATAAATTCTCCTGTATTTTCCACCACACTGTTGATTGCCATCATGATGGCATCGTGGAGCTGTGCTTCTTTTATGGTTGGTGAGTGCTGGCATCGTGACTTTTTGCCCTGCTTTAGCCTATCTTCGCATCTCCACACTGCTGTTTTATCGCCATAGTTTGACCATATCTGTCTACGGTAGGCATGTCCACATTCGGCGCAGACCATTAAATCCGTTAGGATATACTTTGAGCTGTATTTGCTTTTCTCTTTTTCCACCTTATTTTTCTTTCGGGTTACTGCTGACTTATGCAAGGAGGCACGTCTGAGTTTTTCTTCCTGCACCTGATGGAACAGCTCCTTTGGGATGATGGCTTCATGATTATCTTCTACATAGTACTGCATAACATAACCATCATTTTTCACCCTTTTCTTGGTGAGGAAATCTACCGTATAGGTTTTCTGCATACAGGCATCCCCACATAGTTTCTCATTAGCTTGTGTCAAGACATACATAAAAAAATAACTTAATCTTTAATACAGTCTTTAAAGTTCCAAACAATTTCAAAGCTATTATCAGGGAAGACATTTATTCTTTGAATTAACTCTGCAACAAGCTGTTGGGTAAGTACCTGCACTCCTGCATATTTGCCTAAATGTTTTGCTGCATTATCCTCAACTACATAAGTTTCATTTAGTTTTCGAAGTAACGCTGTTTTCTCATGTTCAAAATCTGTTTTCATTTTAGATAATTCCGCCGTTTTTTCTTTGAAATCTTCTTTTGACAACTTGCCATCTGCCAAATTTTCAAAAAGTAAGGTCTTTTTACAATCAAGCTGTTTCAACTGCTTTTCTATGCGTTCTGCTTCAACTTGAAAACTGTTATTTTCGGGTTTACCGTTTTTAATCTCCTCAAAAACGAACACTCTTATTTGCCTTTGAATTTCAGACAGAACAAAATCCTTTAGCTGTTGTTCATTAATACGAACATCTTTACACTCACAAAAAGTAACAAACCTTCTTGTTGGGCAACGATAACAAGGTTCTTTTATGTTTTTGAAAAAAGTAAGCGTTCGCCCACAATGCTCACATTTTAATAATCCTTTAAACAGGTTATAGTCTGCGATTGCATATGGCTTAGGCCTATATGGTTTCATAACCAGCTGTGCTTGCTTCCATACATCCCTTGAAACAATTGGCTCATGAGCATCTTCACAGATTATCCACTCACTTCTTGGAAGAAGCATGGTTTTCTTTGTATTAATATCAATTTTTGTTCGTTTGCGGCTTATTTGTTTACCTGTATAACGCTCATCACTAAGGCAACGATGAATAATGGCATTCGTCCAAATTGTATTTTCACTGCTTAATTTCCATCCTCTCATTTTGTCCGTGCCTTTTGCTTTGTGGTACATATAAGGAGAAAGTGCACCATCGGTATTGAAAATCATAGCAATTTGCGTCGGGGTTTTACCCTCACAAGCAAGCTCGAATATTCGTTTTACAACAGGTGCTGTCTCGGGATTTTGTATCAGCTTATTTTTTACATTTGAAGACCGCATATA
>NZ_DALYUL010000053.1:0-6372 GCF_031981185.1 Anaerotignum sp. | reverse complement strand
TTTTTGTTTCACATGCACAACATTGGACTCTTTGTAATCAGACTGTATATCATAACCATTATGTGAAGCTCTTTATTACTGTTTGCAAGCTGTTTAGTATATCAAATTTGTATAGCCCGCCATGATAACAAATTATTGTTTTAATATCATAATTTAAAAGTTTTCGAATAGAGTCTTGTGCATCTTGTACATTTAAAATAAATTGTGGCATAGCCATACACAGCTCTTCGTCTTCCACCACTAGGGCATCCCCAGCTATGAGTGTCTTGTCCTTTTTGACATATAAAGAGATGTGGCCGGGCATATGCCCTTTCGTATCGACTACCTCAATCCCACCACAGAAAGGAAGGATATCTCCCCTATTTATTATTCTAACATCATGAATATCAACTTTTTGTAAAGCAGCTATAAAGCTTTGAAACTGCATACCGCCTTCTTTTTCACTTTCTGGCAAGGTATCCTGAATTGCCTCAGCCTGTTGCAAGCGCAGTGATTTGCGCTGCCCTGTTATATACGGAGCCTCTTCTTTTGAGCAAAGAATTTGTACAAAAGGATACCGTTCTTTTATCTCCTTTAATGCCCCCATATGGTCGTGGTCATGGTGTGTAATAATTATTTTTGTTAACTGATTTAGAGATAATCCTATTTGATTCATTGCATGTTCCAACTTTGGTACTGAATCTGGATAACCACAATCAACCAAAATTAATTCATTATCATCTTGCAGAAGTGTAGGGTATATTATAAGCTCTGTATTATCCAAATGAAAAGTTATCGGTAATATAAATATGTTTTTCAATTTATTACCTCCTATTTAATTATAATAAATGATTGGATCTTACTTTCTTCGCACAGTGTAAACATACTGCGAAACTGATTTTTCTAATAATTTGGTTCATAATATATACTTCAGTTCTTTTCCACAATGTGGACAATGTTCAGGAACTGGTCCACTAACACATGTAAGAGATTTGCCGCAATGAGGACATCGGTAAAAAATGGAGAATTGAATTGCTTCAACAATCACAATAATGGCTCCAACAACAATTATCCAATTTTTAGCAGTAATTATGCCTACAAATAAAATGAATAAACAAATTCCCACTCCAAGCAATAGCATAGTTCTGCTCTTATGATAGTTCATAACGCATCTCCTCCATATATTAAAAATTTATCTTATCCGTTATAAACATAATTCAAAATTGAATTCTATACTTCATATGAAGTCATAGCTGCAAAAACAAATTATAATTTCTTTCTTCAAAATATGTTTTAGAAAAACCTTTAACCTTTTCATCTTCCAAATCATTATGAGCAACTTTTAAAAAATCTTCTTTAGCAGCTTCATCCCATTTTTTCCATAGCAATGGGCTAACTGTTATGTTTTCACAATTAAGTGGTATTAAATTATTTAGATATTTTAATATCAATCTTGTTGGTGCTTTTTCTAATTGTTCACTGAAAAAACCATATATAGAATGATCTTCTTTAAACCATGAAAATATAATGCGAGTTTGATTTTCATCCGGTATTATCGAAATATAAAGCATTGGTAAATCAAATTCTTTGTGAATAATTGAGTTTCCGAAAATATCAAACATCGGGCAAAAACAGGTAGCAGCTGCAAAATAAACTCGATACTCTAAAGTTAAAGATGCATTTTCTAAACAATCGTATTTTTCAGTAAGTATAGCACTATCGAATTTGTCTTTGTAATAGTTCAATGCTGGTACCCATTTTTTTTCAGCTTGTACATAAAAGTGGATGGCCAACGGGTTACAGGTTAAGTCATATTTTTGACGCAACTTATTATAGCATTCAAGCTCACGTATAACTTTGTAGTATGTGGCTGCAAAAGTTCGATAGGAATATAAGAAAAAAGCGTATTCATCAAGTTTTACCTTTTGTTGATCAATTGGATAAAACATTGCATCATGGTTTTGGCAAAAACAGTAAAATTTTGTGGCCTTGGCCTCTATACCCATTGGCTTCATTTTAAATTCATTTGTTATTCCATATACTACAGGCATCAAAACCTCTCCGTTTTCTGCAATTAAAGATAAAACTGCTTTTTGCGAAATGGTATGAGCATGGGTTTTTACATCGCAGCACTCATCCTTCTTAGGATGTAAACACAGATGTTTGAAATTTCTGCGTATTTTATCAAGTTCGTGCATAAAGTTTTTATGTATTCCTGTACTCTGGTTAGGACTGATTTTCCCTTTGCAACAATTGGCATATGTTTTTCCACTACCACATAAACAACTAACATCTTTATTTTCAAATTTCTCCTTCATATTTTTTTAGTTCTCCAATCATATCCCAAAAGCTACATTTTCCATCGATGTATTCCCAATAAGTCATCATTCTGATATAGCCCTTAGCTAAATTAGCATTATTGCTCTTTTGAGTTCCAATGATAAATTCATCTATTTCACAGATTTGGAAATTCAAATTTTCCAATGTATTTTCTGAAAGATCGCCGTTTTGTTCTTCATATGCGGCAACATAATTTCTCATATTATCTAATATTTCTTTGATTTGATTTATATCACGTATATTGTTTGCTTTAACCAATGACATTCCTTCTTTCAAAACAATTATAAAACATCAGTATTTTCGCATTATGGTACTAACTGCGTACCCCTATTGGTTACACTGGTAAACATAACCAGAAACTTATATATTCTCATAAATCCATCCTTCAATTTTTAAAACTTGTAGGTTTTAAATCAAAGGATTAGAAAACAAAACAGTTAATAAGTAAATTTGAATTTATAGCGATGTGGAAAATACAACGAATCCAATTAGCTCATCTCAAGATACAATAAAATTATCCTCAGGTTTCACATACAATAAATATTTAAAATCCTGTGTTAACATCCACTTAATTGACATGTTGTAAAATCAGATGAAATTTTTTAATCAATAGTTCACTCTCCGTTTCAGTATAGTCCCTCATAGAAAGTATTTCCCAATAACTTTTATAGAGCTTTTTTAATGCTTCAAACAGCGTTTGCGGATTACATAGGTAGTGTGGACCATTCTTTTCAATGATTTTGTCATACTCAAAGGTAATTGCCGTTTGTTTCTTTGTCTGACCTTGATGGATAATGCCACAACGAATTCCTTTATAAAAATTTTTTGCCATATCTTCCGTTATTACATTGTCCAGTTGTGGAAGGACGATTTTATACGCTACAAGCACTTCACCACCGTCGCTAGACTGATCATAACCATAAATCATCTCATAGTAAAATTCTATTAAAATACAATTGATGCACATCACGATAAATCCATACCACTCGCGATGTTCATGTGAACGAGTAGCATTTAGGAATGTTTTTATAGGACTGATATAATGATCATTTACTCGTTCTTTCATTACACCGCAAATCTTCTGAAACTTTAGTCTAGCCTGACTGGAATCCCCCGAATCTCTTGCATTTATGAAATCATTATACAGTGCTTTAGCCACCTCTATCTCACACTCTTTACAAAAATGCATTTTATCATTTGTAAACATAAACTCCTCCAAATTTAATTGTACACTCAACTATTTTCTATTTTATTACTACGTAGTTTGCGAAACTTCTTTTTAAAATCATTATGCATAATCGTAAAGTTTGCCTCATTTAATATCACTTTCCGAATTATATTCTTGCTATTTTAAACTGTAGTTTAAGCTTCCCATTATGGTACTAATGCACACCTTGTTGTTTTTGCAATATACTTGTACATCATAAATATAACGGGCAATTAATTGTTAGAGCATGAGCGTCCTTGAACCAATATAAATTCATTAGTTTTTCCTAGTCAATATCAGTGTTGGCAAACCGAGACAATAGACTTGCCGTTCTGATAAGAGTCTCTCTCGTATTACGATCAAAAGAGTATTCACCCATGCAAACCTCATACGTCCCATTAGTAAAGCAGTTAACAAACAAAATATTATATAGCTCTTTGAGCTTTGACTCCAATGATACCACTGTTTTACCGTCGTCGTTTTCTTCAAATGATTCCGTTCTACTCAGTAGTCTATAAAAATCCCAGTCTCTCAAGATATTAGCAATCTCAAGCAATGGCGTGTAATCCCTTCCATTAATAAAGTCTGAGTACCTACGAGAGTCACATATTTTTAAGCCAATCATGATTGGTACAACATATATAAGTCCAAATTGAAGACCACGACCGTCTGAAAATAGAAAATCAAATTTTTTGTTTCCATGCGTTGGTTCATAGGCTGCAACTTTCGTTAGTTTCAGATACTTTGCTATTTCCCGTAATTCGAAATGATAGGCTCTAATCACAGCATCACAAACAATGTCATATGTATAATGGCGATCGTCAAAATTTATACTCTGATAGTAGCGATTTAAATCAGCTGGGGGTAATGAAATCCTTAAATCAAAGAAACGATCTAAATACTTTGAAGCATTAAACTCGACGCCATAATACTGCTTGATGGTGTGCTGTAACTCATATGTGTTAACTGAAAACACGAATGTAATCCGGTTATTTGAAAAATAGTGCTTAATTCGTTCAAGCAAGCGAACAGCGTAGCTGGGCTTACATCTATCCAACTCATCAATAAAAACGACAAGACGATTTCCCTTTTCAAGAAGCAATGAATCCATGAATTCCTTAAATATTTGTTGGATTTCTTTTTCCTTTTTTAGTTTCTGAAGAGGATCCTCACCCTTCAAATTATTTATAAGCTGCATCCAATTCTTTCCCGAAAAAAACTCCATTATGTTTGCAGCAATTTGTAGACAGTCAGCTCCTTTTTTAAAAGAATAGTCGTTTTCTACACTTTGAAGAATGCTATAAACCAGTGAAAGAATGGGATCCTCGTCGTTATCATTTTCCCATGAATCATAGTAAACAGAAACTTGAGTTTCCAGCTCCAGTGGTTGGTTCTTATGGTGTTGTGCCCACAGTGCTTTAATTTTCCTTTTATCTTCATCATCGTACGAGGTAATGAAATCGTTATGTGCATCCAAGACCATTTTAATCTGCTTAACGAAAAAAGTTTTTCCGCTACCCCATCCTCCATCTAGCGAGATAGCGCAGCTGTCATTGATCGAATTAAGTATTTCGATAAAGTAAAAAACGTCCTTATCCCTTGCAATGGTATCATTTAGATAGGTATTTAGTAAGTTCTCATATGTTGGTTGTAGTTCATAAGATTTCATCTTTTCCCTCCAATTCTTGTATGCCTCTACTTAAGAGTTCCTCTCATGGTACAAAATTGTATCTTTTAGTCTGGTTACCGTTTCAAAAATTCCTGCAATAATACACATAAAATGTCAAGTAGCAAAAGATATTTTTCTTATGCAAGAAAATCTTTATTTAGGCTTCCCACTTCCTCTTTAAGGGACTTTCGCATATTTTTGAACATACGTTTCATATGTTTATTCAACTCATCATTTACATCTGAATCATACTTACTAAAAAACTCTAATCTTTTATCTAAGAATATCGTTACTTCTTTTACTAACTTATAGCATTTCTTTTCCGTTCCATTATCTAAAAAATCTTCACCTTTAACAGTTACTATGCTTTCAAAGATTTTTGTGTATACGAACAAAACCAAGACTCTTACTAGTAAACCATTCACCTCTTTTTCACATGTAAATGATCCTTTTTCATTTAAATAACAATCTAATATTGAGAAATTACAATGTGCGTAATTACATAGATATTCATATAAATCAAAGAAATAATTTTTATCTTTTCCTAATTTCATTTGTGAAGGGTTTCTTTGCATAAATTCTATTATATTTTTATCTCTATCAACGGCTACTTTCCCATCATAAATAATCTTTCTATGTGCAATAAGCTGTGGTACAAATAAAAAATCATTAAGTAGTTGTTCTTCATATTCTTCATCAATATATCTGCTTGCCAAATATCCCTCGAACATACTCCGAAGAATAATTAGTACATCTTCCATTCTTCTGTCATGTAAAAGTGTACGAATACTCATTAAAGATTTAGTACTCTTAGTAAAAACAAAATATTGAAAATCACTTATAAAATGTGACTTGCCCCTGTTTGGGGAGGGGGAAGCTATAATTATTTTAGCAAATTCTTGTTGATTTGAAAAAGAATTTGCGAGAAAATGCGGGTATTTTTGGCTTTTTACGCGTAAGTGTGTCCATATATCCCCATAGGCGCTTACGTCCGCTGCAGCTATCTCATTCTGACAAAAAAACAAAGTTCGGCTCGATACTTTCAGTGTGTCGGGCATTTTTTACGCCGAACTTCGCTTTTTTCCTAAGATCAAAACTGGAATCTTAATTATCAATAAATCAAAAACACTTTGCAAATCCAGACTGCTTAAGTTAAACTTATATCAGCAATATGGGT
>NZ_DALYUL010000052.1:3341-6454 GCF_031981185.1 Anaerotignum sp. | reverse complement strand
CGGTAAATGTATACCATTTATCAAATAATTTTTGATCAAAATATTTAACTTCTTTCATCATTTCTCAATATTTAAATCGTGGCTAATATAAAGAATACGTTCTAATAATTCTTTATCCCCATTCTTTGAAAATAATACTTCACATATATTACTATTCTTTTATATACTGCAAATTTCATATGATAGTTTTACAGACACATCAAGGTTCATAGTATGTTCCACAACCTGTCTGATTTCTTCATATAACTTATCTTCAATATTGGATAGAAGTTCAAACTGATTCGTATAATGGGAATAAAAAGTATTGCGGTTTATATCTGCTTTCTTGCATATATCTGTAACTGTAACTTTGCTGATAGGATGCTCTTTCGTTCAACTCAATCATAATTTTAAATGGAGGTAAAATAATGGGAAATATACACTAGTTCCTGTATGGTGGATTATACAAAATATTAGTTTTAATCATTGCCACTTTAATGATTTTTTATAAATAATTAATGAAGAGCGTCCAAAGATTGTATTAATGCAATTCATATGCTTTGTCTTTTTCTACGCGGCAGCCTTTGAAAATGTTGCTGTATTTATGGGATTTATTAGGAAAGAATGTTTTTACTCATATGGTCACAGCATCCTAATGATATTCAATGTACCATTAACTGTTCCAATTATCGAATTTCTTATCGTTTACTCAACATTACGTGTTTTCAAGACGATGAATATACCGTCTTGGAGGAAACCATTCATTACTGGGCTTACTGCTATGACTTTTGACTTTTCACTGGATCCAGTGGCAGTAAAACAGATTTTTCAAACTTCGGAAGGAATTATTGGTAGGTGGAGTTATTACCCAATCCCTGGTGAACCTGTAATATACGGGGAACCTGTCATGAAAGCCGGATACTGGACTACATTTATTTTAATCGGCGAATGGTGGCATAAAAAGAAAGGCTACATTAATCTAATTGGTTATATATATATCCGGCTTTAGCTTCCATTCTTTCTCTAGTTTGTTTGGTTTCACCTATATCCAATTTCTTTAATTACATGGGACCATTTTTCACCAGAACATCTAATATGCAATGGGAATGTTAGTCTCTCTTTCTGATATTTCATTGGGAATTTTGGTGTTAGCTTTCGTCAAGTTCTGGGGTCGTCGGTTTGTTAGCTCTTTGAATTACAAAAAAGATTTTCCTATTATGTTTACTTTCCTGGGCTTTCATTTGACTAATACCTTATTTTGTGTTATTGGTGGGTATATGGAGGTACTATGGCTTGTTGTTCTGGCAGAATTGCTATTATTGCTAGGCTGGTGTGGAATTTATATGTTGAATAAAAAGTTTTTCCTAGAAATGAAGTATTCCCAACAAGTTAGATAAATATTTCAAGAATTAAGCAGTAAGGGCTTGCTGCCTGAGTTGAATGCGAGGTGTGTGCTAAGCCCTTAGCTGCTTTCTAAGATAAAAAGGATTGGAGGTTACCCGTTAATTGAGTATGTGAACAAATCTCTGTAAAAGTGAATCTTCTATGATAATGATTGGGCTGATAGCTCCTAATTGATTACTCGTCCAATCATATTTACTGGGTGGTTTTCCTGCACCCGCTGGAGCTGATAGCCACTACAAACTATCCCTGCGATATGGAGCAGTCAGCGTCTTTAAATATCGCTTTGCTGTCGAAGTTCTTGAATCCAGATAGTTCAGTCTCCTGATTTTGAAGTATGCTCCGTCTATGGGTGATCAGCAAGTGCCAAGGTACAAATTGCCACAGTTAAGAGAAACATTTTGCGATACCGTTCAAAGACAGATGAGAAAGAAAACGAAAAAACGAGTTGCGATGTCCTTTGTTTTGTGTCTATTTTGCCGCTGGCTCATTTTTACGTATTGATAGTAACATTGCCGGAATGATTGCAATCATAGCAAATCCAATTAACCACCAAAAGGCTATATTGTATGCTCCAACAATCGTTTGAATGTCGGGTGCAGAGTTACTCGAAAGCTGATGCTGGATAACTGTTGCAAATATGGCAGACCCGAACGCCCCTCCGATGGTCTGAAAAATCCTAGTAGCGATACTGGCATGAGGGATTTGCTCTTTGTTCAATCCAATATATGCGGAAGCCATGATCGGAATCAGCAATCCACCCAGACCAGCTCCGCGGATCAGTAGTGCCGCTGCCAATAAAATATGATTCGTATCGGCACCGGCAAAGGCAAATGGCAATGTACCAACGATTGTAGCCACAAGGCCTATCAAAACAATGTTACGCGAACCTTTGCGGTCAGCTAGTTTACCGACCCAGCTTTGGGTCAATAACATACCAACCCCTTGTGGAATCAACCAAAGACCAGCAAATAAAACACTTTCACCACGTACCTGTTGGTAGTATAATGGTAAAAGAAGCATGGCTCCATTCGTGACGATGCCAGAAAGGAAAAGCAAAACAGATGAAGCGGAAAAATTACTCGTTCTAAACAGACGTACGTCAAGAACTGGCTGACTTTTCTTTCGTAATGCGTAGACAATAAATGCGCACATGAGGGCTAAACCGATCACTAGCGGTATGACGACTGCGTTGCTTAAGCCACCCTGAGATCTTATCTGAGAAATGCCGTAAATGAGTATAGCAAACGCGGGCGACAAAAGCAGAATACCGATAATATCGAGGGACTGTTTTCCGTCGGATGCTTTTTCTTTGTGTAGTCCACGCCAGGCCAGCAGTAATGCCACGATGCAAATCGGAATATTGACACAGAAAATCCAACGCCAACTTAAGCTGTTTACAATAACTCCGCCCAGTACCGGCCCCAGAATTGGCCCCAGCAATGCGGGTATGCTGATAATTGACATCACACGCCCCAAATTGCTGCCGCCTGACGTCCGGACAAGCATCGTCGTCAAAGTTGGCATCATTAAACCTGCAGCAGTTCCCTGCAGGACTGTGAAACAAATTAGACTGTTGATATTCCATGCCAGAGCCGATAACACAGAACCTGCAAAAAATACGAAGAGTGAAAAGATGTACACTCGCTTGCCGCCGAAACGGTTGACAGCCCATCCTGAAATAGGCACTGCCAAACCCATTGCCAGTACATATCCTGTGGCAATCCACTGGA
>NZ_DALYUL010000052.1:0-3331 GCF_031981185.1 Anaerotignum sp. | reverse complement strand
TTCAGGTCAACTGTTATTGCTTTTATGGCCACATTGACCATTGTCGAATCCAATAACGGCGCGAGAGCACCTATCACCAAAATGATGGCTGTTTTAAGTAGCCTCGGGTCAAGCTTTTCCTTCTGAGGCTTTGAAATATTAGTTTGTTTGTCTTTCATGTAGAAACTCCTTTCATATAAAAAAGAATAGAGAACGGTACGTTCCGTACCTTATTTGAATATGATATACTATAAGTAAAGGAAATGCAATAGAAAAATAATAGAAATTTTGAAAGAAGGGAATAAATATGAATCAGCAAAAGAACTATTGGTCTGCCAAACATGACCAAACTATTGATGGTGTAAATCATCGCACAGATACACGTCGCCGTGGTGAAATTCTTGAGAGTGCCATACTTCAGGCCTCCTGGGATGAACTTAATAAAGTTGGTTATGCCCATTTGACAATGGAGGGGGTAGCCGCACGAGCAATGACAAATAAAAATGCAGTATATCGTCGTTGGCCCAGTAAGTCAGAACTTGTCATTGCAACAATAAGTAAGTACCTGCCCAAACCTGCTAGTACAGTTCCAGATACAGGCGATCTGCGCAACGATGTGCTGGCCCTGCTTCGCTCTATAGCACAGCCTCTGCAAATGATTGGTGCTGAAACCATACATGGTCTCATGATCGAAAATGTTGGTAAAGACTTTATTATAAAACGTCGGGGAAAAGAAGACCTGTTGGCAATTGCCATGAAGACGATTTTAAAAAACGCTGAGCTTCGGGGAGAGATCAACCTTGAAAAACTCAGTCCCAGAGTAATTTCACTACCTGTTGATTTATTGCGATATGAATTTTTTACAACCCATGAGCCAGTATCTGATGAAATTTTTACAGAGATTGTTGATGAAATTTTTATGCCGCTTGTTCGTAAATAGCCAATTATTTTCAATATAGAAGAAGAAGCAGTTATTTGCACAGTATTTGTTCTGTGCCAGCGATGTGCAGGGCAAAGAAACGCCCAACTGCCAATATCACCATCATGCAAGTAACTGCCTCGTAAAATAACATCGGGTCAACTTGATCCAATGTTATTTTTTCTGCTCGGTTTTTTCGCGCCTTGCCAAGTCTTTTTGCTGACCTTGTATTGCTTTGGTGAAAAAAGTTTGGAACAATATATGTGGGCAATAATGCCTGTTTAACTGAATAGCACTTATATTAGGATAAATTTCAGGATAACAAAAAAGCCTCAACCCAACAGCTCGTACGTCTGTCAAACAAGGACTTTATAATGCGCCTCCAGGGGCTCGAACCCTGGGCACCCTGATTAAGAGTCAATTAAAATACAAATTTTTACAATTTTATTTATCAAAAATGAAGGTCAAATACCTATGTTTTTGTTTATATGAATATATGCAATGGATGGTAAGTGCTTCAAAAGATGACGTAGTGAAAAAGAATTGATCCTGAGCTTTACTGACCTGAATAAAGAAATTCGGGCGGAATCTTATGAATCAGAAATCACTTGAGCTCTGGAAGCAGAGAATCGCCGACAGGAAAGGCAGCGGTTTGAATGTCACCGATTGGTGCGAGAAAAACAATTTAACAAAACATGCTTACTACTACTGATGTATGACTCGTAATAGGGAACAGCTCAACCGAATTTTATGTATATTTATTCAATTATTTCGTTTCGCATATTTTTACTAAATTTATGAATAAACGACTGATTCTTGCATTTTTACTATGCCATCTGTTTTATCGCTTCAAGGGTAGGTTGAGTTATTCACTTTTTATTCCCATTCTTCTGACACTGTTTGCAACCACTTCAGTTAGTTCACTTTCTGCTCCCAAGCTAAAATTAAAAATAGCACCCTTTCCACCACCAGCACCAATGGCAGATATAAAAACTTCCCTTCTACTGTCAAAAACTGTAACGTTTAAACTTGCTCTACTGCTATTTATCATAAAATATTTATCATTTACTCTAACGCCACTTTAACATTTTCATCCTCATCATTACTTTTATCAACCAATTCTATGATCAACCCACTTTTTAAAATATCTTTATCTAATTGCTCCAGAATTTTATTAAAATTTCCAATCTTACTAATTAAATCCTTATCTAACATTTCTTTCAGAATATTAATTGCGTGAATCGTACCACTGCCCAAGGCCTCTTCAACATCAGGGCGGGTAATTTGTTTTTGGTTATCAAATAGTCTGAGTATCGGTAAGTACTTTTGTTCTTCTGCACTTAATACTTTGGCATATATATCTGTCCCTTGGAAAACTGTAAATTTGATTGAGTGTTTACATTGGTCTGAAACAAGCAACCCCATATTTGTATAAATATCATCAGACGATAGAATACTTAAATTTTTCATTTGAACTTCTGTAAATTCTAAGCCCCTTTTTTGCAATTCCTCTTCTAATCTATTAAAAGTCAGCTCCTGAACTAAAGAACGATTCTCCTCAAACGAATCACCATCTATCATTTTTATCATCATACGTATAGCATCATCCTTTTCTAACATATACACCCGTTGGTTTTAAACCTTTTTCTGATAGATAATAAGGCTTTTTTGTGCCTTAGTTAACGGTGAGTTTAATAAAAAACTTCTTATCTTCTTGTAATAACTCAATATTAGTAAACATAGAAACATCAGATCTGATGCCATCCCTTAGAGCGTTGGAGATTTGTTGCATTACAAAGTCATCGTTATCAACACCAATGATATCTCCACTATCCTGTCTGCCAATATAGATTGTCCCACCATTTGTATTTGCAAAGGCAGCAATTTCTTTTTTAGGTCAGGCGTGTAGATTTCCTTCAACTCAACCGTTTCACTTTCATGTGATTTCATAACCCCACACCTTCTATCACTTATAACATTATGCTATCACAAAAATTGATAGAAAGAAAAGAGGAGACTTTTACAGTTTATAACAAAAAAATTTCTTTTTATCTTTTATTAAAATACAATCTTTAATACAATAAATGTGAATGCCACTCTTTTCAATAGATTTTTTCGTATCATCTAAACTGAATTCATATTTTAATAAATCTTCCTTAGAATAACAGATAGTTATATCTATCTCTCTTTTATTATAAAGGTCAAACAGTTTCTTTATTCTATGGCCCCCCCCTTTGGAATCCTTTTTCTTTTGTAAGCCAACCAACCATTTGAAGAAATTTTAATTGCCTTAGTGTTGATTCTTTTATTGTTCGCAGTGATAAACCTCCTTATAAAATAATATCAGTTTTATGGTATATAAAAAGGCTAAGTTACAGATCATTAATCGATCTACATCTTAGCCTTTTTGTTATGAAATTCTTTTAAATAGCT
>NZ_DALYUL010000051.1:0-7027 GCF_031981185.1 Anaerotignum sp. | reverse complement strand
CATGAATGTTTATAACAATATTGCCTTTGGTCTGAAAATCAAAAAAGAACCCAAGGATATTATAGAGCAAAAAGTAAAGCGTATGCTCAAGCTTGTAAACCTTGAAGAATATGCGGATCGTAACGTTACGGAAATGAGCGGTGGTCAGCAGCAGCGTGTGGCCATTGCCCGCGCCTTGGTGAATGAGCCAAACGTTCTTCTTTTGGACGAGCCCTTGGGTGCTCTGGATTTAAAGCTTCGTAAAGAAATGCAGCAAGAATTAAAGAAAATTCAGCAGGAAGTAGGCATTACCTTCATTTATGTTACCCATGATCAAGAGGAGGCCCTTACCATGTCCGATAAAATTGTGGTTATGAAGGATGGGGAAATTCAACAAATCGGTTCCCCCACAGATATTTATAATGAGCCTGTGAATCAGTACGTTGCAAACTTTATTGGCGAAAGCAATATCATTGACGGCGTTATGTTAGAGGACTACCTTGTTATGTTTGAAGATAAAAAATTCAAATGCGTTGATTTCGGCTTTACTTCAGGCGAAAAGGTGGATGTTGTCATCCGTCCCGAAGATTTGGATATTGTCCCTAGGGCAGAAGGCAAGCTGAAAGGTATTGTAAAATCCGTTTTGTTTAAGGGCGTACATTATGAAACCATTGTAGAAACAAAAGTGGGTACCTCTATTACCGTAAAAATGATGGTTTCCGATGACCGACCTGTTTATAACGAAAGTGCCAACGAAAAAATCTCCGCCAACGATTTTTATTTGGATATGGATGATGTGGAAACCTTGGACGAAGGTACCATTGTTGCCCGTGCCGATGCCCAGGCGTGGAATCCGGAAACAGACGAATATATTTCCATTAAAGAAATTAACTATTCCATAAAAAAAGAAAATGGCAAGTATCCTGTAACCTTCTCTACCGCCGCAGGTACCTCTGTTACGGTAAATATGATTGTGAAGGATGAAAACCGTATCGCAAACAAAGAATATGAGGAAGAAATTTTTGCTGTGAATTTCTTAAAAAAAACAGACGAAATTCATGAATCCATTGCCTTGGAAACAGATTTGAAAACTTGGGCAAATGCCTCGGCTTGGAGTTTGGAGGATGGCACCTCCGTTGAAATTACCAATGTAAAGTATGATTTTGACCCAGAAACCCTAGTGCCCGGCGTTTATGAGGTTACCTTTGCCACAGAAGGCTATGAGTATAAGGTAGATACCACCGACCGCTATGAAATTGGCAACGAGGTTGGGCTGATCTTCCAGCCTGAGGACATTCATATTATGGCAAAGCAAAACTGAAGGGAGGGTGCTCGGTGAAACAATTTCGAAATATGGCACTGCCCTATATTATCTGGATGGGGGCTATGATTTTGGTCCCCATGCTGTTGATTCTCCTTTATGCCTTTACCGATAAGGGAAATGACGTGGCAACCATACGCTTTTCATTGGAAAATTTTGCTCGTTTTTTCAGTGATGTTGTGTTTATGAGTGTATTAAAACGCTCCTTGTATATTGCAATTCTTACAACGGTGATTTGTATTTTGTTTGGCTATCCCATTGCCTATGTCATTGCCAACCGCAGTGAAAAAAGCAAGCTTTTTTGGATTCTTTTGATTACCCTGCCCACTTGGATTAATATGCTGGTGCGTACCTATGCATGGATGGGCATATTGCAGGATGAAGGAATCATCAATCGACTGCTTAGCTTTTTGGGAATTGGCCCGATTACCATGATACACACAAGCTTCGCTGTTGTTTTGGGTATGGTTTATAACTTTATCCCTTTTATGATTCTGCAAATTTATACTGGACTGACAAAAATGGATAAAAGTTATCTGGAGGCGGCAAGCGACCTTGGTGCCAATGCCGTACAATCTTTCCTACGTGTAACACTGCCCCTTTCCATCCCAGGAGTAATCAGCGGCATCACGTTGGTGTTTTTGCCTGCGGTATCCAGCTTCTTTATTCCCAAGCTTTTGGGCGGTGGACAGTATGTTTTAATCGGTAATGTTATAGAAACTGAATTTTTAACCTCTGGGGACTGGAATTTCGGTAGTGCCATCTCTTTGGCAATGGCAGTCATTATCATGTTTTCCATGTATATTACCAAAAAAGTGGATACTGACCCTACTGCAAATGGAAGGGAGGATAACTAATGGAAAAGAAAAAAACACGCCTGTTTTCAAAAATCATGTTGGGATTAACAGCGATTTTCTTCTATGTACCCATTTTGTACATTATTCTGTTTTCCTTCAATAGCTCCCGCTCCCTAACGAAATTTGAGGGTTTTTCCCTGCGGTGGTATGAGAAAATGTTGGCTGACTCCACCATGATGCAGTCAGTGGCATATACTGTTATCATTGCCCTTTTAGCCACCATTATCTCCACTATTGTGGGCACACTAACGGCAATCGGCCTATCAAAATCTAAAAAGATAATGAAAGGCATTGTAGAACAAGTGAATAACTTACCCATTCTGAATCCCGAAATCGTTACGGGTATCGGTCTGTTAATGTTTTTCAGCGCATTGGGGGTAAAAAAGGGGTTTTTGACCCTGCTCCTCGCCCATATTATGTTCTGCATTCCTTATGTAATACTAAGCGTAACGCCAAAGCTGCGTTCTCTTGATCCAAATTTGGCAGATGCCGCCTTAGACCTTGGCGCAACGCCCATGCAGGCTTTGTGGAAAGTCATTGTTCCCCAAATCAGACCGGGTATTATCTCCGGGGCACTCATTGCCTTTACTATGTCCTTTGATGATTTCATCATCTCCTATTTCGTAACAGGCAACGGCGTGAACAATATCTCTATTTTGGTTTATACCATGAGTAAACGTGTGAATCCGTCCATCAACGCCTTAAGCACCTTAGTTATTCTGTTGATTACAGTGGCGTTATTCATTGTAAACATTATACCAATCCTAAAAGAAAAGAAAGGAAGTAAACTGACATGAAAAAAATGATTGCATTGGCTGTTAGTGGGGCATTGTTGCTGTCTGGCTGTGGCGGCGGTTCTTCTGCTTCTGACGCGGTGGAAAAATACGGCTCCTCCACCTTAAAGCTATATAATTGGGGGGAATATATGGGTGCAAACCTAATTCCCGATTTTGAAAAAGAATATGGCGTAAAGGTCATTGTGGAATACTTTGACTCCAACGAAATGATGTATACAAAATTGCAGGCAGGAGACGCTTATGATGTCCTTGTGCCCTCCGACTATATGATTGAACGTCTGATTCATGAAAACATGCTACAAAAGCTGGATTTAACTAAAATTCCAAACATCTCAAATTTGGCTGAAGGCGTGAAAAATCTGCCCTATGACCCTGATAATTCCTACTCAGTGCCTTATTTCTGGGGAAATGTAGGAATTGTTTATAATCACAATAATGTAAAACCCGCAGACGTAGAAAATCTGGGCTACAATATCCTTCAGGATACCACCTATAAAGGACGCATTTATGTCTATGACTCTGAGAGAGATTCCTTTATGATGGCGTTGAAAGCACTGGGCTACTCCATGAACACAGAAAGTGAAAGCGAAATTCAGGAAGCCTACAATTGGCTCCTGCAAATGAACAATACCATGGATCCCGCTTATGTAACTGATGAAGTAATCGACGGCATGATTAATGGAAATAAAGATATCGCCGTTGTTTATAGTGGTGACGCTGCAACGATTTTGAATGAGAACGAGGATATGAGCTTTTTCCTGCCTACAGAGGGCACAAACCTGTGGAGTGATTCCATGGTGATACCCGCCAACGCAGAAAATCCCCTCTTGGCTCATGAATTCATTAATTATGTTTTGACCCATGACGCTTCCTATGATAACTCCGAAACGGTAGGCTACCCTTCCTCTAACCAAGAGGTATTGGATGAAATGTCTGGGTCTGGCGGAATCTATGCAGATAATGAAGCATATCTTCCCAGAACAGATTATGCAAAGGACGAAGTGTTTAAAGATAACCCTGTATTAAAGCAAAAGCTGGCAGAACTTTGGATTAAAGTAAAGGCTTCTCACTAAATAGCATCATAAAAGCCCGTATTGCTGATTGTAGCAATCGGGCTTCTTTTTGTTGATTAATTTCTTCTTTACGCGTTTTATACTTTATAATAAACATAGAAAAATGCGCCTATAATAAAGCATAACAAATAATAAGCTTATTGTTACTGATTTCTAATTTAATGTAGTATAGATGAATAAATATCATATTTAGAACTTAATCATCTAATTTGTTTGTACTTGTTAGTACATAAACACCATTAATATAGCTATAAGTTTCAATTGCAATTGTTATATCAGATTTAGCATTTGCACTTCTCATCCCCTTTACGGCTGCTTTCTTGTAAACAAGTTCGATATCAGGAACCATGGCTTTCTTCGCATATGCTGTATTTACAGTTTTCTTTGTATAATCCACAGGTCTGGTAACGCCATTGACTGTTTCATATCCATACGTACGTACAGTTCTCTCTTGCTCCACTGGTGTAACACTGTACATTTTCTGATAGTATGCAATAACATATTCGCCAACCGCTAATGGTCTGCTTTGTTTCGCAATTCCAAAACTCACGGAATCAGAAAAAGTATATCCTAATGTGGCTTGTACGGTCTTCTTCACTTGGTAACTCAATGAGCCTGATAATGCATGAGTGGTATTTACAGTAGTACTAGGTGTTACCGTTTCTCCTTTTTCTTTATTTGGAAAATTGCTTCCATTATAAAACTCTGTTTTCTTTCCTACATTTTCAGTATAAGATGAAAGATACCGTTTAACACCATATTTAGTATCGACATTTACACTTTGGGGAGTGATTATAATATCACTCTGTTTTGCCCCATCCTCTAAAACCAAGTTGTTTTTTTCTTCTAATGCATACGTTGTGGTAGTAGGCAAGCTATCGTAAAAGCCAATAATGGTAAAATTAATTTTTTTATATTTTTCTCCTTATTCACAATCTATAGATACCCTGTTAACTAAAAAACTACATAACTAACTTGCGACAAACGAAATTTTCCCTTAGAATTTAACTAATACCTTTTTTAATGTATGATATTTTTGTTGCCAGACGGATTTTTTATATTTAATTAAAGGTATTCTTTATTTTCCCTCCCTCCTACAGTTCTGTTGTAAAATCTCGAACTTCTTCATGATTATTTTCTTAAATTGAATCACCCCCATACGGTTATAATTTATATCATATTATAATTTTCCGAATATGTAAATATCATACATATTAGGATCTTCTTAAAGTTTTAATAAGTATAAAAAAACCATCCTAACAGCTTCTTTTAATCAACAATTGAATCCTTCTTATATTCCCTATGTTACTCCTCTTTTTTACTTACTGGCATTATTCAGCTATTTTTATATGCATATCTCTATGTGATTATTTTGACACTATCCAAGCAAGGAAGTATAATGGACTTTAGATTACATTTTGAAAAGGATAAGGCCATGAAACCAACAAAAAAGGTTATATTATATTATAAAGTCTTTGCCGAGGGCGTTACCATCTTGGGTGTCAAGGGCAGAGCAAGCCAACTGCATATTCCTGAAACCATAGAGGATATGCCAGTGGTAGCCATTGAGGATTTTGCTTTTGCCATAGAAATGGAGCAACCTCAGGTAGAGGACGAAAGCTTGGGAGAAATGTCCCTTTGCCACTCCTCAGAAAAACGCACTGCAGTTCCAAAAGAGGATGAAGGTGATGCCATCTTGCGTATCGTCCTACCTGATACAATCCGACGTATCGGCGCTTATGCCTTTTCTGGCTGCTCTGAATTGGGTTCTATTGTTCTGCCTGAAGGATTGGAGGAAATCGCCCCCTATACCTTTTCCGGCTGTTCTGCCTTAGAGGCTTTGACACTGCCCCAAAGTATACAAAAAATCGGTAGTTATGCTTTCTACGATTGTCATGGCCTCAAGGCTCTTACTATCCCTGAAATGGTAACTGCCATCGAACGCTATGCGTTTTATAATTGCAGATCTCTTTACAAAATAAATATACCGAAAAATACAGTGCATCTGGAAACAGGCTTATTTTTAAATTGTGACAGCCTGTATGATATTTATTTTGGACAATGCAAACATGTTTCCGACTTAATCGCCGTTTTAAACCACGAGCTATTGCTTACCATAGATTTTCCTGAAGAAAGAGCCAAACTGCTCATCCCTGATTTTCAATATGAATATATTGAGGACACACCGGCACGGCAGTTTCATCAGGTAAATTACGGCACAGGTCATTTATTTCGCCAATGCATTCGTAATTCTGATATTGATTTTCGCAGATACGACGAATTGTTTTATCTTACTCGAAGGGAAGATGCGGCAGTTTTGGTACTGCTTTTGGCAGTATATCGTCTGTCCTATCCTTATCGCCTTCCGACAGAACGTAGGGAAACCTATCTCTCCTATGTGCGGGAGCATTTGCTGTTTGCGGTGGACTATTATATCCAAAAAAATGATCTGGAAGTCCTGCGTCTATTTGCCCAATGGGGGCTTTATACCAACGAAGCCTTGCCAAAATTGATAGAGCTGGCACAGAAAAAAGGAAAAACAGAAATTCTTAGCTTTCTTATGGATTACCAACATAAAAATGGGAATCCCATAAAGAAAAAAAGCTTTGATTTGTAAAGGAGGGCTTATGAACGAAAATCATCAACGTCTCATACAAATCGGTAACGCTATTTTAAATGCATCCCGCAATGAATTATACTTATCCTTGCGGTTTTTGGATATTGCCTTAAGTGGACTACGCTATGAAATGAACCTTTCTTCCCTTTACGTTGGAACAGATGGAGAAAAGGTGCTGTTTAATCCCCGCTATTTGGTGGAGCGGTACCAATCCGATCCCGTTTTGGTAAACCGCCTTTATTTGCATATGCTTTTGCATTGTATTTTCCGCCATCCTTTTCATACAGGCGAACGGGACGAAGCTCTTTGGGGCGTTTCCTGCGATATTGCTGTAGAGTCTATTATTGATTCTTTGCCTCTAAAGGCCACCCGCTTGGTGGTTT
>NZ_DALYUL010000050.1:0-8393 GCF_031981185.1 Anaerotignum sp. | reverse complement strand
GTAAGGGAAAAGTTAGATTTGTCGGAAGAACAAACCCTTAATATTATTATAGACAATATAGAATATATTGTCAAATTAAGGGAGGAAATTTAGAATGATAGATTTTAAGAGTTCAGCAGTATTCAAGCTTACACCAACAAAAAACGACGAGGGCTTTAAATTAGTGGAGCCTATGTTAGTGGATAACGAAAGTGTTTTTGCGTCTTTTAAAACAATTCGTGATATGGTGGTATTTACAAACAAAAGAGCAATCGCAATTAATGTTCAAGGAATTACAGGAAAAAAGAAAGATTTTACTTCTCTACCATACAGTAAAATTCAAGCTTTCTCTGTAGAAACTGCTGGCACATTAGATTTGGATTGCGAAATTGAACTCTGGTTTAGCGCTTTAGGAAAAGTTAAATTCGAAATCGTAGGAAGTTTTGATATACGTAGTTTTAATAGACTTCTGAGCAACTATATCCTTTAAAAATAAATCCCCCACTCCGCTACCAACGAAGTGAGGGACAAGCGGTCATACCGTGGTACAACTGCCCTACTCAAGCTAATTGTATCACAAGACCGCCTTGTTTACCATACCTAAAAATACTAAGGAGGTCTTATTTTTATGGCCAATGCTAAAAAATTGCCATCTGGACAGTGGCGAGTGCAAATATTCAGTCACACTGAAATAATAGATGGAAAACCTAAAAAATAAGAGAAAGCTTTACTGCCCCCACTAAAAAAGAGGCAGAATATCAAGCCGCACTTTTTAAGCTCAAAAATGAACGGCATATAAAAGTTACAATTACATTAGGGGATGCTATTGAGGGATATATAAATAGCAAGGATCGCATACTGTCTCCATCAACCATAAGAGGTTATAAACGAATTAAGAAGACATATCTTCATGGGTTACAAGACCAGAAGCTATTCGAGATAACTAACCTAAAAATACAAGTTGCTCTAAATCAAGAAAAAAAAGCTAGCAATCTATCTCCCAAAACAATGCGCAATATCGCAGGTTTATTATCCTCATCTATTAAACTGTTTAATGAAGATTTTAAGTTTATGCTAAAAAGCGTTTATCAGCATACTGAAAATCAAAAAAGAAATGAAATAAATAACTTTATGAATGAATGCGTTGACGACTTTTTGGATAATGGTTCACACAAAGTTCACACGCAAAAAAATAACCCCCGGTTTACGAGGGTTCTAGACAGCTGATAACGGGATTCGAACCCGTGACCTCCGCCTTACCAAGGCGACGCTCTACCTACTGAGCCATATCAGCATAGCTACGAAAAATATTTCGTCAGCCTGTATATATTATCACATTGTTTTTGTTTCGTCAATACTATTTTGCTCCAAAAAACGCTCCATTTTCTTTTTTACCCGTTGCAATGCATTATCAATGGATTTTTCATTTTTTTTCAAGCTCTTTGCAATTTCAAAATAACTTCTGCCTTGCAAATAGAGGGCTAGAACTTTGGTTTCAAAACCACTTAAATTTTTCACCATCTGGGATTCAATAAAATCTTTGTTTTCTTGTCCAATGAATAATGCTTCAGGATTTAATAGCTCCCCTTCTTGCAATAAATCAATATAGGTTTGCTCTGAATCATCATCAAAGACTGGTTTATTCAAAGATATATAGGAATTAAGGGGCTGATGCTTATATCGCGTCGCGGCCTTAATTGCTGTAATCATCTGGCGATTCACACATAACTCTGCAAAGCCACAGAATGATGTATTGCGTTCTGCATTGAAATCACGAACAGCTTTATATAGGCCAATCATCCCCTCTTGAATAATATCCTCACTATCTGCTCCAATCAAAAAATATGCCCGGGACCTTGCTTTTACCAGGGGCTTAAATTTATCCATTAAATATTCTTCTGCCTGTGCATTTCCTTGCTGAGCCATTGTTACTACTACTTCATCTTTAAATGCCCCAAACCTTATGTCACTGGACTCTGGGGCCTGAGCCGTGCCTTTTCCTTCTTCTACTTTGTTCTCCGCAACGCTTCTATCCATTCCAACGCCTCCCGGTCAAGATGATCTGCTAGCAAATTATTTTTCGGCGGTCTATTTTCAATAAACCGTTCCCTTAAATAATCCGTTTCTGCTTGAATTTCTGTTCTTAACTCCTTTGCCGTCATTCTTGTGGCACCTTGCCCATAAATAATGAGCTGTTCCAACCCATCTCCTGTGGCCACACGAACCCTATAATGCTTTGGCATGGCAGTAACTACTCTTTCTATATAATGATCCGCCGTTTCCGCCTCTTTGGTATAAACAACAAATATATTTTGATATTGGTTCGCAGACCCAATACTTCCTTTCACCAAATACCCATCAAAAACTAAGATAATCGTTGTGCTTTTTACCCCTTTATAATTCGAGAGGATATCCATAAGCTTTTGCCTTGCGCTTTCCAAACTTACATCACGAGCCAACTCTTTTAAATCATCCCAAGCATGAATGATATTGTAGCCATCTACCAATAAGAATTCCTTATGCAAAAGCGCCCCCTCCATTCTGTAGTGATATACACAATAGAGTAACATATTTTGTCGCAATTTGCAAAACCACTATTTACATTCTAATTATTATTTTAAAATAGTTACATTATTCCTTGGAAAATTTTCTTTGTCGTACAACTTCATACATTAAAAGCCCTGCCGCTACCGAAGCATTTAAAGATGAAATCTGCCCATACATAGGAATAGAGGCTGTAAAATCGCAATTTTCTCGAACAAGACGGCTTACACCTTCCCCTTCGCTACCAATTATCAAGGCCAAAGGTCCCTTCATATTGGTATCAAAATGGTCTAATCCCTTCATATCCGCACAGGCAATCCACAGACCTTCTTTTTTTAGTTTTTCCATGATCTTTACAATATTAGTTACTCTGGCTACAGGGATGTATTCAATGGCACCTGCCGAGGTCTTACCCACTGTAGCATTTAACCCCACGGAACGGCGTTTCGGTATAATCACTCCATGAACTCCTGCACATTCCGCTGTACGCAAAATTGCCCCTAAATTATGAGGATCTGTAATACCATCCAATAACAAAATAAAAGGGTCTTCCTGTTTTTTTCTGGCAATTTCCAAGATATCCTCAACCTCAACATATTCATGGGCGGAAACCAATGCAATAATACCTTGATGATTTTTCGTCTGAGAAAGCTCGTCCAGCTTCTGTCGGCTTACTTCCTGAATCACTACACCCTTTTCCGTTGCCATAGCAATAATCCGCTTTATGGTTCCCTCTAGATTTCCCTTTAGTACCAATAGCTTTTCCATATCCCTGCCACTTTTTAATACTTCTAGCACAGCATTTCTGCCCTCTAACTGATTTTCGTTAAATTCTCTTTCTTTTTTATCCACAAAAATGCCTCCATCTTTATCCTTAGACAACTCACAATCCATATTCACCATGTTATAGAAAGCCGAAGGAAAAGGTTTTTCTACCTCCTTCGGCTTATCATTCGTTCTATTTTTCTATTATATCCGCCATACCCAAAGAAAACAAGCTTATTGCCCGTTGTTTTTCCCCTTTTAAATACAAATATCCAAATAATGCCTCAAGGCCAGTGGCATGACGATAATCCATCAAGTCTGCATTTTTGGGTGTAGTGAAAGACTTTGCGTTACGACCCCGGCGAAAAACAGAAGCTTCTTCCTCTGTCAATTGCTCCGCAATGCGAAAATACATGTGGGCTTGCGCCTTGGCATTCACTAAATCTTTTGCTTTCTTGTGTAAACGGTTTACCGGGGCATTTCCATCTGTCAGTACCGTCAATCTGACAAACATTTCATAAACCGCATCCCCTATATACGCAAGGCCAAGGGGCGACATCCCTTTGGGATCGACCTCCCCTTCACCACCTAAAATTAAATCAAGCTCTTGTAAATCCATATTTAACCTCTAAACCACTGTACGCCCTGACGAGTATCCTTAATCGTAATTCCCATGGCTGTTAATTCTTCTCTAATTGCATCGGCTGCGGCAAAATCCTTGGCTTTCTTTGCCTCATTTCTTTTTGCAATCAGTGCCTCGATTTTTTCTGTTTCTTCATCGGAGATACTATCTTCACTCAACTCGGCAACACCCAATACACTACATAAGTGATCTAGCATATCCTGAATTTTTGAAGCATATTCCTTGGAAGCACCTGCTTTTACAGCAATATTGCTAAAACGAACCAATTCATAAATTACGGAAATGGCATCAGCAGTATTAAAGTCATCATCCATGGCTGCTTCAAATTGATCTTTGTAACCTTCTAAATCCTTAGCCTGGCTCTTTTCATCTTCTCTAATAGCGCCCGTAGGGGCATTTTCGATAAAGAAGGCAAGCTCTTTTCTAGCGTTTTTAATGCGCTCCAGACCATTCTGGCAAGCCTGCATTAAATCACGACTGAAGTTGATAGGGCTTCTATAATGGCCATTTAATATAAAGAAACGAATCACTTCATAAGGGAATTGAGCTGCAATATCTCTTACCGTAAAAAAGTTCCCTAAGGATTTAGACATTTTCTCGTTGTCTACAGTAATAAAGCCATTGTGCAGCCAATATTTCGCAAATTGGCAACCATTGCATGCTTCACTCTGAGCAATTTCATTTTCATGGTGAGGGAAAACCAAGTCCTCACCACCAGCATGAATATCAATATGCTCACCTAAATGGTGCTTTGCCATAACGGAGCATTCAATGTGCCAACCAGGTCTTCCTTCACCCCATGGTGAGGTCCAGCTGGGTTCCCCCTCCTTTTTAGGTTTCCAAAGGACGAAATCCGTAGGGTTTTTCTTAGCATCATCTATCGAAACACGTTCACTACCACCAGCAATCAGTTCATCTAAGTTTTTACGAGATAATTTTCCGTATTCTGGAAACTTCTTTGTATCATAGTAAACAGTTCCCTTATCTTCATAAGCAAAGCCTTTATCAATCAAGTCTTTTACCATCTCAATAATTAAGTCCATTTCCTCTGTTACACGAGGGTGAACGGTAGCTCTTTTAACATTTAAGCCATCGGCATCATGAAAAGCTTCTTGAATGTAGAGATTAGAAATTTCCTGCATGGTGCTATTTTCTTTATTTGCACGGTTAATGATTTTATCATCTACATCCGTAAAGTTCTGTACATATGTTACTTCATAGCCCTTATATTCCAAATAACGTCTTACAGTGTCAAAAACAACGTAGGGTCGTGCATTGCCAATATGAATATAATCGTACACCGTGGGGCCACAAACATACATCTTTACTTTGCCTTCCTCCATGGGGACAAATTCTTCCTTTTGTCTGGTTAGGGTATTATAAACCTTCATATGTGATTCATCCTTTCTATTCATTCATTTCAAAATATAAATATTCTTTACAAGCACTTTCATCTAAAGCCTTTCTCTCAAAAAGCTCTATTACCAATAATACGTCTTCAGAAAAACTCGTTTGAAAATGATTGCTTCTATTTTGCAATTATATCATATATTTATAAAAAATACTTATATTTTCCACCAGAATATAAGATTTATACTGCTCTTCTTTTGCATCCTGTTAACTCCTCAGGCGCAACGGGTGAAATACGCATGCCATCTTTTCGAACCACCATAACAGGGGAGCCAACAGCAGTTACATTGTCCGGAATATCTTGAATTACCACAGAACCAGCACCAATTTTGGAATTTTTACCGATTGTAATAGGCCCCAAAACAATGGTGCCTGCACCAATCATAACGTTATCTTCCACTGTTGGGTGTCGTTTATTTTTATCTTTCCCTGTACCACCCAAGGTTACACCATGATACAGCATTACATTATCGCCAATTTCCGCTGTCTCCCCAATTACAATGCCCATACCATGGTCAATAAAAAAGTTTTTTCCGATTGTTGCACCAGGGTGAATCTCAATTCCCGTAATGAAACGTGAGAATTGTGATACCAACCTTGCTAAGAAATACTTATTTTTCTTGTAAAGTGTATGAGCAATTCGGTGATTAATTACGGCCCAAAAACTGGGATATAAAAAAACCTCAATACTGCTTTTAATTGCAGGGTCTTTTTCTTTAATAACTCTGATTGCATCCTTTAACATAATAATTCCTCCTATTTTTAAGATAACCTCATTTTCATAAGCAATTGGTGTTTAGTAATCCCATTTTTAATTTGGGGTAATTGTAAAGCAAGAAATAAAAAAGCTTCGTCTTTATACAAATAAAGACGAAGCTATATATTCTCCGCGGTTCCACTTTAATTAGACGGCCATCACCATCTCTCTTTAGGACTGTAACGTTGTCATCGGACACAGACTACTCATGTTTCGCCTGCTCAGTTCAGGAACGCACTTCATCCCTCCCCACCTATAAGCGACTCCCACCCAAGTATCTCAAGATGTTGACAGATAAAACCATGTATTCATGATTTCAAATCTCACCACCTTTCACCAAGGTCGCTATTCTCTGTTAGGCAAGAAAAGGATTACTCTTTTCCATCATAACCTTTTTCTTATTTAGTTTTCTTGCAAAAGGCAAACTGCCGTAGCAGCAATACCTTCACCTTTTCCTGTAAAACCCAAGCCTTCTTCCGATGTTGCTTTTACGTTCACTTGATTCCTATTTATTTCCAGTGTTTTTGCAATTATCTCACACATTTCAGGAAGATAGTGTGCCAATTTAGGCTTCTGGGCTATAATTGTTGCATCGATGTTAATTATACAATATCCCTTTTCAGAAATCAAGTATAAAACTTTGGAAAGCAACTTTAAGCTATCTGCACCTTTATATACTTCATCTGTATCAGGAAAATGCCTTCCGATGTCCCCCAATGCAGCTGCGCCTAACAGTGCATCCATAATTGCATGTAATAAAACATCTGCATCTGAATGTCCTAATAAGCCCTTTTCAAAAGGGATTTCAACTCCACCAAGAATCAGTTTGCGTTTCTCAACCAATTTATGCACATCATATCCAGAGCCAATCCGCATTTTTTTACCCCTCTTTTAATATATGCTTGGATGTAAAAAATTCCACTACCAAAACCACCCTTTTTCTTTCTGTCCCCCCTACTATACCCTGACCAATTCATTCTGTCAAGAAGATGAATTTAAAATAAAATTTACGGTGCTAAGGTTGGAAGGAGTTCTAAGTTAACCATACCTTATCGAATAAAATTTGTTCTATGTGTTCGTTCTACCTCAGGCAATGAAATTCCACTTTTCATCCCTGCATCAATATTTTTTAACATCCATGCCATATTTGCTCCAATATTTCTCATAGTTTGCAATCCCTCTGCGTCTTGCTTAACCTCATCAGGAGAATTACCGTGCACCATATTCCAATAACTTGAGGCTACAATAGGCATCATTGCAATGGTAAAATATTTATTGATTACATCAAATGATGCCGTAGTTCCACCTCGTCTCGCAGAAACAACAGCTGCCGCCGGTTTAAAGTTAAACGGGTTCCTAATCGCAGTGGTCGAACAGTAGAAGGCTCTATCTAAAAAAGAGAGCAAACGACCACTAGGATGAGCATAATATACAGGAGAACCAAAAATAAACCCATCAGCGTCCTGTGCCATTTCTACAAACCGGTTTACGTCGTCATCGTTGAAAATACATCTTCCTTCGTGACACTTGCCACATCCAATACAATCTCTGATAGGTTTTGGGCCCAGTTGGAAAATTTCATAATCCACCCCTTGTTTTTCAAGAGCTACACCAACCTCTGTCAGTGCAGTAAAGGTACAACCTTTCAAGTTTGAACTTCCGTTAACCATTAATACTTTCATGCTTTTTGCCTCCTTATTTCATTGTATTGTTTCTAACATAAATAATTACTTATGATGCCAATTTTCATATAATTACTTTTGTCGTATATAAAAGCTATTTGCATATAATTTTATTATTAGTTTGAATTGAAATCTACAAGTAAATTCCATTTAAATACAAAAAAACACCCATTTCTCAGGATGCAATAAGTCAAGTCATAGCGGAGGAGGGATTTGAACCCCCGACACTGCGGGTATGAACCGCATGCTCTAGCCAACTGAGCTACTCCGCCACATTTTAAATTTCGTAGAAAAATGGGAGTTACAGGGCTCGAACCTGTGACCCTCTGCTTGTAAGGCAGATGCTCTCCCAGCTGAGCTAAACTCCCATAAACGACTCAGAAGGGGCTCGAACCCTCGACCTCCGGCGTGACAGGCCGGCGCTCTAACCAACTGAGCTACTAAGCCATATTTAGTTAAAAATGGGTCTTCAGGGACTTGAACCCGGGACCGTCCGGTTATGAGCCGGATGCTCTAACCAACTGAGCTAAAGACCCAAAATGCTGTGCTCAGTTAAAATTTAAGCCGATGATCGGACTCGAACCGATAACCTGCTGATTACAAGTCAGCTGCT
>NZ_DALYUL010000049.1:0-8783 GCF_031981185.1 Anaerotignum sp. | reverse complement strand
AGCTATTTAAAAGAATTTCATAACAAAAAGGCTAAGATGTAGATCGATTAATGATGTGACCCCAAAAAGTTAGACTTTTTTAGCGTAGCAGTTTTAAAGCTGCTACGTTATTTTTATGCAACCAAGGTATTGAGCCTGTATTCCACAGGACTCATCCATTCTAGTTTCTCTTTAATTCTTTTTTCGTTATAATACTTTATGTATTTTTCAATCGTATCCTTTAGATTATCAAAGCTATAGTAAGTAATTCCATAGTACATTTCTTGCTTCAATATTCCAAAGAAGTTTTCCGTAACAGAGTTATCATAACAGTTACCTTTTCGCGACATACTTTGAAAGATTCTGCTATCTTTTAGCATAAGTGAATACGCCGGCATTTGATAAGCCCAGCCACGGTCAGAATGAAAGGTTCTTCTGTATGGACAGTCCGATGTTATTTCTATCGCTTGTTTCTGGGCAGACAAAAAATTTACTGCTGATGGATTTCTGCTAATTCCATAGCTTAGTATTTCTCCGTTGAACAAGTTTAAAAACGGATCCAAATATAACTTTTTAATAGTCATTCGCCCATTATCATCAATCTCGTAATATTTGAATTCTGTAGTATCCGTAGTAATCTTCTGATGTGGAATGCACGTGTGAAAACGTCTATGAATTCTGTTTGGTGCAATTCGCCCTACTTTTCCTTTACACGAATTATATTTTCGACTTTTTCTTGTAAAGGATGTGACCTGGAGTTTAAATTTTCGCATAATTCTCTGAACTTTCTTTTTGTTCACCGTGTATCCTTGTTTACGAAGTATAGCATGCATACGGCGATAACCGAAATCTTTGTGTACGCCATGAATCTCAATAACCTTATCCTCTAACTCTTGGTTAGGATCAACTCTGTTGAATCGTTTCTGCCAGTACATATAAGTTGCTTTTGGAAAACCTACTACAGCGAGAATATCTTTTAATTTGAATTCTCCTCGGAGGCTGTGGATAATTCTCGCTGTTTTTTCAGAAAAGTTTCCTCCTCTAAACGCAGTCTCCTCAGTTCTTTTAAATAAGCATTCTCTATTCTAAGTTTAAGTAATTCATCTTCAAGCTGTTTGATATGTTCTGCACCTGTATCAACTGGTATTGCTTCGCTGGCTTGAACATTAGCATTCTTCTTTGTCTTTGACTCCAATGATTTCTTCCGACCTTTCTTCTTTGGTCTCAATGCATCAGGTCCAGCGATTCTAAAATCATTTACCCACTTAGTAAGAAGAGCTGGATTGAAAATACCTTCTGTAAGAGCTAATTCCTGATATGAGATTTCACTTGTTAAATATAATTCTACTACATGAAGTTTATATTCGAAAGAGTATTTTATATTTTCTCTACAACGAATTAATCCTTCATCACCGAATTGACGATATATACTAATCCACTTACGCAGCTGCGTATTAGAACCTAGACCATATATTTTGGAGAGATAAGATGTTCCCCCTTTCCCATCCAAGTGTTCTAAAACAATTTTTTCTTAAATTCAAAACTATGTTTTGCCATAAAAAAACCGACCTCCCTATCGTTAGATTTTTAGGTCTAACTTTTGGGGGTCGGCTCAGAACGATCTGTGACTTAGCCTTTTTATATTCCTTAAAAACTAATATTCATCTATAATGATTTACTATGAAATGATGAAAATTATTTTCATTCCTATTCATCTAGTGCTGAATAATTCCCCATCATCGCAAGAAGACAAACGGAGAAGAGAGATACTGTTGCCATACCAGCCACATTTTTTGATTATGCCATAATTATGCCGCATTTAATATTTAATTATAAACCAACAGATGAAGGTAGTCGGTTTCAACAAGGGTTTTTAACAGGAGAAAAACTTTCCGGATATATTGTTATTAATGAATCAACCAAAGAAATAAATGAGGATACATATAAGGAATATACAGAAAAATTAGAGAAAATTGCAAATAAACATGGGGTTTCTGGTTTATATAAAGTTCCATATTGGCCAGTTGGTTTTGTTTGGTAATCTTCTTCAAGGAGGTTAATAAATAATTCACATTTATTACAAAAAATAAGTATCTCTCACAAAAATAATTTTAAGCTTTCCTTATGCAACATAGCATGACAAAATAAATATATACTCGTATAAAATCTCATTTATGACTTATAAAGTCTATTTCACGGTGTTAGGTGAATTAATAATATATTAAGATTTCATTGGGAGGAGTTAAAATGAAAAAAATTAAAGAATTTTTGAGAAGTAGCAGTGTTAAATTGTCGGCACATATGATTTATGCTTTGGCATCTTTTTTTGCGATCATGATGTGCCATGGAAAACTGTACCAACCAAAAGTTCCGAAAAGATTAAAATGAGAATTTAAAAATGATGAAATATTTAGTATTACATATTGAATGAGTGAATAATTATGAGGCAGAGTTTTTAGGTCAGCTTAAATGACCTACAGGCGCTGCCTCTTACTCATTTACATGCCCTGAATCCAGACAAATAAATTCTAAAATGTTCCTGCAAACAGTGATTCAAATTCATTTCTGGATAATCGGAAATTCATTCGAAAATAAATCCTCTTAAGTCGTCACAAAATCGTTAGCAATGGCATCGACAGAGTACTCCTCTTTAAACTCACCACTTTAAATGCCAAGGGTGACTAGCCAGAAAACACCACTATTGATGGCCTTGTTATAATTCATAAATAGGTTGTGGTTTGATTTTACTGATATCCGTTTGCGAGACAGGGCATAAGCCATCGTGACCTATGGGGGTATCCGTTTGGCAGACAAATAAACTCGTAATTAAATAGGAATTATTGATCTGCCTGCCGCCATTAAAGTTTTTGGTAACCACGATCAGTCCTTTATCCGAAAGCTGTTTGATGGCTTTGCTGACAGAGCTTATTGCTATTCCGCAGGCCGATGCGATGGTCTGCTTGCTTGGATAGCATCCGCTTATTTTATTTCTGCATTTACACAGATAGCAATACACATAAAAAGCAATCGGTGACAGCTTGCAATTGAACATCTGATTCTGTACGACAAAAAAGGTTCCTCGTATCATATTTGTGAACACAATCCTTTCCAACGAGAGAGAAGGCATAAAAAATGTCCCTCACTTCTAATAAGGAAAAAGAAAAGGAGCTGCACGATTCATAAAGTTAAGATTTATTAACTTGAATTTATTTTCTTCAACGTATACACTAAAAGTCATAAAATGGAGGAATATAAATGGTTGATTATATATCTGTACAGCCGGTTTCTGATAAATGGGAAATCTCCTAGCGAAGAAAACAAAAGCTCTGTGAAGAAAATAGAATTAAAGGAGCGGTTGGCTTTGGCCGTAGATGGGCAATTTCCAAGGATACACCAAAGCCTGCGGACGGCAGACAGAAAGAAAACAGGAAAAAGGAGTGATGATTTCATGTATCAAATTATGGTGATTGAAGATGATCCAGTTATTCAGGAAGAGTTATCGGTGCTTCTGAAAAGTAATGGCTATGAAGTAATCCTGCCAACGGATTTTTTTAATATTATCAATGAAATACAGAAGAACCCTCCACATCTGCTTTTACTGGATATCAACCTGCCAGTGCAGGACGGCTTTAAAATTTGTTCGAGAATACGCACATTTTCCAATGTGCCGATCATATTTGTCACGAGCCGAAACACAGATATGGATGAACTGAACAGCATCATGCTGGGTGGCGATGATTTTATCACAAAACCATACAATACACCTATTTTACTGGCTCGTATTGCATCACTGCTAAAACGCACCTACGCTTCTGAGCACGCAGAAGATTTGAGCTATCGGGAAGTCACTCTCCATCTGGAAAACAGCAAGATTGAGTATCAAGGAGAGTTGGCAGAGTTGACGAAAAACGAGCTGAAAATTATGGTATTTCTTTTTCGCAATGCAGGAAAAATTGTTTCCCGTGCGGATTTGGTGGAATACCTTTGGGACAGCCAGCTTTATGTAGATGACAATGCCCTCAGTGTAAACATTACGAGAATCCGGGAAAAATTAAAGCAAATCGGGGTAACAGATTTTATCCAGACAAAGCACCGACAGGGGTATTTGATATGAGGTATAAAGAGTATTTAAAAGATCAGCTTCCTGCTATCGTTACACATATTCTATCTATGCTTTTCTGTGTGGTTTTCTTGTCGGCAATCGATATGCAGGCGAGTATTATTTTGATTCTGCTGGTTTTCTGGATTTTGATTTCTGCAAGCTATATCCATATCCGTTTCTTTTTACGGAAAAGGTATTTTGCAGAGCTTCTCTTACAGCTGGAGCGGTTGGATAAAAAATATTTGATTTCTGAGGTTATGGAGCATCCCATACTAACAGAAGATAAAATTTACTATCACCTACTAAAGGCTGCAAATAAATCCATGATGGAGCAGGTGTCAGAATCCAAAAGAGAGCGCAAGGAGTACAAGGAATATATTGAGCAATGGATACACGATGTCAAAACGCCTATTTCGGCAATGAAGCTCCTATGCGAAAACAATAAATGCGATACCACTCGAAAGCTGATGGCAGAATTGGAAAAGGTCAGCCACTACACTGATCAGGCACTTTATTATGCCAGAAGCGAAAATGTAGAAAAGGATTATTTAATCAAAGATGTTTCTCTGTCAGAAATGATCCATGCCGCTGTTGCAGAGAACAAGCAGCTTCTGCTTCAAAACCATATTTTGGTAGAAGTAAAGGATTGTAACGATACGGTCTATACCGATGAAAAATGGATTGGCTTTATCTTGAATCAGCTCATTTCTAATGCGGTAAAATACAGTAAAAAAGAACCAAAGATAACCTTTGAGGCAAATTCCAAGCAAGGGCAAGTCGTTTTAAGCATTGGTGACAATGGTGTTGGGATATTAGAAACTGATCTACCTCGGATTTTCGAAAAAGGTTTTACCGGTGAAAACGGCAGAACCGGGAAAAGCTCTACCGGGATCGGTTTGTTCTTGTGCAAACGCCTTTGTGAGAAGCTGGGCATCGGCATTGCCGTAAAGTCTGAGTCTGGGCAAGGAACACAAGTAGAGTTGTATTTCCCCAAAGGAGATTTTGTGAAAGTGCAGGAGTAAATTTCCTGCACTTCTTACATTTTTGTAAGAAAAGTAGATACAATCATATTTCTTTATTCGTTAAAATGAATGTGAGGTGAAAAACATGAATCAACTTTTAAAGATTGAACATATTGAAAAATATTACGGCAATAAAGGCAACCTTACCAAAGCCCTCGATGATATCAGCTTTGAGGTGCAAACCGGTGAGTTTATTGCCATTATGGGGGCTTCCGGTTCTGGAAAGACAACTTTGCTGAACTGTATTTCCACCATTGATACCGTCAGCGCAGGTCATATTTTCTTAAGTGGCACAGATATTACAGAAATCAAGGAAAAAGAAATCTCCCGTTTCCGCAGAGAAAATCTTGGGTTTATCTTTCAGGATTTCAATCTGCTGGATACGCTCACGATCAGCGAAAATATTGCAATGGCTTTGACCATCAATAAGGTGCCTATAGAAGAAATTGAATCTTGTGTAAAACACATGGCTGAAAAACTGGATATCGTGCCAATACTGGATAAGTTTCCCTATCAGGTATCTGGAGGCCAGAAACAGCGCTGTGCCTGCGCAAGAGCGATTATTAACAATCCTAAGCTGATACTGGCAGACGAACCAACCGGAGCGTTAGACAGCCGCTCGGCGCAGATGCTTTTAACGACCATTCAAACCATGAATCAAGAATTGGGCGCAACCATCCTTATGGTAACCCATGATGCTTTTACAGCAAGTTATGCAAAACGAATTTTGTTCCTGAAGGACGGTCAGATTTTTACGGAAATTCTGCGGGGGGAACAAAGCAGAAAGCAGATGTTCGGGAAAATCCTTGATGTGATGACACTGCTGGGAGGTGATTTATCCGATGTACGTTAAGTTGGCCTTGCGCAACGTTAAGCGTTCTGCAAAGGATTATCTAATTTATATGCTTACCTTGATTTTATCGGTGGGACTGTTTTATGGTTTTTTATCCATCACAAGCCCTTCCTATAACAGCAGGCTGCCGATTCAGATGAATCTAGAATACTTCTCAGGAAAAATGAAAATCATCATCCCTGTTATTGCCTTACTACTTGTTTTTCTTATTTCCTATGTCAATCGCTACATGATGAAACGCAGAAAAAAAGAATTTGCACTGCAAACCATTATAGGGATGGAACAGCGAACAGTAGCTTATCTCTTTTTTATAGAAATGCTTCTAATGGGGCTTGTGGCGGTCTGCTTAGGTGTTGTACTCGGAGTGCTTTTATCTCAAATTGTAAGTGCAATCATTATGAGCAGCTTTGGGGCGGTATTTAAGCCATATTTCTCTGTTTACCCTGACACTATTCTCTGGACTTTGCTGTTTTTTACCACATTGTTTTTGATCATCGGTATCGGTAATGTGCGTATCATACGCAAGCAGAAAATAATCGATATGCTGAACGACAGCCATAAAACGGAAAGTGCTTCTACACTAAAGGACATGCTTCTTACTCCTATGACTGCCAGTTGTACGGTGGATATTGGTATTCTGCTTCTTTGCAGCCATAAAATCGTGCCCTTTTGGAATCGGCTAAGTGAGCAAGCAAGGTGGATGACAGGAGCCAATATTGTCAGTGCAGCTGTATTCCTGCTTTGTGTGTTTATGTTTCTTTTTGTCACCGGAAAGATGAAAAAAGATGGCAGCTTCGGGGCAATTCTGCTATCTGTAACTTCTCTGATTACAGGAATATTGCAATTACAGCTTCAGGGGCTAATTGATGAACTGCTGCGGAGTGGACTCATCAGCGGGGCTTTTTATACCTTTGTTCCTCCTGTATTGGCGGTTGGCATGATCATTTTTAGTCTAATTTCATTTTTTAGCTGCCTTTCATGGCTACTGGTTCTGATGAAAAGGAAATCAAAGCATTTCAATTATCAGAATTTGTTTTTATTTGGGCAGATTATTTCAAAGCTAAAAATCAATTCCAAAACAATGGCAGTTCTATCCTGCGCTTTTCTGTTCTCCTTAGTTTTGCTTGGATGGCTGCCTACCTATACCGCACAGGTGGACGGATATTTGAAAGCACGTTCCCTCTATGACGTTCAAATTTTTTCAGCTTATACACAGGTAAATAATATTAATCAATTGCCTAAAACTGCGATAGACAACTCATATCTGAACCACTATTTGTCGGACGGAGGCTATGAAATAACCGGAAGTACAACCGTAGAAACCTATTTTTTGAAAAACAGTGATTTCAATATCCGAATTCAAAAGGATATGCCGGTTCTTGGTATTGCTCTCAGCGATTACAATGATCTTCTTAAATTGTCCGGACACGAAGAAATCACTTTGCCTCAAAATGACTTTGCCATAGCGTGGGATCATAAGGCTTTATCAAGCGAAATAGCGGCATTTAATCAGCAACACACACAGATACAAGCGGGAGAAACTATACTCACCAAGGTTCAAGGAGCCGATTATCAGATAAATGTCGGTATGGGGATTTTTACAAGCAGAATGAAAGCAGTGTATATCTTACCGGATTCTGTATGTAACAGCCTTACTCTTGCAACCATCTATTACGCCGCCAATACGACTGAGCCTCTTTCCTACGATTTCGCAAGCAAAATGGATGAGGAAATTAGTCCTTGGTTGAATAACAGCGGTATGGTTCCCCAAAACAGTGGATATGTGAGACTTAAGACCTTACAACTCAATGAGGGAATCTCAAACTCGCTGATGCTTCGGCTGGGAGGTACTTATACAGGCTTGGTTTTAATTGTAATATCCCTTACAATCTTAGCTTTGCAGCAGCTTACCGATGCCTCCGAACACAAACAGAGATTTCAGGTGATAGAAAAGATTGGAGTGGACAAAGTCCAGATTAAGAAGCTAATACGGCAGCAAATGTCTGTATGGTTCTGCGTTCCCGTTGTTGTGGCTCTATGTGGTGCTGGGGCAATCTTTATATACCTGTTGAAAGTTAATTATGGAAATTACATCCCTTATATCACGATAAATCACGCACTCAGAAATGTATTTAGTATATATGTTATTTTCCTTTTCATATTTGCCTGCTACTTAGCTGTTACCTATGCTTTGTTTAAGAGGAATATAGCGGGAAGTGAGTAGCAATACCTGATACAACAGAGGGGTGAATTTCTAACTAATTTATGTTAACAAGGAGAAAACATAACTGACAAAATAGATCTGATGTTAAAATTGGTGCAACAGTAAAAATTGTATTAAAGGCTGATCAAAGAACCGGGAAACTGACAGAGGGGACAGTAGGTAAAATACTGACCAACAGCAACTATCACCCTCATAGTATTAAAGTAATGTTAACAGATGGGCAAGTGGGAAGGGTTCAGGAAGTGAATTGATTCAGAGCTAATTAGAAATACTGATGGGAAATTTTTATTCCTATAAGGCGTATATTCGGAAAGGGTAAAGGAAATGGCAAAATATGAAAAGTGTGTACATGGAGATTTTGATAAAATTCTGGAGCAATTAAATGAAGATATTTTCAAAATTGGGTTGAGCATAGAATTGGTTGATAAAAGTAATTATGAGTATGAAAATGTTAAAGTGGCCATTAGAGTATATGATAAATATTTTATGAGAAATAGCAGTAGAGCAAGTTTAAACGTTACAGTTATTGACAGTGGAGGGGAAGTTTATATATCTGCCATTGGTGCTGGTGGTGGAAAGGGTGCTATTTTTAATTTTAGCTTG
>NZ_DALYUL010000048.1:0-9376 GCF_031981185.1 Anaerotignum sp. | reverse complement strand
GAAAACATGGGGCTTATATTACCATGCCAAAACTTGGTGAGATTATGGCAAATCCTGAAAGCTTGGAATTGCTTTTAAAACAGCTTCTTCTTGAAACACAGAAAAACAAGGATTTAAAAAATGAGATTGCAACCCTTGTACCCAAAGGGAAATATTTTGATAAATTGATTGATTCTGAAATGCTTACTGATTTTCGCACCACTGCCAAGGAATTAGGGGTAAAGCCAATGGCGTTTACTCAATTTCTGATTGATAAAAAATACGTCTACCGTGATAAACATCAAAGGATTCTTCCAATGCAGCCTTATGTGCATTATGGAATTTTTGCAATCAAAGACTTTTACAACAATGGGTATCATGGTACGCAGACACTGATCACTGTTCTTGGAAAGCTTCATTTTTTAGAACAAATAGAGGATAAAGAACAAATTTAAGGTCGATTGTTTCTCTGCTTAGGCAGGAAAGCAGTCGGTCTTTTTTGCTTCTTGGAAGGAAGGTGGTTGATAAGTGAATAGCTTTATTTCGTGGATTGGTGGGAAAAAGGCTTTAAGAAAGCTGTTATATAAGCTGTTTCCTAAAAATCATACACGATACATAGAAGTATTTGGAGGAGGTGGATGGGTACTCTTTGGGAAAAGACAGAGAAAGAACTGCATGGAGGTTTACAACGATTTTAATTCAAATCTTGTAAACCTTTTTTTATGTGTAAAAGAACGTCCCCTTGCTTTTCTAAAGGAGCTTGGGTTTTTGCCGTTGTGTTCAAGAGACGAATTTGGGGTTTTGAGAAAGTTTATTGAACAGGAAGAATTTACAGATGCCTATATGGCTGAGGAGCTGGAACTGGCAGAAAAATTTATCCCTCCTCCGTCGGTTGATGAAATGAAGCTTTTGTATGAAAAGAAAGCCCAGCTCTATGAAGTAAAAAGAGCAGCCGCTTTTTTCAAGTTGATAAAGTACAGCTATGGCAGTAGTACAACCTCCTTTGGTGGTCAGCCCTGCGATATTCGAAAGTGTTTCAAAATTATATGGGAAGCCTCGGAACGATTAAAGGACGTTGTTATAGAAAACAAAGATTTTGAGGACTTCATTAAGCAGTATGACAGAGAGGGGGCATTCATCTATTGTGATCCACCTTATTTTGGAACAGAGGGGCATTATGCTGTGGGCTTTCCTAAAGAAAATCATGTAAGACTTCGGGATACTCTTTCAGCTTGCAAGGGACTTTGGATGGTGTCCTATAACGATTGTGAGTACATCAGGGAGTTGTATAAGGATTTTCATATTCGCACGGTTGTCCGTATCAACAATCTGGCACAGCGTTATGAAGGAGGTGCGGAGTACAGAGAACTGGTAATTACAAATTTTGATCCAAAGAAGATGGTTATAAAGGATTTTAGCTTTCAAATGAATCTTTTCTCTGATTTGGAGGACGAGGATGAACAGTTTGAATATTACTTAAAAGAGGATTAGGAGGAATAAGTACATGAAAAAATTGAATGAACAGCAAGGCTTGGTTGTAGAAAACGAAATGATTGAATTTGCAAATTTAGGAGATGAAGTAGTTGTTACTGCATTAGATCGCCTTGTGGTGTTGACAAAGGCAAAAATGACGGCATTGGATATGGTAAAAACCATTGCAACCCTTGCGGAAGTCACTCAAAATCTTCTTGCCATATTGGCGAAAAATTGTGGTAATTGCGAGGACTGCGGCCATTGTGAGGAAATGGATACAGAAAACATTAAGCTTCCCTATTATATGTTGGAAGTCGCAGGGATTCCAAATGATGCAAAGCTGATTGCATATGCCGAGGAAGACAGCGGAATTGTCCGTGTGGAACAGGCGGAATACGACCATGATATTGCAGATATTCCCGAGGACATTCTTAAATTGCTTTCAGAATATGGGATTTGTATGGGTGAGCTTGATGCACTGCTTGTGAAGGGGGAATTTCTTCATGGATAAGAATTATGTATATCCGATAGGAGGTGGAAAATGAGTAATATTCAAATCAAAAAAGGGTGTATTTATTACTACGGCAACCCAGCTGGATATGTAAAAGAGCAAAATGCAGTGGTGGATACCATGTTTCAAAGGGAAGAACTGAAAGAATTGCTGATCGAAAAAAATCTATCAGCTACTTGGACAGACGGTGTATTTGAACGGCTTTCAAGGGGTGAAAAGCTGGCAGAATTGAATGGGGAAAACAAGCCGCTAAAAAAAGTCCGAATTTGGCAGTTAAAAGCCGATTCGGACTTTGCTTTGCGGTTTATTTCTTTGGGAGAGAGCCAAAAGAAATTTGGTGAACCAAGGATTGAAAATTATGAAACCGTTTATGATGGCGAGCTTACAACCAACGATTTGGAGGGGATCTATACCAAATTCAATATTGACCACCCTTATGGTTATGAGGGGCATTCCCTATCTATGTCCGATGTGGTGGAACTTTATGATGATGAAGGGAGTACTTTTCACTATGTAGACCAGTTCGGATTCAAGGAGATTGGCTTTGAACAGCCGCAATAGGACATGTCAACAAAAATGTAAAGGAGAATGAATATGAAGAATAACAATCAGCTTCACTACGACGTAAAGATTCAAAGCATACGACCAAAAGGTACGTTGAGGGCAACGGCAACTGTCAATATTAACGAAGCCTTTGCCATTCGTGGTGTCAAGGTCATGGACGGCAGTAAAGGCTTATTTGTTTCCATGCCCAGTTACAAAGCAGGAAACGGAGAATACAAGGATATTTGTTTTCCTTGCACCGCAGAAGCAAGAAAGGAATTTGACCAAGCGGTGATGGGTGCATATGAACAGGCACTGTCTCAAAAGCAGGAGCAAAAACAAGAACCATCGACACAGGAGCAAGGTAGTGCTCCAACGATGAATATGTGAGATTAGGAGGATATTCAATGAAAAATCTAGCGAAAAAGGTAGACGTTTTTGTAAAGGAAAAGGCAATGCAGGTACAGTCATTTTGTATATTGCAGTCTGCTAAACTGCGGTTTGCAGCAGCCAATAATCGTGGTGAAAATTATGTAGACAGTGCCGTCAAAATACTTATTGCTGTGGTTTTGGGAGGATTGCTTCTTGCAGGACTTTATGCACTATTTGGTGATGTGGTGATGCCAACCTTGGAAACCAAGATTAAGGAAATGTTCAATTATGCAGGCTGATGGAGGGATGGTATGAAACAGAACCTAAAAAAGACAACTTCTCTATTTTTGATTATTTGTCTTGTACTAGTAATGTTTAGTGAGAGTGTATATGCAGAAAAGCTGATATTTCAAGACAGTTTAGGGCATTGGGCAGAAGATGCTATCCTAAAGCTGACGGAGGAGGGTGTGATATCAGGATTCCCCGATGGGCTTTGTCACCCCGATGAAATCATTACAAGAGCAGAATTTACGGCACTGGTTGATCGCAAAATAGAAAGAGATAAAGATGGTGCAGTCAATAGACCTTCTGATTTTACTGACATCAAGGGGCATTGGGCGGAAAAAAATATTACGAAGTTGACCAACCTTCAGATTATTTTGGAAGAAGAATATCCCGAAAAACGATTTTCCCCAGATGAACCGATTACAAGATTGGAAATGGTGAAAATGCTGGTTCGTGCATTGGGGACTGAAAATCACAGTGAAAATTGTATCTGTGAACTTGATTTTTCCGATGCACAGTTAATTGAAAACAAAGATAAGATTTATGTTTGTATGGGGAAGAAATATCACATTATCAGTGGTTATCCAGATGGAACGATGCAACTGGGTGGCAGTGCTACCCGTGCAGAAGCATTTAAAATGCTTGTGAATCAGGAAGAAGCCATGGAACAGATTAAGAGAGAGAAAGAGCAAAGTTCTGTGGTTGAAAATTCAGAGGGAAAAAACTCCCATGGAGGCAGTGGAGGTGCATCTTATGTGCCTGAGCCACAGTTTAGCTTCATTCTTCCAAAAACTGCATATGTTGGAGAAGAGATTGAGATAGCTACCAAAAGCCAATATGTAAGCACAGTGGCTTGGGCTGTCTCAAAAAATGATATTTCCGTGGAAATACCTGACGTTATGAATGGAGAACTAAAACAACACGGTGGTATTGTGAAAATCAAGGAGAGTGGGATTTACACCTTTACGGCAATGGCAAAAAATAGTGTTGGAAAGGAAATCACCTGTGAGCAAACCGTTACGGTTTACCCTGTGGTGACGGCAGACTTTGATATTCCAAAGGCTGCACATACAGACACCGGCATTGCTGTGGATTTGAAAACAGAAAATCTTGGTCAAAACCTTGTAGTATGGTCTCTGATAAAAGATGGTATGGCAGTGAAGCTTGAAAATGCCGTTACAGGAGAACTTGGTAATACAGGCGGCACGGTGCGGTTTAACAGCAAAGGTAGTTATGAACTTACTGCAACTGTTACCGATGAGCTGGGTAAGGTTTGTACGGTATCAAAGAATATCGATATTTATCCTGTGGCAGAAATCAATTTGACATTGCAGTCTGTTACCCATACAGACAAAACCATTGCTCTTAATGTTCAGACAAAAGAAGCAGAGGATATGACCTTAAAATGGTCACTTATGAAAGATGGAGAATCTGTAGATGTCGAAAGCTTCATTGAGGGTGAACTTGACCTTGGTGAAAACAATATCCGTTTCAAGGAAAGGGGTGTTTATCGACTTACAGCTACACTAACTGATAAAGTTGGGCGGATTTTTTCAGCTACGGCGGAAATAATCGCATATCCTGTAGGCTCTATTGGTTTTTATCTTCCTTCTATTCTCCACACCGATGATACGGTAAAAGTGGAAGCAACGCTTGACGAAATTGGAAACCATACGGCGATGTGGTCTCTCAAAAAAGACGGAAAAGATGTACAGCTTTCTGAATTTATTAGTGGTAATTTGACCAATGATGGCGGTGAGGTGCGTTTCAAGGAAAAAGGCATTTATGTTCTGAAAGCCTCTTTCACCGATGACGGAGAGAGAGACTATTCCTATGAACAGCAAATCAAGGTGTATGCTGTGCCAACAGTCAGCTATACGCAACCGCAATATGCACATACCGATACAGAAATTGAAATAATGGCAAAAAGCACAGACTTGGATGGTCTCACCCTTGAATGGCTTGTAGATAACAGCTTCGGTTATCAAGATTGGAGTACCTTTGTGGAGGGTTCGCTTTCTGATGCAGGGGGAAATATCAAGTTTAAGCGGGCAGGAATTTATGAGCTTGTTGCCAGAGTGACTGATGAAACAGGCAGAGTATTCCTTTTTGAGCCAAAGAAAACAACCGAGGTTTTGCCTGTGCTGACAATTGACTTCAACCTACCGAAAGTGGCTTACACCGATACTGCAATTGACCTGAGAACAAGTGGACATAACAATGCCCTCCCAGTGGAATGGTCGCTGAATAAAAACGGTCAGGCTGTCTCTTTAAGCAAAGTGCTTGATGGAACGTTGAATGCACTTGGTGGCAAGGTAATTTTCGAGGAATATGGTGAGTTTGTTTTAACGGCAACCATGACAGACTTTTTAGGAAGAAACTATACACACAGTGAAGAAATCAAAATTATGCCTGTATTGGATTTTACCTTCACAATGCCGTCAGATGTTCATTATGGCAAAAGCTTTCCGGTGACAATTTCAAATGCAACGCATACTGAAAATGCAACGGTTGTTTGGGCACTTACCAAAAATGGCGAAACAGAAAGCTATACAGGCACACTGACTGAAAAAGGCGGCAACATTTCAATTTCAAATACTGGTGAATTTGTACTTACATCTGTTGCAACTGATGTTCTTGGCAGGGAGAGCAGATGCACCCAGGAAATCACAGTGACCAACACTGCACCGACTATCACAAATCTTACAGCAAATCCAACCAGAACCGTCAAATATGGTAAATTTCTGGTGAACATATCTGCCACAGCGGCGGATGAAGACGGAGATAAATTTGAACTTGAGTGGGAAGGCAAAGAGATAGATGGTTATTATGGAGTGGGAACCCATATGGTGAAGGTTCGTGCCAAAGATATTGCAGGGGCGTATTCCGATTGGGCAGTGAAAACCTTTACTGTGGTGAATGCTGCACCGACTATCACGAATTTTACCGTAACCCCCACCAGAACAGTGAAAGATGGTAAATTCCTTGTGAATATTTCTGCTACAGCGGCGGATGCAGATGGAGATAAATTTGAGCTTGAGTGGGAAGGCAAAGAGGCAGACGGATATTATGCAGCAGGAACGCACACCGTGAAGGTTCGTGCAAAAGATATTGCAGGAGCGTATTCCCAGTGGGCGATGAAAACTTTTACCATTGCAAACAGTGCACCCACCATTACAAATTTTACAGTAACCCCCACCAGAACAGTGAAAGATGGCAAATTCTTGGTGAATATTTCTGCTACAGCGGCAGATGCAGATGGAGATGCAACTGTGCTTGAATGGCAGGGCAAAAATGCAGATGGCTACTATGCAGTAGGTACACACACCATAAAGGTTCGTGCAAAAGATGCAGTAGGCGCCTATTCTCCGTGGTCGGAAAAGACATTCACTGTAGCAAACTCTGCACCGGAACGGCCTGTGATTACCAGAACTCCTAATGGAAACAGCGTTACACCCGGAACTGCAGTAACCATCACAGCACAAAGCAGTGATGCAGATGGAGATGCCATCACCTATGTATGGGAGAACAGACCATCTGAATCTGCAGTGTACCCTTTAGGCAAAAATGTAGTTCGAGTAAAATCGGTAGATAGTGCAGGAGCAGAATCTCCTTGGGCGGCTATTATGTTCTTCGTTGCTGATTCAAACGGTTCGGGTGGTATGACTTTAACAGGCCCCGACTCTACCATTTTGGAAAATGGCATTGAAGAAGCTACTATCACGGGATATACCTTTACCGTTCCCCCTGTATCGGGCCACAGCGGCAACGATTATGGCAGAGTTAGAGGTTATAACATACTTACAGAAGCCTGGGATCAGCTTGACTATGAAACAACCAATAACGGTATCACTTTTGAACGCAGTCTAAACAGTGGACTATATTCCAAGTTGGAATTTTACTACTACACAAATCATAACTGCAGTGCGACACGTTCCTAACTGAAAAGGTTAGGCGTCGATTGAAAGGAGGATAGATAATCGATAGAACTAATGCGCCGAGAAGTGGAATGACGGAGTAACGTCCCGAAACGCTTCCCTTAATACTCCGACTGGCAATTTGAAATGTAATGAGAGAATTGTCAGACGCTCGGTGAAGTCGAGAGAGAGTTGCCCAAACAGGACAAATATGTTGCTGTGGAAAGCTGTTCAGCGATGAATGGTGCAACCTATATTGCGGAGGTCTATAAAATACCTATGGTGAGAATGGGCAGTTGCCCTGACGAACTTGCGAATGTACGGGTCTATAAGTGGTGTATACAGAAATGTATATGTGCCTTCGGGCAAGTGCGTGAGGTAGAGTAAGAATTGCACTTATGAAATACCTTATACTGTTACAGGCAGTATCCAGCGTACAGGCTTAAAGCAAGCACCTAAGGGTATCATGAACAGATAGGAGCATTGGAACGTGGTAAGCCGTAAAACGTGGAGATGATTACACATCTATGATGCGGTGGTGTCGAAGAACAATAAGAGCCTTTAATTACGGTGAAAGCGATGGCATGACCTTAAAAGACAGAACCAAACTGTTAGAGGAATAGCCATTAGTCGTTAGTGATTTTAACAGGAAATGATGTGAATTTAAAAAATATCATTTTTAACAAATATGCAAATACACAAAGCATAATCAAAATCAGCTAACGATGGAACGCCGTGTGAAATGAAAGTTTCATGCACGGTGTGGGACGGGGGAAAATCCAGAGATGATTTCAAAGGATTACCTATCGTCATTGTACAACAAATCCAACATTACATATTCTGTTGAATATTACTTTGAGTAAGTATTTTCCGATGGAAGGAGTGGTTTTTTGCAAGAAGATATAAACCATAGAAGCATAACCTTTGCTGTAAACAGCTCTAAGATGACAGGGAAGTTGTTGCTAAAGCTAATCAAGCTATATCTTGCACACCAAAAGGAACTGCCCCACGGTAAACAGACGGTCAAACAGCTCGCAAAGCACGGTCAAGGGATGACAAACATTGAGGTTACGAATAAAAATATCAAGTGTTTTGAAAAGTATGCGAAAAAATACGGCGTGGATTTTGCTCTCAAAAAAGACATTACCGAAACACCACCTAAGTATCTTGTTTTCTTTAAGGCAAAAGATAATGATGCTATTCTCTCTGCTTTTAAGGAATTTACAGCAGACAGAATGCGAAAGGTTGAAAAACCGTCTGTATTGCAAGAACTACGGGAACAGAAAGAAAAAATCAAAAATGCCGTGGTGGAAAAGGTCAAGAAAAAGGAGCAGGTGCGATGACAGATAAAGTGAAAAAACAAATAATCCTGCACATTCCGTATCTGTTCATCGGTTTGTTTATGACTAAGGTGGTGCAGGGCTTCCGCCTTGCGAATGGTTTGGATTTATCAGAAAAGCTGCTTTACATTGGTGATGGATTTGCCCTTGCTTTTAAAAGCTTTTTTCCAAGTTTTTACCATGGAGATTTACTTTTCGGACTGCTTATTGCAGTTATTATAAGGCTTGTGGTATACATTCGAGGGAAAAGTGCAAAAAAGTATAGGCACGGTAGAGAGTATGGCTCTGCTCGTTTTGGTACTCCAAAGGATATTGAGCCGTTTGTCGACCCTTTATCTGAAAACAATATTATTCTTACCAGAACTGAAAGCCTAACAATGAGCAGTAGGCCCAAGAACCCAAAGGATGCGAGAAATAAAAATGTTCTGATTATAGGTGGTTCGGGCAGTGGTAAAACAAGATTTTGGTTGAAACCCAACCTTATGCAGTGCCATTCTTCATACGTTGTCACTGATCCCAAGGGTAGTATTGTAATCGAGTGTGGGAATTTGCTATTGAAAGAGGGTTATAAAATCAAAATTCTCAACACCATTAACTTCAAAAAGTCGATGAAATACAATCCTTTTTCGTATATCCGATCAGAAAAGGATATTTTGAAAATGGTTACTACTTTAATTACCAATACCAAGTGTGAGGGCAAAGGTGGAGATGATTTTTGGCAGAAAGCTGAAACACTGCTATATACCGCTCTGATTGGCTACATCTACTATGAAGCTCCGGAGGAAGAAAAGAATTTTAACACCCTTATCGAGATGATTAATGCAAGTGAGGTGAGAGAAGATGATGAGAACTTTAAAAATTCCGTGGATAGAGTGTTTGAACTCTTAGAGAAGAAGTCTCCAGACCACTTTGCAGTAAGGCAGTATGCAAAATATAAGCTAGCTGCGGGCAAGACA
>NZ_DALYUL010000047.1:0-9464 GCF_031981185.1 Anaerotignum sp. | reverse complement strand
ATGGGAAGATAAAGTATCAGCCATATTGAAAAAAACCTCTATTTAGCTACGTTTTTTATTAATTAAATCTCGTATAGCTATACTCAATTGGGAAGAAGAGAAGCCCTAGAAAAACCAGAATAATGGTTATTGCCAGGGCTTTGTTTCATAGAAAAAAATCAGCAAGGGGGTATGAGTATAAATTTTGATGATGAAAATGATGATAAGTATGTTTCTTATTTCGGTTATTTTACGGACAAAAGGCTTTCGTCGTTACTTTCTAGTGGCTGTACATGGTATTGTTTTATTGGAATGGGCTGTTTTCTCGTCTTTATGATTCTTAACCAAACATATGAGACAAGTAATAGTAGATATATTTTCGCAGATAGAAAAGCTGTGGCCACTCCATAACCTTGCGCTAGATTTGATACTGCGCTACCGTCGGGAATCGTGGTCGCTTCCCATAGATCTATTCCAAATCCTGAAAAGCTAGAGAAACCCCAACCTAAATTGATAGCAATACCAAACACACAAATTAATACCATTAGAGGTACACTTGTGTAGGTTTGCAGCTTTTTCCAGCCCCTTGCGGAAAAATGTTTTCGTGCAAAGTGAAAAGATGTAATCCAGGGGATAAAAATAAGTATCAGTAAAATAACACCCAGAATGGCATAGGAAAAGAACAAAAATAGATTCATATTGACTAAGTTTTCCCAAGCCCATTTCATTGTAGGTAACCTCATCACGCCGTGACCTATCAGAATAAGACCACCAATGATAGACATCTCTTTTCGAATTGTATAAAGTTGCCGCACAAATTTCCATTTAGGCAATACACCGATAAACATAACAATCATAATAAAGGCTAACCCAATAACGGTGTCCAGGGCGAAGGAATGGGGGAGCCAAAGGAGTTCCCACCAGATGGTTTCGCCAATTTGATCATAAAGATTTACGTTCAAAAGATTCAGAATTCCGTAGGTGCAATACCACAAAAACAAAAGTGCTGGATAAATGTAAAAAATAGCACTATGTTTTTTTATGGCATTCTTAAATATGTAGATAAATAATAGAGTTAAAGCCAGCCCTTTCAGGATATCCGGGACACCTAGCCAGAAGAGGTTGTTTATGTAATTCAGTGCGTTCATGTAATTTGACCTACTTTCTCTCGCTGAAGTTTAAATTTGTTTGCATAAAAGTTAGTTGTAACTAACATAATAAGGAATTATTCTCTATTTGTCAATTGGAAAATTTCTTTTTCTTTGGGCAGTTGCAAAAAAGAAGGTAACATCTGGGATGATGTGCTTATTAAGTCATTTGAGAATAGCACATATTACAAGCTTACTCGCAAAAATTTTACTTATTGAGTGAACGTGTTTAGATCTATTAGAGGAATACATCACAGAGGGGACTTCTTTTATGTACAAACAAACAGCTAAATTTTGCTTAAATACAACAAGTATTGGAAAGTATATTAACAAACGCATGATTTTGGTTTATGATAAGTACAAGCATTTATTTTTTGGGAAGAAAAATTATATAACCCGGATTACAAAAATGGAAAGGGGCGAGAAATATGCATTGCTTGAAAAAAATAACAGATGATTTGACTTGGGTAGGTGGTAATGACCGACGTTTGGCAATGTTTGAAGGAGTATATTCTGTGCCAGATGGAGTTTCTTACAATTCCTATCTGATGTTGGATGAAAAAACAGTTCTTTTTGACACAGTAGACAAGGCAGTAAGCAGAGTTTTTTTTGAAAACCTAAATGAGGTGTTGGGCGAAAGAACTTTAGATTATTTGGTGGTCCATCACATGGAACCTGACCATTCTTTTACATTGGAAGAAGTGGTACTTCGTTATCCAAATCTTAAAATTATTTGTAATGCGAAAATTGTGTCAATGATTAAGCAATTTTTTGACTTTGACATTGATTCCCGTGCCATTATCGTGAAAGAAGGAGAGGAACTCTCCATAGGCAAGCATCAGCTGAAATTTTATATGGCACCTATGGTGCATTGGCCTGAAGTAATGATGACATACGATACTACCGATAGTATTTTATTTTCTGCGGATGCTTTTGGTTGTTTCGGGGCGTTAAATGGTGCTATTTTTGCAGATGAGGTGGATTTTCAGCAGAATTATATGGAAGAAGCTAGGCGATATTATTCTAACATCATTGGGAAATACGGATCTCAGGTTCAGGCAATTTTAAAGAAAATAGTACCCTTAGAAATTCGCTTGTTATGCCCATTACATGGGTTTGTTTGGAGAAAAGATATTGATATATACCTAGAAAAGTACGATAGATGGAGTAGCTATACTCCAGAAGAGGAAGGTGTGGTTATTGCATATGCTTCTATCTATGGAAATACTGAAAATGCGGCGGAAATATTAGCATCTCGTTTGTGGGACAGAGGAATAAAGGCCGTTATGTTTGATGTATCAGTTACCCATGCATCGGACATTATAACAGCAGCATTTCGTTACAGCCATTTGGCATTTGCTTCGACTACCTATAATAATGGTATTTTTGTTAGTATGGAAGCACTGGTATTTGATATTGTAGCACATAATTTACAAAACCGGACGGTGGCAATAATTGAAAATGGATCATGGGCTCCTAATAGTGGTAAGTTAATCCGAGGGGAGCTGGAAAAGTGTAAGAATATGAATATTTTAGAAAACAAGGTAAGTATTAAGTCAACCTTGAAAAAAGATCAGTTATCAGAAATTGATGACATGGCTGAAACCATAGCAAATACTTTAATCCAAAAATAGAGAGGCTTTTAATGATTTTGAGTGATAATTTCTTCGTTATTATTGCTGGATATACCCCATAAGAATGTTCATTTTCACCATTAATGATATTACATTAGCAAATGTAAATTGATCCAAATACTAATTTTCTTGTAAAAAAATACTATATATGGTATATTAAAAGTAGAAATTTGTTATTTATTCTAAAATGAAATGAGGAGGGCTGGGATTTGAATTATCAAACTCTTATTCTTAACACAAAGTCGGTAAGAGACTTTAAAAAAGATGTTGTAAAAAATGCAGATTTAAAAATAATTAAGGATTATGCAAACGATTGTAAAAGGCTAGTTTCTTCTATTGATTTTGAAGTTAGAATTATGTCAAATAATGAGGTGTATCTTACTTTAGATGGAATTGCAGGATACAAAGGGCATATGGTAGAGGCACCGTCTTACATGGTGTTATTGTCTACTGTGTCAAATGGTTACATTGAAAATGCCGGATATATTGGACAAGAATTGATTTTTAAAGCCACAGAAATCGGCGTGGATTCTTGCTGGGTAACCTTCTTGGATAGCAAGGCGGTAAAAGAAAAATTGAATCTGGTTTCTGAAAAAGAAGTTGTTGGAATTATCGCATTAGGTTTTGAAGATAATAAAGCAAAAGTAATAAAAACAACACTAAATTCAGCTTATAGACTTGGATTGGATGAAATTGTATATTTAAATGAATGGGGTAAAGGTGCGGACAACACTGCGTTGGAAGAAAGAGGAATTTTAGATGCATTTGCATTTGCAAGATTAGCTCCATCTGCTTGGAATAAACAACCTTGGAGATTTTTAATTCATGGTGAAAATGTAATTTTGGCAGTGAAAAAAGAGGAAGAAGTATATTCTTACGAAGAAAAAATTGCGGCAGGCGTAATTATGCTTTACTTTCAAGGGATTATTGACAGTACGCTGTTCCGTTTAAGCTGGAATTTGGAAGAACTAGTAAGTTCTGTTGCAATTCCCGATGATTTTAAAGTGGTTGGATATTGTAGTTTATAATTTTCTTTGAATCTTGAAACCATCTATGGGAAATATACCGAAGAAAGTTTAGATTAATAGAAACCAATACCCGAAAGGGATTTGGCAAATTTTATGTTTGAGAAGGAGACGATATCATATGAAGAAGTATGAATGTACAGTTTGTGGTTATATTTATGATCCTGCAATTGGAGATCCAGATCACGGCATTGCCCCAGGCACACCCTTTGAAAGCTTGCCTGAAGATTGGGAGTGTCCATTATGTGGTGTTGGAAAATCTGAGTTTGAAGTAAAAGAGTAATTTACATTATAAAAAAAGTATTTAGCTCCGGGTATGAAATTTGCCTTGGGCTATTTTTTGTTAAGAAGTAAAAATCTGCAGTATTTAGAATTTAAATAAGCATAGCATGTTAAAAAAAGCAATCCCCCTTGTGGTAGGTAGCTAGCATCTTGGATACACCATCAGGGAAGAACTGAGATACTTTTGCACTTGTAATGCCTCGCCCATGGTATATTTGTAAATTCATCAGGAGCTTCTGATGCGCAGGGATAATTTCGGGACCCATTGGGTCTCTGAGAATAAGAACTAGTCCTAATTTTGGATTAGGTCTTATTTTTATAAAGCAGAAGGGGTATACTATAATGTTTCTATTGCAAAACTGTTTTTCCAAGAGATATAAAGGAGAACGGTGTAAGCAGGTACTTCATATCTAAATTATTTTTCTAGATGACTGAAGTGCTTACTTAATGGTATTTTTCACTTCTATATGTTTTCGTACTATTTCCAGAAAGGCTGACAAGGCAAGGTTATGCCACTTATCTTTATGATAGACAACTTGGCTAAACATATTAAAATGATTCTCATGCCAAGGCAGTTGGCATAAAATACCGGATTCTATTTCATTTTCAACATAAACGTGAGGCAAGATTGTAATGCCTAAATTGGATATAGTATACTGTTTAATGGCTTGGAGATTATTGACCCCCATAATCAGAGGAGTGGTTTCAAGTTCTTTTAATTGTTCTTCAAATATGGCACGATAAGCACAACCTCGTTGTGTCAATATTATATTCTGTTTTGCAATATCCTCCAAGTAGATTTCTTTTTTTTGCGCAAGTTGGTTTTCTGGTGCGGCAACCAATGAAAGGGGTTCGTAAGAAATGATTTCTGCAGCCAGATTTGGCGGGCAACTTTTGGGACTTAATACAAATGCTAAATCGATCTCGTTTTGTTTAAGATCATCATATAGTTCATCCATATATTTAAATTTAATTTCAAGATTCACCTCTGGATAGGAGGCGCGAAATTCTTTAATTATGTCTGGAAGTCTTAAAATTCCAAAGGCCTCACTGGTTCCTATGGTCAGTTTTCCTGAGGGGATACCACTTTCAATATGCTGCGTGGCCTCTTGGCACAGATTTAAAATATTAATGGCGAATTGAAGAAACTGCTTTCCTTCTGAAGTAAGCGTTATTTCACGACCTAACCTATCAAAAAGCTTAAAGTCTAATTCCTTTTCCAAGGCTTGTATGTGTGTCGTCATAGTAGGTTGGGAATAATTCAATAATGCTCCTGCCTTGACAAAACTTTTTATCTCTGCAATCTTTACAAATGTTTTTAACTGCCTTAGCTCCATAAAGTGAGCTCCTTTCTACAAACAAAATTAATATTTTTAATCGAATAAATAGAAACTATCAATTTTACAAATAAATGTTATCATGCTAAATTAAAATTATCAAGTATAAAAGCCCTAAATAACGAAAGGAGATTGATATTTATGAAAAATCCAATACATTATGTGGAAACATCAACATTAGTTGTTGGCTATGAGGAAAGTGGACCGGTGAAAGGATACCCTGTTATTTTACAGCATGGATGGCCTGATGATGTTAGGACATGGGATAAAGTTGCGCCTATACTGAATAGAGAAGGTTTTCGCACCATTATGCCTTATTTAAGAGGTGTTGGGCCAACACACTTTAAAAGTCAGGGAACTATGAAAACCGGTCAGCTTTCTGCCATTGGAAATGATCTTGTAGAGGTTGCTGATGGATTGCAGCTTGAGAATTTTGCAGTTGTAGGCCATGATTGGGGTGCAAGAGCAGCTTATATTGCGGCATTTTTGCTTCCCCAACGTATTCAGCATTGTGTCTCTTTATCAGTAGGGTATGGAACGAATCTACCAGAACAAAAATTAAGCTTGAATCAATTAAAAAATTATTGGTATCATTGGTATATGGCCTTGGAGCCAGGGAAAATATTTTTAGAAAAAGAAAGAAAAGCTTTTTGCCGTTTTATGTGGGAAAATTGGTCTCCTTTTTGGGATTTTTCAGATGAGGAATTTAATGCTACGGCTGAGTCTTTTGAAAATGAGGATTGGTTTGATGTTGTTCTGCATTCATATCGTCATAGATGGGGCTTTGTTAATGGGGATCCCATGTACGATGGTTTGGAAAAAAAATTAAGTTCCAACCCCAAAATTACAGTTCCTACCTTGGTTTTACATGGTGATGCTGATATGTGCAACGGATTAGAAACCTCCGCCGACAAAGAAAGTTATTTTACTAGTGCTTATGAGCGAAAACTTATCAGCAAAGCTGGACATTTTCCTCAAAGGGAATATCCAGAAGTGGTGGCCAATGAGATTATAAGTTGGATTAAGAAATAGGAGTTCTATAAGTGTTATTTTGTGCTTAAGGTCTTTTATCAAATGAATTTAAAGAGATATAATACTAGCAATCAACGAGAAGTATTGCTGCATAACCAGCCGGCTGATTATCGATTCAGTCTTTGCTCAGCAGGATTTATTTAATATGAAAAGTAAAACCGCCCTATGATGGATTTTGTTTTCCATAATAGGGCGGTTTCGCTACATGTCTATCGGGAATAAACTTTTCATATGACTAATACAGCGATAATCTTTGCATTCAGTAGCGCCAGATTCTTTACGGTTACTGTGATAGCATATGCTTTTTATATCCCTAATCGAAATTTGGACTTGTGACTTGTCCTAAAAGCGTTGCAATTTGCCTATATGGTTCAAATTCCTTCAAGCATGTACTGTTTGTAATCCCACACGCTTCCATTTTTTCTGGTTGTTGAAGAACTCCAACTATAGGGTAATAATCCCTTTTTCACCCAAACAATCACTACGGGCAAACTTGCCGCTTGCCCGTAGTGATTGTTTCGTGAAGGATTTTAAGAAATTAGAAAAGAATTATTCCGGTTGCAATATATCATTGTTTATAGCCCACTTCTAAGCGTAATGTTTTCACATTTTCTAAGTGCAATGGCTTGTCATAAATAAATTCGTAGCTGGAAGATCCATTTCCTTGGTAGTATGACATCTCTCCATCTAATGCAACGTCGTTGACATAAATCCGAAACACTCGGGACACTTCAGTTCGCCTTTCAGGCGTATCATCATGTGCTCTGTCGCCGTATATGATGTTTCTATAAGGTGATATTAAATTTTGGAAAATCTTTATCCCCTTTTTCATCCAGATACATATAAGTAGTTACAGTTACGCTTTTATCGTATTTTTCCCCCTTCTATAAAAATGAAATTTTTAGTTATCAAAATGGCATCTCGCCCTACGTATTTTTGGTTAACAAACGTAACTTCAAACGGCTTGGCAAGTTCTCGAATTTCTGTTTTACTTTTTGGAGTCATTTCTACAATGATTATCTGTTGGAACTTATCCGTAGTATATTAGATATTCGGTTAAGTTCCTTAAAATTTTTACTCTATATCCAGAATGAAACCCCAACAAATAACAGCACCATCTAAAATAGGTCGACCTGAAGTTGTAAGCCTCACCGTTTTATTAAGCCTATTTGAAAGTCTTAAATCAGTTAAAGGATACTTAGATCTTGAATCTTTTTCAACAAAAGCTGCATAAACGGGACCACCATAATTTAGTTTTGAAACGACTCCTAGCCTTTGGCTGTTCAGGTAAATTACATCTCCTATTTCATTGTTTTTAAAAAGTCAACTAAATTATCGTCGTTTATTATTTTTCTATAGGAATCTTTTAGATTATTTCTAACACTTGCGAGAGGTTGATTGTCGTAGTCAAAAAGTACAAAGAACCGATAATCATCACCTTTAGTTTTTGAATATATACTTATTTCGTAGCTGGTTCTTCCATGAGCACTATATGCTGCAATTATATTTGGCATATATATACTTTTTATATCCTTTAAAATTGAGTATAACTCTTTTTTCTCTTGTTCAGTCAATTCAATTGTTGTATCACCACTTGGTTCTCTTTTTGTTATGTTTATGACAGTTTCATTATAATCTGGCAATGCTATGTTTGTGGGAATAAAACAATTATATACTATTATAGAGGCAAACAAAATGATTATTGTAATAATTGATTTTTTTTTCATAATCTACACCTATTTAGTTTCTAACAATGATTAAAAATAATGTTTTTATTATATAACGCATAGCATACGCTTTTTATATCCGCACTCTTGTGCATTAAAAATTAGTTTTGACAGAAGTTTGTATTTGAAGTACCTGTTAAGGTATCCCTAATTGTTACTCAAATTCTTAAAGAACCAAGTAATCACCCTCTTTTAATTTGTTATGTTAATGGCAGTATCGAGGTTACAAGACTAAGACCAGAAAACTCAATATTGGGAAGTCTCGTTCCATTTTTTGCAAGTGGACTTGTACAGTATGCTCTGTCACCAATAATACAATACAAGCAGTGTGCATCAACTGCCAGGTACATTGGTGTATCTTCAGTTGTCAGGGAAGAAAGAGCTTGTAGCATATCAATATCACTTTTTTTGAATATCCAATAGTGACTCGACCATCATCTAGTAATTTTGAAGCATAAATAAAGTTTGTAATTTTACCATTACTGATTATTGGAATCCAAAACTTCTTTGCATTTGGCTTATCGCCATCAAAAGTATGCACATATAGAGCATACTTCAAGTCAATATTAGGATACACCTCTTTTAACTTAAGACTAATATCTTGATCTAACTCGACTGAATCTACGTACAATGGTGAAACTGGATATACAGTAGGTATTTCATAGTCCACTACTGTATTCATCATTGCTGTCCTTTCTAAAAAAAGCTGCATTAGTCCATGTAGGATAATTATTACGAGTAGTGCAAAACAAGCTACAGTCACTCATTGTTTTTTTCTAAATTGATTTGGAGAAGCCTTTATAATATCTTTTATTTTATCAATAGCGTGGGATAAAGCTTCAACATTCATTTAATTAACACTCCTTGTTCCATTATTGACAAAATATAATTCAGTTCAAGTATTAGCACCCGTATAAATATAATTATTGCTAGCAATTTAAACATCATATAACTATATTTGGTTCATTTGTAGTATATCTTGTATGTAAATAATTGTTAATTTAGTAGCGGTTGTAGTAAGATATTTCGTTGCCTGTTTTTCAAAAAGCTTATTGTGGATAAAATAGAAGAGGATTACAACAAGGAAAATCAAGAGGTCATTCAAAGGTGTGTTGCAGATGAAAAGAACGGTAGCTACTAAGGAAGGGAAACATCAAGAAGAAGAAGTTTCAGCAGAAGAAAGCCCAGAAAATCATCAACCAGAAGAAATAGCAGAAATAGACCTAATCCCGAAATTGAGGATTAGGTCTATTTAGTACCATAAAAGTGTAAGTGTTAAGCACATCATTAGTGCTAAAAC
>NZ_DALYUL010000046.1:0-9945 GCF_031981185.1 Anaerotignum sp. | reverse complement strand
ATGTGACATTTGATGAGCTAAAGGCCATTTGTGGTGCGGTAAAGATACCCATTGTTGCCATTGGAGGGATTAACAATCATAATGTGGCGGAGCTTAGGGGAACGGGCATTGACGGTGTTGCTGTGGTTTCAGCCATATTTGCAGCAGTGGATATTCCAAAAGCCACATCAGAAATGAAACAAAAGTTGGAGAGTGTTGTAATTGAATAAGAGGCTGCATAATTGGGTAGTCTCATAATCATAGCAAAGGTTACCCGGTGAGGGTACAAAGTTATACCTTTGTTTGACTAAGAGTATGTTATGAAATTAACATATATATAATGTAAAAAGACCGCACATAAGAGACCTCTTATTGTGCGACCTTTTTACAGCAAAAATTTTAATGAGTGTTTTTTTCAGTGGCTAACCATTTGATTTACTTTAAAAATTAGTTGCAAGGCACGTCTGGAATTTTCGATGTGGGTTTTCACTGCACGGTTTAATCCATCCAAATCTCCAGCAAATGCTGCTTTCAGAATTTCTTCATGCTCATTGACGCATTCGCAGTCCCTAGTATGGGGCTGATTCAGGTATGTACCCGATGCGTAGGTAAAAGGCTGTAAGTTGATAAATACATCAACTGCTTTTTGATTTCCTGACGCAGTTAGAAATAAGGTGTGAAACTCCATATCCATAGAAAAATAACTTTCCGGATGAAGAGATGATTCACAGGCCTGAACAAATGCTTTTTGTGCTTCAAGGCTGTCAACCAGCTGCTGACGCAGGCTATCATTATAGTTCAAGGTTGAAATAATGTCTTTGGTAAAAAAGGTATCCATCATCAAGCGCATATCAAATATGTCATTTAACTCATGAGGAGTCAGCGCACGGACGCTCATACCTTTATTGGGTATGTTGATAACCATTTTCTCATCGGCCAAACGTTGCAGTGCCTGTTTCACAGGCGTATCACTTACGTTATACTTTCTCGCCAATTCTTTAATATTCAATTTTTCCCCAGGTGAATAACCTTTTTTTGTGATGCTGTCTTTTAACTCTTGGTAAATTTGGTTTGCCAATGTACTTTTTTTGTTTTCTAATGTTTGTTCTTTTTTCTCCTCCATTAATCGTTCCCCATCCTTACGTTCATGATTAAGTTACTGCTTTTCATCTTTTCCCCATAAAAGATTATACAGCAGAAAATAAAGAAAATCTACTTTTTCTCCGGAAAACATGAAAAAATAGGGGTTTGCTTTAAATATCCAGAAAAAACCAAAAAAATGAAACATTCATTTTTAGAAATGCAACATTTATTAGCTATTATAGATTTGTGTGATCACAAAATCAGACCTTGTTTTTTGTGCAATTCTATTAGACTATAGTATAAATATGGTATAAAGATTAAAATTTCAGTAAAATATAATGAAAATAGGATTTGAAATTACCGTTTTAGAGACTTTTATTCGTCTTAATTACGGATTGACTATAAAAAAATGAATATTTATAATAGAAAAAGATGATTAATTGTTTTAAAAAGAAGTTTTTTTGTGAAGTAATCATCTTGTATCCTCGGCCGGGCTACATAGCAAGTACAACAAAAGATGATTCCAAAAACGCTTTTTTTTTGTTTTTGGGGAGAGAAAACCGGAAACTGTTCAATATTTAGGAGGGAAATCTATGTTGAAAAGAGGGATAGCTGCTGCATTGGCAACAGTTATGGCGCTAGGACTCACTGCTTGTGGGGAAAAGCCTCAGGATACAAAAACAGGTGATTCCAATGCTCCTGCAACACCCACGGGTTTTGTGGAGACAAAGGTTGAGCCTGATAATTTTGATTCAGGCGTAGAACTGAAGCCTGATTGCTATCGTTTTATTTATGCGTTAGGTAATGCACCTGCAACAATTGACGCAGCAAAGTATTTTAAAATGCGTCTTGAGCAGGAAAGCGACGGTGCATTAAGCTGTGATATCTATACAGATAACGTTTTAGGCAGCGAGCGTGAATTGTTGGAAGGCTGTCAATTTGGGAATTATGATATCGTATTGGCTACAAATGCAACGGTAGCATCTTTTAGTAATGATATTTTTTGTTTAGATATTCCCTGGTTATATGATAATAAGCAACAAGTGTATGAAGTACTTGACGGCGTTTTGGGGAATACCCTTGCTGCAGGTCTTGAAGATAAAGGATTTAAACTTTTACAGTTCCAGGAAAACTCCTTCCGAACCTTAACAACTTCTGATCGTAAGGTTGAAAAGGTTTCTGACCTGAAAGGGTTGAAAATCCGTATTATGGAGAACGAATTACAGTTGGCACAGTGGAAGAGCTATGGAGCAAACCCTACACCTATGGCATTTACTGAATTGTTTACTGCATTACAGCAGCATACAGTAGATGGTCAGGATAATGGTGCAGAGTTAACTTGGCAGACAAAGTTTTGTGAAGTACAAAAATTCTATACTTACACAAAGCATATTTACTCCCCTTATCTGATTCTGATGAGTAAGGAAAGATTTGAAAAGCTGAACCCGGAACAACAGGAAATCGTAATGAAGGTTTCTAAAGAAGCTGTAAATTATGAGCGTGAAAGATGTTCCAAATACGAAGCAGCAGCACTGGAAAACATCAAAAACTACCCCGGTATGACCTTTACAGAGTTAACACCGGAAGCAGTGGAAGAGTTTAAAGCTGCATGCGTTGGCGTTAAAGATTTGGCTTACAAAAAAGTTACTAATCCGGAAGTCGTAGACTTACTGTATAGCGAGGTAGAAAAGGCGAAAGCAAAATATCCCGCTGAAGGGTCAGCTTCGTAATTAAGAGGGGAGGCAAGAAAATGAAATTCTTTAATGATCATTTGGAAGAATTTTTTATCATTCCTTTGATGTTTTTAATGAGTATCATTATTTTCATTCAGGTAATCATGCGTTATGTATTCCAGAATTCCTTGGTTTGGTCAGAGGAATTGTCCAGATATATGTTTATTTGGCTGATTTATTTTGCAGTAAGCTATACTGCTCGTCGTGAAAAGCACATTCGCATTGATGCGGCGATTAATCTGTATCCAAAGAAACTAAGACCTTATATCGAAATTTTTAGCGAATTGATTGTTTTAGGCTTCTCTGTATTTATTGCAGTGACAGCGGTTACAGTATTCAATAAAATCACATGGAGCGGCCAGTTATCTCCTGCTATGCGTATTCCTATGCAGTATGTGTATGCGGCACCTTTGATTGGGTTTGTTTTAACTGCTATTCGCCAACTTCAATGTATTTTAAGAAGAATAAAAGCGATTAAGAATCATGAGGAGGTGGCAGAAGCATGACAAGTGGTATTGCTCTTGTTGTTTTTGGTGCACTGATCGTATCCTTGGTTTTGACCGTTCCCATCGGCTTTTCATTGGGTATTGCATCATTATCATATATTTTATACACAAAACAGTTGACATTTGGATTTATTACACAGAACCTTGTAACTGGTGCAGATTCTTTCCCCATTATGGCGATTCCGTTTTTCGTTTTTGCCGGTGAATTAATGGGCGGTGGCGGCATCTCACGTAGACTGTTGAATGTTGCTAACGTTTATTTTGGACGTATACAAGGCGGTTTGGCTATTGTAACGGTAGTTGTTTGTATGTTCTTTGCGGCAATCTCCGGTTCCGGCCCTGCAACTGTTGCAGCGGTAGGCGGTATGGTTGTTCCTACTATGCTTCAGAAAGGCTATGACAAAAAGTTTGTATTAGCTTTGATTGCTGCGGCAGGCTCTATTGGTGTTATTATCCCTCCCAGCATCCCTATGGTTGTTTACAGCGTTACCACGAACAGCTCTGTAAGTAAGCTGTTTATGGCAGGCTTTATCCCAGGTATTATCATTGGTTTAATTTTGATTGGCTATGCTTATTTCTATGCAAAAAAAATGGGTTATAAGGGCGATACCGAACCATTTTCTGTAAAAAGAGCATTGAAAGAAACTTGGGATGCAAAATGGGCATTACTTTCCCCAATCATCATTCTGGGTGGTATTTATGGTGGTATCTTTACACCAACAGAGGCAGCGGCTGTATCTGTAATCTACAGCTTGATTATCGGCTGTCTGGTTTACAAAGAAATGGATTTCAAGCATTTATTGAATGTTACAAAGAATGCTTGTGAAACAACAGCTACCATTTTGATTGTTATTGGTTGTGCTGCCGGTTTCTCCAAGGTACTTACATTGGGACGTATCCCTACAACGGTAGCAACCTTCTTAACATCTTTGACAGATAGCAAGATTGTAATTCTCTTGTTAATCAACGTATTGTTGTTGATTGTTGGTTGTTTCATGGAAACATTGTGTGCAATTATGATTTTGGCGCCTATTTTGTACCCTGTGGTAACAGCAATGGGCGTAGACGTAACACATTTTGGTATTATCATGGTAGTTAACTTGGCAATCGGCTTCATCACACCTCCTCTGGGCGTAAACTTGTTTGTCGCCTCACGTGTTGGTGAGACCACGTTGGATAATGTCATAAAGGGTATTATACCTTTCTTGGTTCTGATGATTGTCGCATTGTTGTTAATTACTTATGTACCGGCAATCTCTATGTTCTTGCCTAACGTCTTATCTTAAGGTGAAACAGGAGAAAGGAAGTTATGGGTTATGGTTTTTGTAAATAAGGCAAAGGATCGTCTGCTTGATTGCGCGGTTATCTTATTTGCTGCAATTTGTATGTTCTACTATTATTGATTTAAGGTGTCCCCTATCTTAGGATAGTTGAGACTCATATTGAACTCCGGAAGAGCTCTCTTTCTCAAAAGAAAGAGGGCTCTTCGTTTTCCTAAACGCAACTTTTTATATTGAGACTTACATGTTCAATCACGTCACATGGGTGCCGTGACCGTTATCATCATAAGGCTCTTTTTTTCCCTTTACAAAATCTCGAAAAGCGGCAATTCTATAGACCGGTGAAATAAAATCCGCAACGGGAGAGATGCCTGTATCCAGGAAGGCAATACCGATTCCCTTTCCTGTGAAAAGGGTTTCAGGAGAGGTTTTGGCTTCGCCTCTTTGGGACGAATAATTTGGAAAAGACATGGTAAAACATCTCCTTTCTTTCTCTATTAAAATATGTGAAAATGAGTTTTTGGGAATAGGCAAAGGTATTTTTTCTTTCTGTTCATCATATCTTTTTAAAAGGCTTGTTGGGGGAGGTGTGAAATGGAGGATAAATTGAACGGCGATCAGATGAAGCTTTTGAGCACAATGATGGGCACGGAAGGTAGCGATGCCCTTCGTATGATGGAAAAAGTAGAGCGGCTGCGTCGTCTTTTTGGGAGTGCGGAGGAGCAAAAGCCTCAGGACATTCAAGTGAAAGAAGCTTCTGTACAAGAGTCACCCTTTGGCACTACACAGGGAGAAAGCATTTTGTTTTCTGCCATTCCATTTTTGGATATGGAATTTCAAAAAAATATTTTTGTGATAGCGCGTTTTATGGAAATAAGGCGGGTGCTAGAGGGGACAAAGCTGGAAACAAGAGAAAAGCAGGAGGACCCTGTATACCGCAGGCATAACTTGCTACAGGCAGTAAGACCTTATTTGGCACCACAAGATAAAATGCAAATAGATACTATGCTCAAAATCATGGAAATTAGAAATATTATGGATCACAAGGAGGGGCAATCGTGAGCAAAGATTGGGATATCCCAGAAGTACAGGCATTAGGGGAAGAAAGACTAAAATTGATTCGGGAAGCGGCAGAAAAAAGCCGGGGCAAAACAGGAATGGAACGACTAGATGTATTGTTGGAGTTTGGCGAGCGACTGGCGGAGGGCGGAAAATTGCCTGAAGATCAGCAAAAGGCGCTTTTGGCGGCAGTTAGTGCCAGCTTGCCAAAGGAAGAGCAGGAGCGGATGATTCAAGTAATGTCCATGATGGGCTATTAAATTTCTACCGAAAAAGCTCTGATTTTTTGTTACATAAGTTTCTTGCGGTGTTTGCGTTTGCAAATACCGCTTTTTGCGTTTTTTAATATACTAGTTCACTTAGAATTTTGCTGAAAAAATAAAAAAGCCCTGCTGTAGTATCTGCAAAAGCTTTGCAAGACAGCGGGCTTTTTTGATGCTAAAAACAGGTATGGCAGATATGAATATTGGGCATTAATTCATTCCAAACAAATATAGTATCAACAATATGAAGATCAGTTGATTTCCGTTGCAACAGGAATTGTTGCAGGGAGGTGGACAAGTAAGATTGTCTTCTGTTACAGGATTGTGACAGCAGGGATTTTCACATACCTGAGAAGGTTGAGGCTGACAGTTTTTTACTTGAGGGTTCTCCTTACAAATGGGTTTCTCCTCGCACACCGGTTGCTTTTTACAGACGGGTTTCTCTTCACAAACAGGCTGTTCTCTACAAGTAGGTGGCTCATTACAATTTGTAGGGATATTTACCCAGTTTGATGCAGGTGTAGGACGTTGATGCATGGGGCGTCCGCAAGTACGAGAAGAAAAGGGATATGGTAAATTTGGATTATGATACATGGAATTACCTCCGTAATGTCGTTTTATTAAATATATGATCAAATGGGCAATATTTTTCTTCTTTTTTTTCACCCGCATACTTTTTTATGATATAGTAAGAAAGAAGGTTAGGAGTGGAATGACGGTATGAGAGAGCATCGGGAACGAAACTTCCGTATTTTAGAATTCAGAGAAAATAAATTTGATATTATCGGAGATGTCCATGGTTGTTATGATGAGCTGATGGAGCTTGTGGTCAATTTGGGATATGAAAAAAGAGGACAAGCATATTTTCACCCAAAGGGCAGAAGAATGATTTCTGTGGGTGATGTGGCAGATAAAGGGCCTAAGAATATAGCTGCATTGGAATTTTGGATGGATCAGGTGGCTTATGCAGGTGCTTTCTGGGTTCATGGAAACCATTGCAACAAGCTTTACCGCTACTTTTTAGGAAACAAGGTTCGTTTATCCCATGGCATAGAAAAAACTGTTGAAGAATTTGAAAGGCTACCCAAGGAAGAAAGAATTGCTTTTCGCAATCGCTTTATGTGTTGTTATGAAAGCCAATGTTATTATTTACTGCTGGACAAGCGCAGGCTGGCAATTGTCCATGGCGGGTTGCGTGAGGAGTCTATGGGGCGCTTTTCAAACAAAATTCGGGCAGTATGCTTATATGGAGAAACCACAGGGGTGTTTGAAAACAACGGGAAGCCCATTCGTCTGGATTGGGCGGCAGATTATCACGGAAAGACATTCGTGGTTTATGGTCACACCGTTGCGGAAGGGCCTCGTATTGTGCACAATACTGTGGATATTGATCAGGGCTGTGTTTACGGTGGCTATTTAACAGCTCTGCGTTATCCTGAGTTGGAATTCGTGCAGGTGCGAGGGAAAAAATACACAGAATACGGTGGTAGTGGGAAAGTGCCGGATTGAGATGGCTGGCACATATTAATTTAGAAACTAAAATTGAAAAGATGCAGTTGAATTAGCATACTTTTATAAAACGAAGAATATAAATGAGAGTCATCCTAAAATGGGGTGGCTCATTTCTTTGTAGGGAGGCATAACAGTGTCTCTGGTATGTGCTAAAATGCCTTAAATACGCGTTATTATAACTTTCCTGAGCGTAAAAGAGGATTTTTGCAGATAATCTCGTATATTTCTAGTATAAGAGAGAACAAGATGAGGAGATATACCAAAGGGAGGGATAGCATGGAGCTGAGACTTTTGCAAGAGGTAAGAGAGGAAAGACTGCTGGGAGAATATGCGAAAAAAAGCGTGGACACCAAAGGAAGAGAGCGGTTTGAGGAAAAATGCGACATTCGTACAGATTTTCAAAGGGATAGAGACCGAATTATTCACTGCAAATCCTTTCGACGCATGAAGCACAAAACCCAGGTGTTTATCTCTCCGGAAGGCGATCATTATCGCACACGGCTTACCCACACGTTAGAAGTTGCCCAAATTGCCAGGAGTATTGCAAGGGCTTTGTGCCTTAATGAGGACTTAACAGAAGCCATTGCTTTGGGACACGATTTGGGGCATACCCCCTTTGGTCATGCCGGTGAACGAAAGCTTTCCAAGCTTTGCGAAGGGCATGGTGGTTTTTCTCATAATGAACAGAGCTTAAGAGTGGTTGAGCGATTGGAGAAAAATGGAGAAGGCTTGAATTTAACTTGGGAAGTGAGGGATGGCATTTTAAACCATCGCACAAGCGGCACCCCTTCAACCATGGAGGGAATGGTAGTTCAGCTTTCCGATAAAATTGCTTATACCAACCATGATATTGATGATGCGGTGCGGGCTGGAATGCTCTTGCCTCAGGATATTCCTTCGGAGATTGTGGCCCTGATTGGCACCACCTCCAGCAGCCGTATTAATGCTATGATTCGGGATACTATTATTAACAGCTCGGGAATCCATGAAATTCATATGAGCAGCCAAATGAGGGAAACTCTGATAAACTTAAGAGAATTTATGTTTCGTAGAGTTTATATGAGTCGGGTTGCTATAGAGGAGCACGAAAAGGCGGAGAAAATTATTGGAGATTTATATGAATATTATATCGCCCATCCCGAGGTGATGGAAGGTGAGTTCTTACAACTGTTGCAAGAGGGTGAACCTGTTTGGAAGGTGACATGTGATTATATTGCTTGCATGACGGATCGTTTTGCAGTTGCAAAATATTCTCAGCTGTTTATTCCAAAAGAGTGGAGTAAGCTGTGAGGATTGTTACTAATTTGTCTGTTTCTATGAATTTAATCAGGATTTAATGGATGATTCTTACAAGGAAGAAAATCCCATAAACATAGGGTTATTGTGCCCCCGAAAAGCAGTTTCTTTGATTGATGGATGTAATTTTATAAAATGATGTCATTTTTTCATAAATTTTTGGGCATATATACAAAATAAAGGTTAGCGAAAGGAATTTTGAAGCTTCTGTCGAATTATTATACTGGAGAAGGAAGTGCAGGGAAAGGTTCACTTCCTTTTGGACTGTTTATAGAAAAGCGAAGGGAAAAAGGAAGGTGTTGGTTGTGCACTATCCCCGTGAAATCGTGGAAGAGGTTCGTTTGCAAAACGATATCGTTGAGGTGATTTCTCAGTATGTTCCTTTAAAGAAAAAAGGCGGTACTTATTTCGGACTTTGCCCGTTTCACAATGAAAAAACTCCATCCTTTTCCGTCAACAGCGAAAAACAATTTTATTACTGCTTTGGGTGCGGCGCTGCTGGAAATGTTTTCGGCTTTGTTATGGAGATGGAAAACTGCGATTTTCCCGAGGCTTTAAAAAATTTGGCAGAACGTGTACATATTGCTCTGCCGGAGCCGGAAAAGAGCGGACAAGCTTTGGCGGCGGAACAACTGAAAGCAAGGCTGTTTGAAATCCATAGTGTGGCAGGGCGGTTTTACCACGAGGTTTTGCAAAGTGAAGAAGGCGCTGTTGCCCGCAGCTATATGGAAGGAAGAAAGCTACAGCCTAATATCAGCCGTAAATTCGGCCTAGGCTATGCACCGGAAAGACGAAATGCCTTAATGGAGCATTTGAAGGAAAAGGGGTACTCCATTCAGGATATGTTGCAAAGCGGTTTGGTTATTGAGAATAAAGAGAAAAATGGATATCACGATCGTTTTCGTGGACGGTTGATGTTTCCCATCTTTGATCCACAAGGCAGAGTTGTTGGCTTTGGCGGACGCATCATTGGGAAAGGGGAACCAAAATACTTAAATTCTCCGGAAACAATTTTGTTTAGCAAAAGCAGAAACCTATACGGTTTGAATTTTGCCAGAGCCGCCCGTAAAAAGGAACTTATATTGGTAGAGGGATATATGGATATGATTTCTCTTTATCAAGCTGGATTTCATAATGTGGTTGCGGCATTGGGAACGGCTTTCAATCAGGAGCATGCCCGTGCCCTGAAAAAATTCGCCGAGGACATTATACTTTTGTATGATAGTGACGAAGC
>NZ_DALYUL010000045.1:2650-12082 GCF_031981185.1 Anaerotignum sp. | reverse complement strand
CATAATTTTGTTTCCTCCCTCAAATTATATAATGTATGTATTAGTTCATTTAGGTCTGATTTTAATAATTGATTCTACTATTTTTTAAAAACAAACTATTATTTTTGCAATAAACAGTATTTTACTATGAACTTCAGACCTTGTATTCATTGTACATATTTTTTTTTAAAATACAAGTGTTTATTATGGGAGGACATTTTTTGTACAAATTTCAGGACAATCTTTCAAAAAAGTCAACGAATAACTTCACATCTCTTTTTTATTTTTTCAAATATAATATAGCATCTATTATTTTTTTGCATCTAAATCATGAAAATTGTCGTAAAATATTTAAGAATTATTTCATTTTTTATTTTAGTATACAGTTTTTTTAAAACAATTTGGTTGTGGCATATGTTTTGTTGTTCAAGAAATTTTTTTTATAACATATGAAGAAATAACTTCAATTTCATTAAAAAAAGACTCTACCAACCGATAGAGTCTCTTTAAAAAATGTCCCTAAAACTTCAAAATTCATATAATTCGCCCCATGCATTTTCTCCTCGGTGCCTCAAAATTTTTTGATCTTCCACTTAGAAAATTCGCGTATTCCTCTTTGCTATTGCTATATAAAGAATCTCTTATTTTGTAACATTCTATACATAAAAAAAGACGGCATATAAGCCGTCTTTCTTGCGTGGGATTTAAACCGAATTATCTCTTTACTGTAGGAATTTCATCTGTGGACCAACCATCCATATTGTCATCCCACAGGAATTTCTTTGTTTCAGATACAATTACACCACTTAATCCCAGCAAAGCAACTAAGTTAGGGAATGCCATCATCGCATTCAATGTATCAGCTATATTCCATACCAAGTCAAGGGCAATAACACTACCAATGAATACTACCACTACCCAAGCAAAACGGAAAGGTTTTACAGCTTTTGTACCTACTAAATATACCCATGATCTTTCGCCATAATAGCTCCAACCTAAGATTGTAGACCAAGCAAATGTAATCAAACCAATTGTCAATACAATAGGGCCAACTACTGGAATGCTGTTGAATGCTGCAGATGTTAAAGCACCACCATTCAAGCCTTCCATAGCAGATGGATTTTTCAAGATAGAAGTAACTAAAACCAAACCTGTTAAAGCACAAACAACAGTTGTATCCCAGAAAACACCTGAACTAGAAATCAAAGCCTGACGAACAGGGTTTCTTGTCATAGCAGCAGCATCAGCGATAGGTGCGGAACCTAAACCGGATTCGTTAGTAAACAAACCACGAGCGATACCAAAACGAATTGCCATCATTACTGTTGCACCAACAAAACCGCCGCCAGCTGCACTGCCTGTGAATGCGTTTCCAACAATCAACTTAAATGCAGCGCCAATATAGGGAGCATTTAATACTAAAATAATGATACAGCCTAAAATATAAAGACCTGCCATTAAAGGTACTAATTTTTCACAAACCTTAGCGATGGACTTAACGCCACCCAAAATAACCAAACCTGTAGCAATTGTTATTACAATACCTGTAATCCAGGTAGGTAACCCAAAGTTATCACGAACCATAGTAGAAATAGAATTTGCCTGTGTCATGTTACCGATACCGAAACATGCAATGCCTGCAAACAGTGCAAATAAAACGCCAAGCCATTTCTGTCCCAAGCCTCTTTCCAGAGCGTACATAGGACCACCAATCATAGAACCGGTGCTATCCTTTACTCTGTACTTAATTGCAAGTAAAGCTTCGCCATATTTTGTTGCAATACCGAAAAGACCTGTCAACCAGCACCAAAAAATTGCACCAGGACCACCTAGTGCTACCGCAGTCGCCACACCTACGATATTACCAGTACCAATTGTGGCTGCAAGAGCAGTAGCTAACGCACCAAATCCAGATACATCGCCTTCAGCCTCATTGTCTGGCGTTACCGATAACTTAATCGCCTTACCCAGATGTCTCTGAATAAATCTTGTTCTGATTGTCAGGAACACGTGCGTACCGAACAACAAAGCCAGCATTACAGGACCCCATACAAACCCGTTGATGGCGGACACAAAATTATTAACTGCTTCCATTTTTACTACCTCCCAAATTATATAAGATAATTTCACCGGTCAGAACCATCACCTCTACTCTTTGTATGACAGTATTCATCGCCCCCACGATAACGAATGATTTTTATTGTCGAATACAAAATAAAGATGTTCCCTCAGATTCTGTAACCTATTTACTATTTTATATTATTACAGCAAAAAAACAAGTATTTTTTTATAAATGAAATTCACCTACATAGGTCTTTTTACTTAAAAATGTACAATTTTTATTAAAAAACCTAAATATTTTTGACTTAATTTATTCATTCAGTCTTAAAAAAAAGAAAGGTTTCATTTCAAAGAATTTGATACATTTTAACGAAATTATTCTGAATTCCAAGCAATATATTGCTATAATAGTACTAAATAATAACTCATTTTCAACATTTTATCGTATTTTTAGCGATACATAGTTAAAAGATAAATCTCATATTCCCCCCTTTGTGCATATTTATAGCAGTTATTAGGTATTTTCTTCTCCTATCTTGTCGTAAAAAAGGATATTGCCACTTTTTTTGTTCATAGTTTCTTCTTCTTCTCGTTGTGAAAAAACTTAGTTTGAATTTTTTAGTCATCCATCGTAAAAAAACGAATTCTAAATTTATTTTCCTGGCTTTCTCTCAATAAAAATCTTATTCCTTCCTTATTCATATAATAAAATGATTCTAGCCTTCCCCTGTTTCTATTTACTAAAGTCAAGCTATTCTTTTTTTACTTGTATCAAGGATTTTCCTTGAAGAAATAAAAAAAACAGAGTGCTTTAAAACCAAAAGTTTTAAATACTCTGTTTAGTAGGAGTAGTAGAAATTCCTTAAGTTCTAAGAAAAATACTTTAAACGCTTCTGCATAAAAATATTATTTCCTCTATTTTTTGAGCTATAAATCTATTTTTATCTATTATGCATAAAGGTATAGTCTCGTCATTTTTTTTCTAAGAATGATACCATAGGCAATAGCCATTCTCCCTCTAACGCTTCCGTTTCCCCTCTGTCGCAGCGTGCTGCAATGTTAGGGTCAATAGGCAATTTGCAAACAGTAGGTATATTGTGCTTCTTTGCAATGGCATCTATATTACTGTCGCCAAAAATTTTATGTACTTCACTGCACTGAGGACAGACAAAATAGGATAGATTTTCTACAATACCTAATATTGGTACATTCATCATCTCAGCCATCTTTACAGCCTTATCCACAATCATCCCTACTAATTCCTGAGGAGATGTGACAATAATAATCCCATCAATGGCTATGGATTGAAAAACCGTCAGTGGAACGTCACCCGTACCTGGAGGCATGTCAATAAACATATAATCAACATCACCCCAAGCAACGTCCCGCCAAAACTGTTTTACAGTTTCAGCGATAATTGGTCCACGCCAAACCACAGGATCCGTTTCATTGTCCAGCAAAAGGTTCACAGACATTACCTTTATCCCTGTTTTAGTTTCACAAGGTATTATTTCAGTTTTTGATCCATAAGCCTTCTGTGTCATGCCAAAAGCCTTTGGAATGGATGGGCCTGTAATATCTGCATCTAAGATCGCTGTTTTCTTCCCTAATCGATTCATCAAAACAGCCATGGAAGAGGTCACCATTGATTTCCCAACGCCGCCCTTACCGCTCACAACAGCAATCACCTTTTTAATTTCACTATGCTCGTTGGGCGGTACTAAAAAATCAGCCGGCTTTCTGCTTGAACAGTCGGAAGAACAGCTTCCACAGTTATGTGAACAATTTTCGCTCATAATTACATCTCCTTAGATATATTTGCTATTTTTCTTTTTTTATAACAGAATTTTTCGCATTTCTTCCCACAATGCAAGCTATCCCCCTCGCAAAGGTCGAAATCGCCGCCTTCATGTGAAGGGATTTTCCATTTACTAAAGCATCTGCCAGCTTTCTTCTTGCATCGTTATATATGCCCTGTACTGTAGTTCTGGCAATATGCATTTGAGCGGCACATTCTTCCTGCGTGTAGCCAACCAAATCAATCAGTCGAATGGTTTCGTATTCGTCTACCGCCATAATAACACGGTTTTCATCATTCATCTCCTTCATTGGAGCAAAGCCGCAATTTTCAGGCAATGCGCAAACTTTTCTGCACTTTCTTGGTCGCGCCATAAAGTCCCTCCTCATTTTCGACATATGTTACTTATTACAGTATACAACTTAACAATTATATGTCAACCTTTTCTGCCCAATCAACACAAGAAAAAAGCCCAATTTCCATTTAAACAATTCGTGCTTAAATCATTTAAATGGGGGCTATTTCTTTTTTTGTTTATATTGCAGCTAGGGAAAAAGGAATTATCCTTCTTTTCTTTAGATAAGCATTGTTTACTACCATCAATAACTCAATCTTTCGATCACAATAATTACTTATTTCGTTTTTTGATGACCATAGTTTTTCAATGCGAAACCAATGCACATTACAACAGCAAATAAAATTAAGTAATAGATAATCGCTTCTCCTAAAGAAACAACTGCTGCAACTACCATAAATACACTTGCCACAATTCCCAAAATCGGTGCTACATAACGATTAAACGTGCCTAAGTCCTTCCCTTTTTTCATCTGCAATAAGAAAATGGGTATATACATAGCATAGATTGTTATAATTGGCAATTCGGAGCTGTCGAAGCAGAACAGACCAAACCATGGTTCCGTTAAATTTGCCCCATAAAAATAGGTAAGCCAGATTGCCGCCATTAAAACACCCATAGCAGATGAATTGGTTGGCATATTTGTCACCTTATCCACCGCATTAAAAATATGAGGCATAGGGCCTTCGTTTCTAGCAGCCATAGCATAAAATCCACGGGTACAAGCCAACATTAAACCGTTAAGGGTTCCTAAGCAGGAAATTACCACAACCACAAAAAGCAGTGTTCCACCGGCATTTGTAAACACAGTAGAAAAAGCAATTTTTGCTCCAGCTTCTCCGCCTTCCATCATTACGCTGTTTTCAACCGCTCCTGCCAAACCAACATAATAAAGGATATACATCAAAACAGTAAAAACTGTACCAATAACTAACGCCAACGGCAAATTACGTTTTGCATCCTTTAATTCTGCGTTAATGCTAGTTGCGCAAATCCAACCCTCGTAGGCAAAGCTCGTGCCAACAACCGCAGTAAACAAAGGGTTACCCTTCACTTCAGTGATTACTGCACTATTAAAGTTTTCCACTAGAATACCACTTTTCAAACCAAAAATAGTGCCCACTACTGCCATTAATACCAACGGTATTAGCTTGATAATTGTAGTGGATACTTGCAGTTTTCCTGCCAGCCTAGGAGAAATGGCGTTTAGCACATAGCTACTTACCAAAAATAACCCTGCAAGTGTCATTGTTTCAGGCCCAACTATGCTCCACCCTATCAATACACTAAAATATCTGGCAGACACCCAAGCTAAAACAGAAGTCATTGCTGGAAAATAAATAGTAGCCATAAACCATGCAAAAAAATAACCATATTGGGGTCCAACTATTGTTTCTGCATAGTCAACAATCCCGCTTACCTTTTCATGATGTGTCGCCAAAACTGCAAAATTATAAGCACAGGCAACCATAACCAATCCGCCTAGAAACCATGCCAAAATACCTTGGCTTAGATTTCCTCCTGTTGCAACCAAAACCTTTTCTGCCTTAAAAAACACGCCGCTGCCAATAACGATACCAACTACCATAGCAATCGCCGTTAAAAGACCATATCTTTTCTCTAATCCTTGATCCATACTACCTCTCCCTCTTATTTCTTTTGCACATAACCGCATCGATACGACTATGCTTTACTTTATAAAAGTAACATACTTTTCTATAGAATACAACGCTCACGCTCAAATATGTCATGTTTTTTTGCGAATACAAATTTTTATATGTCTATTATGACAAACAGCCTACCTCATTTGTCGATATAATTGCTTGCGTTACATATTATAAAATGTTACACTACTCTATATGAAAAAAAATTATACTTTTATTCTGTTTCTATTCCAAACATACTCAACTGTTTTTAAAAAGGAGGGGCTTATGCTTTTTTACACCGTTGTTTTATTCTTAATTTCTATATTTTTTTATAGTGAAACACGGCAAACACGGAAAATGGCCTCCCGCCTCCTACCTGAATTTAATGCCGATGCTTCCACCGCAGCGCTTGCTGCAAAACATTTTTTTACGATTTCGGCCTGTTCTGCAACCAGCGGAATACTTGTATTTGGATGTTGGGTTTATCAGAAAATAACCCACCTGACATGCCCAAAGCCTTTTCTGGCTTTTTCCATGTTGATTTATGCGGGTGGCTTTATGCTTGGACTGTATCGCTGTTATAAACTAAAAATTACATTAAATTCTAAACAATGATAAGGAATTCTTACCTATTATATTAGTTTGCCAAAGCAGTTTACATTATTCCAAAAATACTGCAATATTTCATTACATAGAAAAAGCCTGCATTGCGAAGCATCTCGCAAGCAGGCTTTCTTTTTATTCCTCTCCATCATCAAATAAAAAATCAATGGTTCCAAGTTCTTTTGAAACCTTGGAAACAACAACTGTCACCTTATCTCCTAAACGGTAACTCTTCCCTGTCCTTTTTCCAAAGACCATCATGCTCTTCTCATTATATTCATAATAGTCATCGTCTAGCATTGCAAGAGCCACCATTCCTTCAATGGTGTTTGGCAACTCCACATAAATTCCCCAATTGGTAACACCGGAGATAATGCCTTGGAAAGCTTGACCAATTTTATCCGACATGAATTCAACCTTTTTCAATTGCTCAGTATCTCGTTCAGCTTCATCGGCAATACGCTCTCTCCTTGAGCAATGCAACGCCATATCAGGCATCTTTTTATGGTATTCCTTTATTTGCGTCTCACCTAGCTCTCCATGGAGCATTTTCTTTAAGAGCCTATGAATTTGCAAATCTGGATAACGTCGTATGGGTGAAGTAAAGTGGCAATAATATTTTGCCGCCAAACCAAAATGTCCAAGATTATCTGCGGCATAGCGCGCCTGCATCATGCTGCGTAAAACCATTCTGGTAATGATTCTTTCTTGCTCCGTTCCTTCTGCTTCTAATAAAACCCTTTGTATTTCCCTAGGATGAATCTCTCCGTCTTTTTTCTTTAAATGATAGCCAAAGCCTCGAATGAATTGCTCCATTCTCTTAAGCTTTTCTTCATCCGGCTCTAAATGGGTACGATACATAAAAGGAATCTCTTGCCAAAAAGCATTTTCAGCTACAGTCTCGTTACAAACCAACATAAATTCTTCTATCAAATTTGTTGCAATACTTCTTTCGTAAGGACGAATTTCAATGGGTTTCCCTTGCTCATTTAGGATGATTTTAGACTCAGGTAAGTCAAAGTTTACCGAGCCCCGTTTCTTTCTTTTTTCACCTAAAATCTGCCTGAGCTCATTCATCAGCATCAACATGGGCACAATTTCAGCATACTTTTCCAAAAGCTCAGGTGTCTTGTCCTCAATAATTTCTCGAACTGCTGTATAAGTCATACGAAAATCGGAATGTATCATTGATTCACAGATTTTGTGGGAAACAACATTTCCCTTCTCGTCTATTTCCATCATACAGCTTAAAGTTAATCTATCCGTTTCCGGATTTAAAGAGCAGATACCATTGCTCAACTTATGGGGCAACATTGGTATCACTCGATCAACCAAATAAACGCTGGTTCCCCGCGCGTATGCCTCTTGATCCAAGGCTGTATGCTCACGAACATAGTGGGTTACATCGGCAATATGCACCCCTAACCAATAGTTACCATTTTCCCTTTTTGACAATGAAACAGCATCGTCTAAGTCCTTAGCATCCTCCCCATCAATGGTAATGGTAAGAAGATTTCGAAAGTCTTCTCTACCCTCTTTGTCTTTTTCCAAAACCTCTGTATCTTGCTTTTCAATTTCTTGATATACTTTTTCAGGGAATTCAATTGCCAAATCAAAGCGACGAATCACAGATAAAATATCAACCCCCGGGTCATTTACGTGGCCTAATATTTCTATAATCTTTCCTTCGGGATTTCTTCTTTCTTCCCCGTAGCTTATGATCTCTACTACAACCTTATGACCGCTTACTGCACCCTTAGCATTCTCTTTAGCAATAAAAATATCCTTTGCAAACTTCTTGTCATCTGCGATCACAAAGCCAAAACCCTTGCTTTGTTCATAAAGGCCTACAACACGAACAATCCCTCTTTCAAGAACCTTGATGATGACACCGTCAGCTTTTTTATCTCCCTCACCTTGGTTTAGAACCTTATATAAAACCCTGTCCTTTTGCATAGCACTAGCAGTTTCATTTGCAGGAATAAATATGTCCGGCCCGCCTTCATCTGGAGTCACAAAACCAAAGCCCTTTGCATGACCTGTAAAAACCCCTGTGGACATATTTAAGGCCTTTGGCGCCATAAGCTTTCCTTTCTTCGTCTCCACCACCTTACCTTCGGCGATAAGCTGGCCTAACAAATCTTCAAATACCTCTTTATCACTGTCCGGCACAGATAGCATCTGACGAATTTCTCTGCGCTTTAAAGGAATATACTCTTCACTGGTAATATAACCAAGTACCTTTTCTTTTCTTTCTTCCAATATATAATTCAACTCCATAAATACCTCCTAATTTTATCCAAATCTTTTGTTTGCAAAAAAAGAGATGCACTTCTGCATCTCCCATCGTTTAGCCAACCAAATTAATCACAAAAGCAAGTATCATAAAAAGGGCGCCGCCAATCTTTGTATACTTCTCTAACGCACCTTCTACAGAATGACCTTTGTTCTTACTCCAGTAAGTATCACTGCTGCCACCGCCGCTAATTGCACCCAAGCCTGCAGAACGCTTAGATTGCATCAAAATAATTATGCTCAATACTACTGCCAAAACAGCTAGAATGCCTGTTAACACCATACCAATTGTTGTCATTTCAAATCCTCCTATATATTTTGCTCATTATTCTGAGTCTTATCCACTTTAAACAGCATTAGTATTGTATCACATTATTTTTAATATCGCAACATTTTTTTGTAAAATCCGCTCTTACAGTGTACTATGATTTCTTACTCTGAAGCTTGTTTAATAATCAATAGCTCTTTCCGTTTTGTTCTGATAATTAAGAATATATGCTACTGAAACTGGCGTAAAAATTTCTCCCCAATATTTTAAAGTTAACAGTATTTATTGTCATCTTAGAAAAGAAAAAGATTCTATCAGTTACTTTGGTTATGGTATTAATAGAGACTGTCCCGCAAAAATCATATCTGCATTTTCCAAGTCATTTGCTTGAATGATTTTATTCACACCACTATTATCACCATAGTAT
>NZ_DALYUL010000045.1:0-2640 GCF_031981185.1 Anaerotignum sp. | reverse complement strand
TAAACTGTCTCCTGCCTCAACTGTGTACCAAGTTTCAACGGCTTCCTTTTTGGGTTCCACCTTGGATTCATCTTCAACTTTGGATTTTTTTTCGACCTTTGTCTCTTCAGCAAATGCCGCTTGTACTTTAACACCTTCAATGCTTTCTTCCAATTTTTGATAGGAGCTTTGCACCATTAAAACCTCTCCTTCTAAGCTCCTCAAACGGGTCATGTTACTCATTAATGCAAATCCCAAACACAAACATACAACGCAGAGAGCACCGCTTATCCCCGCCAGCATGGTATATTTTCCTTTTTGAACTTCTTCCGCCTCTTTTGCACGTTTTTGTAAAACTCTTCGAATTTCTTTTGCTGCATCCATACGTTCTTCCGGTCTTGGTCTGCGCTTCTTCCGTTCTAGTCCATTTTCCAGTTCCTCTTCCTGGAAGCTTTCCTCCATAGCTACGGCCGACAGATCCTCTTTGGGATATACTGTGCTGTTGTCCAGCATATATTCTTGCATTTCCTTGTTTTTATCGTAGTAAACAAAATAACCCCTTGACTGTCTCAAGCCTCTTCCGTCCTCATTGTATATGTAAAATGTGTCCATTTTATCTAAGCTGTCTATAACAAATAAAACCTGCCAGCTTTCTTTAAAAAACTCCTCATGAAACAACTCATCCTTTGCCATGAGAAAAGAACCAAACCCAGGCTGTAGATGGGCCCAACCTACAAGGCTCATTCCTTTAAAATAGGTCTCCATCTGACTGCCAATATATTCCCATGTTTCTTCACTAAAACCCTCTGCACCATTTTTCTGCGGTGCACTCTTACCTTGAATTGCCCCCGAGATAATTACAGATTCCTCACCGTTAATTTCCAAGTGACGCCCAACTAAGGCTGCTGTTTTCTCTTTACCTCCACCGCTTTTGCCATATTGATATAAATATGTATGCACGTAATCTTCAATGTAGATTCGTATTCGACTTTCCAGTGCACCCATCTGTTTTGTTTTCTCTGGCAAAATTGAGGCTCCCTCATCTACGCCATAGTCATACAAATTCAAATCTCCGTCATAATACTGCCGCATTGTGTATCCTCCCTTTTATTCAAAATCCGCTGGCATGTTTCTTTGGTATTCCTCCAAAGACTTTTTGCTTGTCCAAAATATACCACGGGCGCACTGCACTTTCTGTCAAACGCTGTCGTGCTATTCCATTTTTCTTCCGCAAAAACAACAGATTCTCCCCAAAATTCGCAAAATAAAAAACAGATATATACATATATCTGTTTCAATTTTACTTATGTTGTTTTTTTAGAAATAAACGTGGAACGTTTACCAGTCAGATTCTAAATATATTTTGTGCGTAAAAACATTATTTTGTGAGTTTTTCTTGTCATTCTTTGATTATGACTAGGTTTTGCTATTACCTTAATCTAAATACCCCTGGATATAAACCCACAAACTCAATCAAACTTCCTTCTAAACTAGAATTAATAGGATACACTAGATTCCATGGCTTACGGACGTTTATCCCCTTTTTCTTCAATTCTATTTCGAATTTCTTGCATTCTCAAATCCATGTTACTAATAATATCAGCACACTCCTGCAATTCTTCAAAAATCTCTTTTGAATCGGAAATATCTTTCTTATATTTTAGCTTATGCTCCAAACTTGCCCAAAAATCCATAGCTATGGTACGAAACTGCACTTCGACTTTCATTGGTTTTTTCTTTTCTGCCAAAAATACAGGCACCTCCAAAATAAGGTGCAAGCTACGATACCCATTCTCCTTGGGGCTCTTTATATAATCTTTTGCTTCTAATAGTGTAATATCATCCTGTTGCACCAACAATGCTGCTATAGCATAAATATCATCTACAAAAGAGCAAATTACTCGTATGCCAGCTATATCAAAAAGGTCTCTCTCCATACTCTCAACAGTAAGAGGATAGCCCTTTCTTTTCATTTTTTCAACAATACTCATGGGGCTTTTTATTCTTGATTTAATAGATTCAAACGGATTTCTATTATATTTCAAAGCAAACTCAGCATTCAGAACATTTAGCTTTGTCTCCACTTCCATCAGCGCACATCTGCACTCCATCATCAATTCCATAAAAGGCTTTGCTTCCCTTATTATTATTTCCGGTTGTATGGATAACATTTTCGCATCATAGTCCAGCTCCATCAAATTCATTGCCGCTCAAATCCTCTCCTTCAGATTATTTTCAGTATAACATAAGCAAAGAAATGTGTCTATTTTTGCAGAATCTTTCATTGAACTTTAAGAATTAAAGATTTTTAAGATTATTTAATGTCTTATTTCTTCTTGTTAATTAATTTTTTTACAAAAAGTTGCAAATTATAAGATTTTTGTGCACATTTATCTTTGATAATTTTGTTTACTTTGCCAATACTTTTTTATAGCAACTTATCTTAAAAGGAATGTAACTTACAATTCTGAAGGATGATTAAAAATACAGCTTTAGATAAATTCCTGCTAAAACTCTTCGGTATGATTAAAAAAGACTACAACTGAAGGAAAAAATCGTTTCATCCCTTACTGAACAATATTTAATATCAGAATAAAATGAATAAAAAAAGAGCTTCCAATGGAAACCAAAGGAAGCTCTTAAACATACATTTAAAAAATA
>NZ_DALYUL010000044.1:9743-12527 GCF_031981185.1 Anaerotignum sp. | reverse complement strand
AATAGCTCCTTTTAACATCCAAGCAATTTATAACTCAAAATTCCTTAAGAAACTGCCCCCTTTAATAAACAGAATAAATGCAGTTGCTCAATAATAAGACTATCTTCTCTCTGTTTCCATTACTTATGTAAATAAAAAAACGGACAGATCCATATTTCCGATCCGCCCGCAACTTAATGTATAACATCTAAAATAGATTCTAACGAATGTTAGCTCATTCTTTTGATATGGAAAGTTTTACTTATTCACCAGGATGCTTTCTGTCTTGAAATGAAGATTCCTGGGGACCCCTTTGGTCTTTTTTCGCAATGAAAAGACTGCCGGTAGCAGTACCACATAAAACTGGTGGTTCGCAAGCTGTTGCTGCTGTGTGCTCAATTCCTGTCATGTCTGCATCTGTTCTGTTGAGCATTGTCGCAACCTTCCATGCCTCAAACTTGCAAGTATAGGACTGATTTCCAACCTTTCCAATCCAGCCATGATATTCCATAAAGTCACCAACGTATACAGGCGCTGTGAATTGAATATCTTTGTAACCTAAGAACAAGCTGATATCACCATCGACATAAACCATAAGCTCTGTGCCTACATCACCCCATTGATTTACAATTCTTGCACCGTTAACCAAATCTCCTACATAATGTCCATCTTTTGCACTCATCATTAAATGATGAACTACCTTTTTACCTACCATAATTACATTCTCCTTTCATTCTACATTGTAGAATACAAGTTTATATATTAGAAAATTAAATTCTTTTCCATTATAAAGAATAGCGTTCTTAATGTCAATGCTATTCTTTATATTATTCTTGATAAAAAATCACTTGAAATAGCAGTCCACTTTTGTAGATAAATATGAATTTTTTCATTTTTATAATAAGCAATTTCCACAATACAAATCTTTTCTACCAGTAAATTTGTTTTTTTATTGAAATTCTTCTTTGGTTTTAGTGCTAAAAATCAAACTTGAGAACTTTTTCGTATTTTGCGCATGGTTTCTTTTCCCTATGGAATTTACCATTGTTTGATTGCAGCTTAATACTATAATTTTTCTCAAAACATAGGTATTGGATTGTTTACTTAATGGGTCCAACAATTTTCAATGTTGTGGTGGTTTGTAGGTTGAATTAATCTTGCTCCAAAGAAAATCATTAATTCTAATTATCAGAATATTTCCTATGAATTGAAATCCGTAACATACAAAAAGAAGCTTGCTTACATATAATGTAAGCAGGCTTCTTTTATTTTCCCCGTTTTAGATCCTCTATTTAGGTGAGCATTTCATTTACATCGAATTGGTATACCCATATAATTTACCATTATGATATTGTTAAATCAGAATCCATTTGTAAAATTCAAATTATTATTCTTAAGACTATTAATCGCAACATTAATTTTTTCTTTTGCTTCGCAACCTGAATCAGTATTGCTTTGAATGTAGCAAATCACCCTTGCCTTTTGCATATCATCTAAACTTTCATAACGGTCTTTGGCATCAGGTTCTTGTAAAAGCGCCATAGCAAAACCCTCAGGTATATCAGGAACGTTTGGGCTAGGATTATGACCCATTCCAATAAAGTTTTTATCATTCATACGTATTTCTCCTTTCACCTAACGACTATTTTGTTTTTGTGTCTATTGCATTATCATTTTATAAATAGAAATCACAGAACCTTTTGTACATTGCTTTTACTATCAAAAAATTAATTCGCCTGTTGCCAAGCCTTCTATTCTACAAGGTCTATGATTATTTTCAGCTTAAATAAACATAAACCCATTAATTCACGGAAATTGCTTCTGGCTAACCTAAATAACTCTTCTTATTTTTAAGCAAAAGTTCTCAAATTATACTTAATCTTTCTTTCATTATAAATAAATCAGTCTTTTTTATAATTGGAACTCATACGAAAAACGGCTAACCATGAAAGCCTCATTATTTTTTGAGAAGTTATTCTTTTAAAATACCACCATGATAGCAAATATATCGGTCAGAATTGTAGCTCAATATCTTTTCAAGGGATTTCTTCGCATCTCCAATGTTAAGGCTGTATTCAGGATTTGCAATAATTAACTGATTTCCCTCTAATACACCAGCATCACCAGTAATTAAAAATTCATTATTTAGGGATCGAATTGAAATGTGCCCAGGGGTATGTCCCGGAGTTTCAATAATTTCGCAACCACCTCCCCAATCAAACACATCTCCAGAATAAAGCTTTCCATCAATTTTTAAAGGTTGAAGGCTTCTAAACCTATCGCAAAACTGTTCTCCCCACGCCTTCTGATCTTCTGGTAGAAGCTTTTGCATTTCTTCTGCCTGCTGAAGTCGAAGATTTTTTGCTTTCCCCGAAAGATAGGGTTCCTCAATATGGGACGCAAAAATTTGTATTTTAGGATACTTTTCCTTCATTTCAGCAGCAGCACCAATATGGTCATCATCCTGATGGGTTAAAACTATTTTAGTGAGGATACTTGGTTCAACATCATGATAACGAAGCTGTTCTTCTAACTGATTTAATGAGCCTGGATATCCACAGTCCACTAAAACAATGTCGTCTGTTCCTAAAAGAACAACAGGAAACACAAGTTGCTCCATTTCATTAAATGTGTAGCTTAATTTTAATACAATATATTTTTCATTCATAATTATTCCCCTCATCATTTTTTATAGTTTTGATATAATAAGCCTTTACAACTAGGCCTCTTTCGAAAAATCTGTTTTTCTGTGTTTTATTCACCTCTGAAACCACTGAACTTATTTAGAAATAGATTGACAATCTG
>NZ_DALYUL010000044.1:4214-9711 GCF_031981185.1 Anaerotignum sp. | reverse complement strand
ATATTAGTACGGCAATCGTATCATATGGAGGTATTTATGTCAAGCTTGGATGAAATAAAAAAATTAAATTATTTATGGCACATCGTTGGTAGCCAACTAAGAGAAGAAATGTACAAGCCCGATTACAACAATATTAATGGACTCACTATGGTGGATTTAAGTATTCTTCAAACCATTGAGGAACATACAGATATTATTTTCAAAGATATTTGCCAAATACTCAGAATTCCCAAAAGCACCCTAACCAGTGCAGTTAATCGTCTTGAAAAAAAGAACTTAGTAAAACGAAAAGTCTCACAAAAAGATAAACGAGAATACTATTTGGAACTTACTGAGCTAGGAAGTCAAGCACAGCGTGAGCACATTTTAACTGAACATGCAGTCTTTAGTCAGCTTTTAAGGGGACTTAGCGAGGCCGAATCTAAAAGGTTTATATCATTATTCTCAAAGGCCCTAAAAACACAATCTAAAAAATGAACTATGAGAAAATTACTTCTGGTCAAATTTTTTCAGAAAATAAAATAATATGATTATTTTTTATACGGATTAGTTCTTAATTATTTATTCCAAGATATTTTAACACTAGATATAGGTGAAATGATTCATATTCAATATTCATTAAGAACCTTAATATAAGTATAACTGTATATAAAAAATGCTAAGTTGCGGTGATAATTGACTCGCAACTTAGCATTTTCATTATACAGTTTACTGGTAGCTATTCTTAATCACTAATTAATTAGCTTTGTCTTCACCAATAAATTTCTTGGGGCTTGTGCCGCTTCTCCGTGGGTTAAACTCAACTTTGGTGAAATTTCAGTTCAAGTTGGCACATTAAATACATGGGCAGAGGTTACTTGAATAATGGTGTATCCGAAATATTCAAAGAATTCAATCTTGCATACCATTTTCAGTCCTTTTGATATGTTTCAGTTGTTACAGGCTTGGATCAACGTCAGATGTAATCTACATAACTCTTTCTACATAGTTGTTAAACTTGTTGTTCGTCTGTTCGAAAACAACCCATGAGAGATCCCATCCAGTTTCTTCACACTTATTTTGAGGACAATCTTAACTTACTCAGTTATTTTTTCCTCAACACGAAGGCGATAAAGTTCAGATATTTGCCTCCATCTGCACCCATTGCCTTGCGGTCATTAATAGCAATCTCATTTTCCTGATTCAGCCAATCTGCCCAAAGCTCGTCATTGTTTCCCTTCATCTCATAAATAGAAATGACCTCAGCATCCTGACTATGATTTAATATTTCCGTCCAATAGTTTATATCACGCAGATATGCAAGCTGCTCCGGTGTCCAAGAGAGAAGCAGTTCTTTGGGAAGATTATCATGGCAATCCTTTTTCATTCCGGGAACACAGATATAAAGATATCCGCCGCTTTTTACAAAGGGTAACAGCTTTGCATCCAGATATTCTGGGTCACGCCCCCAAAAGTTATAAGAATCCGTACTAACCACTGCATCGAAAAATTCTTTCTCAAAAGGCAAGTCAGCAGCGTCGGCTTTCACAGGGGTAATTTGATCAGGGGTTAGTCCCATTTCATAAAAGAACCTGCAATTTACATGGGGTTCGCTCCACAAATCGGCTGCGTAGACCTTGAAACCATAATCTTTTACCAGCATAACGCTTGTAAGTCCTTGCCCACTTCCAAGGTCGCAAACAATACTTCCAGCAGGAATTTTATGATTTTGAAGCATCTCCTCTTGCAATTTAAAAGGATTCGGCCCCATGATTTTGGCCAGTAATTCTGGAGTGTTGTATTTTTGACTTTTTGGATATTCCATTGTGATTTCTCCTTTCGTTATTAACTTTATACATTTATATTGTTTTATTATACTCCTTAGCCTTTATAAAAGCTTCCTACAAAACAGTACAGAAATAAAAAAGCGACATGGAGTTTTAATCCATGTCGCTACATAGCATTCACTTTTTATTTTTCATATTAGACAATATCTTATACACAGATTTTGGAGATAAAAAATATTTGCTAGATAACTCCTCAACAGTCATGCCACATTTATATTCTTCAAAAATGACAGCGTTTCGTTGGGCATATAATTTTCTGCTATTTTTAAGTTCTCCCCATGCCTTTTTATTCTCATTTTTCCTTGGAATATAAAGATATTCCCCATCTATATGTTGCTGTATTGCCGTAATCAAATTTTCCGGCAGCACACAAGTTGCATTTTTATAGTCCATTATGCTCCTCCTAAAATTCTAAAAAATAGGATTACGCAAGGACTATCTCCATATCCAAATTATGCGATAGCCCCTGCTATGCACAATACCGACTCCAATGCTCCTTTTCTGATAAGACAATGCCCCTTTCATATTAAACTCTGCTTTTACCTTAATAAACCGTTTTATTTTGTGAAAACAATGACTGCCAATTTAATCAATTTTCAGAATAGCCGTCATGTATTCCTTATTTTGAGTATAGCCATAGCCTGATATAATGTCAAGATGCTTCAATATTTTTCTATCTATTCATGGGCAAAAAACTTCTGTCATGGGGTTACGAGAACTTCTCATACAATGCTCATCTACAAAAACCCATGTTAACATTAAACTAATATTGCATCTCATATTGACAATTTTTGATCTGAAGCATATACTGTTCATATCAAAATAATTTGATGTGAGGTGATAAACGTTGGATCTTACTCCAGAAAAAAATGCTAAGGTCTTCAAAGCTTTTTGCGATGAAAAGCGGCTTTCCATTTTGGAGTTGTTGCGAAGCGGCGAAAAATGCGCCTGTGTTTTAATAGAACAAATGGAAATCGGACAGTCCTCCTTGTCCTATCACATGAAGATTTTATGTGAATCGGGTATTGTGGAAAGCAGACAGGAAGGCAAGTGGACTCATTATAAAATCAGTGAGCTAGGAAGCCAAGAGGCACTCATCCTATTAAAAGCAATTACAACATCGCATGCTATCACTGAAGATACACATTGTTGCAATAAGTAAAAGCCATCTGATGGAAGATGGCTTTTATTCCAAACAATACATCAATTTTTTTTGATATGAATTTTTGATTTAGAGAAGAAAGAAGGCTTACCCTATGGAAATCTTTAAAACGATTTGGCTGTTTTTTCAAGACCAAGTGCTGGGAATGAAATGGTTAAATGCCCTAATAGGAAATCTGCTGTCAATGTTTGGTCTTGATGTGACAGCGCCAATGGGCGGGAGTGTTCAATTTTTTATTTACGACGTACTTAAAATTACGGTTTTGCTCTGTGTGCTGATTTTTATTATCTCAAACATCCAAAGCTATTTCCCACCTGAGCGAAGCAAGAAAATTATGAGCCGCTTTCATGGCGTGTGGGCAAATATTATGGCAGCTTTGCTTGGCACGGTAACGCCATTTTGCTCTTGTTCATCTATTCCCTTGTTTATTGGCTTTACCAGTGCAGGACTGCCCCTTGGTGTAACATTTTCATTTTTGATTTCTTCTCCAATGGTGGACCTAGGCTCTTTGGTTTTACTTATGAGCATCTTTGGTGCAAAGGTTGCCCTTGTTTATGTAGTTGTTGGCCTAGTTATTGCGGTTATTGGCGGCACGCTAATTGAAAAGCTCCATATGGAAAACTATGTGGAGGAATTCATTCGTTCGGCGAGCAGTGTGGATATTGATTGCCCTGACATAACTCGTATGGAGCGTATCATTTATGCTAGAGATCAAGTGCAATCAACCTTAAAAAAAGTACTACCGTATATCCTCATTGGTGTTGGTATTGGTGCAGTCATTCACAATTGGATTCCTGAAAGCTGGATTGAAATAGTTCTTGGTAGCAATAACCCTTTTGGCGTAGTATTGGCAACCCTCCTTGGTGTCCCTATGTACGCTGATATATTCGGCACCATACCAGTAGCTGAAGCACTGCTCTATAAAGGTGCACAGCTTGGTACTGTTCTCTCCTTTATGATGGCGGTGACCACACTAAGCCTTCCGTCCATTATCATGTTACGCAAAGCAGTAAAACCTAAACTTCTGGCTACATTTATTGCAATCTGTACCATTGGTATTATTATTGTGGGCTATGTTTTTAATATATTTCAGTATTTACTGATATAAAATACGCCTCAAAGCCATACTGGACTGCTAAATTACTACGCTCTAATTTTACTTTTTAATTTCTAATTATTTTAAGGGGGATTTTATTATGGCATTATTTGGTTTTGGTAAAAAGAAAAATGAAGAAGAACTAATTCAGTGTGGTTGTGGTGGAATGTGCAAACCTTCCGAAATTGCTGCAAAGAAAGATGCCAACGCTGACAATACAAAAAATGCCGACTGTTGTTATGGTGTAAAAGAAACCATGGCAGAAAGCGAAAAAGCAAAAATAGGCAGTTTATCCGTCAAGGTGCTCGGTTCCGGCTGTGCAAAATGCAATCAACTGGAAGTGGCTACTTTGGAAGCACTGAAAGAACTTGACATAGATATCACCATCGACCATGTGACAGACTATACACAGATCGCTGCTTATGGCGTGATGACTACCCCTGCGCTTGTGGTGAACGGCAAAGTTGTTTCCTATGGTAAGGTACTAAAAAAGGATGAGGTTGTTAAAATCCTTCAAAAATCCTTTAGATAACTTACCTGAGCTGCCCCTCCTCGTCACTTACAAACTCTTCCAGATGACAGTTGTACGATTCGTCACTGTGTTTCCTGGGACACTTGCTTCTGTAGTGTTTTGACCGTGGTAACAGCCCTGCAATTCCTGCAAAAATCATCAACAAAGCGAAAGGATGGACCTCAATATGAACAAACCGAAAGTAGCATTTATCTGTGTTCACAACTCCTGCCGTAGTCAGATAGCTGAAGCGCTGGGCAGACATTTAGCTTCTGATGTATTTGAAAGCTACTCTGCCGGAACAGAAACCAAGCCACAGATTAATCAGGACGCGGTACGACTGATAAAACATCTGTATGGCATAAATATGGAACAAAATCAGTATAGCAAACTGCTAGAGGATATTCCTCCAGTTGATTTTGTAGTAACCATGGGTTGCAATGTGCAGTGCCCTTTTTTACCATGTAACCATCGTGAGGACTGGGGATTGGACGATCCCAGCGGAAAAGATGATGCAGCCTTCAAAGAAACAATCTCATTGATCCAAAATAAAATCTTAGATTTCAAAGATCGTATTCGTAAAGATGAACTATAAGAACAGCTGGCAGCAAACAACTGCCAGCTGTTCTGTTATACTCCCAATGGTATTCTTGCAAAGGATGTTCACGCATTTAAAATCTTTAAAACTACCCTCCCTAGCCTAGTCCAAAAGTAGTCACTTGTAACAACTTGCTTTTTCATGGTATACTTTTCCATATAAGTGCCGCGAAATATGATTCCAGTATCAGTTAGGATTGGATATATCATAGAAATTTATATCCATGAAAAGTGGTGTTTTTTTGAATATCGTGGTGGCCATGGAAGTCAAGTGAAGTCTAGAGATACATGGTATAATACCTCGA
>NZ_DALYUL010000044.1:0-4204 GCF_031981185.1 Anaerotignum sp. | reverse complement strand
TGAAAAATTATCTATAAATTATATTCCAGATGACCTTCTCAATCTAATTGGGCTTTCTAAATCAAATAATTTACGAAAACCGAAAAAATGAATCATAATTAAAACCGTACTATCTGATAAAGGGGTGAGAACATGAATTGGGAACCTTGGACAGGATGTTATCAAATGAGTGATGGATGTACAAATTGCTATTTCTATGGACCACATGGGAAGCGTTACGGCCAAAACCTCATTCAGAAAACAGATAAATTCGATTGGCCTATTCGGATGAATACAAAGGGTGAATACAATATTAAAGGAAATAAGGTACTTGCTACCTGTTTTGCCACTGATTTTTTTCTGCCCGAAGCTGATGAGTGGCGCAAGGACGCTTGGAGCATAATTAAGCAAAGGGTTGATATTGATTTTTTGATTTTGACCAAACGAATCGACCGATTTAACGTTTCATTGCCCTCCGATTGGGGAGAGGGTTATGACAATGTAAATATTGGTTGCACAGTGGAGAATCAAGCTTTGGCAGATTATCGTCTCCCTTTGTTTTTGTCTTATCCAATCAAACGTCGTTTTATTGCTTGTTCTCCTCTTTTGGAAGCAATTGACTTATCAAACTATCTTCAAGGGATTGAACATGTTACAGTCTGCGGCGAAAGCGGGCGTGATGCTCGTGAATGTGATTATGAATGGGTACTAAATATACGTGAGCAATGTGTAAAAGCAAATGTTACTTTTTGGTTCAAAGGAACAGGATCGTTTTTTAAACATAATGGTACAGTGAAAAAAATTAATCCGTTTAAGCAAGGTAGCATTGCAAATGAATTTGGAATAAATATTTTAGACGGAAAGAAATTGTTTTAATTAGCAAGTTGTGCCCCCATTAAAATATATTCCATAGCAACAGCAGATACCCTACCACCGTAAGTGTAAAAGGAGGTACATGAGATGGCAAGCATAGAGAATAGTGTAACACCGTGGCCAGAAGAAACAATGAAAAAATATGGCTGGTTGGATGAATTATTACAAATTCAAACAGCAACAGTAAAAGAATTTCAACCCGCGTGGCAAGCATATAAATATCTTCTTGGAGGTAAAATGTACGCCTTTATCGGTATAAACGACCAAAATGGGCGCCCCTTTATAACTATGAAACTAGAACCCATGTATAGTGACATGCTACGCAACCAATACGTTAACATTGTACCGGGTTACTACATGAACAAGGTACACTGGAGTACCGTGTATCTGGACTGTGATATTCCCCTCGAGGTGCTTGCTGATATGGTACGTGCCTCTCATAAATTAGTGCTTTCGACGTTAAGCAAGAAAGCGCAACGGAATTTATTAGGAGAATAGATATATTAACTGGCTATTTCCACGCTATTGCTTACCAAAACAGAACAGAGAATCATTGAAGGACACCAGTTTTCCATATTGATGTTCTCTTTATAGCTGGCGTTCCAATATCTTCTGCCCTGTTTTTCAATGATTTTACCATTACTCATAGTGGCTGGATTGAATATCCAAAGTAATGGCTCTTCCTTTTGACTACGTGCCCAATATAATCCACTCCATACTAATGTAGAATAGAAGTCGCCGAAATACTCATTTTGTAAATTGAGAAAATTTGAAAGAAGATGATATCCTGAACGGATTTATATTGTTAGTTCCATTTATACTGATAAGATTTGGACTCTTAATTATATTGAATAAAGAAGCTCTTAAACAGGCAGCTTTTTTTGCGCCGTTGGCGCTAGCTTTTATTTATTCCACACACTTTTGGGTCAGGTCCTATGACTTAAATACAATACCGCCGTGGGTACAACAAACAGTTCTGAAAAACGGAGAACCCGTAATTTGCTTTGTCAAACCCACATAGAGATCAGAGAATTTCAGTTTGGGTAAAATCTCAGAAAAGTCATTTAACTTGACATACTGTTGTCAGATTATGTGTGATAAGATTATGTTCTAAATAAACTATGAAACGGGGAGATTTAAGCTATGAAAAACTATGATAATTTTTTTCTACCAGTAGATAACATGGAAAACGCCATTCAGTATTACTCTGAAACCCTTGGATTGAAGGTAAAATTTAATTTTTCCGATAAAGGCATGGTTGCCTTCCATGTTGGAGACGAAGAGCCCGCTATTATTTTAAAAGATATAAATAAATTCCCCGACGTGAAACCAACAATATGGTTTGTTGTGGACAATGTGGCGACAGAATATGAAAAATTGAAATCCAAAGGTGTGCAATTCTTAACTGAACCCTTTTCAATTGGTACTGGTACAGCGGTAGAGTTTGAGGATGCGTTTGGAAATCGCTTAGGTATTACAGATTACAGAAAATGAGTGCCCTGTGGGTCTGTCAAAACCTAACTTCTTGATAGGATTATGGGTATATCCTTTCGTACTTCTAATCACCGAAAAATAAACTTTATTACTACGGAGGTGTGGGCAATCTGTCCATATTACGACTTATTGCCCTCTTTTAATTCTATGGTAAAATCCGTCCGTTGGCGTTCTGTTAAAATAATATTCTTAGTGAAAAGATACAACAATACATGAATAAGAACAAATACAGGAAACCATAGAATTTTTTGAGTACCACTTGGATGAAAAATCCACATAGAACCTATGAAGACGGCTTCATTTACACCTCCTTTTCACTATAACTTTGGTTAACCACAGGTCATTATTGATAATAAGATGCTTGTATCAGTTTCACCGCTATGGTAAATTTTTATTAGATTTTCTATTCAATAAAAAGTTCTGGTAAAGTAATCGAAGTATACGTATAGAAAGTGAATTTATATAATAAGAAGGTGGCAAAGATAAAGAAGTCAACTATTATGGCAAATTTTTATAGTCCAATCGAAACCGTTTGGAACATTGTTACTGACAATACAGCTTATGCTTGGCGTAGTAATGTAGTAAGAATAGAAGTTTCTGATGATGAAAATAGCTTTACTGAATTTGCAAAAGATTGTTTTGAAACTCAGTTTACAATCACCATGAAAAATTCATATGAACGCTATGAATTTGATATGAAAAACAAAAATATGAATGGGCATTGGATAGGACTTTTTTCAAGAAATGGATCCGGTACGAAAATTGAATTCACAGAAGAAGTTGAGATCTCAAATCCTATTATGAATTTATTTTTAAAGTCATATCTTAAAAAACAACAAGAGACCTATGTTATAGATTTGAGAAAAGCATTGGGGGAATAATACCATCATTCTATGAATTTTTGAAAAATAGTTCCACTAAACAAAATCTTACTAGTAAGGAAATTGAGCCGTTGCATCATGCAAGGGCTCATGCTTATTCAATTATATTATTGTCCAAGGTATTTACTGCACTAGCCCAAGCGCTAAAGCCAACTCTGAAGGAAGTGTTCTCTTTCGGTAAAGGAATTAGATTTTATCCATCTGAAGCCTACCACAATTTCATTGGTAATTATACAATAATGAATAAAAAGGAGCTTTTGCCCATTGTATCTAAATGGTGAGCGATAGTGAAAACTAAATTACAAGCTACAGCAAAAAACCATGCAAGTAAGCGCCTTTTGTGCTCCGATTTTATCTGAAATAATTCCTCGAACTGGGCCACCAACAATACTAAATACTCCTGCTATCGCATAAACAAATCCTGCCACCTCGTTAGAAAAACCTTTGCACAGTATAAAACTTGTTTGATTTAGGTTGGTATCAATTAAGCCAAACTGAGAAAAAAGTATAGAATAGCTTTTTTTAGTTTTTTATCTACTGAGATTTTTCTTCAATCTATGATTTCTTTATATCATCCGGATTATTCAAAACGACTGATGCAATAATTTATACAACTAAGGATGCACCTGAAAAAACACCCAGAAAGCTTCATCCCAAAGCAGGAAAGAGTTTCATCAACAAAAAAACCGTAAATCCACTTAAAAGCATGCCAATGCCTGCGCCACCTAGCAGAATCCCTAGTGCCATACCTCTTTTTAATTATGCACCTTTACAGACTTTAGTATCTTTTAGGTTGCTTAATTAATATTTTAGTTTATTTAACTTTACGAGGACACTTCAGTTTTTCATTAGTGCGATATTTATAAATTAAGTGTATTTTTCTTCTGGCAGTCATCATACTATAGTGCATTTTCAATGTAGATGATACTTTATCTTCCCATCTTTATAGCTTATCTTCCCATAAGTTTTGAATACAA
>NZ_DALYUL010000043.1:4511-12746 GCF_031981185.1 Anaerotignum sp. | reverse complement strand
AAGAAGGAAACCTGCTAGAAGTCAAATTAACTATTGACTTTTCTTAGCAGGTTTTAGTGTAAAAAATTAGAATAGTAGATAAATAGGATTATTTATTGGAAGTATATATTCCATTCTCAAAACTATTATGATAAATTCATAAATGTCGAAAAATATCTGATTTTTGGTTTAATTTGGATATAAAAATATTAAGGAGTGCATCAGTTCCAACTGATGATACATAAAAGAATACCCAAAAATTAATAATAAAAAAATTAAATTAAAAGTATAGTAGGAATACAAAAAGAAGAGGAAAAGTTAAAGGTATTGCTATCAAAAGGTGTTTTTGGAAGAAATAACAAAAATATCAAACGTTTGGACTATTTACAGATATATAAGCTGCCTAGTTTAGGGAAGTTCATAAGGGGGTAGAACACTTTGCAGAGAAACCGTCCCATCATGACATCTATTATATTCCCACAATGCAACCAATCCAAGAAAAAGTCTATAATATAGCAGACGAAAGGGAAACAAATTATTGAAACAATGCTTTTTGACAATAAATATTAGAAAGTAATAGAAATTAGGATATCCTATACACCTGGATTTATTAAGCCATTGATAATAGAAAGCCCAAATTTAGCACTTCCGTTTTCGCCCATATACATCCCTAGGACATCCTTTTTTCCATTCATATCAATGCCAACAAAAGCAATGTAAACAGCACGCTTTACAATACGGCCTTCGCTGGGGCGGTTTATGGTACACATGAGCCTATTATTGATGAGGCGATTTTTCATAACTTAGAAAAGATGTCTGAAAGCATAGCAAAGCAAAATAATGAACGCAGAGAAAAATATCCGTTTCAGGAAAACATCTTTAAAGGGAAAATATTAGAGTTGACTTTTTCGTTGGAGGATAAACTTGAAAAGTTAAGAAGTACAAAAGAGTAAATACGGAAAAACTGATATTCTGCACTTTTTGAAAACTATACAAACGGCACCTTAGACCTTGTAGAGTACAATCGCTTGAAATCCGAGTATTTAAAACAGGCTGAGGAACTGGAAGAAGCCAAAAACGGCTTGCGAAAAAGTACAAGTTTTAGATGAAAAAATATTATCCCCGCAAAATAAGTGGGTCAAGTCTTTTAGGAGAGAAAAAGATACTGCAGTATTAAGTCGTGAGTTTATTAAACTGATGATTGATAAAATTATTGTAAGTGGTTATAACGATGTGGAAATCAAATGGAAATTCTCTGATGAATTAGCGACTCTCACTAATTTGTGGGAGGTTCTGCATAATGAAAAAACCATTGTGTTATATCTCCGATATCTAATGAAGATACAAATGAGGGAGAAAGTAACAGTATCTCTAATCAAAGGGATTTACTTTGTACAATTCAAATAGTTCTCAATGTACAAGAAGTAAATACAAAAAAAGACACAGGATGCGATTATCAGTTGATAGTCGCCTTTTTTTAACAGAAAAATGCAATTACCCCTAAAATGATAGCAATTACCCCAGAAACGGTTTTTTTCTTTTCGTTGTGCTAAAATTAGAAATCGAAAATTAGATTTTTTTCTACAGGTAGTTACTTTGATAACTTGCATTGCTACTTTTATAAAAAATAAGAAGTTTTCGAACACAAGCGGTGGAGTATTATTATGAATGGATTTAACGAGGAGATATATGAGTATTAATTTGCCTAAAAAAAAGTATTATTTTTTAATTTTTACTGCAGTATTCTTAACTTTAGTCTCTTTTCTTTATGTCTATTTTAATGGGTACTGCTTTTTATATAAACCTTATGATAAAGGACCACAAATATCTTCTCCTGTTTTTTATAAAGTTGTAGAAAACGGAGATCAATATTATATTGATCAGGGAAATTATCGTTTGATTGGAATTAACAAAGACGGTAAATGTAAGTGGACATATATTAATACCAGTGCTTGCTATAAAGAACTTGCGCAAGCCCCCGATGGCAAAATATATGCAACAAATTATCAGTATTTGAATGAAGCAACCATTTCCAATATTTCAATTGACGAGTTTTCTAAAACGGGGAAATTTTTGGGAAGTGTCTATTCTGATTCCTATACCGTGGAACACCTTTTTGAAAAAACAAGTCAAATCATGGATTTGCAGTTTTTGGGTGATACGCTTACATTTGTGACAAGAACAGATGACGAAGTTCTTCTATATTCTATTGATTTGAAGGGAAATAAAAAACCACAAATCACGGCATCTGTTCCTTGGGACGATTCAAAAGAGCATGCCATAAAATATTGCTATGATCATGAAAAAGGTTTTTTCTATGTAATTACTGCAGTGGGCAATATTTATGAAATAAATCAAACTGAAAGTGACACAAAATTACTTTCTTATCAAACAGAAGAAGGCTTTAATATCCCATATTCTATGGCTCTCGTTGATGGTTATCTTACTGTTTCTGATATTGGTTCACGTACTGTAAAATTGTATGATGGTCAAAGTTTCCATACGATAGCAACAATGAAGAAAAACGAGGATTTTTTCACCGATCCTGCCCTTTATTATTCTATAGCCCGTGCTAGTCAGAATGACGTTACAATTGTATCCGGTTATGCTACCTATCGTTTGAACGTCAACACAAAAACCATAACGCAGGTAAACACAGAAATTGCATTTTCTACAGGGGAACATGTGCATATTATGTTCACCTGGATTTGTGGAGTATTTTTGTTCCTAATGGGACTTAGCGCAGTAATTGGGTTTGCCATCTATTACTACAAAAAAGTGGGATTTACAGATTTTACATATAATTTTATGGTGATCATAATTGTTGTAGCCATATCCGCGCTTGTTATTGTTAAATATACAGATGTTCTTTATAACGCTTATCAAGATCGCTCAATAGACAAAATATCTTCCATTGGCAATTTGATTGCCAAGAATATCTCCGCAGAGGATGTAATGAGTATTGATGATTTAGAGGATATTAACTCCCAAAGTTATAAAAACATAATAAATTTCCTTAATAATAATGCAAGCAATCCTCAGAATAATGTTTTTTATGTTGATGATACAGGACTTAATAAAAAAGATAATCTTTGGAATGCAGATATCTATTTTGGAATTAATAAATTTTTTGACAATAGAATATATTTTATTTTGTCTATGCCTGAAGAAGCGGGTGCAATCTACCCATTAGAGGTTGCAGAAAAAAATGCAATAAACTTAATATGTCAGAACAACACGCTTGTTTATCCAGATTACATGGGCTACTTTGGCTCTTATTGTCTGGTTCAAGTTCCAATTGTTTCAGATACCAATGAAGTGGTTGGTGCAGTTGAGGTTGGATTTAACAAAAACAGTTTTATAAAAGAGATGAGAGCGAAGCAAATGGAAATCATTATTTCAACTGCTGTAGTTTTACTCCTTTCACTATTGCTGCTAAAAGAAATCTTTTTTGGAATTAAAATGTTTTTTGCAAAAACATCCGCGGCACCCGGAGAGCTTATTGACTCTAGATCGGTTAGAACTCCAATATTCTTAGGTCAAACTGCCTATCATTTGTCGGTTGTATGTGGTCCGTTGTTTGCCATGCAGTTATATAATGAAACTTTTGGCGTATCAAAGGAGATTGCAGTGGCAATTGCCTATTCAGTGACGCTTTTGTTTGTCGGCATTTCTGCTTTTGCTTCAGGTGTGCTTATAAAAAAAATTTCCCTTCATAAGTTGCTTGTGATAGGCACCATTTTTGCAATCGTTGGAGAGTTGACTGCAGCAACCTCTGGCGGTCTTGCACAATTTATTGTGGGTAGGAGTTTATTCGGCAGTGGCGCAGGAATGATACTCAACATCTTAGATACTATGGTGGCCATGCAACCAGATGAAGAGCGTGTCACACAAGGCTTTACAATGAGCAGTGCTGGCACGAATGCGGGTACCATTGTTGGAGTTGCTTTGGGAGCTACTATAATCACAAGTTTGGGTTATCGGTGGGTGTATGCTGTTTCTGCTTTCATTCTTTTGATACTCTTAATTACAGCTATCCTTTTTTACAATAAAAATAATGTCCCAGATGCCATGAATTATGTGGAAGTAAATTCTGATATGAGTTTTTTCCATTTTGTTCGGAATAAACGAGTAATTGGATATATTTTCTTTTTAACTATGCCATATTTTATCTGCATGGGATTTATTGATTTTTTTCTTCCGTTAGAAGGGAAAAGTCAAGGGCTAAATGAGGAGGCCATCTCCTACATTATCATTATTTTTGGACTGATTTCGATTTATCTTGGTCCGGTGCTTACAAAAAAGCTTCTTTCTATATTGGACTCGTATATTGTATTGATGATATCAGCTGTTGTTATGTCTACTGCAATCATTTACTATGGGATTTTTCAATCAGTTTTCGCTCTCGTGCTTGCCTGTGTTGCCATTGCCTTTGCCGACAGTTTCTTTCAATCGGTGCAGAACATCTATTTTACCCAACTGCCCGAGTCAATAAAATACGGACAGAGCAGTACCCTTGCCCTTAGTAATGTTGTAATTGGTATCGCCCAAATGGGTCAAGCCTACTTATTTGCTTTTGCCATGTTCTTTGGAATCAGGAAGTCTTTTTTAAGCATTGGCATTTGTTTTCTTGTTTTAACAGCAATATTTCTAATTCTTAATTATGAGAATAGGGATTGCAATAAAAGTAAATAAATTACAAATGATTTGAATCATTAAAATCAAAAGGAGCTTTGAAATTTTATTTTACTTGCGGGCTATGGGAACATTGGAAAGACATTTATGAAGTTAGTTGAAAAACATGGGTGCGATCACAATATTACGATTTGTGACCTTGAATACAATAATATGGACGCCATTCAATACATAAATGAACATCATTGGGAAATAGACCTTTTTATTAACCTTACAGGGCTACGTACGAAACTTTTTCTCGATTTTGTTTATAAGTACAATTTGGCATATGTGTCTTGAATAGATTAAGGAGAATTTTATGCGTGTTTTACCAATTTGCGATGAACAAAAATACATATTTGATGTAAATGAAGCAATCGGTAGTATTCCTTTAAAAATTTCATATTCAATGGAGTTTTCAATGAACTTTCCTCCAGAGGAGCTATCCTTTGCAATTGATCAATGCATCAAGACAGCTGATGTTTTTGGTGCAAGATGTCTTGTTCAAGATGGACGTCAGTATATGGAATTTCTGCCTTATCAGAAGCATGATATTCCTGTCTTTCACTTTTCTACAGAAGAAGATTATCATTTGTTTTATAAGGAAGTTTGGGCAACAAAGATAAATAATCGAGAGAAGCTTTATTACATATTTATTTATTCCATTGCAGGTTCATATTATGGAATCCACTTTAGTTTTAATCATCTAATTTTTGATGGGTTATCTGTATTATTGTTGACTGATAAAATTCAAAAAGTTCTGCTTTTGAAAGATGAGGAAGTGAAGTGGCATCCATTTCAAACTTATTTGGAGAACATTAAAAAATATAATGAAAGCGAAAAATATGTTATTGATAAAGAATTCTGGGAAGATAGATTTTTGGTATTATCTAATTGTGAATATCTTTTTCATGATGTAATTGATAATGAGGAGGCAGCAATTAAGGAAGTAACGTTCCAGACAAGCAAGAAAATAAAGGATGAATTATATGCGTATTGTTCCAAAAACAATATTTCTGCACCTAGCCTGATTGCTACAGTTCTGGCGGATATTATAAATAAAAAAACGGGGTGCAAGCGATTTTACTTTGAAATTCCCATTGGAAACCGCTTGGGAGCCAAAGAAAAAAACAGTTTAGGTGTTTATGAAATTGGGCCACCCTTTATTTTTGACTTCACGAAATACAACAATATTTTTGATTTATATCAGTCGGTTCAGAAACAGTCCGTAGATTATTATAAACACAGGAATTTCGATTGGAATACAAAAATATTGTCAGAGGAATACGAAGAAAAATATGGCAGGTATATTCCACAGTTTTCCTTATCGTATTTTTGCACCAATAAAAAGCCATCTGTTTCCGTTTCCACATTGAAGCACCACAATTGTGAAACTGACTTTCTGCCGATGACGTTATATATCGCTGACTACCTCAATTGGGAAACCATTGGATTTTCTTATATATATTGGGAAAATTACTTTTCGGATGAGGAAGTGATAGAAATTCATAGGGATATTGAAACTGGCATAGCAAAATTGATTGCAATGAACTGCTTTTCGTAAAGAAAAAATAAGCATACTATAGGTTACTTGCTGAGGGGGCGTTATTCATGTTTGAAAATATTTCAACGATTCGTGATCTGCTTTTTTTAACGACAAAGTATTACGGTGAAAGAATTGCATTTTCCTATTTGAAAGATGGAAAAATGTGCTCTGCGACTTATTCCGATTTTTCACAACAAGTTACAGCAGCAGCAAAATCCCTTGTTTTAAAGGGTATTTCGAATAGTAAGATAGCTGTTGCGTCTGAAAATTCGTTTGACTGCTTAAAGTGGTGTTTTGCTGTGCCCCTTTCGGGGAATGTTTTAATTATGCTGGATAATATGGCAACAATACAGGAAAAAGCTTATATGGTGGAGCATAGCGATACCTCTTGTTTGCTTTATTCCCGGCTCAATCAGCCGTTTTGTGATGAAATAACAAAAAATAGTAAAAACGTTCATCATACAATTTGCATAGAAGCAGATACCAAAGACCATCTTCATTGTGATTTGGCGGTGGAATTACAAAACACTGACGGTACAGAATTATCATATATATTTTATACATCTGGAACTACGGGGAAGCCAAAGGGTGTTATGCAGTCTCAAATTAATTTACTGCGGACGAGCCTGTATCTTTCTTATAGTCTTAAGGTGAGAGACTCTATATTTTTAACATTACCCCTCAATCATATTCTTCCCTTTGCAAATGTGGTATTTTCATCGATGTATAGTGGGGGCAATTTATTTATTTCAGCAGGGTTAAAGTATCTTTTCATGGAAATGCAGGAAGTTCGACCATACTGTACTTTTTTGGTGCCAGCATTGCTAACGTATTTTGACAAAATGATTGATTCGAAAGCACAAGAGATTATGAAAGCAAGTAGCATAGACCAACTTACTGCGCGCAAACAGGCCTGTGCCCAATTGCTTGGTGGGAATTTAAAAATCATTGTAGTTGGTGGTGCACCTCTGGATTTAGAAATTGCAAAACGTATGCAAGCGTTGGGCATCTTGGTGCTTAACGGATACGGACTTACCGAAACCTGCGGGTCCATCACTGTAAATCCAAATGAGGATAATCGCCTTGGAAGTATTGGACGAATAAACTTTAATTCCGAAGCAAAAACAATAGATGGAGAGCTTTTGTTTAAAAATCCATATTTATTTCAAGGATATTATAAGGATTCCCAGGCTACAAAAGAAGCATTTCATGAGGAATGGTTTTTAAGCGGAGATTTAGGCTATATTGAAGACAATTATATATTTATTGTGGGTAGAAAAAAGAATTTAATTGTATTGCCCAATGGTAAGAATGTCAGCCCAGAAGAACTTGAACTTGAATTGTTGAAAATTGAAGAGTTGAAAGAAGTTGTAGTTTGTTTGCAAAACGGAAAACTAACAGCCAAAGTTTATTCGGAGCATGACAAAATGGTAATTCGTAAAAAAATAAACGAAATCAATAAGAAGTTGGCTTCCTATAAGCAAATCGAAAATGTTGTGTTTTGTAATGAAGAATTTCCGAAAACAGCCAGCAGCAAAATTAAAAGAGGAGAAATTTAATATGCTTACAGAATTGATAGAAATGATTAAAGATACATTTTCGCCAATGATCGAGGTGACAGGGGAAACAGCTTTAAAAACTGATTTAGCGTTGGATTCATTTGAAATTATAAATCTCATTGGCATACTGGAAGATAAGTATAAGATAGACATTAATGCAATTGATATAGTTTCTTTAGTAACAGTTGAAGATATTTGTAATTTTATTGCTAGTAAAAAAATGTCCTGACCAGTACCCTCTAGCTAAAGGGATGCTAGATTTAAGTGATTATATTATTGTTTACTCGTGCCAGGGTGAAAGACATACTTCCTGTTCTCTCAACCCAGTACATAAATTGGCCGTTGACAAGTTTCCTTCAACGGCCAAAGGCAAAAAACAGCAATGCTATCCTCTCGCCCCACGTTGAAGCGATAATAATAATGAAGTATTGTGGTGATAAGGCGAAAAATGAGGTTTAGACCATAACATGTTGTTGT
>NZ_DALYUL010000043.1:272-4501 GCF_031981185.1 Anaerotignum sp. | reverse complement strand
AATGGGCAAAAAAGTGCTGTATTTGAGCCTTGAAAAATGATGGAAATAGATGACATAGGGCGTTTTAACAAAATAGAGTGATATAAGCGGTTAAGTCGTGGTCGTAAAATGACAATTAGGTTTACCCTTTTTTAATATATGGAAATAAAGCAAATTTTCCCAGTGGACGGGGGCGGAGCTCGTTATGGCGCCCCCTTGAACAACTCAGGTGAACTGAAAGAAATAAATCAGCCATCTTTGACTGAAAACTATCAGCATATATTTTGCCATAACAGCGTCTGAGCCCAAAATGCTATCCTAAGCCGTAGATCATGGGCTTTTTGTCACCAGTTTTATCTGATTTTATCCGTAAAGGTCTACTGTTTTGACAGCATGGGCGGTGCCTTCGCAAGCGGTTGGAAGCAGAATACAAAAAATGAACGGCTGTTTTTGTCTTCAGATGGAAGTGCCGTTACCGGATGGAAAGACATGTAATCAAAAGGAAATACACAACGCCAGAAGCACCAAGATCAGCTGCTATGAGGTCGATTCAAACGGCGTAAAAAAAACGAAATAACCAACGACAGAAAAACACTAATGGAAAACTCGTCCAAATATGGGGACGCAAAGCCGAAGGTCTAAGGCGTTTTGAAACGCTATGATAGCCTGGCTGCTAAAACTATGCAGGGACTGCCTTCACTAATATAGATGGCAGTCCCTAACTCACGTTTAGGAGGAAAATACTATGGAATTTTCTAACGAGCAGTAGATGTATTGTAGACACTCGTTAGTGCACATGGTCAGGTACTGTAAAGAAAAACATCTGATTGTATAGAATAAAACAGGAACTAATAGATGTTTAATGTACAATTAGTCCTATTTTCCATTCATAATTACTTGGTGCAATGCCCGAATGTCCTCTTGAATTAGCGTTGAATTTAAATGTCCATACCCAACTAAATATAATAAGAATTACACATATTGAGTGGGATACGGAGAGGGGGGGACAAATGCCGCATTTATTATTATTAAAGATTAAACATCTTTTTGATTTCTTCAATGTCGTCTGCGGACATCTCTCCTGCTTTGAATAGGGAAACAGCTAAATTCTTTACAGAGCCATCATACAACTTTGATATAAGGTTTTTTGTCTGGGATTGCTTGCACCCCAAAATCACACTATCGATTGGATAAGATGAAATAATTTTCAAAAATGTACGTTTTGATGATTCTGATACTAAGTTGATCGCTAATTCAGAGAAAATAATTCTATTAATGATTTCTTGTTCTTCCACCGTTGGAGTAACTACTTCTATACCATATTTTAAAAGTCCAATCTGATAAAAATTGCTTCCCATAGGTAACCGATACCAGTCAGGAGTAACTTTTTGAGCCTAAATCTTTGGCTTTTTGTCCTACCGCATCAACTATGCTAATTACTGGAATTGAAATATCTTTACGAATATCTTCTAAAACTGAATGTGGAGAATTAGCAGCCATAATCGCAAAGTCTGCACCGGCTCTTTCCAGATTATGAAAGCTATTGATTATATATTGTTTATATTCATCCATTCTATTTTCATTTTCTAAATCGGTAAAATATTGGAAATTTAAACTGTCAATCACAATTTCAGGATAATAGTAATGGTGATACTGGTTATAGAATAAATCATGAAGGGTCTTATAATAATGTAGTGTTGATGCGGAATTGATTCCGCCAATTATGCCGAATTTTTTCATAGCAAAACATCCTCCTTTATTTCAAATAAAATGAATGATTATCAATTGCTCGTAAAGTTGCAAGTATTCCATTCAAATGATCATACTCATGCTGTAAAAGTTCTGACAAATCCCCCTCCAGTAACATCTCTTGTTCATTCCATTCTATGTCTCGATATATGATACGGATTTTTTTATGTCGTCGTACTTTTACTAGAAGATTGGGGAAGGACATGCAATCATCCATAACCTCTATCTCTTCATCTCCAATGAAATTTAACACTGGATTAATAAAGACGGTAGGCTGATTGATGTACATATACAAAATGCGCTTTTGAATACCAATCTGTGGAGCAGCAATTGCCCTGCCAGCATGATAATGATTTCTGAATGCAATCAAAGTATCATGTAAATCTTCAATGATAGGCAATAATTGTGATAGCTCAGTTCTTTCAACAGGACTGCTGACTTCGTATAGCTTTGGATTTCCTAATTTTAAGATTTCTTTTATCATTGTGCACCTCCTCATATGAATTGATATTTTTAAATACAGTATATTCTTGAGAATGTGTGCAATCAATGATAAAATTGTTTGCAGAACAATTTAGAAGGTGAGAAGGCCATGCCAATTAATTCTTTCGAAGACTATCCTATGACGTGGAAACCACATATCAGTAAAACAGGAGACAACCCCCTTTATATTGCTAATGCCCTTGAACGGGATGTGAGTAATGGGCAATTAAATCCAAATGACAAATTACCACCACAAAGAGAACTGGCAGACTATCTGGACGTAAATTTAAGTACGATTGCCAGGGCATTTAAGTTGTGTACAGCAAAAGGTCTAATTTCGGGGGAAGTTGGCCGAGGGACATATGTTGCATCAGATGTTTTGTCTAACTTACCTATGTTAGATCAATGTGGAATAGAGCTTTGTATTAACTTGGGCGCATCTCATCCACTATATGAGCAAAATAAATATGTTGTAGATACTCTGAAACATATCGTTAAAAAGTATAATATCGGAAGTCTGTTAGAATACTCTGAAACTTCAGGGCGAATGAAACACAAACAAAGTGGACAGCTTTGGTTTTCTCAATTCGGTCTTAATGTTCCTGAGGAACAAGTTCTTATAACATCTGGTTTGCAAAATTCATTAGCAATTATTTTGACGTCACTTTTTCGCTTTGGGGATAAAATTGTTACAAATTCTATTATTTATCCTGGAATCAAGAACATTGCAAATTCTCTTGGAATACAGTTGATACCTATACCGTATGTGGGAGAAAGAGTGAATATTGATTACCTTGTTCAACTTTGTAAAAATGAAAAAATTAAAGGAATTTACCTTATTCCGGATCATCATAACCCAACAACTATTTATATGAATGAAGATGAAAGAAATCAGTTAGCATCAATTATTAAACAATACAGTTTGATTTGTATAGAGGATGCCACCTATTCGTTTTTATCAGCCCCTAGGTATACACCAATTACCAGTATGATTCCCGAGCAAAGCATCTATATTTCTACGGTATCTAATTCACTTTCTGCTGGATTAAGAGTAGCATTTTTATTAATGCCATATCCTTATATAGAGAAATTAAAAAGGGGAAATAGTGATATTAACGTTATGTCTGCGCCTTTGGAAGTTGAAGTCACTTCTCAACTGATCAGAACCGGTGTAGCTCAAAGGATGATGCAAGAAAAAATTATTTGCTTACAACAACGTAATAAACTAGTTGATAAATACTTGTCAGACTATAAAGTTCGTGGCGCGTTAAATTCACAATTTCGCTGGTTATCATTGCCGCTGAAGTGGACTGGAAAACAGTTTGAAATGATTGCGAAAGAAAAAGGTGTGCAAGTGTTTGGTTGCGAACGATTTCTTGTCGGTAGTGCTGTAGTTGAACCAGCGGTTAGGCTAGCAATTAGTACCCCTAAAAATAGTGATGATTTAGAATCCGGCTTACAAATTTTGAAAAATCTATTAAAATAAAACCTAATATTGATTTGGTACGTTCAAGCAAACAGGAAATGGTGGTACACCTATTGTAAAGGAATAAATGATATTGGTTGTGGAATTGTGATTGTTACAGAAACGTATCCCGAAATCCGCATTTTTATATGATTTTAAGATGCAACTTTGATTCAACTTTGATGTAACATGATTTAAAAAGCGGTAAAGACAATAAATTTTAAAGGAGGCATTTTGATGAACAGAATTCTGATTGTAGAAGATGAGTTAGCTATATCAAATTTGATTAAGACCAATTTGAGTGATGCAGGGTATCGCTGTGCTTGTGCTTATGATGGCCTTCAAGCTGCTGATATGATTGAGAAAGAAAGCTATGATTTAATTTTACTTGATATTATGCTTCCAAAGATTGATGGATATGAGCTAATTGAATATATTAAAACAATGGAAATGCCAGTGATTTTCCTGACGGCAAAATCTAGTGTGGAAGATATCGTAAAAGGTCTCAAGCTGGGAGCTGAGGATTATTTAACAAAACCCTTTGAAATCATCG
>NZ_DALYUL010000043.1:0-262 GCF_031981185.1 Anaerotignum sp. | reverse complement strand
GAGCTATTGGCGAGAGTTGAGACGGTGCTCAGACGTTATAATAAAAACGTCAAATTTCTGGAACTTTATGATATTACAATTGACACTTTCTCCAGAATCGTAAAAAAGAATGGTGTAATCATAAATCTTACGAATAAAGAATATGATCTTTTGCTTTTGTTTGTGCAGAACAAAAATATAGCATTATTTAGAGACCGAATTTATGAAAGAATCTGGGGAGATGAAGAAATGGGAAGTAGTAGGACCGTCGACTTGCATATAC
>NZ_DALYUL010000042.1:12738-13483 GCF_031981185.1 Anaerotignum sp. | reverse complement strand
TGATACTTGGTGGGAAGCTGCCTGGGAAAGTAGATGGTTGCCAGATTTCAATTTTTGCTTTCGGGGTGTAGCGTAGCTTGGCTAGCGCGCCTGATTTGGGATCAGGAGGTCGCAGGTTCAAATCCTGTCACCCCGAGCCTCGTATCAGCGGAAATTTATTCCTTATGGTGGGTATGGCGCAGGTGGTTAGCGCGCCAGATTGTGGCTCTGGAGGCCGTGGGTTCGAGTCCCACTATCCACCCTTTATTTTTCGGGTCACTAGCTCAGTTGGTAGAGCACTGGACTTTTAATCCAGGTGTCTCGGGTTCGAGCCCCGAGTGACTCATGTTTTTGCAGTCGTGGCGGAATTGGCATACGCGCTAGACTAAGGATCTAGTCCGGGTTTCTGGGTAGGGGTTCAAGTCCCCTCGACTGCATAATTTGCGCGAATGGCTCAGTGGTAGAGCATCGCCTTGCCAAGGCGAGGGTCGCGAGTTCGAATCTCGTTTCGCGCTTTTAGCTTTTGCATTATCGTATAGTGGGCTATCGCCAAGCGGTAAGGCACAGGACTTTGACTCCTGCATTCGCTGGTTCGAATCCAGCTAGCCCAGGTTTCAAATAATGCTAACATAGTTTGTTTATTGGGGTATAGCCAAGCGGTAAGGCAACGGATTCTGATTCCGTCATTCGCAGGTTCAAATCCTGCTACCCTAGTTTAAGAGCCTGTAATCATACAGGCTTTTTTATTACGGAAAAGAAAAAAACT
>NZ_DALYUL010000042.1:0-12694 GCF_031981185.1 Anaerotignum sp. | reverse complement strand
CAATTAAAAATGACTTATTATAGCCTATCAGAAGCAGAAATGCATCTGAGGGCTATTTTTTATTTCCATAAGATCACTTGAATTTAGAATAGTTTTAATTGGTAAAAATATAGAACTATTCTATTAAAATAGTTTGAATTCAAAAAATATAAAAAAATGTTCAAAAATACAAAGTGAGTTTTATTTATTTATTATACATACTTACGAAATTGAAATTTTGAAAAAATAGCATACTGACGAAAGTATAAAATGTATTCAAATTTTATTGACATCAAGTTTTTTTAATGATAGGTTTATCTTAACAATAAATTGAATTCAAATAGATTATATTTGCGTACATGATAAAATGTTAAGTGTTCAAAACGCAATATGGATTGGAGGTTGGAAAATGGATTTTACTGGGAAAAATATTATTGTTACAGGTGGTGCAAGTGGCATAGGTAAGGCAATTACAGAAGGTATTGTAGAGGGGAGAGGGCATGCAATTGTCGTTGATATGAACTTGGAAAAGGCAGAAGAGATACGCCAGAGACTCGGTGAAAATAGTGTTTCTTGCTACAAAGTAAATCTTCAAGATCATCAAGAAACCAAGGAGGTATTTACCCAAATTCTAACGGACTTTGGGCAGATACACGGTTTAGCAAATAATGCAGGAATTGTCAGTACAGTCCCCTTTGAGGAGGTGACCCAGGAAGAGTGGGATAAGGTGGTGGCTATTAACCTTACTAGTGTATATGCCACAATTAGTGTTTTATTTCCATCAATGAAAGCAAAAAACTATGGCAGAATTGTAAACGTTGCATCTGTTGCTGCCAAAAGAGGCGGTGGATTATTAGGAACAAGTGCTTATGCAGCATCAAAGGCAGGCGTTATTGGGCTGACAAAGGCAATAGCTAGAGAGGGAGCATTATTTGGCGTTGCTTGTAACGGAGTATGTCCAAGTTACACCATTACACCTATGACATCAATACTGAGTGAGGAAAAAAAAGCGCGAGTATTAAGCACCATTCCCATGAACCGCGGAGCTGCTCCTAAGGAAGTTGCTAATGTAATTTTGTTTTATTTATCAGATCTTTCTAGTTTTGTAACTGGTGAAATAAGTGACGTGGATGGTGGGTTAACAATGGATGGCTGATATGTAGCTCATCATAGTTATCTAAATATAAGGAGGAGAGAGTATGAAGAAACGTTTTTTTGCAAGTTTAATGGCAGCAGCAGTCGCAGTATCCTGTTTGGCGGGATGTGGTGGTGGCAGTTCAAGCAGTGGCGAAGATAAGAATGCCCCTGCAACCAGCGATGAAGGAGCAACTTATTCATGGAAGATGGCACTAAATTCCACAGGGGGAGACAATGCCTATGATACAGCTGCAGTTTTTGCTGATAAAATTAAAGAGTTAACAGACGGTAGGGTCAACGTTCAATTGTACGGTGGCGCAAGCCTTGGTACGACTTCAGAAGTATTGGAAGGCATGAGCTATGGAGTTGCAGATATTCTATGTGAATCCGTAGGAACGCTTTCAACATTCTCCAATTTGGCAAATATTGATGCCATGCCTTATATGTATAGTGGTTATGACCACTTTATGAAAGTTTGGAACAGCGACCTTGGACGGGAAATGAAAACAACAATTGGCGACGCGGCTGGCTTCAGCTTGTTTGGTGGTACATACAGAGGACCCAGAATTGTAACTGCAACAAAAGAAATGTCAAAAATTGAAGACTTCAAAGGGTTTAAACTGAGAGCACCCAATCTTGAAGTTTACTTGAAAACATGGCAGTGGCTAGACGCAACACCAACACCGTTGCCAATGGGTGAAACGTATACTGCTTTACAACAAGGAACCGTTGAAGGCCAAGAAAATCCTATGGTTGATTCTATGAACTATGCAGTACAGGAAGTATGTAAATATTGGATCAAAACAAACCATGTATATAGTTGCAACGTAATCATTATGGACAAGACATATTTCGAAAGCCTGCCTGAGGATATACAAGCGGCAGTGGAGGAAGCAGCAAACTATGCAAGTAAGGAAATCAGTGAAAAGCAACTTGCCGCAAGTGAGGATGCTGAAAAATCATTAAAAGACATGGGATGCACAGTGATTGAAGTAGATACAAATGAATTTTCTGCTTATTTTGATGGCTTTGCTGAGAAGAATTTTCCTTATTTGGAGGATTGGGTAAGTAAAATCAAGGGGATGGATACTGGGAAATAATCTGTACAAAAGAAAAATGAGGTGATTTGATTGATTAAGGCTTACTCGAAGTTTCTGGATAAGCTGGAAACATTGGAAAAATATTTTTTAGGCATCACTGTAGCAATTATGGTTATTGTAATGACTTACCAGGTAATATTAAGATATTGCTTCTCTGCTGCCAATTCATGGAGTGAGGAACTAGCAAGGTATCTATTTATCTATGATGTAATGATTGCAGCAGCCATTGCAACAAGAAGAAATAGCCATTTGCAGGTGGATTTTTTGATCAATCTGTTGAAGCCAAAGGTAAAATACATATTTACTATTGTCGCAACAATAGCAGGCATTGTGTTTTTAGGATTTCTATTTAACTATTCCCTAACATTATGCCAAACTGCAGCAAATAATATTTCTGCAGGGCTGAAAATATCAATGTCTATCCCATATGCATGTATGCCAATTGGTGCAGTACTTATGATTTTGACTTCTCTGGAAGTAATATTTCATAATATTTTCCAGATTCGTGGGTTGGATGAAAAGGAGGTGAGGGGTAAATGAATGCTGGTTTCATTGTTATTCTCGCATTGCTTGGTTTATCATTCTTAGGTATTCCAATCTATTTGGCATTAGGAATTGGTACGCTGGTTGCCTTAAATGTTGCGGATATGCCGTTAATTGTTCTGCCACAAAAGCTGTTTGCTGGTATGAATTCCAGTTCTTTATTGGCTATTCCTTTTTTCATGCTGGCAGGAAACATAATGTCACGCAGCATTACAGGAAAGCTGATTGATGTTTCAAACGCTTTAATTGGTTGGATTAAAGGATCTCTGGCAGTTGTTACGGTTTTATCTTCTGCTCTATTTGGTGCTATTTCTGGTTCGGGGGTTGCCACAGCGTCGGCAGTTGGTGGAACCACGATTCCAGCTATGAAAGAAGAAGGATATCCTTCTCACTTTGCGGCAGCAGTCGCTGGAATTGCAGCCATTTTAGGACCTATTATTCCCCCCTCAATTACGTTGATTGTATATGCCAGCATAACAGACTTGTCAGTTTCAAAACTTTTTGTTGGTTCCGTAATACCCGGGGCACTTTTGGCAGGTGGGTTGATTGCTTATGCTCTATTCTATGGTATAAAGCATAATTTGCCAGCGCATCCCAAAAAGAAACCAAAAGAAATTGTAAGTACCTTTAAAGATGGAATTTGGGCATTATTAATGCCTTTGATTATTCTGGGTGGTATATTTGGTGGTATTTTTACGCCAACGGAATCAGCTGCAGTTGCTGTTGTATATTCCTTAATGGTAAGCCTTTTTATTTACAAGGACATGGAATTTAAGGAGCTTTTTACTGTATTTGTTGAGGGTGCAATTGCTACATCCACAATTTTGATGTTGGTTGGACTTTCCAAAGCTTCTAGCTATATTGTGACAACCTCTGGTTTACCACAACAGGTGTTGGAAGGATTTACTGCTATAACTTCAAGCAAAGTTGTAATCCTGTTGCTTTTGAATCTACTGTTCTTGATAATAGGTATGCTGATGGAGGCAAATGCCGCGATTATTATGATGACACCAATATTAATGCCCTTGCTTTCTGCTTTCGGAATTGATCCTTTGCAGTTTGGTATTATTATGAGTTTCAATCTATGTATTGGTTTAGTGACACCGCCGGTAGGTATTTGCTTGTTGATGACAAACCAAATTGCTAAAGCGAGCTTTGTTGAAACGTTACGCTCAATTTTACCAATGCTGCTGGTCTCCATTGTGGTACTCATGCTTGTTACTTTTGTACCTCAGTTTACCCTTTGGCTACCAAGCCTTCTAAAATAAAGCAATCAGATAATCTCATTATTCAATATAGATTTACCCCTTCCCAAAACCCCTCTTTATTCCGAAGAGGGGTTTTGCTCGGCGTTATATCCTAAATAGACCATCAATTTTAAGAAATGAATTTTATCAGTAAAGCTGAAACGAAGTTTTAGGAAACTTCAAAACAACATAATTTTCGGGGGCAGTGATAAGGGCTCTTTTTCTTACATAATAAAAGGCCTACCATGATATTCTTATCATAGAAGACCGTTTACTTTTTTTCTTCCAAACGCTGATTTTCACGTTATACACCATGATGTTATCTATTTTTTTTTCTCAAATTTCTAATTAAACCTGAAGGTTCAAGTGATATCTTATTATTGTAAATTAGTTTCAACAATCCAACTTGTTTAGTATTCTTTTTTTCGGAGCAGTCTTTGCAGTTGCATTCGGAAACGTAATCTTCTGGTTCTTGATAGGTTGTGATGACGCCCTCGAAATTTCTAAGGATTACTTTGTTTTCCGCTGTTGAAATCAAGTAATTGGGCATAACCGGAATTTTACCGCCTCCGCCAGGAGCATCGATAACAAAAGTGGGTACGGCAAAGCCAGAAGTATGTCCTCTTAAACCTTCTATGATTTCAATTCCCTTTGAAACTTTTGTTCTGAAATGCTTTATTCCCATGGAAAGGTCGCATTGGTAAATATAATATGGTCTAACCCTTATTTTAACAAGTTCGTGCATTAATTTTTTCATTATATAGATGCAGTCATTTACACCTCTCAAAAGAACTGTTTGGTTACCTAAAGGAATTCCGGCATTGGCAAGTAGCTCACATGCTTTTTTGGATTCTACCGTGATTTCATTTGGGTGGTTAAAATGAGTATTTAACCAAAGCGGATGATATTTTTTCAGCATTTCAACCAGTTCTGGTGTGATTCTTTGGGGCATAACAACAGGAACTCTACTTCCAATTCTAATTATTTCCACATGGGGAATAGCCCGCAAACGTTTGATAATTTGTTCCAGTTTTTGATCAGACAACAACAGTGGGTCTCCCCCTGAAATAAGAACATCTCTTATTACGGGAGTTCTAGCAATATAATCAATTGCTTTTTGTATTTGTTCCATTGGAAGGGAATGATCTGATTGTCCTGCAAATCTTCTTCGTGTGCAATGTCTGCAATACATTGCACACTTGTCGGTAACCAAAAGAAGAACTCTATCAGGATATCTATGTGTAAGTCCGGGAACTGGTGAATCTTCCTCTTCATGGAGAGGATCTGAGCAATCTCCACTTGACAATTCAAGCTCGGAGGTTGTTGGAATTGCTTGTTTTCTAATAGGATCATGGGGGTTATTTATGTCAATCAAAGAAAGGTAGTACGGAGTAATTGCCATTCTTAGTGTACCAAGGCATTTTTTAATACCCATGGCTTCTTCAGGAGTAAGTTCAATATGCATGCTTAAGTCATCAACAGTTTCTATCCTGTTTCTCATTTGCCATTTCCAATCATTCCAATCCCTGGTACTAACATTAGGAAAAAACTTTTTTCTGTTTAAGAATGATTGGTCTGATCTTTCGTTGTCTGTTCCTAACAAGTTACTTTTGAAATCCAAATTAATATGCTTAACTGTTGCTTCACGATTCATCAAATTCCTCCTTTATATAATAGTTTTTCATATAAGATTCATTTATTTTATTGCAAGGATTTATACCACACATTCATATCCTCAATTTTTCCACCAATTTGGGTATTATTCACTAGTGTTCCAGAAAAAGTATACCCGCTTTTTGCAAAAGTAGCATTCATGCCATATGAAATGGATCGGGCAATGGTATATGCTGTTTTGAACTGGAGTTTTTGCATTTCTTTGTTCATTTGTGTTAGTAAAAAATAAGAAAAATTGTAGCCTCTATACTCTGGATGAACTGCAAAATCTGTCATTTCAACATTTTTATTTTCTAAATCCATTTCACAGGAGGAAAGGGCAATGAGTTCACTTTCTTTCCAGATGCCAAAGTAGATTACATTGCTAATCATTGTTTGTTTTATATATTGGGGATCAAAGATTGGAAAGGGATAGGAATCAAAAACCTGTGAGTATAACTTTGTCATTTGCAATGCATCCCCAGGAACTGATTTTCTAAATAAAAAGGCATTGTCCAAAAAAACGTTTTCTCCCTCAAGAGGTAATTTAACTTTCATGAATGCATTTTCTAAAACTTTTTTATTCAAATCAGCATTATTAGTACAGCTTCGTTTCACATCGAAATATTTTGAAGCAAAAATACAATCTTCTTTCCCTTGAAAAAAATGTGGTATTGTGGCTTCAATGCCAAATCCATTTTTCAAAAAAGCTCTTAAAGAGGAATAAGGAATTTTAGCAAATATTTTTGTATAGCTGTTCTTTTTTGCCAGATCATCTAATTCAAATATTATTTCAGGCACATCTTTTTTATTTAAATGCATCAGATATATTCTATTATTACGGAGTCCGTGCTGTATGGTTGAGTTATTAATTTTAGTCATTATATCGTGCATTTTAGCCTCCTTAACTTCTGCTCACTTGCAACTGACAACTTATTTTAACATAATAAGTTGTCAGTTGCAAGAAAAATAAGTAATCTCTCATAAATTTTTTACATTTTATGTATTTTAATTGTTTAAACAAGTATCATGACAGCAGGTAAGAGGTACTGATTTTTAAGCTTCTTTTTCCCCTATGGAGTAAAAAAAACGATAAAATGAATATTGAAAAGTAGTTGTGTATCCCTGGATATAGCCTTTTCTATGAAATGAAGGGTTTTTGCGATGTAGAAAGAGCATAATAATGTTGGGCGGAAGTTTTTAAATATTCCTTTGAAAAATAAAAAAAGAGTGGTATAATACTACTAACTATGCAATCGAATAAAAAATCCCTGATTTTCATGGATTAAGATAGGAGGCTGGTTAATATGGCAGCAAGATTAGAAAATCAATACGGTGTAATTAGCATCGACCATGAGGTAATTGCAAGAATTGCAGGTTATGCGGCGATAGAGTGCTATGGCATTGTGGGGATGGCAGCAAAAAACATGAAAGACGGCTTGGTTCAGCTTTTGAAGCTGGAAAGCTTAACAAAGGGCATAAAAATGAGTGTGGATCAAAATAAGGTTAGTTTGGATTTGCACATTATTGTAGAATACGGCACCAATATTTCAGCGATCGCAGACAATATCATTAGCACAGTAAAATATTCTGTTGAGGAATATGCAGGGCTTAAGGTGGAAGATGTGAATATCTTTGTTGACGGTGTCAGAGTCGACAACTGAGTATGAGGAGGAACGATCGGTGAGTATTTTGAAGTTGAATGGCCTGCGCTTAAGCAGATTGATTATCGCCGGGGCAAACGAATTAACAGCAAACAAGCAGCTTGTTGACGCGATGAACGTTTTCCCTGTGCCTGATGGGGATACTGGAACAAATATGTCTCTTACCGTTTTGGCGGCAGCAAGAGAGTCGGAAAAGAGCAACTCATTAAGGGTGGATGAAGTTTCGAAGCTGGCTGCAAATGGTGCATTGAGAGGGGCAAGAGGAAATTCCGGTGTAATTACCTCTCAGTTGTTTCGTGGTTTTTCCAAGGGATTGGAAGGATTGGAAGAGGCTTGTGTAACTGACTTGGCTTTGGCTTTAGACAAAGGAGTTTTAACTGCATATAAGGCTGTTATGAAGCCAAAAGAGGGGACTATTTTAACCGTTGCCAGAGCCTGTGCGGAAGCAGGAGCAAAATTGGCATTGGAAACAGATGATATTGAGGAGTTTATCAAAGGAATTATTGCATATGGACACGAGGTGTTGGCAAAGACACCAGAAATGCTTTCTGTATTAAAGCAGGCAGGTGTGGTAGATGCAGGTGGACGTGGTTTACTCTATATCTTAGAGGGTGCCCTGAAATATATCAATGAGGATGGTCCTATTTCTATTGCGGAACCCACAAAGTCAGAGGCGGTAGACTTTGGTGCATTGGCATCCGTTGATAATGTGGATATCACCTTTGGCTATTGTACAGAATTTTTTATTAATATCCATGAGGCAGATGATGCCACCGTTCAGATGTTGAAGAATTATTTAGGAACCATTGGAGACTCTATTGTATGTGTAAATGATGAAGAAGTTATTAAAATTCACGTTCATACTGATCATCCCGGCTTAGCTTTGGAAAAGGCATTGTCTATTGGCAGTTTGAGCGGTTTGAAGATAGAAAATATGCGGGAGCAGCATACAAATCACATTGATTTTAACACAAGCTCATCTTCTTCTGTGGTAGCGGCAGAAAATAAGCAAAAAGACAAAAAACCACAACATCTGAAAAAGGACATTGGGTTTGTTTCTATTTCCGCAGGGACAGGACTATCCGACATTTTTAGAAACTTAGGTGTGGATATGATTATTGAGGGGGGACAGACAATGAACCCCAGTACGGAAGATATTTTGAATGCAGTTGACCAAATTAATGCAGAGAATATCATTATACTTCCAAATAACAAAAATATTATTTTGGCCGCAGAACAGGCTGTGGATCTATGTGAAAATAAAAAGCTTTTTGTGGTTCCCACGAGATCTGTGCCAGAAGGAATTAGTGCAATGTTCTGTAACGCTGAAGGTCTTGGGGCGGAAGAAATGACAGAAGCAATGAAAGAGGCTATTCAGGCTGTTTCAACGGTTTCGGTTACTTATGCAGTTAGGGATACCAGCTTTGGTGATAAAGAAATTGCTGAAGGTGATATTCTGGGAATGTTGAATGATGAAATTGTTGTTGTGGCAAAGGATGTTGCTGAAGGAACAAAAGAGGTGCTGAAACAGACCATTACAGATGAAAATGAAATGGTAAGCATTTACTATGGCACCGATGTAACAGCTGAAGATGCCCAGAAAATTGCAGATTTTATTACGGAAAGCTATCCTGACTGTGAAGTTGAGATTCAGAGTGGAGCACAACCTCTATATTTTTACATCATTTCAGTTGAATAAAATGAAAAAGACCGTAAAGCCTGAAATTATAGGCTTTTGCGGTCTTATTTTTTACGTATCGTACTAGAAACGTACTAATTGCAAAGTTTTTGTAATTCATCAACTAAATCCCTTTGTTTATTTGGATATAGATGTGAGTACACTTTTAAAGTGGTTTCAATATTTTCATGCCCCAGTCTTTCAGAAATAAGGAGTGGTGAATATCCCAGTTCAATCAAAAGAGATGCATGTGAATGCCTTAAATCGTGCAATCTGATTTGTTTTACATTAGCCAATTTACAAACCTTTTTCATATTGTAAGCTAGTATTTGTTTAGAAAAATCAAATAGCCGATCATCAGGGCTTATGTCATATTTACGTTCGGTATATTCAGTGATAGAATCGGCAATGTGTTGATGTATATAGATTTCACGTTTACTGCTATCAGTTTTGGGGGTTAAAATTAAATCATTTCCGTTATGCCGAGCATAGTTTTTATTGATTGTTACAGTTAAATTTTTCATATTAAAGTCTCTTAAAGTAAGGGCAAACATTTCTCCGGAACGCATACCAGTCCAGAAAAGTAATTCGTAAGCCGTTCTAAAATGTTTTTTTTCAACTTTAGATATAAATGCCTTATATTCATCCAACGTCCAAAAATTTAATTTATCAGACTGCATTTTTCCTATGTTGCCACAGATCCGGACGGGATTCTGAGGGAGTCCGTAATATTTCACTGCGTAATTTAGAATTGCTGAGAGCTGCGCATTAACTGTTTTCATGTATGTTTGGGTGTATTGTTTATCAATAATATTGTTCTGCCATTGTCTAATATGTGTAGGTGTTATCTGATTAATAGGGATGTTTTCAAAAAAAGGTAGTACCAAATTGTCGATCATATTTTCTTTATTTGAATACGTTGTCGGCTTAAGTCGAGTTTTACAGTCTTCTTTATATATATCGCATAAGGACTTAAATGTCATATCACAGGTACCAGCTTGCTGCTTTATAAAATCCCTTTCATAGTCCTGGGCTTCTCTCTTAAGCTTAAAACCTTCTTTCTTTTTCTTTTTTCGGTTTCCTTGCCAATCTTTATAATAAAATGTGCAAAACCATGAATTACGTTTTTCATCCTTATAAACAGGCATAAAAATAGACCTCCTTTTGTATTTTGGGTATAGCAAATAAGGCGGTCTTATGGTATACTTTTCTTGTCTGAAAGTGGTTTTAAGACCGCTGCATTTAAGTCCTTCCTGTTGGCGCAGGAGGGGCTTTTTTATTTTCCTAATCTCAGTTCTATCAATTTACGATCCAATTCAAAAATCATTGACAATTGGTCTAGGGAGCATGATTCATATTCTTTCAACTCATCATCACTAATCAGTAGATTTACGGCAAATAAATTAGCTTCCCTTTCAATTCTGGAACATAATAAATATGTTTTGTTCCTGATGAAATAACAATTTTGGTCTTTATGTAGGATGGCATGCCCTAGTTCGTGTGCCATAACAAGACGCCTTTCGCTTTCGTTAAGATTGTCATTGAGAAAAATACACTTGTGGCGGTTGAGGTACATGTAACAGCCCGAATAATCACCTAAACCTGCTGTTTTTACAAGTACGCCCAACCCTTTTGCAATACGAAATGGGTTCTTCGTCTCAAATTTACTTATGTACCACTCTGCAGTTTCTTTTACATCTCTCTTCAAGGCGTCACCTACTTTTTCTTCTTGTTCTTATTAGGGTTATACTTCTCCTTGTTAATAAGTTTAATGGTTCCTAGCATAGATTCGATTTGAGCAAGGAGCAAATCCGCGCTTTCATCTGATATATTTTCGCCATCAAAACTTGCGGGACCATCTTCTTTGTTCATTAATTTCTCTCTTATTCTTTCCATATCCTTAGCTATGTCTTTTTTATCCTTGGGGGTTAAGACACCGCTGTCTATTATTTCCGGTTCTTTTCCTGTTAATAAATAATCCACTGTTACACCAAAGTAATTTGCAATTTTATCTAGGTATTTGGTGTAGGATGTGCTTTTCCCATTGGCCCAGTCGCTAATAATTCCGCTGCTCACATTTATCTCTTTAGCCAATCTGTATTTAGTAATATGGTTATTTTCCATAAGTTTTAATATTCGTTCCCTTGTATCCATTAGTCACACCTCACAAAAAATGCGAATAGCAATAAAACCTAGCTAAAAACTGTTGACTAACACGGAAACAATGCTATAATACAGATATAGCAAGAAAACCTAGTCAAAACAGTGCAGGTAATTGCAAAATCGTGTTGTTAATAACCTTGACAAGCTAATAATAACACGAAAAACAGGTTAAATCAATAGAAAACACGCAAAATAACAAGAAAACGAGGTGAAAATATGAGATTTTATACCGTTTCGGAAATTGGAGACATGTTCAAGGTATCGAGAGACACGGTAAGCGAGTGGATTCGCAAAGGGAAAATAGGGGCGGTCAAGATCGGTGGCACGAAAACCGTGCGAATTAGTGAGAGTGATTTAAACAAGTTTCTCGCTGATAATCGCATTGTTGTACAGGATGATCAAGCCACGCCGGACAAAAATAGGGGGTAACTATGAACGGGTTAGTGAAAGAAACAAAAACGCCTATCGAAATCGCTTTGCAAGTAGATAGTGAGGGAAGAACTACAGCAAGAAAGCTTTATGAGTTCTTAGAGTTGGCAAAGGGACAATTTTCAAGATGGTGCAAAACAAACATTTTAGAGAATACCTTTGCAGAAGAAGGAATTGATTTTGAGGGGTTCGACATCTATGTCGAGGGTAACAAAACCGTTGACTACAGACTCACAGCCTCATTTGCTAAGAAATTAGCCATGGGTTGTCAAAACAAAAGGGGTGAAGAAGCAAGATTTTATTTTATCGCTGTGGAGGACAAGCTAAAGGAAATTGTAACTAAAGAAAGGGTACTGCAAAAAGAAGCTTCTTCCAAGAGTCAGAGAAAGCTAGCCTCTGTAAATAACGCCGCAAAAATTATCTTGCCACAGTTGGTTGCGGCTGGCGTAGATCCGGCTCAGCGAACTTATTTTCTGAAAGATATGTATGCACCTGTAGGAATTAACGTTCCGATGATCAGGGTTGAACAGGAAAAGCTATATGAACAAACGGAGATGGCTGAAATTCTAGGTGTATATTCCGCATCGGGTAAACCACATGCTCAGGCAATCGGTGCCATCATGAGCAAATTGAATATAACCGAAAGTGATATCGCAAAAACAACCAGCTTTTCAAAAAATGGACATACGGACATTTCTAATCAATATAGAGAGCCAGTTTTGCGGCAGATTGAAGATTGGCTTAAGCATAATGGGTATCCATTAATAGTATCTAATGGCAGTAAGGAATTTAAAATTTCATACATAGAAGTTGAGAGAGGGATTCTATGAATAACAAATACTACACGTTTAAGGATGTTATGGAGTGCCTAAAATGTAGCGAAAGCAAAGCGTACTTAATTATGCGGGAATTGAATGCCGAGCTTGCCAAAAAAGGATTTATGACTATGCGAGGACGTATCCCAAAGAAATATTTTGAGGAAAGATTTAATATCTGTTAGGGAGGTGGACAAGCGTGCAAAATATACATAATGACCCCATATACCGCAACGCTGACAGACGCAAGAATGAACGCCATATGAAGCATGAAAAGCGGAGAGGG
>NZ_DALYUL010000041.1:0-13916 GCF_031981185.1 Anaerotignum sp. | reverse complement strand
CCAGAACCTGACCTTTTGTATATGTAACAACACCCTCCTCTGTTGCATTATATTGTGCAACATAAGGATAACTCAAACCGATTTTTGCCATAATCTCAACACTCCTTTATACTTTTTTACATTCTTGCTCAATTACTTCTTGCATCTTGCGAATTGCTTCATTTTTCTTCCCCTGGACAGCCGGCTCCACAAAGGGCGTTGCATTCCTTACACTGGATCCGCTCTCTATGGAACGTGCCAAAAGCTGGTTAGGAAGTCCATTAGGATATTTCTTTGTTGCATAACTTCCATACCCATCAAATCCGATTTTTGTACCGTAGGTTCCTGGAGCTTCTTCTCCAATTGGCGCTATTCCCAAGGAATCCAATAAGTCTTGTTTTTGAATCCTTGGTACACCCATAAACTGCTCTCCCGCCCCTAGCATTCTGAATTTATCCTCCGGTAGCGCTTCTAAATTATTTCTGATTTCATCTGCCACCAATCCTGCTGCTTCATAAACCGCCTTTTCCGCAATTGCTTGCGTATTTGCCTCCATTCTGGACAGCATTAACATAAATTCATTCGTTCTCCTAAAAGCAATCTTGGCTATCATCCTCACCCCAATCATAATCTACATCCACATACCATTCATAGTGAATAAACCCGGTATCATCTTCATACTGCACAGAGTTTAACCTCCATGGAATTTCTGCATCGTTGAATTTTCTCTGGATCCTGAAAAAATCATGGTCGAATTCATCCTTGGTAAAGAAATGTACTGCACAGCGGATAGCCTGGTGGGTGGCTTTATTATCAGCGTGTTTTGCGCCACTTTGGGTAATCTCACTCCAAACAATATATTTATTGCCGGGCTTTAGGGGTTTGTAGTGAAAAACACTTTCAGTAATGGTAATCAGAACATCCCTCAACTCAATCATTGTCATAGTTGCTTTCCACCCTTTCCAGTAACAATTCCATTTCTTTTGGTTTGGTATTTTCTATGTAAACAACCTTTTTTACTTCATATTTATTATTGCTACCCAGAAAAACCGCTTTATCTTGAGCACTTACCTCAGTCCGATAGGGGCATCTCACAATTTCATCTATCTTAATATTCTGCTGCAAAGATTCATGAAACCGTGTGTGGCCTATTGTGCGCCGCCGAAATCTCACACGCACTTTTTCCACAATACCCTCTTTCGGCATATTACCTTTCTCTGCAATATTTCCTACTGTGTATATTGTGATCACACCATCATTGTATATCTGCATTTTTTTCTTGTTCATAGTTCTTCACCTCCTGATGGATTTGCAACATCATCAATTCGTGAAGGTAGTTCTGTTGGAACTCATTTAAGGCACCGCTATTAACATACATGGCATATTCAAAAAGGAGGGCTCTGGCTTGCCCCTCCTTTTCATAATTTTGTTTCCCACCCGCTGCATGATTCAGATACTCCACGCCTCGTGATACAATGCCTTTTATTTTTTTATTGGTATCCGCATCATCCCATGTAATATCAAGATAATTTTTCACAGCCTCTAATAATTCTTCCATTATCCTGTCACCGCCTCTATGGCTGCTAAAATATCTCCTTTTAAATTGCGACTACTTAGCCCGGTAATACCTAGGGATTCCGCATATTCCAACAGTTCCGTTTTGTTCATACCCTCGGTATTGCAGGCGGATGTGCTAAGCGTCGCCATTAGGGGTTTTCAGGTTCACCTTCACCTTGGGAAGTACCGCCCTCACCATTAGTGATTGCCTCATTTGTCTGTTTAGGCTCCGAGGTATTGGTTACCTTTACCTCCAGCACATAGTTTTCCAAATCTTCAATATTCAGATATACAAAGGCGTTTTCGTCTTTTGGTCTACCATTGCCATACAGCTTTGCACGGTATAATCTTTTATCTTCTTTAAACATTGCATGGTCGGAGTGCTCAATCTTTCCCCCTTTTCCAGTTCCAAGACCCATGAAGTATTGCTTACCCAATCCAATCACCGCACGCCCTGCAGGCACCGCCGTAGACTGAATTGTTTTTGTTGGATAAGGAAATACATCACTTCTAAATGTACCATCCGTTGCTCTTACTGTTGTGGCAGGGAAAACCTTTGTAAAATAGTCTGTAGGATTTACCACCAAAAGTACAGAGGGAATGGGACGTCTTTTATTATTGGGTGCCTTGGATAACGTATCAAGCAGACCTCCATAGGTAGGAGCATCCAATTTTGTAATTGCCACCGCTGTTTTATGGGGGTGTACACCATCCACTGCACCGCTTAATGCCCTTGTCATGCCCAAAGGTTTTTCATTACCATCCCCATCAACGATAGCAGTTTCCAAACCAACAGCGATGGCCTCGGCCAGAACTGTTCTTACATAACGATCCAACCATGCGGGACCTAAATCAAGCATGGCATTGCAGACCGGAATATACGCAGAAAGTTTTGTGCTACCCAATTCCAAAATAGAGAAGGTTGCAGACAGTTCATCCACAATTTCTCCAAACAATTCACCCCACCCAGCGGTGCCGGATGTGGCAGAAAGCAACCACTTAGTAACCGCTCCCGTGTTCTGAAAATCCACCTCATTCAACAAGGGATGATTCTCCTGCAAATATGTGAAAATCTCATCAATAACGGTGGTGGGCATCACATCATCAATCAAAGTAATTGCTTGCTTTGGATCCACGGATTTCATAGCATCAATCACTTTTTGATAATATGTATTTTCCTGACTGGTGAGCTGTCTTACTCCCCTTTGGGCTAAAATACTCGAATCAGCCCCCTGCACAGCCTGATTATATTCTTGCATAACCGCTTCCTGAACATTGTTGGCCAAATCCTTAAAGGCTTGGTTAAACTGCTCAGGGTTATCCTCTGTAATTGCCGAGTTCATTCTTTGCAAAATGACGTTTCTTTCCTCCTGAATTAGATCAAGACTTTTTATAGCAAAAAACTGTAAATCCATTTTCATTTTCATTTTTTTCATGTAATCTCTTCCTCTCTAGAAATAAAATTAACATCCTTTTACGGATGTCATAAACTTTTGTAATCTATTCTGTTGTGGTTTCGCCGGAGGCTGTGGGGTTGGTTCCTTGGGTGGTGTGGCCAACTGCTTTAATTTTGCAACCAGCTCCAAGTTTTTTCGTTGCAATGCCTCATGACTCTCTTTCAGTGCTTCCGCCGCTTTTGCCATATCCACTTGCCGCTCCCCGATTTCATCACATAGACCATACTCAAAGCACTGGGTGGCAGTCAACCACGTTTCAGCCGCCATAATTTCTATAAGCTGCTCCTCGTTTAATTTTCCGTTGGACTTATCCAAGTAGGCTTGACGATTGCCTTTCATGATAGCCTCTAAATCCTCGGCATTTTTACGATGTTCTCTAGCATTGCCTATAGACATATTCCACATATCGTGTAACATTTGCATGGTGGGGCTTGCCATTACTACTTTGTCGCAAGCCGTTAATATATAGGATGCCGCCGAAGCCGCAAACCCGTCCACATAACCGGTAACATAGGCTTGGTGTCTTTTTAATTGGCTATGAATACCCATGGCCTCTTTCACATCTCCGCCGTAGCTATTGACATATAAATTGATAAACTTTGCATTTGGGTATTTTGCAAGTTCTTCCCTGAAATGATTTGCCGAAGTTTCGCTTGTAATCACCTCATCATTCCACCAGTCATAACTATCAGGCTTAATGCTTTCATAGATGTACATTTCAAGAGTATCCGACGATACAGATTGCTCAAGTTTCCAAATTGTCCTCATTTTTTTCACCTCCCTTCAATGCCCGCAAGGCATCCTCTACTAACTCGTAATTTTTTGTAATAAAGTGCTGTTTTGCCCAAGGTTCATCTATGGAATTTTCACCGCACAATTGCAAAATATCATTCACGCAGAAAACACCAGAGCCGATTAATTTATCAATGGACGTAGAAATACTAAACAAATCAATATGCTTAATGGCACGTGTATCAATTTTCAGATACGTCCCTTCCGAAAAAGCTTTATACCCATAACGCTTGCGAATGATTTCCTCCTGTATCATATCTACCAAAGGATCCACAGCAAATGTTAGCGTGAAGTCCAGTGCATCTTTGGTGCCTTGCACATCACCACGCAAAAGAGATGGATGGATACCAAAGCCCTTAGCAGTAAAATCAGAAATATCATCAATCATTGCTCTAATATCCCTAGTGGTTTCCGCTGCATAGGTTTTCTGGGCGGTTTCATCCACCTTTTGCCCTTTGCCCAAGGGTAGGACTGCATTATCCGATTCAATAAATTTTTTAAACTTATTCTTTATTAAATCATCAAAATTCTTTCTTTCTTCACTCCCGGCAACGGGCAATGTATCATACTCGAAAAGAAATTTTCTTCCCCTTGATTTTTGATAGGCGTTTATGCTGTACTGAATCAGTTTTTCATACTCGCCATATAAATCATTGACCACCTGTCGCATGTTTTTATTATTTAACTCAAAAAACAATACATCTGCCTGGTAAAAAGTCTTTTGAAATGAAAAATCGCCCACAGTTACCTCCGTGAACGTATTTTCAAATAAAACCTTTTCATTTTTTGTGTAACTATCCGCAACCAGCAATTGTTCCCCAATACAAATTACAAGACACTCATTATCTCTGCACAGTTTTGCAATTAATTTGTGTAAAAATACGCTTGAATTTTGATTCTTATTTGGTTCGTAGTTCCACAAATAATACTCACTGCCCTTTTTTTCTTCTCCCTTCACATAGGTTTTAAACTCGCACTTGCTTAAGGCATTGGCCAGAATATTGGCGGCAGTCCAAAACGCCGCTTCCCTAATGCAAATAGTGGAGGTATATTCTTGCAAAAAATCGTCTATTTCATCACCGGAAACAGAAACACTTTTTCCCCCACCCACTTTACTACTTAGCCATTCTAAAAAGCCCAACTTATCACCCCCTTAACATGTAATGACTGGTATATCATCAAAGCTGCAAGCAGCTTCTTCCAGTTCTTCTTCCCCAATCATGGAATGCACTACAGCCATAAATGGATCCGTCTTTCTACTTTTCGGTTCAATTTTTCCATAATAGAAATTTCCCGTTTCTTCGCCTTTGCTTTTTCCTGCTGATAATAATTTCGTGTTGTTTACAGCCCACCGCAATGGAGGGTTGTCCCCCCAGCTAAACAAATGACGGATAAAAACATCATCTATAACCTTTTGCACCTTGTATATATCATTAGGCCTTACCAATTTCACATTTTTATACTCTTTTGCATCAAACCCTATTTTCCTTAGTTCGCTTGCGACAAGCGCATATTTGTTGTTATCCAATAAGACCAGCTTGATATTATATTTCTGCGCCATTGTTGCGATATAATCACATAATAGCCTGGGGTGAATGGTAACATCATCCACAAGTGTCAAAAGTTCTTCATCTGCCCAGGCCTTCCATGGTGCCTGAATCCTGTCTAAATCTTTGGAATTTAAACACAACCATGAATGATTGATATCATACCTTTCCTCGCCTTTCACGAAATGAAAGTTTACACTTGCCAAGTCGTTAATGGCAGCATAGTCAATCCCAACAGTGCAGCTCCAACCGGACATATCCGGCAACGGCCTGTTGGTTGGAATAACATTTTCCTCAAAGTCTGTTACTGCCAACTCCCGATTGGATCTGGGGAAATTCATTCTTTTTGTATAAAACTCCGTCTTGATTTCTTCGGAATATTTCATCTTACCAAACTCTTTTTCCATGGTATCTTGCAAAATAGGCAAATACTTCAAAGAAGGATTTGCTTTGTGCCACATATTCGGATTGTATATTTCTTTTTCACTGTTGATTTTATAAAGCAAAGGAAGGGTTTTGGAATTTTGTATTACACCATTCAAAATGTCATAACATACTCTCAATTCATTATCCAAAACCCCCTCCCTTACATGACCGTTTGTTGTGATTTTAAAAATACGAGAATGCTTGCGCTTACCAAAACCACTGGTAAAAACGTTGATAATCTCATAACTCATGTACTCGTGGATCTCATCAAAAATAAGACAAGCAGAACGCTTACCGTCCTTCGTTCTGGCATTGGAAGTATGATATTTGATCACGGATCCAGTCTTTAGATTTCTAATTAGTTCTTTGCTTTTGTAAAAAAACTTTTTTAGTTTCTTCCAGTGTCGCTCCAATACATCATAAATATCATTAAAAGAAGTTTCTGCCTGGTCCTCTGAATTTGCTATGATTTCTATGTTATATCCTTTTACACCATGATAGTGTGTGCTTAGGTACCAGCTTACTGGAGAAATAAATCCATTTTTACCATTTCCTCTGCCCATCATGATGATATATTCATCAAAAACAACAGTGTCATTGTCCAAATTATAGCAGTGAATCAATGCAAATAAAAAAAGCTCCCAATCAAAGAGCTGTAACTCAAAATATTTTTCTGTTAATTCAACGGCCTTGTTTATCTTGTCCACATCAATAAACACATTGGGTTTATTTAACCCTCCTTCAACAATGTGCAGGGCCATGAAAATTTCATCCCCGACAATAACTTCACCGCTGTACACACCGTCCATGTAATCATCAATATAGGGGTGATAGGATTTTTTTCTACATCTCTTCATCAGTATCATCACCCACCTGACAAGATGGTTTTAGCGCTAAATAATCCAAAATACATAGCATTTGTTTATTAACTTTCAATAATTGTTCCACACTTTCGTTCTTTTTTATGCCCGCTTGGCCTCCTCCATTATTATAATTTACCGTTACTCCTCTGCCTTTTATATCTGCTAACAATGCATTTTTTGTATCCCATAATTCTAGATAATCCCGTACTAAATCAAGATAATATTTGCCTAGCGAGCCATTCCGTTCTAGCTGGTCAACTAGATCTTTTTCCAGTCCTTTTCTTGTAATTTGCTTCATACCCCCACCCCCCTCACGTGTGAAATGAATATTTCTGAATTGTCTAAACCCTCCTGAGTAACAGCCAAAATCTTAAACTGCGTTTTTTTCGACCGGGGGGTATCACCATTTTTCCTCGGTCAACGGCTTCTTTTTTTCGTACTTTCCCATTCGCTCCGGATGGCATTCTGTTTCATGGCAATACTTGCACACGCTGATAAGATTTCGCTCTTTCATCCCACTTTCATTTGTGTAATAACTGCTTAAGCATAGCGAAGGAAAATGCCTCAGCTCTTTTATATGATGTACTGTTGTTGCCTTCGTGTATCTCTTATATTTATTTTTGCACACTTGGCATTCAAAATGGTCTTGATCAAAAACCTCCCTCCTCTTCCTTCTCCATTCAGGCGAAGTATAAAACCTATGTACATCGCCGCTTCGTATCAAAGCAATTAATTCAGGTAACCGCTCCATTGCTTCACCCTCTTTCTTGTAATAAAAAAGGACACCCATTGGCATCCTTCATCATACATCTATTTATCATATTCAAACACTTGACCACACTTATCACAAGCTCTGGTTCCATTCTTCGACCACTGTAGTGGCACTGTAAACTTTCTGCAGTTTGGGCACTTAAGATATTTAAATCTAATCCTATATGAAACAGTAAAGAATAGACAATATGCGGTAATGAGGACTAATTTAAGATTAAATTCATTAGGAAAAAAAGATGCAATCCAGCATATAGCACCAATGCAATAAGCCACAATACTTATTTTAGTCTTTGTCCTACTTAGCATATTGCCACCCCCATGTTCCCTTAATCATATATCTATTTATCATACTCAAACACTTTTCCACAATTAATGCAATCCTGTGTTCCACTCTCTGACCACTGCGGCTCGACAGTTAACTTTCTACAATATGGGCATCTAAGATATTTAAGTCTAATAATAAGCACAGCAATCCAAAGAACCGGCAACGTCCACGAGAGAATTTCTCGTAATACTGATTGCCTTTCAATAAAAAAAGTAATGCTAAAAATAACAATAACTAAATAGTACAACACAATATATGCTCTTGCATATGATCTTTTCAGCATATTTCCATCTCCTAGGTTTCTTTAATCATATATCTATTTATCGTATTCAAACACTTTTCCGCAGTTACTACACTTTCGTGTTCCATTCTTTGACCACTGCGGCTCAACTGTTAACTTTTTACAATACCGACATCTAAGGTACTTACCCCCAGTTATCCTGAATCACATAGCTATCTATCATACTCAAATGGTTTCCCACACTTTTTACAATGCTTGGTCCCACTCTTCGACCATTGTAGTGGGGCAAATGTTTTTCCACAGTACGTACATCTTATATACTTATCTCTAATAAATACTGCAGCACCTTGAAAACCACACGCTATCATATAGCCGTTGGGGCCATGTATCCAGCTACTACTATCTATAAAAAACGAAATAGTCATAATAACAAAAAACAAAGCATACAACATAATAGCTGCTCTGCCATAAGACCTTTTCAGCATGTTCCCACCCCTTATATATAACTACAAAAATACAATACCATATTTTTACAATCATAACAAGGATTGTTTGGACTTCTATAACGTCTAGTAAATATTGCCCAAATTATGTATGCTACCATATTAACTCATAAGTAAACACATTTGGTGCCAACTTTATTTTTTTGTGGATAAAATCCCAAAGAATTTTAATTTCATTCTGAAAAATGCCCTCCTGCTCATTGGTACATCCAAATGTTCATACCTTATCCCATCTACTACATTGCTCAGTATGTATGGATAAAACTCGCTACCCGCCTCCATTGCCGACTGTTGGATTATTTCCAAATCCCTTTCAAGCTGCATCCGTTTAAGTGCCATTTCCCCCGTCCTGTCAGATAGTTTGTTCCCTCTTCCATTACTGTCAAATCCCGGTGAAGAAAGCTCCGTAATAGAACGTAACTGTAATTGCTTTTCCCGATATTGCTTACAAAAGTATTTCAATTCACGATATCGGTCAGGAGAGATATTATAATTTTGCATTTTTAGTTCTCTATCTTTCTTCATCGTCCACCACCTCTCCTTTAACTTGTCCACATTGCTGTGGATCGTTTAAGCAATGGTTTTTACATTTCGCTTTGTTCATACAATCCGTACAGCAGATATTTCCCCGCATATGGTCACAATTAAATATTTGGCAAGATCTAAACCTTTTGTTTTTCACTGTTGTTTTCATTCTGCACCCCCCTCATAAATTATCCTCATTCAATCCTCATCCTTTGTGTATTGGTGGATAGAAGGTATATAAACCCAAATCAAAAACCACGCTAACCCATTGACCGGATATGTAGAATCAAAAATTTCCATGAAAGGAAAATCCAATATATCCAAAACCCAAAATATTGCTAAGCAAGCACGAAATAATTTATACATAATTCACACCCTCTCCGGCTTTTTCAAATAATCCAAAAACAAAACGGATCCATTAAATTTAACCCGGTATTCCTCCACATCATTTGCAGTGATATACTTCCGGCCATAATGCTCTTTCATATCCCGCCAGACATTCCAAGGGATGAAGAAAAACTTATCTTTAAGCCCAACGCATACCCCTGTAACCGCTCCCAAATTCATGTGGCTTTCTAAAGCTTTCTGCTGCTCTGCCGTTAATACATCCCGCTTCATCCGGTCGGATGTTGTGGTCTTTGCTTCAAATACTATAGACCTTCCATCCTCAAGGGTTCCTTGGAAATCCGGCTGGGCATGTGCGGTAAATCTCCCCATGAACATTCCATCAATACCTTTATTCAAAACCCGAAAAGGTTCAGGCGTTTTATTGATTTCTGCCCGACCGTCTTCTCTGTATGTATTGCACCCCGCCAGAATTGCACTTTCAAACAAATGTCCTTGAGCGTTATTCGTTGCGTTTTGGTGCTGCCGCTTCGCTGCTTGCTGATTGTAAGCCATTTTATCCTCCCCATTTCATAATTTTTCCATCTTCTTTTAATTTTAAATCCTAAAATACAATAACCTGGGGACAATCCAAATTCTTTTCCTTCTTCAAAATCCAGAATATAAGTAATTTTTATCCATAGAAATTCTCCACTATAAGATTCTCCGTTGTATTCACGCAGTTTCACATAGTCCCCAACTTCATAACCCCGGTCATTCTTTCGTAGCTCAAACTTCTTGATACCCCACTTAACATATCGAAAATACTTGGGCGTGATTTTCAGCTCGTGGAATTTTGTTTTAAGCTTCAAGTTCATCCCTCCCAATAAAATCACAATCCATCAAGCACCAAACCTTATTGGCCCCGCCGTTTTCCTTACACCGCTCACAATTCATGCAAGTACCATCTTCCTTACTGAAACACCTCCGGCACAAACATTTCTCACAATTCGGTTTTCTCTTTTCCTGTTCCATAATCATCACCGCCTAATCTAATTGCTTTTAAATATCTTATAGGGCCAATCTCCTCAGAAAAATATTCACTGCTTTCCACAACCAGATACCCCTTGGGAGGCTGAGGCTTCTTTTTTGGATTGGCTGAATTTATTTTTTTCACAACAACTTTCGGCTGTACCAAATTTCTACTGGTGGTCCATCTTTTTTCATATTCTTTTACATTTTCCTTGGTTATGTATCTTGCCAAGCCTGTATAATCTCCGCCTGGCTCTAATTGAGAAATCATAACCCTACCCAATCCCCACAGCTCCGTTAATTCATTGAGGGTAATATCCATGGCATTCACCAAAAGGTGATGGTGCTCCCGCTTGTCTTCCGCTTCCGTTACTACGATGTATTTTACAGCAGAAAGCCCTTTTTTCTTTCTCCATCGTCTCAGGCGGCTCAAAAAATTCCGCAGCTCCCTTTTGATTTCCTCTCTAGATAATTTGTTTCGATATGTAAGAGTAATAAATAAATCCCCTTGACTGAAATTCGCATTTATCAATCTTGATAATTTCCTTCTAGCTAACTTCAAATTCCGTTCTTTCTGTTCTTCGGAGGTGAGCAATTCATTTTGTCCTCTGTTGTATTTTTTTCCAATGGCTCTTGGTGAGTAATACTCCTCACACTCATATACATCTCCTGCCCATATGTGTTTTCTATATCTTGGCATTGCTTTACCCCTTTCTATAAATAACCATAGCCCTAATGTTAATCTTGTTATCGAGGAGTTAAAGGGCAACTTTGCCCCTAATTTCCTAGACTTTAGAAACAGGCTTTTTCATGGAAAGCAACCCAAAATACTTGTGAAACAATGTACTATGTTATATAATATAAGTACTATATCTTGGGTTTTATCAAAAGCCCCGCCCCTTTTCTACGCCTATAGGAGAGGGGCATTTTCTTTATTCAATTTACCTATTTGTCCCGCTTCATTTTTCTGCGGTGTCTCGCCTTGCCTCAGCCCTGCATCGGTCGGCCAATGTATCTAAGGCTTCATAAAGGTCTGTTCCACCTTGCCTATACTCCATCATTACAGCAGACAGCACCATCCCATCTTTCACCGCAATCGCTCTTGCACCGCCACTTTTTCTAATAAAATATCGCGTGTAGCCCGTTTCCTTTTTCACGGTAGGTGCCATTAATTCCGTATCAATCCAAATAACACCATAAAATGTGTATATAGGCGTGAGCAAGCTTCCCCCATAAATGATGGTAATACCTGCATCATCTGCGGTTACCTCCACCTCATCCGGTAAATCATTTTTCAGTATTCGTGAAGATTCCTCTTCACATCTTGTCAGCCACTTTTCCCTTTTATCATCCGAAACCCCCATTACAGTTAAAACGGTATCCTCGTCCAATACAGGCATGTTTTCCAACCGATAGACAGCGCTGCCTATACTCAGCCATTGTTGACCATCATCATCCCTCATTAATATCGCTGTCTTATTTCTTTTTGCTAGTGATGTAATTTTAGAAAACTTCACATTTTCACCTCACAAACTTATCTCGCTATTTTATTTAAAACCTTGCCCCACCCTTGACACCGCAAGAGAGGGGCATAATTTTTCACCTATTCTTTTTGTTCTTCATTGTCACAAAAATTCCGAGTTTTTTCCTTATTATAGTCGCAGCTACAATCACAAGTTTCCCCGTGGTCTAACGTTGCGCCACAAATAGGGCAAACATCAAATTTACTCATAAAAACCTCCTATATATTCGACCTTGAATCTATCTTGTCTCAAAAAAGAATCTATGCTATAATCAATTTGTCAGTGGTGCTGGGTTTACCAGTGCCTTTTTTATTGCATAAATTCTCATTTTTTCCTCCGTGACTTGTCCAGCCAAAAAGCAACTACCACAGAAATTACACCTGCCGTTGCAAACTCATAAAATAAAAGTGCTTTACCTGGTGCCGCTTCCGACAGCGGAACAATTACAGTCATTGCTACAGCCCAAACTAAAACCATAAATACGCTATTGCATATTTCCGAGAGTAAGTATTTTCTGTGCTTTCTTTGTAGGCGTTTTTCTTTTCTCCTTTTTAAATCAATGAATTCCTCTGTCTCTCTTATGTCCATATCCTGTACCTCCTTTTGGGTCACATAATCAGAGCAAATGATAATGTCATTCATATTAATAATTTCTCTCAACAAATTTCCAAAAACAACGTATTGCATTTCTTGGTGTCATTCTTACATAAAAGACAAAGGCTTTCTCCTTTCCTCATACTCACTTCGCCCTTCATTATTTCTCGAATAGTTTCTCCTTTTCACTAATGTCACATTTCACCGCTTCAAAACGTCTTAATACAATTCCATCCTCTGTTGTAAAAATCTCCATAGGGTCCCCAAAATTGATACCCTTGTTTCTTCTAATTTCCATGGGTAGAACAATTCTTCCAAGTTCGTCTACCTTTCTTGTAATGCCAGTTGCTTTCATATTCTTCCTCCCTTTCCGCCTTTACGGGTGTCTTCTTCTTCATCTACTTGCACCGTACGCCACAACGGCTACAGCAAACTTAGCGATACCCTAGCAGCATTGGCGGTAGTTCTGTTTGCATCCTTGTCCATCCCCTGAATCTTTTTACTTTCCCACCAGCTGACAAACTCCTCTTTGTCAACTCTCCACACTGCATGATTACCTGTGCCTATTTTTCTTGCCGGGAACTCACCAGCCCTGCTTAACTGCCGCAAGCGTTCGCTGCTGAAACCTGTTAAGCAAGCTGCAAAAGCAAGATCAAATATTATTGGGACATCGTCCCATCTTTTAGTTGTTTTCAATATATCGCCCCCTTTGTTTCTCGACGTCGCTGCTCAGGTACTCATATTTTTTGTTTACATTCACCTTTCCACCTCCTAATTCTCTAGAAAATATGTGATAGGTACGCCGAAGTAATCGGCTAACTTTTGGAGCTTGTCCAGTTTGGGGGTGTATTTTCCCACCTTCCAATCACTCAATGTAGACTGCAAAATGCCAGTAGCTTTGGCGACCTTATAGGCAGTAACATTATTTTTTAACATTAACCCCTCAAATTTTTGGTACATTCTTACACCCCCTTTCAATTAAAAATATAAAAAACTATTGCGCATACTTCGGAAATATGATATATTCTAATCACGACAAAAGTAATATATTTTTCTAAAGTATGCTTCGCCAATTACTTTGGTTTCCTGTTGCATACTCATACTATACTTTAGATTTCTGATAATGTCAATTAATTTTTATCAGTTTTTATAAGTATGTCATTTTCTACGAAAGGGCGTTAAATATGTATGAGATATTCGAACAACTCTTACAAAAATTTGGCGTAACAGCCTATAAAGTATCAAAAGAAGCTGGCGTTTCACAATCAATGCTTTCCGAATGGAAAAAAGGCAGTTACACTCCAAAACAAGATAAATTACAAAAAATTGCGGATTATTTTGGCGTGACGATAGATTACCTTATGACGGGTATAGAACCAGAGCAAAGGGAATTTAACCCTCAACTTTCTGCAAAGGATGAAAAAGACATTTCTAAAAAAGTAGATGAAATATTGTCC
>NZ_DALYUL010000040.1:310-14336 GCF_031981185.1 Anaerotignum sp. | reverse complement strand
AAAGACTGTATTAAAGATTAAGTTATTTTTTTATGTATGTCTTGACACAAGCTAACGAGAAATTCTGCGGGGATGCTTGTATGCAAAAGACGTATACGGTGGATTTTCTCACCAAGAAAAAGGTTAAAAATGACGGTTATGTACGGCAGTACTATATAGAAGATAACCATGAGGCAATTATACCAAAAGAATTATTTCATAAGGTACAGGCAGAAAAAGCAAGGAGAGCAAGCCTAAATAAATCGGCGATTACAAGAAAAAAGAATCTGGAATTAAGAGAGAAAAGCAAATACAGTTCAAAATATATACTGTCGGATTTAATGGTATGTGGGGAATGTGGTCATGCCTACCGTAGACAGATATGGTCCAAGTACGGTGATAAATCTGCGGTATGGAGATGTGAGGATAGGCTGAAACAAGGTAAAAAATCAAGATGCAAGAATTCACCTACCTTAAAAGAAGAACAACTACATGATGCAATTATGAAAGCGATAAATAATGTAGTAGAAAATTCAGGGGAGTTTATAGACACATTCCGAGAAAATGTAATAAGAGTTATCGGTAACTACAGCACCCAAGGGGTTACAACCCAATATGACGAACAGATAGAAAAACTGCAAGAGCAGATGCTTATACTTATAGAAAATAACGCAAAAGAAGGAGTTGTCAGCGAAGAATTCGACGTAGAGTATAAGAAACTATCGGAACAGATAAATGAGCTGAAAACTGCAAAAATAAAGACGGTGCAGGCACAGAAAAATGCAGAAAATTATGTTCAAAGAATTGAGGAATTAGACAAAACGATTGGCAATGTTAATCCGCAAGTAAGAGAGTTTGACCAAGACCTTGTAAAAAGACTGATTTCTTCCATAAAGGTACATAAAGGTATGAAACTGGAGATACAGTTTCACTCGGGAATAGTGGTCAAACAGGATCTGGACTACTATGAATAATAATACTGAGGAGATCATAAAGAATTACTACATAGATATGAATAGGCATTAAAATAGGAGTGGGGTACCGAATCAAAGAAGCATTGCAAGAGGCATGGTAATAATTACACATTGCTACATAATATAAAGTAAACATATTGCAATTCTTTTATTGCCATCGATGCATGGTTATGGAAAACAAGGAAATTGCCTATGTAATCTGAATTTGAAACGAGGAGCTGTTTGTATGAATTATGATAAGGAGCCGGAATTAACTGGCCGTATCGTTTTGCCAAATGATCCACAGTATAATCAGGATCGCAGTGAATTTAATACCTTCTTTAATAGATTTCCATTGGTTATCGTATTTGCTGGAGAAACACAGGATGTAATTAATGCTATACGCTGGGCACGATACAGGGATGTGCCAATCCGTGTACGCTCTGGCCGTCATAACTACGAAGGACTATCAGTTATTGACGCCGGGATTGTTATTGATGTCAGTGAGATGAAGCGGGTTGATCTGGATAGTGAGTCTGGTATTGTCACGATGCAGACAGGACTGCGTGACTTCGAACTGGCAGAGGTACTGGGGAAGGAAGGGTTGGTAGTACCGCCCGGTCTTTGCCCGACCACCGGCATTGGAGGATTTACTCTGGGCGGCGGACAAAGCAGTCTGTCCCGGCAATGGGGATTGGCCATTGACAGCTTGCTTGGGGTAGAAATGGTCGATGCTAACGGCTGTGTACTCTATGCAGATGCCAGACACAATTGTGATTTATTCTGGGCATTGCGTGGAGGTGGAGGTGGCAACTTTGGTGTTTGTACCTCATTCCGTTTCAAAACGCACCATATTGATATGGTTGCTTATGCAAGAATTGATTGGGAGATTCAGGATCTAAAATCGGTACTTCGGGAATGGCAACAATATACAGTGCCATGTGCTGACAAGAGACTTACACCACTGCTGTCCATTGTTTCAGGTCAGCAGCCGTTATTGTTAATGCAAGGAATTTTTCTTGGTTCAGAGAATGAGCTACGATGTCTGCTGCAACCTTTGCTGATGTCCAGTCCACCTAAAGAGGTCACCATCGAAGAGATGCCATGGCTTGAAGCAGCGGCTCGGATCGGAGCTACACAGCCAGATACACCGGAATCCTTCAAGAGCGTGGGACCCTTTGTTGAGGAATTGTTACCAGATAAAGCAATTGATATTATATCGCATTTCATTAGTGAAGCACCGGCCAGCATTACAGCTTCTGTACTATTTCATGGGTTGGGCGGAGCTGTAGCTGAAATTGCAGACACAGATACGGCATATTTTTATCGCAATGCTTTATCAAATATGTCACCTTGGGCTACATGGGATGTTCCAGAAGGAGCGGCACAGGGCATTCATTGGGTGGAGGATTTCCGTAAGCCCATGCTTCCTTACACATGCGGTGTGTATGTCAATGCTCCTGATTTGCTCACTGAGAACTGGTCAGAGGAGTACTATGGCGGCAACTTTAAACGATTGACCCAGATAAAGGCAAAATATGACCCTATGAACGTTTTTCATTATCCGCAAAGCATACCACCCGACTTCTGTAGATAGCTGGTGAAGTGGAATTGCATAACCCTATAAATTTATAACATTGCTTTCTTTGAGATATATCCGATTATCTTTGGAAATGAAAGCCTTTAGGAAATCTGTTATTTTTCATTAAGGCCATTTTCTCTTAGTAAATTACAAAGTCGATTATTCATTGATGAAATGGTTGATACTATGGAATATTTAATATGTATAACATGCGGTTTTATTGTGCACTTTTTTCAATAGAAGACGGATTAGAGACTCATTATAATTGTTGCCAATAATAAGATAAGCAAGCAGATAATAGACAAGTAATAATAACTACCTATTAAAAAAATTTAGACTAATAAGTCTAATATTCCTAAAAAACGGTTGACAATTTACTTTTGAAGATGTACGCTATAACAGAACTGAATATTATCGGTAGGTGAGGCTACCACAGGGATACGGGTTACTGCCGCGGAGTAGTGGAGACACTATGAGAAGGTAAACAGTCCATATCGAAACCAAGGTATGGAATAATGTAATTTCATTGCCCTGTGAAGCTAAAGCTTGAACGATGGAGAATCAGCATTTATCGCTGTCTATTTAATGTGCTTCGGCTACTAATGCCGTAAGTGTGTTTTGTTGGGGATAAAACCTTTGCCATTGTTCAATATGATGGCAAGGGTTTTTTTATTGCCAATCTTTATAAAGGTTCACAAAATTAAAAATTTCTGGAGGTGAGAAGAATGGACGAAGGAAGTAGTAGTAGCATAAATCCAGACGGGCACAGTCGAAATCAAAATAGTATATTAATGGATAGTAGTATAGATATGCTTCGCGTGCTATTCTTCTGCCCAAATTTGATTCAATAAAGCTATGTCCTTTGGTTTATGCTGACTTCCACATATCTATCTGGCAATTTGCCAAGAATAAAAAAGGAGGTATATACCAATGAACAAGATGAATAAAAAATTAACCGCATTTCACAATGCGGGGAATATGGTTAAAAATGATAATATAGCTAGAAGGCTTTACGAGACTTCTTTGATGGAAACAGATGCGGTATTAAGGGAACTGAACACTTCTCTTAAGGGACTCAATGAGAATGTGGTAGAGGAAATGCGTGACCGCTATGGCAGCAATAAGCTTACTCAGGGCAAAAGGAAAACGCTTTCAAAGAGGATTTCCGAGGCTTTTGTGAACCCATTTACAGCAATTCTATTTGTCCTTGCCATCGTATCTATTGTAACAGATGTACTTTTAGCTGAAGCTGGAGAAAAAAACTTTACAACCGTTATTATTATATTGACAATGGTAATGATCAGCGGGCTTCTTCGATTTGTGCAGGAAACCCGAAGCGGCAATGCAGCGGATCGTTTGAGTAAGATGGTTAAGACTACGACTGCTGTAGAGCGCCAGGAAAACGGCAGAGAAGAAATTCAGCTTGAGGATGTAGTAGTGAGTGACATTGTCTATTTGGCAGCGGGAGACATGGTGCCTGCTGATGTGCGTATGATTAGGGCAAAGGACCTGTTTGTGAACCAATCTTCCCTTACAGGGGAGAGTGAGCCGGTTGAGAAGGTTCCAAGTATTGTAAAACAAGGCGAATATGACATTGTAACCGAATATCACAACCTCGCCTTTATGGGCAGTACCGTAATCAGTGGTTCTGCAATCTGCGTGGTTGTAGCTACAGGGGAAGATACGCTTTTTGGATCCATTGCAAAGGGGTTGTCAGATAAACCCGTTCAAACGAGCTTTGAAAAAGGTGTAAACTCCGTTTCTTGGATACTGATTCGTTTTATGCTGGTAATGGTACCAGTGGTATTGTTTATTAATGGTTTTACAAAAGGCAATTGGATAGATGCCCTGTTGTTTGCCATTTCCGTTGCGGTAGGCTTGACACCAGAAATGCTCCCGATGATTGTTACAACCTGCCTTGCAAAAGGCGCAGTGGCAATGTCAAAGAAAAAAACGATTATCAAGAATCTTAATTCAATACAAAACCTTGGGTCAATGGATGTGTTATGTACCGATAAAACGGGAACGTTGACACAGGATAAGGTTGTGCTGGAATATCATTTGGATGTACATGGTAACGAGGATGCGCGTGTGCTCCGTCATGCCTTTCTAAACAGTTATTATCAGACAGGATTAAAAAACCTGATGGATGTATCCATCATAGAAAGGACAGAAAAGGAAAGCAAGAAAGAAACTACTCTCCAGGGTTTGTCCACAAACTATGACAAAGTGGATGAAATACCTTTTGACTTTCAACGCCGCCGCATGAGCGTAGTGGTTGCGGATAAAATTGGAAAAACACAGATGATTACTAAAGGTGCTGTGGAGGAAATGCTCTCCATTAGCAATTATGCGGAATATAAGGGTAAGGTAGAGCCGTTGACCGATAAAATCAAGGAAGATATTCTGGCAACTGTCGACCGGCTGAATGATCAGGGGATGCGTGTTATTGCAGTGGCTCAGAAAACCAATCCTTCACCCGTGGGAGCATTTTCTATTGCAGATGAGACGGATATGGTATTGATGGGATATCTGGCTTTCCTAGATCCTCCAAAAGAAACAACTGCCTCGGCAATCAAAGCATTGAATGCATATGGTGTTGCAGTAAAAATTCTAACTGGAGATAATGATCGTGTGACCCGCTGTATCTGCAAACAGGTTGGTTTGGAAGTTGATAATCTTTTGCTTGGGTCTGATGTTGACGGTATGTCTGAGGAAGAATTGAGGCGTGCAGTTGAAACTACAAATGTTTTTGCGAAGCTCTCACCACAGCAGAAGGCAACGATAGTATCACTACTTAGGGAAAATGGGCATGTAGTTGGGTATATGGGTGACGGCATCAATGATGCAACGGCAATGAAAGCATCTGATGTAGGTATTTCAGTAGATACAGCTGTAGATATTGCAAAGGAATCTGCACATGTCATTCTGCTGGAAAAGGATCTGATGGTACTTGAGAATGGTATTATTGAAGGCAGAAAAACCTATGCCAATATGATTAAATACATTAAGATGACTGCTAGTTCAAACTTTGGCAATATGTTCTCGGTGCTTGTTGCAAGTGCGTTTTTACCATTCCTGCCTATGGCATCAATCCATCTGATTTTGCTTAATTTGATTTACGACATTTCTTGTACGGCAATTCCATGGGATAATGTAGACAAAGAATTTCTCATGGTACCAAGAAGCTGGAATCCTTCATCAATAAGTAAGTTTATGATTTGGATTGGTCCCACAAGTTCAGTGTTTGACATTACTACCTATCTACTCATGTATTTTATTATCTGCCCGTTGATGACAGGAGGCCAGCTTTTTCACCAAATAACAGACACCACAATGCAGACCTATTATATCGCTTTGTTTCAGGCAGGGTGGTTTATCGAATCCATGTGGAGTCAGACTTTAGTAATTCATATGATTCGTACACCGAAAATTCCGTTCATTCAGAGCAGAGCATCTCTTCCTGTAATTGTTCTGACCTTTACAGGTATTGCGGTTTTGACTGCGATACCATTTACCCCTCTGGGTACTGCAATTGGGCTTGTAGCTTTACCAGCAGTTTACTTTGCGTGGTTGACTGTGATTATTGTTTGCTATATGTTGCTTGCAACTTTGCTCAAGAAAATTTATATTAAAAGATACGGCGAGTTGCTTTAAATTAAGTTATTTGAAGCAAAAAGTGGAGCTGCTTACTCTAAAAAAGTAAAGCTATTTGGCGATATCCTAATCAATAAGTAGAGTTCTTTTGAGAAGGAGCAAGGATTATTATTTTCATTTAACAGGAACATTGTTAAAGTGGTAAATGGCAGAAAATTTTCCCGATAATTCACATTTAGAATGTAGCATCTGACTTATAAACGATACGGCAAAGCTTTAGGTTGAGTAAAATAACCTTTAGACTTTGCCTTTTTTTATTTATGGCTCAGAATTACAAGAAATCCAGTATCTGATGATGTTTGTATTAAGAAGAAGCAATGTGGCAGTTGCCAGGTTTCCGGAAATGTTATTGTAAAACAGATAGATAAAGAAATTGGGCAAAAGGACTACAGTAACATATGGAATGAGTTAAACCCACTTAGAGAATTCAAGCAGAATACGTTGATAGAAAGTGACCGATACGAGACATTGAGACAACGGATTACTGAAATGATGAATTTTCTGGATCAGCAAACTAGGATGGTTTGTCAACTGATAATTAATGCTAGAATATGATGTAAATTCGAAAGTTTTTGTGGTGATGGTTTTTAAGTAAACAGAAATTAGCCATTGTTATTTACACCAGTCTTTTTTGGCTCACTTTTGTTAACATGGGAACCAAACGCAAACGTTTGAAGTATGCAAAACGGGGTATATTGATTAGAACAGAGTGAAAGTAAAGTTGAAAAAAGCATATTTTGCTTATAAAATAGATTACAAAAAAGGAGGGCTTTAAATGATGTTATCCCATGAATAGGCATTAAAATAGGAGTAGGGTGTCTTGCCTACTCCTGTTTCGAAAGGTTAAAAAATTCAATCTAAAATATATTTGAAGCATAACTCCAAAACGAAGCCTTGTGGGAATCTATAAAAAGATTCTCTAGGATTGTTTCCTATATCAAGGCTAATTATTTCATAAATTTTTGCAAAGGTTATTAGATTTAATTTGCATTGTCTATTGTAAAGTCCCCCAATATCCTACGGAAACCTGTTATTTTAAATTTCTAATTCCTTAAAGTTTTCTTTTTAGTGCAGAGCATATAGAATAAGCACCTATAAATACAATGAAAATTTCAAGTCTTCCCAAAATCATACCAATCATCTCCACTACCAGTGTAGCCGAACCTGTATCAGGAGAGGTTATGCCAATTGACAGCCCCACTGTGCCAAGTGCTGAAGCGAATTCAAACATGGCCTCAGTCAGAGAACAACCTGCTGTTATTGTAAGGAGTAATGTGCCAATGATAAAAAGGCAAAGATAACTGGACACGAAACCGGTTGTATCCATAGCTAGTGTGGAATCAATTTTTGTTTTGCCCTGTGCTCTGAAATAATAAGCAGCTTCTACGTTCCTAGGTGGCAAAAGCCGTTTACGTATATTCTGTAGGGTAATACGAACCATGATATAAATTCGGGACATTTTAATTCCGCCTGCTGTTGAACCGATTCCGCCACCAATCAACATTGTCAGTATCAACATACCAATTGCAAGGGGTGGCCAGGAGGTATAGCTCATACTGGAGTAGCCTGTAGTTGAAAGAGCAGATGAGACATCAAATAAAGAACGTCGGAAACCTTCTGCAATGCCCATGTTCAAACCACTTATAAGCGAAAAAGCTGTAATTGGTACAAAAGCCAAAAGCAGGAGGAACATGAATTTAACTTCGCTGACTCTAATAACTTGTCGCCATTTTCTTTTTGTAAGAAGAGCGAGAACGGCAAAGTTTGTTGTGCCTATTAACATCAGAATTACTGTAATAATATCAATAGAAAAACTTTTATATTCACCAATGCTGTTGAGTCTGGTTGAAAATCCGCCAGTAGATAATGCACACATTGTATGGTTAACTGCATCAAACAAACTCATTCCCGCAATTACATAAGCCAATATACCTGCAAATAGAAACCCATTGTACATTAAACAAATGGTTCGAGCTGTCTTTTTCAAATTAGGCATGAGCTTGTCGGGGTGACCTTCGGCATTATACAGATTCATGGATTGCTTATCCTGCACAAGCATAACAATCATCATCACAAATCCTAATCCACCACAAAATTGCATAAAGCTTCGGTGAAACAGAAAGATGTGTGGGGTAGCGGACACATCCATAACGGAAAGGCCGGTGGTCGTCCAACCGCTGACAGATTCAAACAACGCCTGAACGAATGTAAGTTGACCGCTAAGAATGAATGGCATGGCCCCAACAAGAACGCCCCACGCCCATGCAAAAAGAACGGTTATGCTGCTGCGTTCCATGGAAGACCGCCATTGAAACGTTGAAGCCTCTTTTTTCCCAACTAAACAGACAATACTGCCTGCTAAAATGGAGAATAACGAAGGCCATATAAAAGAAACAACATGAACAGCATCCTGTGGATAAAAAGGCACAATCACTAAAGGGACAGCCACAAGAAGGCCGATTAGCAACATGAGTTTTCCATAATTACTGCGATTTGAGAATTTACGAGTCATGCGATTCACCGTCCTGTTAATTCATAAATTGCCGCCATCTCTTGCTTAGCAGAGGATATGAGAACAAGCATATCTCCTGCTAGAATGCGGGTATCACCTCTTGGCACCATTGTAGCATCACCACGAAGAATGCAGCCAATAATAACTTCTTTGGGAAGGTTGATTTCCCATAGCTTTTTCCCCACAGCTGGGGAAGTAGCTGGAATAGGAACTTCAGCAATATTGACTCGCCCCTCACCAATGGGAATTAATGTTGTGATTTTGTCTAAAAAAGCCTGCTGTTCAATAATGCCCGTGATGGCAGTAATTGAGCAAACAACACTGTCTATTCCCATCTTGTAAAAAAAATCCGTTTTTTTAGGGTCTGTTAAGAGTGATACTGTTTTTGCAACGTGGAATCTTTTTTTACACAATTCACAAATAACTAGATTGTCTTCATCTTTTGCAGTCATTGCAATGGCTATATCGGCATCGCCTGCACATGCATCTTCCAGTACAAATGGCCTTGTCCCATCCCCGTTTATGACCGTAAGTTTGTCGATTTCAGCCAGTTTCAAGCAGTCTTCATATGTATCATTTATTACAGTTACACGGTATCCCTTGCTAATTAAAGAGGTTGCAAGGGATTTTGCTTTGTTTCTTCCTCCAATAAGCAGTACCTTCGTTTTCATTGTTCTTCCCCCTTAATTGCATCATCTTGAGATAATATTTTATCTACTTCTTTTGCAGACAAAACAGCTGGACAAATGGTTTCGATGCCGAATTCGTGATAGACATATTCCCTTTCAGGATCATACAGTCTGGCGATGACACGCTTAATGTGAAATATTTCTCGTGCTATCTGGGCTACCATAATATTAGCATTATCGTTATTGGTAACGGCAATTACGGCGCTTGCATTGCCTATCTGTGCTTCCTGCATTACATCAATGTCAGTAGCATCGCCAATGATGGAAAGTCCTCCAAAAGAGGGTGACAGTTTACGAAAAGAGTCCTTATTTTTATCAATAATCAGAACATTTCCGCCTCCGTCTGAAAGAGTATTTGCAAGATTAGCCCCCAGCCTGCCGCAACCGATGATGATTATGTAGTTCTCATATTCTTGTTTGCTTGTTAATCGTTTCATATTTAATCCCTCCTGATGAAATGGCCAATTCCGTGTGAATCATATTCGACTGAATAGTTACTAAAGTTTCCTGGGCTTTCATTTGAAATGCAATCACTTTCATCATAAGCACACCTGCCGTTTGAAAAAAATGTACCATAGCATTCTAGGTTTTGCCGTGCAGGCAGGTAAGAGGGGTCAAGTGCCCAAGCCGCACGAAAATGCTTCATGGCGGCAATATGCTCTCCCGTTTTTTCAAGCAGTATTCCAAACAGATTATGAGGCTCCGGTGCATGAGGGTAACTCCCTATTGCATCACATATTAAAGTTTCACATTTTTGATAGTCCTGAGTACCAATCAATTCCCTTACAGTCCTACAAAGGGAAATGAGATCCTCTATGTTTTCGTATACTTCTTTTCTCTCCATTGATCTGTACCTCCCTCATGGTTTTTACATGCTTATCATAACAAAGAAGCTGTGAAGACGGTGTGAGATACAATTGATTCGTGTGAGAATGCTGTGAGGATGGAAAAAGACCGCACCAGGGGTTCCCCCCGAAGCGGTCTTTACATAATAAAGAAATTTAGATTTATACATCTGAAAGGCGGTATCCTACGCCGATTTCAGTCAGAATATATCGTGGTTTTGCTGGGTTGTTTTCAATTTTGCGCCGCAATCCTGCCATCAGTTTGCGAAGTGCCTGAGTATCAGAACCATAGCCTATGCCGTAGACTTCTTTGATAATATATTTGGTAGTTAGTACTTTTCCTATGTTTCGAAAAAATAAGGAAAGCAAACTGTATTCTAATGGTGTTGTATGCAGTTCGGTGTTGTCAAGATAAACCAAGTGTTTATCGAAATCAATCCGGAGTCCACCTACAGTGAGGCTTGCCTGAGGCTTCATTCCGCCCGCCTTATGCAAGTGTCGAAGTGCAACTCGGATACGGGCCATAAGTTCCGTGGACGAAAAAGGCTTTGTGAGATAATCATCTGCGCCGCTATCCAAAGCTGCTGCCTTTTCTTTGTCTTGGTCACGAGCTGAAACTACTATGATAGGTATTTCCGACCACTCACGAACTTTTTTGATAACTTCCATGCCGTCAAAATCCGGAAGACCAAGGTCAAGGAGCATAAGATCAATTTGTTCGGAAACAAGTGTTGATAAAGCGCTTTGTGCCGTTGTAGCAGTTGTATAGGAGAAACCTTCCTGCCTCAGTGAATAGCAAATAAAATTTCGGATTTGGGAATCGTCCTCGACAATTAAGATTTGTTCATTTTTGTTCTCCATGATTTGGTTCCTCCTTTGGTAACGTAAATATAAACTCGGAGCCACTTCCGCTGGAACGGTTATGCCCCTCTATTTTTCCTCCGTGTGCTTTGATAATCGCCTCGCATATGGGTAGTCCCAAGCCCACGCTACGCTGCCCATCGGCTGTTCCTGAGCTAGTGGTGTAAAACATCTTAAAAATATTTGGTAAATCTGAAGCAGCAATTCCGCACCCGAGGTCAGCAACGGAGAATACAGCATTGTTATTTTCTTGTCTGACGGAAACACAAATTTCATAATCCGGTGATGAATGCTTAATGGCATTTTCCAGCAAATTGATAAGCACCTGTTCTATTAATCTTGCGTCCATGGGGATCATCAGCACTTCATCGGGAACATTTACGGTGACTTCATATTCTGGATACCGTTTCATGATATGATTGACGGCTCCGCCAACAACTTCTTCTACTGCTTCCAACTGTTTTGTGATTGCCAGCCTTCCATCTTGTAAGCGAGTAAGACTTAAAATATTTTCAACCAGAGAATGCAGCCAGTCAGCATCTTTATGAATACCTTGTGCCAAGGTGTATCTCATATCATCTTTACCGGTCATATCCATAAGCATTTCAGACGTCCCCATAATGCCAGAAAGAGGGGTGCGGAGATCATGAGAAATAGCGCGTAAAATATTACTGCGATACCGTTCCTGAACAGTTTCTTCTCTTGATTTTTGCTGTTGTTGTGCACTGCGAAAACGATCCATAGCAAGTGCTGTACTTTCAATCATAGAACGCAACAGACGTTTTTGAGACTCACTCATGGAAACAGCATTTTCTTTAGGTATTCTCAAAATACCCAATATAGATTCTCTACCATAAATTGGACAGTCGTAGAACTCACCGTTTTTTGCATAGCCACTTCGTAGACTCTCAATACTGTATTTTAGTGCAGAAGTATCTTCCACTTCTCGACGTACTTGCTTATTAGAACTTTGTTGTTGAATAAAGCTGTGTTCTGGCTGTCCGCTTTCATCAAAGCATAAACAGGCGGCATGACAATTCATAATACCGCTGATGGTATTTGTAGTTATACTTGCAATATCTGCAATATTGCAGGCGTCAGTCAGCCGGTTCGTAAGCTGAAAGAGAGCACTTGTTTCAGCTTCCTTTTCTTGTGCTTCTAAAGCGTTTTTCTTCACTTTAGAAGTAAGGGCACTGGTGATAATTGCTGTAATTGTCATTATTCCAAAAGTAATTAGATAAGTGGGATCGTTGACGGAAAGTGTGTAGTAAGGTTTTGTAAAAAAATAGTTGAATGTACAGGTGGCAACAACTGATGCTACAATACCATAAGTATATCCTAAAGTAAAACGGGTGATTATTAGGATAGAGAGGAGATAAACAATAACAATGTTGGTTTCAGGAAAACCAATATAGCGGAATATCCAGCCTATGCCAGTTGCAACGGTAATTATTGTTATTGTTATTAAAACATATATAATAATTTTGTTAAATTCTTTTTTTTTATAGGATTTCACGAATCATACCTCCTAAAATATTGTTGAACTAGGTACATTGTAAATTTGAATGGCTAACATAAATATGTACTATAAAGTAAAAAAGTTGAAAATAGAAATTACATTAAATTTAGTTAAAACATTTTACCATATTTGAAGCTTAAAATCCAATTATTTAAACAGATGCTATACATACTAAAACCCTTAAATAAGTAGGTTGAAGCGGAGCACTATTAATACAAACTAATACATCACGGGTAACTCTCGCTGGATCGTTTACAAGAAGATGGTGTAAATACTGAATATGAGACTATTCGTTATGATCCCGGTATTAAGGACAAGCTGATTTGGCAGGAGCAACTCCAAATGTTCATATTGGCATTGCAACCATTGACTGTAGAAAAACAATATTTCTTATTTAAACTATTTGCTAGCTACATAAAAAATAAAATAGGTTTTAGGATTACTATTTGTAATCAGTATGGTATAATAGTAATAAGGTGAGTAAATAAAAATTGGTTAGGAATGAACTAAAATAGGAAATCAGGTGGAATCTTGGACTTAAATAGAATATTAGAAAAACAAAAACTATATGAAGATGGAAAAGAAACAATTCATAAAGTGACAGTTGAATCTTATAATGATGCGTTTGAAGTGGAATTTACACATAACTCTACTGCAATTGAAGGTAACACTCTTACACTTATGGAAACAAAAGTGGTGTTGGAAGATGGCATTTCTATTGGTGGAAAAGCTCTTAGAGAAATATATGAGGTTGTAAATCATAAAAAAGCCTTCCGGTACGTGAAGCAATGCATCAAAGAAGGGCTTCTATTGGACGAAAAAATTGTAAAAGACATACATGCACTTGTTATGGAGAATATCATAGTTGGTGGTGTATATAGAAATGAAGAAGTTGTTATTAGTGGGGCTAGTCATACACCACCTGCAAGAAATGAAATGTATGTTCAGATAAAAAACTTCTTCGCAGATTTAAGGGATGAGAAAGATTTGAATCCAATTGAACTGGCGGCGTGGACCCATGCGGAATTTGTTCGGATTCATCCGTTTCAAGATGGAAACGGTAGGACATCCAGACTGATTATGAACTATCAACTAATGAGTTGCGGGTTTTTACCAATTTCTATAGCAAAAGAAAACAGATTGGATTATTACAATGCATTAGATAAATATGCAGCGGAAGGTATTCTAGATGATTTTACAAATATGCTTGTGGAATTAGAAGAGGTGCAGCTGGATAAATATATTTCTATTATATCAGAACAGAGCCAATCACAACAAATACAGCAAATGTAACAAATATAAAATAACTGCAATATAAAATAACTGCAATATAAAAGTATCAGACTTATTGGTTTGGTACTTTTATATGTATTTATGAAACAGAGATTTAGGATTGAAGAAAAAAGTATTCTACCGCCAAGGAACCACC
>NZ_DALYUL010000040.1:0-271 GCF_031981185.1 Anaerotignum sp. | reverse complement strand
TTGTCTACTCAAGGCACGTTGAAGCGATAATAATGATGACGTATTGTGGTGATAAGGCCAAAAATGAGGTTTAAACCACAAGATGCTGTGGTTTTGGAGCGGATTTGAGGCTTGAAAATGGGCAAAAAAGTGCCGTTTTTGACCCTTGAAAAATGATGAAAATATAGATGACATAGGGTGTTTTTATAAAATAGAGGGATATAAGAGGTTAAGTCTGGGTCATAAAATGACACTTCGGCTTAACCTTTTTTAATATATATGGAAATATTAT
>NZ_DALYUL010000039.1:0-15056 GCF_031981185.1 Anaerotignum sp. | reverse complement strand
CCGGAATATTAAATCTTGAAAGCATTTTATCATTTCCGGCGGCAATCTGTTTTCCATCAACCGTTGCAATGACACCATGCCCAGCTATTTCTTCCACTTCTGTGATTAAATTATTGTTGATTTCTTTACCATATGAATCTTTTAAAGAAATAGAAATTGGATGATTGGAATAGTTTTCTGCATATGCAGTTAGTTCTAATAATTCACCAGATGAAATTCCTTGAGGAACAATATCTTGTACCTTAAACACTCCCTTGGTAAGGGTTCCTGTTTTGTCAAATACAATTGTTTCTGCCTGCGCTAAAGCTTCAAGGTAGTTGCTTCCTTTAATTAAAACACCATTTAAAGAAGCAGCACCTATTCCACCAAAGAAGCTCATTGGCACTGATATAACAAGGGCACAAGGACAGGAAATGACAAGGAATGTGAGAGCACGATATACCCATTCAGAGAAAGTTGCTCCAGGAATTACCAGAGGCGGTAAAATTGCAAGAAGTGCTGCCAATATTACCACTACTGGAGTATAGTACCTTGCAAACTTTGTAATAAAGTTTTCGGAGTTAGATTTTTTACTGCTTGCGTTTTCTACCAAATCTAAAATTTTGCTTACTGTTGATTCACCAAATTCTTTAGTGACTCTTGCAGTAATAAGTCCATTAATGTTAATACAGCCGCTTAAAAGCTCCCCATCTACTGTAACTTCACGGGGAACAGATTCACCTGTCAATGCTTTTGTATCAACCATGGAACTACCTTCAATAATAACAGCATCCAGAGGGATTTTTTCGCCAGCACGAATAATGATTGTTTCTCCAATTTGAACTTCATCAGGATCAACTTTTTGTATTTGCCCATCACGTACTACATTTGCATAGTCAGGTCTAATATCCATTAGACTTGCTATGGATTTTCTTGATTTATCTACTGCATATGTTTGGAAAAGCTCTCCCACTTGATAAAAGAGCATTACGGCAACGCCCTCAGGGTACTCTCCGATAATAAATGCACCAATTGTAGCAATACTCATCAAAAAGTTTTCGTCAAATACTTGACCCTTTAGAATGTTCTTTACCGCCTTCAGTACGACATCTCCGCCGATAATTATAAAGGACGCTAAAAAGAGCCCTAATCCAATAGCGGAATTATTTGCCTCTACATACAAAGCGGTAGCAAAAAGAGCCGCTCCGATAATAATTCGAATGAAACGTTTCTTATTAGCGTCCATATCATCACCTTACGCTTTCTTAACTTCTACATCTGGTTCTAGCTTTTTAACAATAGCTGTCGCTTGTGAAATAACTTCGTCCATCTTTGAATCATCTGCCTCTAACACCATTTTAGTTGTCATAAAGTTTACGTTTGCGGCAGTAACACCAGGGATTTTTTGCACAGCGTTTTCAATTTTTGCTGCACAGTTTGCACAGTCAAGACCAACAAGTTTAAATGTTTTTTTCATTTTAGATACCTCCATAAATTGTTTAATTCATAAATAGTTTTATCAAGTCGATAACAGTTTTATCCGATATGCTATAAATAATATGTTTACCCGTTCTTCGACTTTTTACAACATTTGCATGCCTCAAAATACGTAAATGGTGTGATAAAGCAGATGAATTGGTTGATAGTATACTTGCCAACTCACCAACACAACATTCCTTTTCAGAATATAGCGTCCAAATAATTCTAATTCGTGCTTCTTCCGAAAGAATTTTGAATTTTTCAGACGCATTGAGAATAATTAAGTTTACAGCATCATTTTGATGTGAATTGTCAAAGTGGGTGCTCAAAGAATATCCTCCTTTCATAAAAATCTTCATTTTAATTAGTTGAACAATCACTCAACTGTACCTATATTATAGTTGAACAATCACTCAACTGTCAAGAGGATATTTGTAAAATTAAAAAAATAACAAAGACACGCAACTTCTGATGCGTGTCTTTGTTATTTAAATATAAATTTGTAGTTCTATTTATGCGAATGTCCTACATGTAATTTGGCAAGTTCTATAATTTCTGTAATATGCTCATCATCTAAGCTATAAAAAATATTTTTACCATCACGTCGTGATTTTACAACATGAAAATCCTTCATTGTTTTAAGTTGATGAGAAATAGCTGATTTTGTCATACCCAAAGTTGCGGCTAGGTCACAAACACACATTTCTCTGCGATCCAAGGCCCAAACCAAATTTATGCGAGTTGGATCACCCAAGACTTTAAAAACAGATGAAATGGCACTAAGCTCTTGATTATGAAGCATAGTAGCTTTAGCATCCTTAACAACTTCTTCATGAATAATATTGCATTCACACATCAATTTGTCCATCTATTCTCCTCCCTTCCTAGTTCTATCCTATAGTATAGTTAATTACCTACTCAACTGTCAAATAAATATCTGGAAAATCATAATATTACCATATTTGAAAGGTATATTTCTCTTATATAAACTGGTATTAGATATACTTAATATTCAATTGTGCAATAAACGTGAATTAATCTCAGCTTTGTAACAATATAGGTATTGTATCGGAACAGAGTGAATCATTAAATACAACGATAAAACAAGATTTCATAATATAGAAAAAGTCATATATATAGTAAAAAATGGTCGTATTTGTGTTTGAATACTAAAGTTATTTGCATTGTTTTTTCATACTTGCAATTTCTCAATACAATGAGGAATTATGACGGCCAACCTCATAGCTGACCGCCAAAGGCAGGAATAGCTCCTCAAAGGAGGTATTCCCATGTCCTATGCAAATAGACCACCTACCAATCGATACATAGAATTTTATATAGAAACAAAAGACGTTCCAACTCTTATACACAGAGTTGGGGCGTCTTTTTGTTTGTACATAGTAACGATACAAAACGGTGTTTTTTACTGCCGTTCCCCTCCGCTTCTGACATTTTGACAACTAATCAAAATTCAGAAAACGGAGGAAAGCCATATGGCAAATAATTTAGATCAAGATCAAATTAGATTTCCTAAGAGAAGGAAATCCAAGGATAATCCCTACACCATTGGATATGACAAAAATCAAAAAAGTTATTTTTTGAACTTTCCAAATGCAAGTGGAATCGTGCAGCAAATTTATATCGGCCAAGAACTGTATGAAACCTTTAATGGCTTTGAGCTTGAAGATTTAGCCCAGCTAAACGAACAGGAGCGCCATATTGATGGGACGGAGCTGACTGAGGAATATTTGTATCAAAAGCTAACTGTTTTACCCAATGAGGTAGAGGAAGCGATTGATAGAAAGCTCTGTGCGGAAACTATACAAAAAGCGATTAAAACTTTATCCCCTACGCAGCGTAGGCGCTTGATTTTGTACTACTTTGAGGGATTAACTTACGAACAGATTGCAAAGATTGAGGGCTGTAAATATCAGTCTGTGCAGGATGCCATAAAATTGGCAGAAGAAAAAATAAAAAAATATTTCTTAAAATAGCCCTGTGTTTTGCTTTGGAAGTGAGGTAGTAAGTGAAGGGATATTTCTCCCTTATCTGTTTTGGTTTCAAAACAGCCCCTGTACCTTGACAACTTCATATCCGATTTCATAAATACATTAGCTGATGAGCCGGAAACGGACAAGCAACATAGGCAGGAGCGCCAAGACCACCTGTAGGGAAAGAGATGAAATGCGAAGTCACTTACTTGCTAACTGTTCGTTCAGACTTCTTATTTTCCTATCAAAGACGGCCAATAAGAAGGTGCATAGCGGAACCCTCCCGACCTTAAAACAATCTGTGGTAGATTGTTTTGCCATAACCTCATCAGCCTACAATGATACTTCTGTCCAGCCACAGACTCACGCAATGGGGGCAGCCCGGAGAGATCCTCGGGGAGGTGAAAGTCCTATGACGAAAGCTGACCACTTTCGGTTTATGAAATCGCCCTTTGTGCTGGGGATGGTAGTGTCCAGGTACAGCACAAAATAAATTGACTTAATGTCAGAAGCAATGGGGATTGCTCTAAGCTTTTGCCACTTGTAGCAAAAATGATTACGGCAAATAGAAAAAATGAGCAGTCCCTATTTTTGTGATATTAAGAAAGTAAATAACGATTGGAGGAAATATATATGAGTTTTGATATTATGAAAATTGGTGCAGAGCTTGCTAAAGAACACTCCATGGATCATGTGCAATCTAAAAAAGAAGTGGAATACAAGATGTCTATTAAGCTACTGGATATTCTCAAACGCAGAGGTATTGTAAATGATGTTGAATATGACCAAATTGATGAACTCAATCGCCAATCCTTCTCTCCAGCACTTAGCAAAGTATATGTGTAAAAACACTAGCTATATAAAAAAGCTTGTGGTATTGTGTGTTACTAACAGAAGATAAACTTCTGGGAAAGGAGGAAAAATAGATGGCGAAAATAGTAAAAACCATAGAGCCGGTAAGACAAAAAGTGCTTCATGAGCTACGGCCCAAGAAAAAGGTATGTGCCTACTGCAGAGTAAGTACAGACTCAGCAAAGCAGCATACTTCCTATGTGGCACAGACAGAATATTATCAGCAATATATTCAAAGTCGGGAAGAATGGGAGTTTGCAGGCATTTTCGCAGATGAGGCAAAAAGTGCAACCAAGGTCAAAAACAGAAATGAATTCTTGCGAATGATAAAGGAATGTGAAAAAGGCAATATTGATATGGTCATCACCAAATCCGTCACAAGGTTCGCAAGAAATACCGTAGACAGCATCGAAACTATTCGAAAACTCAAGGCACTTGGTGTAGCAATCTACTTCGAAAAGGAAAACATGAATACCATGTCGGAGCAAAGTGAGCAGATGCTGACCATACTAAGTTCTATCGCACAAGGTGAATCAGAAAGTATCTCTACCAATAATCGATGGGGTATCCAAAAGCGATTTCAAGATGGCACTTACAACCTTGGGTGTGTGGCATACGGATATACCAAAGATGACGATGGCAAAATTATCATCAAAGAAGATGAGGCAGAAATTGTACGCAGGATTTATGACGAATACCTGTGTGGAAGGGGTAGCTATACCATCGCCAAAGGTTTAAACAACGATAACATACCAACCATCAGAACTGCTGAAAAATGGAGTGATGGTGTAGTCAAAGAGATTCTGCAAAATCCAATCTATGAGGGCGAACTACTACTACAAAAGACTTATACCACAGAGGGTCTCCCCTTCACTAAAAAGAAAAACAAGGGTGAGGTGCCCATGTACTCTATTAAAGATAATCATCAAGCAATCATCACAAAACATCAAGCTGACCGAGTAAGAGAGATTTACGAATATCGTAGGATACAGATGGGCATAGATGATAGTGGTAAAAACCTAAACCGGTATGAATTTAGCAGTAAAATCATCTGCAAAGAATGCGGTGGAACCTTCCGTAGACAAAAAATCTATATCGGTAAGCCTTATGAAAAAGTACAATGGAGCTGTATTACTCACATAGCAAACCATAGCAAATGCTCTATGAAAGCAGTCAGGGATGATATGATTAAAGCGGCGTTTCTAACCATGTGGAACAAGCTAGTTAGCAATTACAGTGAAATCCTTCATCCCCTCTTAGTTACACTAAAAGCTCTAAGAATCAATGAAGAACAAGAAACACAAATTATAGAACTACAAAATAAAATTACGGAATTAACTGAGCAGAGTCATATCCTTAGCCGAGTTGTGCGAAAGGGATATATTGACTCTGCTATTTTTATAGAAAAGCAGAATGCTCTGAACATAGAGATTGAGGAATACAAGAAAAGGAGAAATGCTCTGTTAGATAGCAATGGCTTTGAAAAAGAAATAGAGGGCACCAACAGAATCCTGCAAATTCTCAAGTATAATCCCACTATTATGGATGAGTACCAAGAAGAACTTTTTATCTCTACAGTAGATAAGGTTTTCATCGGCAAAGATGGAGGCATGACCTTCCGACTCATCAATAACCTTGAGCTAACAGAATATATAGAAAAGGGGTGAACTGATATGCAAACCCATATGCCAATCGGCTATCAAATGATAAATGGAGAAATTCACATAGATGAGCAAAAGTCAAAAACAGTTCAGTGCATTTATGAGGACTATGTTTCGGGAAAGTCACTGTTAGCCATCGCAAAAAAACTACGGGAAAATGGAATCCCTAATGCTAATAACAAAACAAACTGGACCCATGGTGCAGTAGGCAGAATCCTTGAAAATACAAAATACTTAGGCGATGACTTCTATCCCCCATTGATTAACAAGGAGCTGTACGATAAGGCTCAAGTCAAACGAAAGCAGACAGAAACCAGACTGGGAAGGACAATCCAGTGCAATAGCATGAAAAACCAAGGGGTTCTAGCCAACAAAGTCTTTTGTGGAGAATGTGGAGAACCCTACCGAAAATATACGGAACATTGCGGTAAACCATGGGAAAAGGTCAGATGGAAATGTAAGAAGTATATTTACAATAACCGAGTCCTATGCAAAAACCTGTTTTTTACCGAGGACGAACTAAAGGGCGTTTTCATATCTGCAGTAGGAAAATTGATGTCAAAGAAGTATCTACTGGATGAGCCAAAGAAAAGGCAGCCAATACAAAAAAGTGCGGAACTGCAAGTAATAGAAAATCGGATAATAGAGCTTGAGGAACAGGAGCAGTTCTCCTCCAAAGAACTGGCACAGCTTATATTCAAACGAGCCGAAATGACCTATCAAGCTTCTAAGATAGATGATTACGAACCATGTACACAAAAAATCAAAGAATGTCTGCAAGATATCCGTGAGCTGACAGATTTCGATGAGGAACTATTTAAGGCGATTGTAAAGAAAATCATAGTTTATCACGATGGCAAGGTGGAAACAGAATTTATCAACGGTCTAAGAATCAGTGAAATTTTAGAGTATAAACGAAAGGATGAGGGCGATGGCAATACAAAAAAAGACGGTGGCAATTATACCACCGCAAATGAAATATGATAAACAACTTCGGGTGGAGCAGAAAACCTTGCGTGTAGCCGCCTACTGCCGTGTAAGTACTCTTCTAGAGCAACAGGAAGGAAGTTATGAAGCACAGGTAGACTACTATACCAATAAAATAAATAGCAATCCCAACTGGAAATGTGCGGGGATATTCGCTGACGATGGTAAAAGTGCAACAGGAACAGCCAAAAGAGATGACTTTAATGCACTAATAAATGCCTGTATGGAAGATAAAATAGACTTGGTACTCACCAAATCAGTCAGTAGATTTGCAAGAAACACGGTAGATGCCTTACAAAATATCAGAAAACTCAAAGAGAAAAGCATCCCAATCATATTCGAAAAAGAGGGCGTTAATACCATGGAAAGCGGTGGTGAGCTACTCATCACTATCTTAAGCAGTCAAGCCCAAGAGGAAAGCCGTAACATCAGTGAAAATACAAGATGGGGTGTTACCCGTAGATTTGAAAATGGGATAGTACAAGTCAATCACAAGAAGTTTTTAGGCTATACCAAAGATGAAGACGGTAACCTCGTGGTAGTACCAGAAGAAGCAGTGATAGTAAGACGGATTTTCCGAGAGTATCTTGAGGGCAAAAGTAGTATTAATATAGCCAAGGGGCTTGATGCCGATGGCATACTAACGGTAACAGGTCTTGACCACTGGCATCCAGGAACTATAGACAAAATGCTATCAAACGCTTGTGTTATTATAAGCATAACCCAATAAACCCAGTAACAATAAGGTTTTCAAAGGTTATGCTTATTTTATTTCCCCAAATTAAAATAACACTAAGGAGATTACATATTATGAAAACCATAGCAATAGTAAATCAAAAAGGCGGTGTAGGTAAAACTGTTACAGCAGTAAATCTAGCTATTGGACTTGCTAACGAAGGCAAAAGAGTGATTGCTATAGACCTTGATGCACAAGGTAGCTTAACGGTCAGCTTAGGTTATAATGAGCAAGATAAAATGGATACCACCGTTTCTACAGTTCTTGAGAAAATTATTGAGGACAAACCAATCGCACCTAGCGAGGGTATTTTACACCACGAGGAAGGTATCGATCTGCTACCTGCTAACATAGAATTATCTGGACTTGAGGTTACTTTAGTCAACACAATGAGCCGAGAAAGCGTGTTGCGTGAATACCTTAAAGTAATTAATAATGACTATGATGTGGCAGTCATTGATTGCTCTCCGTCATTGGGTATGCTAACCATCAATGCGCTCACCTGTGCAGACGAAGTCATTATTCCTGTACAGGCACAGTATCTTTCCATTAAGGGTATGGAACAGCTTTTTAGAACTATTGGCAGAGTACGAAAGCAGCTTAATCCCAAACTTCAAATTGGTGGTATATTGATTACTATGGTGGATATGAGAACCAATTACACCAAAGATATTATAAATCTCCTACACGATACTTACGGTAGTAAAATTAAAATTTATGACAGCATTATCCCACTCTCTGTAAGAGCTGCCGAAATGAGTGCTGAGGGTAAGAGCATTTATCTTCATGATCCAAGCGGTAAAGTTGCTATTGCCTACGAGGGACTTGTTAAGGAGGTCGTATAAATGAAAAGTAGTGCAAGTAAAATCAAAATGACTTCCTTCGATGACTTATTTGGGGATAATGAAGAAACTACATCTTTTGAAGATACAGCCAACCGTATACAACATATAGAAATATCAAGGCTGTTACCTTTTGCCCATCACCCATTCAAGGTGCTTGATGATGGAAAAATGGAGGAAACCAAGGAAAGCATCGCAAAGTATGGTGTCCTTGTCCCTATCATTGCAAGACCTAAAGCGGATGGAACTTTTGAAATCATTGCAGGTCATAGAAGAAAACGAGCCTGTGAGTTGTTAGAAATTAAAACAATACCTACCATGGTGCGTGATTTAGATGATGAAGAAAGCACCATCATAATGGTAGATAGCAATATCCAAAGAGAAAACCTTTTGTTTTCCGAAAAGGCTTTTGCCTACAAAATGAAGTTAGATGCCATAAAAAGTCAAGGAAAACGAAATGATTTAACTTTAGCACAAGTTGTGCCAAAGTTATCAGCTAGAGAAAAAGTTGCTCAAGATGCTGGTGTGAATAGAATGGAGGTTACACGCTACATTCGCTTAACTGAACTCATTGCTGCCCTCTTAGACATGACAGATGAACGTAAAATTGCTTTTAATACTGCGGTGGAAATTTCCTATCTAACCCAAGAGGAGCAGGAAATACTGCAATCAAAAATAGAAGAATTGATGATTATCCCTTCTATGGCACAGGCTACCAAGCTGAAAAAATACAGCAGTGAGGGCACTATAAACGAAACCGTTATCGACGCTATTCTTTCTGAAACAGCAGATAAGCCTGTAACCGTCACCTTAAAAAGCGAAAAGCTAACCAAGTATTTCCCTAAAAACTACTCTAAAGAGCAAATAGAAGATGTTATTACTATCTTGCTTGAAAAGTGGCACAGTGAACACAAATAAATGAATATGAATTTGTAATGTCCCCTTGACTGATTTAATTCGGCCAGGGGATTTTTCGTTTATAGATAAAATCCAGGAGGACTTAAAATGACTGATTTAAAACTTAATTATCATTACGGAAATGAAGCTGAACAATATTCTTTTTATCGAATACCTAAGATACTTTTTATCGATGAACGATTTAAAAGCCTATCCATTGATGCAAAAATGCTTTACGGACTTATGCTTGACAGAATGGCGTTATCCGTTAAAAATAACTGGTTTGATGGTGAAAATCGTGTATACATTTATTTTACACTTGAAGATGCCTGTGCCTTTATGGGCCAGAGTCAATCTAAAATGGTTCGTATTATGGCAGAGCTCGACGATAAAAAAGGCATTGGATTGATTGAACGTAAAAAGCAAGGGCAAGGTAAGCCTACAATTATCTATGTCAAAAATTTTGGATCTTTAGTAATGGAGAAAGACCGCAGTCCTAAGACAGTATTGAAAAAATTCAGTAAACCTAACTTTATAGCAGAAGATAAGACTTCCGATAATGACAAGTCTGAACAGGAAAATATCGATGAAACTGGCATAATACAGCCTTTACCTGTGGATGCCTCTGTGGATAAATGTGACAGTACAGGTGATTTTTCTCGTGTTACATATGAACCGAAGATGCAGACTTCTGAATATGAAAGTTCTTCACTTAACAAAAAAGGAAGTCAAGACTTTTCAAAATGGAACACTAATAATACTAAGATTAACAATACTGATTTGAGTGATACTGACTCTATCGATCTATCAAAAGGGAGGCAGACACAAAAGGAAGGCGTGACAAGCTCCCCAATAGTGATTGATAGGATAGAAGAAAGAAAATTGTACGGTGAAATTATCAAAGAAAATATCGGGTACAATCATTTTGTAGAAAAAAAGCCTTATGATACAGGTGAAATTAATGGAATTGTGGAATTGATGCTTGATATTGTGTGTAGTAATGCACAGACTACCCGCATAGCTGGACAGGATATTCCAACGACAGTTGTAAAAAGCAGATTTTTGAAATTGGACAGTAGCCACATTGAGTATGTGTTTGACAGTCTTTCCAAAAACACTACAAAGATAAATAACATTAAGGCATATCTGTTGACAAGCCTATATAATGCACCTGTTACTATGAGCAGCTACTATTCGGCCCTTGTCAATCACGATTTATACGGCAAATAAAATACAATTAGCTGAGCACAAAGCTATCTTAACCATTTTCGGTTAGATGGCTTTTTTATATATAACAACATCAAGAGGGGAGGTTCTTTTATGCAGAAATATCTTTTATACAGATTGGTGATACCGCCTTAATGTTCAAGAATAGAAAAAGTTAAAAAAATTAATTTGAAAAGGAGTTTTTTGATGAGACTAAAGTTGAATAAATTAACCCAAGTCATATTGATTGTATGCTTGGTGCTAATGAGCTTAACTGGTTCAGCATTTGCAATGCAAAAGATGTTCTCGGACAGTGTGGGGCATTGGGCAGAAAACATTATCAATACACTTGCGGCAGAAGGTGTTGTAAGCGGATATCCTGATGGACTGGTTCACCCCGATGCTACGATTACGAGAGCAGAGTTTTCGGCATTAGTGGCACGGAACACAAACAGCACTACCACAAATGACAATAACCTTGATGTTGAGTTTAGTGACATTAAAGGTCATTGGGCTGAAAAAGAAATAAATCATCTTATTCTTTCTGACATAATTGAGCCAAATGATTACGGCAGTAAATTTTCCCCTGATGAACCTATTACACGCTATGAAATGCTCCGTATGCTTGTAAGAACATTAGGTAATGGTTTGCATGAAGATAACTGTAAATGCGAAACAGGCTTTACAGACCTTGAAGCAGTATCGAAAACACAGCTTGAATATATCTGTATTGCAAAGAAATACAGCATTGTAGACGGTTTTCCTGATGGAACTCTGAAACCTTTTTGTAATGCAACCAGAGCAGAAGCCTTTGCTATGCTGTTAAACCAAAACAAAGCCGATAAAAAAATAAATGGGGAATCAGTGGGCAAGGAATTCGTTGATAAGGAACAGAAACAGCAGGGGGATGAAAAAAATAAGCCTACAAAACCATCAAGGCCTTCAAGTGGTTCTTCCTCCAGTGGCGGTAGCAGTAGTGGTGGGAGTGATAACACTACCCCTGTTTTTAGCTTTGATTTACAACAAGCTGTTTATGTTGGAGATACCTTAAGGGTTGCTACTGATAGTAAATATGTAACTACTGTTACTTGGTCTTTAGAAAAAGACAGTGTTACCGTTGCCTATGACAAATTCTTGGACGGTGTACTTGGCAATAATGGTGGAAGTATCAAAGCAAAAGAAAGTGGAAACTACACATTAATTGCCACAGCCAAAAACAGTCAAGGAAAAATCACGATCGCCAGAAATAGTTTTACAGTATATGCAGTAGTTACAGTACAACTGGATGCACCAAAGATTAGTTATACCGACAGGGAAGTTGATATAGATTTTGTCTCTGAAAATCTTGGTAGCAATGCAGTAAAATGGACCATTTCCAAAGATGGGACTGTCGTAAATATTGATGATGTAATAGACGGAAAACTTGGTGACACAGGTGGTTCTGTCTTTTTTAGTGAAAAAGGGTTATATACCGTAACAGCTTCGGTGGTAGATGGTATGGGCAACCCTAGTTCAGCTTCAGCAGAAATTACGATTTATTCTAAAGTTTTACTTAGTATGGATTTGCCAAACAACACCTATACTGATAAGCCTGTTTGCATTGATGTAAATTCCCAGAATGCAGATATGCTGAAAATCAACTGGGAGTTATCCCGTAATGGTACAGATGTCATAATTGACGAATACATTGAGGGCATTTTAGAAGACGGTGAAAATATCCGTTTCAAAGAAAAAGGTGTCTATAAGCTGACAGCTTCCATTACCGACGATAACGGTCGTAAATATTCGTGCAGTATAGATATTACCGTATACCCTGTTGGCTTTGCCGGGTTTTATTTGCCGGAGATATTCCACACCGACGACTTGGTTATGGTAGATACCAATTTTGCTGAGATTGGTAATAGTACAGCAAACTGGGTACTTAAAAAAGAGGGTAAAGTAGTTTCTATGGCTGAATTTATCGAGGGTACACTTGGTAATGACGGTGGCTCTATAAAATTCATAAAAGCCGGTAAGTACACACTTTCCGTATCCTTTAGCGATGAGGGTGGCAGAGCATACAGTTATGAGCAAAATTTTCAAGTGTTTGCAATTCCTGTTGTAACCTACAATTTACCGAAATTTGCTCATACGGATAAAGAAATCGAGATTACAACAACATTTGTAAATGTAGGCGATTTGGAAATTGAGTGGCTTATCGATAATACCTACGGGTATCAAGATTGGAATACCTATGTTGATGGGAACTTGGATAACAATGGAGGTAAGATTTATTTCAAACGAGCCGGTGTTTATGAGTTGGTGGCAAGAATTACTGACCAAACTGGACGAGTATTCCTATTTGAGCCCAAAGATAAAATTGAGATTTTTCCTGTTTTAGATTTTGGATTTACACTTCCAAATCTTGCCTATACCGATACCGTGCTTGATTTCAGAACCCACGGAAACAATCAAGTACTGCCTGTGGACTGGACAATTACTAAGGACGGAATTGCAATAGTGTTTGACAGTGCGGTTGATGGCACACTGAATGCTAATGGCGGTAAATTCCGTTTCAAGGAATATGGCACTTATGTTTTAACAGGCACCATGACAGATTACCTTGGTCGTGAGTTTTCTCACAGCGAAGAAATAACTGTTATGCCATTTGTTGAATTTAGCTTTTCTGTACCAAACAGTATCCACTATGGAGCAGATTTTGAGGTTACCATAGATAATACCCTTCACGCTGATATGTATGATGTGAACTGGGTATTGAACGATAAAAACGGTGTAGTAACCTTTGAAGGTTCTCTTGGAGATGATGGTGGTACAATGGCTATTGACAAGCTGGGAACATTCACATTAACAGCAACCATTACCGATAAAGAAGGAAGATTGTTTGCTTACAGCGAAAATATTGAGGTGCTAAACACCGCACCCAGTAAGCCAGTTGTTACAGCCGAATCAACTAGAACTACGAAAGATAACAACTTTTTAGTAAAGATCAGTGCCATTGCCACGGACCCGGATAATGATGAAATTACGTTTGAATGGGACGGAAGAACCGCAGATGATTATTATCCTGTTGGTATACATGAAATTCGAGTAAGAGCAAAGGATATTGCAGGAACATACTCTGAATGGGAAAGTATTACCTTTGAGGTTACCAATCATGCACCTACAGTTACGGTGACAGCAGTTCCTACAAGAACCACGAAAAACGGTAATTTCTTAGTAAATATCTCTGCTATTGCAAATGACGAAGATAATGACAAAACCACGCTTGAATGGGATGGACGTATGGCAGACGATTACTATTCTGTTGGTAGCCACACTATTAAGGTAAGAGCGAAAGATATTGCAAATACCTATTCCGAATGGGAAAGCGTAACTTTTGATATTATGAATCATGCACCTACGGTTACAGTGACAGCGGTACCTACAAGAACTACCAAGAACGGAAATTTCTTAGTAAATATCTCAGCCACAGCAAATGATACTGACGATGATGCAACCACTCTTGAATGGGATGGACGCACAGCGGACGATTACTATTCCGTTGGCGCCTACACTGTTAGAGTACGAGCAAAAGATATTGCTGATACCTATTCCGAGTGGCAGACTGTTACTTTTGAGGTTGTCAATCGTACGCCTATGGTTACAATGACAGCAGTGCCTACAAGAACTGCAAAAAACGGAAAATTCTTAGTTACAACTTCTGTTGCTGCTACGGATGCAGATGGGGATAAAACAACACTTGAGTGGAGTGGTAAAGCAAGTGATGATTATTATGCAATTGGTACTCATACTATCAAGGTTAGAGCAAAAGATGAGGCCGGGGTTTATTCAGAATGGGTAAGCCAAACATTTACGATCAACAATTCAGCACCAACTACACCGGTGATTACAAGAACCCCAAATGGTAATTGTGTAGACCCTGGAAGTGCCGTTACAATCTCAGCAAGCAGTACCGACCCCGATGGAGATATGGTCACATATATTTGGGAAGGACGAGATAGTGAACGACAGGCTTATCCTCTCGGTAAAAATGTGGTGCGCGTAAAAGCTGTAGATGCTACAGGTGCTGAATCGCCTTGGGCTGCTATTGTATTCTTTGTAGCAGATGCAACCAGTGGAGGCGGTATGACTTTAACAGGACCCGACTCTACTATTAATGAAAATGGTCTTGAGGGTGCAACTATCACTCAGTATACTTTTACAGTACCTCCAGTTGATGGGCATAGTGGTAATGACTTTGGTCGTGTTCGTGGTTACAATGTAAAAACCAACCAATGGGATCAATTAAGTTATGGTACTACAAGTAACGGAATTACCTTTACTAATACGCTTGACGCAGGTACTTATTCAAAATTGGAGTTTTATTACTATACAAATCATAATTGTAGTGCGACACGTTCCTAACTGAAAAGGTTAGGCATCGATT
>NZ_DALYUL010000038.1:10679-17115 GCF_031981185.1 Anaerotignum sp. | reverse complement strand
AAAGCACAAAGGTAACCATTCAGAATCTTTTGACAGTGAAATCTATTGTCACAATTTTGCTGACGGTGGTATTCTCCTTTTTAGCCATTGTTGGCCGTATTAGTGGAGAGCAGTTTTTAACCATTTTTAGTGTGGTGATTGCCTTTTACTTTGGCACCCAGTATCAGAAAAATAGCGGAGGTGAGGAATAATGAAGCCAATTTTAAATATGCAGAATGATTCAAAGTGGGCAAGTCATGATTATTCTGCACCGGGAGAAAAGACCACCATTAAAGCGGAGGGGTGTGGTATTACTTGTGCGGCTATGGTCATTGCAACGCTGGCCGACAAGAACGTTACTCCTGTTACAACAGCGGAGTGGTCAAAGAAGCGTGGATATAAGGCGAAAGGGCAGGGTACATATTATTCCTATTTCAAGCCTCAGGGAGCGGCGTATAGCATTGAAATTACTATGCTAAACAGCACCAATATTTATGGTTCTCCTACTTCCAAGTTTCACGAGTTGGCAAAGGCAGCCGTTGAGCGTGGTGATTTGGTTATCGCTTGCATGGGCAAAGGGAATTGGACAACCAGTGGCCATTATGTATTGTGGTATGGTATGGAAGGGGGAAAGGTGCAAATCAATGATCCCTGGTCCACTAAGCCTGCGCAGACTAATGTCGATTACAATTTATTCAAAAGTCAGGTGAAGTTTTATTGGGTGGTAAAGGTGCCGGATGAATTTAAGGAGGATGATGAAGTGGTTGAGCGAGAAAAAATCATTGTATATGGAAAAGAATGTGAAGCGGATATGATCCGCAAGGATGGAACGACCTATATCAAGACGAGGGATGTTGCAGAGTTGCTGGGGTTGAAGGTTGGCAATAAAGGAAAAATTCCTGTGTTGGAAAAGAAATGATTCTGAGCGGTTTCAAGCTGGGGCTGCTGGGAAATTAAATAAAAACAGCTCCTGTATGGTATGGCTATTAGATAACGTACAGGAGATGTTTTATGAGAAAAAATGTAGTTTATGCTCTTACTCTGACATAAGCCTGACCGATTTGATTTTCCTCTTCATCAGTAGCTGTGATTAATGTAAGTCCAGGATTAGCTGCTGTTACCCTTCCTGCATTTGTAATGGTGGCTACAGAAGGGTCGGAGGTTGTCCATGTTACAGGCGTAGTATTTGTATAATCATCCACGGTTAAACGGCTGGTGTTTCCAGTTTGTAAGTCTATTGCCAGCCTATAAGTATCAGCGTTTTCAACAACTAAAATATTGATGGATTCCGTATACCCGTTACCATCAGAAACGGTAATCGTGGCATTCCCCGTTGCTAAAGCCGTAACCACACCGTTTTCATCAACGGAAGCTACTGAATTATTTGAGGATGTCCATGTTACGTTTGTGTTTTCGGTTAAATTATCATCAATAGATAATTGTAGGGTTTCGTTTATTTCAAGGACTACTTTTAGCTTAGTTGTACTGGAGGAAGAGATTACGGTGTAAGCTTCCATTAAGGATAAAGGAGATGATCCGCTACTTCCCCCAATGGCATAAATTTTACCGTTAACTACCTCTGTTTGGAAAGAGGAACGGGGTGTTGACATCGAAGGCAAAACTGTCCATATGTTAGTGGTTGGATTGTAAACTTCTGCTGAGGATGTGCGAGGACCATTATATCCTCCAATGACATAAATTTTACTGTCAACTACGTTTGTTTGGAAACCCGTATGAGGAGTTGACATAGAAGTCAGAGACGTCCATGTGTCATTGTCTGGATCGTAAACTTCTGCTGAGGATAGGTAAGAACTAGAACTATTATATCCCCCAATAGCGTAAATTTTCCCTTCGATTGCTTTTGTCTGGAAATCGCCACGAGGAGTTGACATAGAAGTCAGAGTTGACCAAGTATTGGCGTCTGGATCGTAAACTTCTGCTGAGGATAGGTAAGTTGTAGTATTATTTCCGCCGATAGCATAAATTTTACCGTCTATAACTTCAGTTTGGAAAATGCTACGATGCGCAGACATAGAAGCTAGAGGCGACCATGTATCGGTGGCTGGATCGTAAACTTCTGCTGAGGATAGGCGAGTTGAACCATAAGATCCGCCAATAGCATAAATTTTACCGTCAATCACTTCTGTACGGTAATGCCTACGAGGCGTAGACATAGAAGCCAAGGCTGACCATGTGTCATTGGCCGGATCGTAAACTTCTACTGAGGATAGGTCAGTTGAACCACTCTTTCCTCCAATGGCATAAATTTTACCATCAACTACCTCTGTTTGGAAATAGTCACGAGGCGTAGACATTGGAGCAAGAGCTGACCATGTATCGTTGGATAAATTATATACTTCCATTGAAGAGTGGCCACACCCCCCAATGGCATAAATTTTACCGGCAACTACCTCTGCTTGGAAATAGTCACGAGGCGTAGACATAGAGGCCTTTTCTGTCCAGCTAGGTTCCTCACTATCCGCTGCCATTGCATTTGTGTTGGGGAGTAACAGTGATACTAATAATAGTAGTGAAACCCCTAATTTTACTGTTTTGTTTCTCATTTTAACATCCCTTTCTGTAGTGGTTTTTCTTATGGGCTAAATTACTTATTTGACTGTAAAATGATACCATAACAGTTTTTTTGTGTCAAATTATAGCAAATTATGTAGGATTTTAAAAGTCATTGGGCCACCCTTACTAAGAAAAAAAGGAATGCCACATGCTATACCTAAAGGGGATTCGAAATATATTAAAATTAGAGAGAATTAATAAAGGTAAGGAGGTGGTCTTAAAAAGACGAACGAGTTTGAAATATTGATTAAGAAAAAATATGTTTACATATGAAAGAGCTTTTAATTATGGGAGGTACAATGAATAGTTTTATTGCATGGGTAGGCGGAAAGAAATTATTGAGAAAAGAAATCGTGAATAGATTTCCTGAAGATGGGTTCGAAAAATATGTGGAAGTGTTCGGAGGTGCCGGATGGGTGCTATTTTACAAAGATAAACATGCAGAAAAAGAAGTATACAATGATGTAAATTCGGAGTTAGTAAACTTATTTCGGAATGTAAAATATCACCCGGAAGCGGTGGCGAAGGAACTGGAATTTACCCTAAGCGCAAGGGAGATTTTTGAAAAATACAAAGCTGCAGATGTTGGCCAAATGACAGAAATCCAGCGGGCGGCCAGATATTTGTATTTGATAAAGCTTTCTTATGGTGCCACGGTTCGCTCCTTTGGCTGCAGAGCTAGAGAAACGGTTGATTTGGACGTCCTGCGTAAAGTAAAAAAACGTCTGGAAGGGGTACTTATTGAAAATAAAAGTTTTGTGAAGTTGATTCCTTCCCAGGATAGAGAAGGTACTCTCTTTTATTGCGATCCACCTTATCATAATACAGAAAAATATTATGATACCGGAGAGGATGGTTTCGGTGAAGGAATGCACATATTGTTAAGAGATACGCTCAAAGGTATTAATGGGAAGTTTATTTTATCATATAATGATGATGAATTTATCAGAGAGCTTTATAAGGATTTTGTGATTGAGGAAGTCGAGCGATCTCATAATTTAAAAATGGCAAAGGGAAATTTGGGTAGTACGTACAAAGAATTAATTATCAGAAACTTCTGATTTAATATATTTTTAAAGGGAACTAACAAATAGTTCCACAACAAACTAAATTGGATATTTATTTATAGTAAAAATAAAGGATAGTGCGCGAAAAATGCTACAATTGGTGATATGAAAGCCGATTGTAGCATTTTTTTGTATTTGTGGAAATATTTTGAATAATAAGTTATAATAATTTTAAAATAAATGTGGCGTTTAAAAGGTAAAGCTAGATTCGCGTTTTAGCAATACTGGGAAGTTCGCTAATTAGCCTTATTGCAAGTCTGTTTCTCTTTAGTGTAGCTATAGTTATATTCTTTATCAAATAATAACCTGTTGTATAGGAATTATGAGTATGACAGGAAGTCTGTTTAACTACCGGATTTCTAACATATTTATGATAGATGTTTTAAATTATTGAGAGCTTAATTTGGGAGGATATAATAATGTTTGAATCAAGATGTGGTGTGTGTTGCAATAACTGCGGTCGCAAAGAGCAAGTTAATTGTAAAGGTTGTATTCAAATGGAAATGCCATTTTGGGGTGGTGAATGCAAAGTGAAAAGTTGCTGTGAAAAAAAAGGTTTAGACTATTGTGGTAAATGTGTTGAATTTCCATGCGATATGCTATCCAATATGGGTAAAGAACAAGGGTATGATCCAATGGTGAAAATCACACAATGTAGAAAATGGTTAGAGGAAGAACAACAAAAATAATTATACATTATGTTTATGATATCCCGTAGATTAGTAAATTGATAAAAATAATATGATCCGAAAGAGCAATACATCGAAATTTGTTTGTGGAGGGAAGGAAAAGTTATGGAGCTGAAGAAAATATTTTGGAAGGTACCGTTATTTTGTATCGCTGCAGGTGTGATAGCTTTTTACGTGGAAGTTTTTCTTATGATTCGATTTGTTATTGTTAAGCTTCCAGATGGAACAATTAAAACAGATAATACACGAGAACTTATAATCTATGGATCCATATTTATTGTGACACTTATAGTTGGTGGCATGATTTTTTTCCGGAACATGACGCGAAAAGAAATTTTTTTTTCTGCATCAATTATTGTCGCTATTGGCTTGATAATGGATTTAACTCAATGGGCGTTTAACCTAACAACTGGTCCGGGGGCTGTCTTTTTCATATATGCTTCTCAAATTTTTGAGTGGAGTAGTATTGTACCTCAGTTATTCCACCGAGTAAATGAAAATCTTTGGTTTGCTTCAGTTATTGGTAGTTTAACACCTTATTTATTTATCCCGTTTGGCAAAAAAGAGCAAGTATAAATTGCTGTTTATCATTAACGTAGGATTTTTTTAATAAAGCCAATTGCTCATTATGTGGATTATAACTTGTGCCATGAATAACATAAAAAAAACGGATATATTTCAACAACAAGAGTGGAGAGAATTAATGATGAACGGAATAATATCTTTACTAGAAAATCGAAATAAAATACAAAAATATCTTGCGTTTTGTGCGGCATTAATTACTTTAATATGTATTGGTTTATAGTTTAGAGTTTAACATCTCAACTAATGACGATGAAGTGCTATCGGCTGCATTGATGAATAGTTTTTCACAGATACAGTTGAGGCCAATATTTTGACAAGAGAAAATATAGGAAGGGAGCTTTTTGTCTTTTTTCAGCGTGATGGATATATGGGACATCATGGTATTGCAGTTTTGGAGCGGGGCATATTTGGAAAATATCGTTTTTTTTAAATGCAGGGTTAAGTGATTTTTCCTTATATTGGTGTGATTATGCCGATACCCAACGTTTAGGTAAAGAGTATTTGCTTATTTGTGGATTATATGATTTGCCCAATGTGGCAAGCTATGCTGTTTTCTCTTATGATAATACACAACAAGAACCTCTTTTTCAAAGTTCTGCTGAAGAAGCACCTTTTTTGCGCATAGTTAAGACAAATGGAAAAAGTATTTATTCACCCTTTACTGTTGTTCACTATTATGATGAATTGGGCAACGAAATGGATAGAAGCGAACTCCGGGACAGTGTACCAGTGGCTGAAGAGGGAAGCACTCTAGGTGATGGTAGTGCAGAGCTCGGTTTAGTTTATTATATTTTAGGTGTGATTTTTCTTTTGGGGCTGTGTTTTGTGCGATATTTCCTTTTATGGGGTGAAGGAAAGGAAGCATCCTCTGTGGAAGATGAAAAAAACAAGAAACAAGAATAGTTAACTATATATCGCCCTGATATTAATCATATGCTATGGTCGTGGGACTGGTAAACCATGCAACTTTTGAAAAATAATATGTAATTATATGCGTTATAGCAGAAAAAATAGCGCGTAGATGGATTAAAGACTTTCAAAAAATCATTCTAAACAAGCTTTCAAACTACAAAAAGAGACAGAAATGATTGTGATGATTATTGTGGCTTAAAAAGAACAATGGATGCAAATAACTTTTGATATTGAAAACTCAAATTTTAAAAGTTATAGTGATTTCCAAAAAGACTTCTCTTCAATGAACCGCTAGGTATCTATCTACGCAACAAATATTGTGAAAAAATTTGCTTTTTATTAAGATTAAATCTAACAAAATATGGGAGAAAATCAATGAGCAGTATAATATGCAATTTTCAAACATTAATAAGAAGATTTTGTATAAATAAAATAAATAATTTTATGAATAAACGAGTAGTAATACAGCGAAAAGCTTTAGGAATATATGAAGAAACAAAAGACATAACACAAGAACAGGTGATTCAATCAATTGTTGATAAAATTATTAGTTTAAGTTATAAAGAAGCTATGGAAATAGAAAAGAATGAAGAATTACGTAAGTCCTCAAGTAGTAGTATTAATATTGAT
>NZ_DALYUL010000038.1:7742-10669 GCF_031981185.1 Anaerotignum sp. | reverse complement strand
GCAAAACATTGAAAAAATAGAGCCTGAACAATACACTACGTTAAGTGATATAAAAAAAGAGGCAGTCTATCTTGTGAGAACTTCAAGAATAAGTGAAAATATAAAGTATGCTGGATGGAGTTATGAAGATAAAATAAGAATAAGTGAAAGAGAAATAAATAAAATCGTTTTTTATATGAAAAATATTGATGAAAACGATTTAAAGAATGTTTTACCGCTTTTTTATAGAAGAGTTTTGTCAGAAGAGGAAGAAAGGGAAGTGTTAAGAAAACTTCAAGATAAATGGTTGAAAAGAACGCAGCAATATTATAATAAGTCAACGAAAGAAATAATAAGTTTTAGGTCAAATGATTTTTCAACACCAGCTAATCGCAATAAGATAATTGATTTGTTAATATGTCATGGAGAGAAAAGGATTTATGAAGTCAACGTGTGTGATGTTGACTCGGTATCGTATATAATGGATATAGATGCGTTATCTTTCAATCGAAATATTCAACCTTACTGGTGTTCAAACAAAATGGATTGGGCGATTATAAAAGACCATGAAGGTGCTATCTTTGTTTGTGGAGAGTTTTTAGTTAATGCATATAAAAATGGAAAATATTTCAGGTCTGATTCAGAGAAATAGGTGTCTTTATAGAATAAATACGGAGTGATTTTTGTAAAGATATCTTCCACAAAGGGGTTACCAGATATTATTTTTGTGAACTCAAGGTACGTTAAGACGGTTGTGCTTCTCATTATGTTTAGTAGCTGAATCTAATTTTGGTAATGTTTAGAAAACTATTGTATTATTTAGAAGGAGGAAAAGAAATGGCAAAATACGAAAAATCTGTGCAAGGGGATTTTGATAAAATAGTCGAACAACTAGACGAAGCTATATTCAAAAGTGGGGCAAGCGTAAATTTGGTAGATAAAAGTAATTACCAGAGTGAAAATGTTAAAATGGCTGTTCGGGTATACGATAAATATTTTATGCGAAATAGCAGTAGGGCAAGTTTAAGTGTGACAATTATTGATACTGGAAGAGAAGTGTTTATATCTGCTATTGGTGCTGGGGGCGGTAGTGGTGCAATTTTTAATTTTAGTTTAGGGGCAGAAAGTGAACTAACAGAAGTTGTTGAAAATAGCATCAGAAAAATGGGACTATGATTTTCTCGGCTATGAGTTTTTTAATCATACAATGATTATAGGGTAGGAGACAAAATTACAGAAGACGTAAATTCTGTAAAAAATGCTTATAGTTTAACTTCTCGAGTTCAACTGATTACCCAAAGAAAATGAGCAAAATCTGTAGTGGATTCAGTTTCGAAGTATGTTTATTACAGATAGTGTAGACAAGCTACACTATTATTCATGAATACGCAGAATGTTTTAAATCTTAAGTAACCTATAAATAAAAAACAAATGACAGGAGGAATACACATGAAACGTTTTGATATTGTAATTGTAGGAAGCGGGGCTGGGCTCATGGTTATGGAAGCAGCCTTAAACAAAGGACTAAGCTGCGCAATCATTGAAAAAGCAAAGTTTGGTGGCACATGTCTAACCAAAGGCTGTATTCCATCCAAAATGCTTGTTTATCCTGCTGATTTTATCCGTGAAGCGGAGGAGTCTGAACGAATCGGTATTCGGACACCTCGTCCAGAAATCGATTGGGATTCGATTTCAAAAAGAATGTGGGAGCAGATTGATTTTAGCAAATCCATTGAAAACAGTTTGCAGGGTATTCCTAACCTCACAGTTTATAAAGGAAGCGGTGCCTTTACTGGACCGAATAGCATGGTCATATCGTGCGAAGGTAAGGAGGATGAATTGATTTATGGTGACAAGTTCATTATTGCGGTAGGTGCCAGAACTATGATTCCTCCAGTGGATGGATTGGAGAACACTGGGTATATGACATCAGAAACTTTTTTTGGAGAAAAGTTTCCTAAAAAGCTATGGAAAAGCCTTGCTATCATAGGTGGTGGTGCAATCAGTGCTGAATTTGCCCATATTTTTTCGGCATTCGGGACAAAGGTAACGATTATTGCACGTTCGAAAATATTAAATAAGGAAGAAGAAGAGGTTGCACAATTTGTCAGTAGAAAATTTATTAAAAATGGCATTGATGTGCTATCAAATAGTAAGATTTTATCTGTTTACAGCGATGATGGGAAAAAATACATCACCATCGAAAACACCATAACCAACAGTCAAATCGTTGTGGAATGTGAGGAGATTCTTGTTGCTTCTGGTGTGAAATCCAATGCAGATACCTTAGCCCTTGAAAAGGCAGGCGTAGAAGTGGATAAGCACGGCTGGATTAGTACAAACCCTTATCTTGAAACATCAAATAAAAACGTATGGGCTTTGGGCGATATCAATGGAAAGTATCAGTTCAGGCACAAAGCAAACTACGAGGCGCAGGTTTTGGTACATAATCTTTTCTCAGACGGAAATAAAAAAGAGTTGCGTTATGATACGGTTCCATGGGCAATTTTCACACATCCCCAGGTGGCGCATGTGGGCATGACAGAGAAAGAAGCAAAGGACAAAGGTCTTTCATATCGAACCGCAAAGAACCATTACTCGGAGGTTGTGGGCGGCAGAGCTATGGGCTACCGTGATGGGGATGACGATAACGGCTTTGTAAAAATGATCATTGGCGCCGATAAAAAAATATTTGGCGTTCATATTGTGGGACCGCAGGCCGCTGTATTATTGCAACCTTTTGTATATCTGATGAATGTGGGGTATCAGTGTACGAAGACAAAGCGTGCACTGACGGAAAACGGACTTGACGGGTTACGAATTTTATGCCCCAATATCGATACCTACGAGCCTATTAACGATTCCATGGTTATTCATCCGTCTCTAAACGAATTGACGGCTTGGGTATTTGAAAAGTTAAATGTATCAGAATAATCTTCTCATGGTAT
>NZ_DALYUL010000038.1:0-7732 GCF_031981185.1 Anaerotignum sp. | reverse complement strand
ATGGTATCAGTACAAAGCGTTTGGGTGTGAGCGGTATTTGGTTGCTGAACTTCGTTTAATGTTTATACAGCGGAACTAGTTTGGGGAGTGCGCTGTTGTACCGTAAAATTTGCATCGCCAGAAGTGTACTAATCATTTATATAAGTATTTTGAAACTTGAAATATATGATTTAGATGATCAATTATTAAAATACTAAATTTTTATCTGGACATCTTGAGCCTGCATAGCTCTTGAGATTTATTCAGATGAAAAAATTATACTAATTTATTTGGAGGGGAATTCTACTACTAATGAAATCAAAAACTATTTTGTATGTGGGTATATTATGTTTATTATTGGGAGGTATATTTTTTTATAAAACAACGTTTCAAGAAATGCCATTAATTCAAAGCAAATACAATTACTTCCTTGGAGATATAGGTGTCTATGAAAAAGATTGGCCTATTTACATTTTAGACCAGCTTAATGAGGAAGAAAAAAATGAAGTGATTTCCTTATTATCAGAATGTAGTATTAAAAAAACATTTGATAAAACGATAGGAAAAACTGAAAATGGTATGATATACAGCATTTTTTTACATCAAGATGGAGTATCATCATCTGATATGTATTATATTGGCATAACAGAGGACATCGGCTATTGCAGCAATGGTGGAAAATATTATATCCTAAAGTATGAGGACGATTTTAAATTAAAACTACAAAACATAATAGAGAATAGGAGCAATTGAGGCATAAATAAAAGTTGCTCATTATAAGTATTGATGAGATTTTATAGCATCAGCTAGATATCATTAGACAGTGGCTATTATTTTCTCCAATTGCCCATTATGATTATGATATGCCGTAGATTAGTTTATTGATAAAAACAATGTGTTTTATATAATCCGAGAGAGCAATACATCGAAATTTGTTTGTGGAGGGAAGGAAAAGATATGGAGCTGAAGAAAATTTTTTGGAAAGTACCGTTATTTTGTATCACCGCAGGTGTGATAGCTTTTTACGTGGAAGTTTTTCTTATGATTCGATTTGTTATTGTTAAGCTTCCAGATGGAACAATTAAAACAGATAATACACGAGAACTTATAATCTATGGATCCATATTTATTGTGACACTTATAGTTGGTGGCATGATTTTTTTCCGGAACATGACGCGAAAAGAAATTTTTTTTTCTGCATCAATTATTGTCGCTATTGGCTTGATAATGGATTTAACTCAATGGGCGTTTAACCTAACAACTGGTCCGGGGGCTGTCTTTTTCATATATGCTTCTCAAATTTTTGAGTGGAGTAGTATTGTACCTCAGTTATTCCACCGAGTAAATGAAAATCTTTGGTTTGCTTCAGTTATTGGTAGTTTAACACCTTATTTATTTATCCCGTTTGGCAAAAAAGAGCAAGTATAAATTGCTGTTTATCATTAACGTAGGATTGTATTTTTTAGTAAAGCCAGTTGCTCATTATGTGTATACTTAGTAACTGGATTGAGCGGTGTGCATTAAAGAGTTATGGATTAATGAAAAAGATTAATTGGAAAAGATTAAACTTAGCTTTTTGGGTAGAGATATCATATATTGGATTATTTCGGTTGCAGTAAAAGCTTACAACAAACTCAAATACCACGAGACAAAGTAAAATATTACGTTTGCAGAATCCACTTCTAATTATGTGTATGACATACCGAACGTACAGACTGGTAAATTGCCAATTATCCGTACATGAAAAATGGCCACAAAATTCCATCAGTAGTGTATTTTTAAGCTTATTAACAGATAGGGGATAAAAATATGAATATAGCTAAACCCAAAATATCCAAAGAAATATTGCAGATAGATGAGTTCTATTCTTATGTGAAGGATCGTTTATCAGATGATATCTCAATCTTTGCAATAAAAAGTTATGCTGAAAGAATTGAAGGAATGGATTTTTCCAGAATGGAACTAAAATCAAGTATTCTTGAAAATTGTAAATTTTGCAGTTGCAACTTTAAAAGCGCAAGTTTTATTGATGTTATATTCCAATCTTGTGATCTTTCAAATAGTAAATTTGCAGACGCTTATTTTGAAAGATGCCAATTTGTTGACTGTAAATGTGTTGGATTGGATATGCACCGTACGGTTATAAAACAAACTACTTTTGAACAGTCAAATTTTAAATATTCAAACTTCGATGAAACTAAAATGAATGCAGTTTTTTTTGATAACATCGATTTTACTGAATCGTCTATTTCAGAAGCAAAACTGAAAAAGTTTGAGGCAAAGAATTCCAAGTTTATAAAAAATAATTTTTTCAAGACAATGCTAGCAACAGTGGATTTTACTGATAATGAATTCAAAATGCCATTGGTATCCACTCCTCCTATTGAGTTGAAAGGAATGGTTATAAATATGTTTCAAGCAGCTGAATTGATTAGTCTTATGGGTATCATTGTTAATCAGTAATTAAAATGCTGATATTTTAAATTTAGAATGAAAAATACAGACTGCTCTTGTCCATTATGGCATACTATGAGCTTATACCGTTTCTATATGAACTGCTCATTGTGTTTACACTGCGTTACCAACTTGAGGGGGACATAGACGTACCATAATCGGACGTTTACATAGTAGCTCATTAAGTGATTAATTTAAATTTCTTTTATGTTTATAATTTGATTAATTTTCATAGTAGATAGTAAGCTTTTGGTTAAAGAATATGTTACCTAATAAATTATTTACGCCGAACAACAAGCAATATTTAATAGAAAAAATAACATATAAATGGTACAGCCCCCATTTTTTTGGAGCCTTTTTTATAAGTGGCTAATTGTATTCAAGACCGTTAGTTCGTGTTTTCAAAAATATTATGCAAGTCAAATGCAAGTCAGCATTCCCGCAAACCCAGTAAAATCAAGGGCTTGAGGGGTGCTGTTTTGGCGTTCGGGACGCCGAGGTCGCAGGTTCAAATCCTGTCGCATCGATGGGTAAAAAGGTGCTGAAAGTCTTCATTATGATGGATTTAAGCATTTTTTTATTGTAAGAATCTTAAATAAAACAAGTTGGAGGAAACACTTTGTAGTATATTAAAAGAAAGCAGGCTAAAGGTCAAAATGGCAAACAAGTAGGCTGGAGTGGACGTTTTAGGTTTCACAGAAGATTGTAAATGGAAGTGCACTGTAAGCAAGCTGTAGGTATTTGGGGAAATGAAAAACTATGAAGGGAAATAAAAAAAAGCCACCCAAAAGGGTGGCCGTGTAGAAGGTTTAGTTTGCGCACACGTTGATAGCACGTGTTTTGCGACTATCTTTGGGATCGGGCTCTGTGCTAAAAGTCACTGCCTGACCTTCATTCAAAGATTTAAAACCATCTGTCTGGATAGAAGAGAAATGTACGAAAATATCTTCACCGCCATTGCTAGGTGTTATAAATCCAAAACCCTTATCCGCATTAAACCATTTTACTGTACCGTTATTCATAATCAGTACCTCCTAAAAAATATTATCCCGGGCATATAAATAAAAAAACTCTCAAGCAAAAGTCAGATAATAATTATCGACTAGAACTTAAGAGCGAATAATCATATATACGAAATTAATGTAAGTATACCTGAAGTAGGAAGAAATGTCAAGAAAAACTTTTGAAAAATAAAATGTGTTTTAAAAAGCTAGCTGATATGAATAAATTACATTGAGAATTGCTTCATTAAAAAGTATTCCATATCAGGTTATTCATGGGTTGTTGTGGCGGATAGATGGTTGAGCGATACAAAGAGACGGATAAAAATGGCTGCATCAAGGATTATGAAAAAAGAGTTGGTTATAACACCGGGTATCATTCAATATAGTAAAATGGTATTCGTTAGTAGTTGAATAATTAATACCACGCCTCCTAGGAGAAATGGTGTAAGCTGTGTCCTTTGTATAAATTGACTTTAAATTAGCCTTTTCATCAATTCTGTGTTATACTAAAAATAAAGGTGGCGTTTAATATGGGTGATAAAAGTCCAAAAAAGAAAGAAATCAAGAAGAAAAAGGAAGCTGTAGACAATACTGGTTCTACAATAAACCAAAGCGAAAAGAAAAAGAAAAAAACGTATGAGTAATAGCTTAACCGACATTTAAACATGTCGGTTTTTTCATATCCAAATTCATAAAGGCGGGGGTTATTATTGAAAGAAGAATAGAAATGATGGTGGTGTCAAATTTGTGTATATTTTGTATGAAAAAATTGTCTACTATGTTCCTTTTTATTTCAAAAAGTGATATGATTAGAAAGTAATATATTGCCAAATAAAAAGGAGGAGTACTATGAAACACGGGAAAAAGGTTTTATCTCTTCTGCTATCCTTATCCATGATGGTTGGATTTACTGTTCCAGCGCTTGCGGGTACAATGGATGGAAAGCTAGTAATTATCCATACGAATGACATGCATGGATATTATCAGACAGGAGAAAAAAGCATTGGTATTGCTGGTGTGAAGGGTCTTAAAGATTACTACACTTCCCAAGGTGCAGATGTTATTCTCTTGGATGCAGGGGATTTTTCACAGGGAACTACCTTGGTAAATCACTCCAAGGGACTAAAAGCGGCTGAATACCTTGTTTCAGCAGGTTATGATGGCGTTTCTCTAGGCAATCATGAATTTGATTTTGGTTTTGATTCTCTTTTGGACATAGTTGCTGTATTAAAGGCTGGAAAGGTACCTGTTGTGGATGCAAATATCTTGAAAAAGGGCACAAATGAGCCCTATTTTGGGGATAATATTGTGTTGGAAAAGGGAGGCATGAAGATTGGTGTGTTCGGTTTGGATACAGCTGAGACACAAACAAAATCAAGCCCCAGCAGCGTGAAGGATGTTACCTTTTTGGATGGAAAAGAAATGACTGCTGCTGCCCAAGCGCAAGTAGACGCATTAAAGAAAAAAGGCTGTAACTATATTGTGGCACTGGTACATTTGGGTGTTGATGATGAAAGTATCGGCAGACGCTCTATTGATGTTGCAAATGCAGTAAAAGGGATTGATTTAATTATTGATGGACATAGCCACACTGTAATGGATGGTGGTCAAAAGGTAAATGACACATTGATTGTGAGCACAGGCTCTTATCTGGAAAACGTGGGAACAATTGTTATCAATGAGTCTTCAAAGGAAGCAGTGGCAAAGCTGATGAGTGCCGCTGATTATAAGACAAGCATTGGAAAATATGATGGGTCTTTAGTAGATATGGTTGCAACGGATAAGGCTGAGGTTGATGCATATTATGCGGGTCTTTTTGCAAAATCTGAGGTTAGTTTGAATGGTGAGCGTGAACCGGGCGTTCGAACAGAGGAAACCAACTTAGGGGATTTTGCATCGGATGCATTTTTGTATGCAGGCAGAAAATATGCCGAAGAACAAAAATTAGGCATAAGTGTGGATGTAGCGATCTCTAATGGTGGCGGCATCCGTGCCAGTATTCCAGCGGGAGATATTTCCTTAAATACTTTGTATACCGTATTCCCTTATGGCAATACAGTGGAGCTTGTAACGGTTACAGGGTCTCAGCTTCTTGAAATTTTGGAGGCTTCTACCTTCTGTACGCCTACAGCATTAGGAGGGTTCCCTCAGATTGCAGGGGCGGAATACACCGTAAACACAGCAGTGGATTATAAAAATGGGGAGCAATATCCCAAATCTACATATTATGCACCTGCTGCTCCAGGCAGCCGCGTTACGATAACCAGTGTAGGGGGCAAGGCATTCGATCCAAAGGCAAACTATACGGTAGTTGTAAATAGCTTTCAGGCAGAAGGCGGCGACACATACTATGCTTTGACACAAGGATCTTTCAAGCAGAATACCGGTATTGTTGACGCAGATGCTTTAATTCAGTATGTGAATTCAATGAAGGGTGTGATTAGCAAAGAATACGCTAATCCCCAGGGGAGAATCACGGTGGTTGCAAAACCAGCTGCTATGCCCGAAGTGAAGCCCGAGAAGGAAGTAATTGAGAAACCTGCGGTAGAGCCAGAAACAAAGGCACCAGTTGTAAAGGCGCCAGAAACAACACCTGAGAAGGCACCTGTGCAGATTATTTCGGATGTGTATAAGGTTGCCAAGGGGGATAGCTTGTGGAAAATTGCTAAGAACCTTATGGGTGATGGAAATCAATGGAGAACGATTTACGAGTACAATAGAGAACAAATTAAAGACCCAGCTAAAATCTATATTGGTCAGGAACTGATTATTAAAAAGTAAATGCGTTGATAAATAAAAAAATGCGGTAATCCATTTTGGATTTACCGCATTTTGATAGTTATGAAAGACAGAATCTATGAAAAGGGAAGAAGCATTTTACTTTCCTTTCAAATTGAATACAACAATGCTAATAATGATTACTGCGCCACCGATGAAAGTGCCCATATTTGGAACTTCTTTTAAAATAATAAATCCCATTATTGTAGAAAGAAGAGGCGTAACAAACATAAAGTTAGTCACTTCACTGGTACGTTCTGCTAAGGACATGGCTTTGCCCCAAAAAAAGTATGCACCCGCACTGGGTAAAGCACCTAAATAAATAAGTGCAAAAATGTGTTTAGTGCTGGCATGAGCCATTTGCTGGAAGCCTTCAACAGACCAAAAGCCCAGTAATATTGCACCACAAAGCATGCTATAGGTTACGATTTCCAAAGAAGAGTATCCTTTTTGTGAAAGTCTTCGGCTTAGTATGTTGTATCCGCAAAAAACAATAGCAGCACAAATTGTCCAAACTAATCCGATATTAATTGAGAATACACCTTCCCAAAGGAGTAGAATCAAAACGCCAACAAATGCCATCATGATGGCCAGCCAACCTACGGGTTGTATTTTTTCATCATAAAGCTTTGCCGCTAATATCGCCGTTAAAATTGGGGTAATGGCAATGACAATACTGGATGTGGCAGATGTTAAAGTTTGAATACCTGTATTAAAGGTAATCATGTAGAGCGTAAAGCCCATTCCACCGGAAAGAAAAAACCAAGGGATATCATCTTTTTTGGGCTTATGTATGTGAGAACATTTACCGATTATCAGTAATAAAATTGCCGCAATACTACATCGTAGAAACCCTAAGGGAGATGAAGTGAATTGTTCTTGAACAATCTTTGTAAGGGGGAAGGCAGATGCCCATAAAAACACAGTCAAAAATCCAAGCCCCCATACTTTCTGTTTGTTTGTCATAGTGAATCCTCCTAAAAATCTTCTTAAGGTAATAATCATAACCTTTTTAAGAAGGCAGCAGCCTCCAATTATTGATGTATTACCTTTAAAAATAAAACACTATCTGCTGTAAAAAATCGTGTCACGCCCAAATTTAGATGAGTAACAAAATAGTTTTTGTTCTGGAATAAGTTACAATTTGCGTTCCTTATTTCACAAACAGAATTATAACATTATATTGTAAAAGATGATATAGTTTTAGGTGTTTTTAGTAGATATGTAATTTTCTGTAAAATCGCTATTAAAGATTATGTTATAGGTAATTTATTGATTGAAAAAATGTATGAAATACTGGTTTAACAAATAAAGTTTCTCGGATGAAAGCAGATATCTTAGTTGAAATGTGCAAAGAAGGGTGATGAATTGTTGCATTTTTCATTCCCATATGATATAATGTCAAAGATTCGGTTTTAAGACTTTTCATGTTTTTGTATACTAAATGAGGCGTTCAGACAAAATTTAATATGCTACTGTGGCTCAGATGGTAGAGCAGCTGATTCGTAATCAGCAGG
>NZ_DALYUL010000037.1:17213-18436 GCF_031981185.1 Anaerotignum sp. | reverse complement strand
GAATTGACTATGGGTTGTGTGTTTGTATCTCTACTGTTTAGTTTTCAAGGATCAATTGTTTTTTTGTCGCTGTCATTTTTCGTTGTTGTCAGCGAAGATTAGTTTATCAGAACCAATACCTTTTGTCAAGAACTTTTTTTCCAAATTTTATTATTTATTTTGACTTTATTTGTTCTTAGAAATTGACTCTTTTTTTCATCTTGCTGCTTCTGAATCAGCAGTGACAGTTATTTATTATACACTGTTTTCTAATCTTGTCAACACTTTTTCGACATTTTTTTAAATAATTTATTATTATCTGCCAAATGCAGTTAGACAGCCTTATTTTAAAAGATTAATCTCCTAATTAATATCCTTGTTATTAAGAAAATCCCTTCCTTATACAAGAAGGGATTTTCAAAAGTCATATTACGTTATCTTACTTTGTGCTGCTTGATTTGTTGGTCTTGTTTGATTTGTTTGTCTTATCACATTTACTGTTTGTTTGAGAACCGGTATCAATGCTGTATTCTTGAGCAAATTCGGTTCTGTTCATACTTTTTTGTGTTTTTTCAGATTCTTTATTTGTTCTCTTGTCCATAGTCTATGACCTCCCTAATTCATTTCAGTCTTTATTGAACGAGGAATTTCCTCGCAATCATAGTATGGATTATCTTTCGTTTTTTATACCCAATCTTTTTTGAATTAGATATCTTTTTTTATATTTGAGAGATACATATTTCATAATTTTATGATAAACAAAAGGATTAGCAATCCCGCCAATAATGCCAAGCACAAAAAAACCTTGAACAAACTTAGATAATAGTAATGCCTTAGACAGTGCATTTGAAGCATTTTGTATTTCCTCTTCTAAATCATAAAAAATTGGGCTTTCATTTATATGCATTATCCAAAGCTCAACGTTATCATTTGCTTTTCTAAACTCTTCATCAGAACTCAAAGCCGCTGTTATCATTTTTAAAATGAAAATTTGTTCTTTTTCTTCTCTATAGCTGAAACCATATCCAATGGCAGTTTCGTAAATACCTTTTAAAATAACACCGAGGAAAAGTGGGATATCCGGTAAACCCACTCCAATCACCCCTAACCCGATTCCTTCAGCCAAAGTTACACAGGTATTAATACGTTGCCCTTTTCTGATTTCTTTATCCAGAAGCCTTATAGATTTTCTATCAGGTCTTTGGTTTATTCTAAAATCATTCACTCTAAAAGATAAGTCTAGC
>NZ_DALYUL010000037.1:6230-17203 GCF_031981185.1 Anaerotignum sp. | reverse complement strand
TCTTCCTTCCGAAATGATTTTTCTATGACTTCAATTCCTTTTGTGAAAATCAATTGAAATGCTTTATAAAAACCATTGTTTAATGTGTCTATCATTTTTTTGGGAACCTTATTTTCTAAATCTTGCTTTAATTCATCAATCTTATTAAATTTACGATTAATAACCTTTTGCTGCTTTTTTTCTAGCATTGTTTTTTCACTGTCCAAAGTTTTTTCCCACAAATCATCAAGATTTCTTGACATAGAACGCCTCCTTAACTAATTGAATAGCCTCTAATATTTTATTATCGTTACAAACATTTTATAAACAACCTTCTTTCTGAATTCAGCTCCTTATCACCTATATTTTAAGTGAGAATACAAAAATATGTCTACAATATAAAAGAAAGACCGCCCTTTAAAGGAGATCTTTCTTCTGTTTACCTTCTAAATTTGCGATTTCGTTGAGGGGTCATTTTCGGATCTAAACATTTTGCTAATATCCGTCGAACCAATATTATTTTTCATATTGGTATCAGATTGAATGTTCTGCATACGGTAATAATCCATTACTCCTAAATTCCCCGTACGTAATGCCTCTGACAATGCCATAGGAACTTGTGCCTCAGCCTCAACAACCTTAGACTTCATATGCTCAACTTCTGCTCTCATTTCCTGCTCTTTTGCAATCGCAGCTGCTCTACGTTCTTCCGCCTTTGCCTGGGCAATTTGTTTGTCCGCCTCAGCCTGTTGAATCTGCAAATGAGCACCAATATTTCTACCAATATCTACATCAGCAATATCAATCGATAAAATTTCAAAAGCTGTTCCATTGTCCAAACCTTTTGACAATACAGTTCTAGAAATTAAATCCGGATTTTCCAAAACACTCTTGTGACTTTGAGAAGAACCAACAGTAGTAACAATACCCTCTCCTACTCTTGCTATAATGGTTTCTTCTCCAGCACCACCCACCAATCTTGCAAGATTGGTACGAACAGTTACTTTAGCGACTACCTTTACCTCGATACCATCAATAGCAACTGCAGAAATCCATGGAGTTTCAATAATTTTAGGTGTTACACTCATACGGACAGCCTCAAAAACATTACGTCCTGCCAAATCAATTGCTGCTGCTCTTTCAAAAGAAAGATCCAGATTTGCTCTGTGCGCCGCAATCAAAGCATCTACAACGTTGTCTACACGCCCACCTGAAAGCAAATGAGATTCCAACTGATTTGCATTTACATCCATACCAGCCTTTTGGGCTTTAATTAATGGACGAATAATTTTATCAGCACGAACACGGCGAAGGCGCATACCAATTAAAGAAAAAATTCCTACTTTAACACCCGCTGATACTGCAGAAATCCATAAACCTAAAGGTACAAAACTTAAAAAAATCATGATAATAACAATAATGACAATGAGCGGCATGACCACTGGTATCAAATCAAACATTTATCGTTCCTCCTTAATCTCTAATCTCGTTCTTTTATTCTTCCCATTCCTTTACAGTAACTGTTTTGCCAGAAATCTGAACAACCTTAACTCTTTTTCCTTTGTCAATAAAATCCCCTAAAGAGCATACATCATAGTTAGTTTCATCAATTTCAGCAACTCCAAAGGGTCTCAAAGTTGTTTGGGTAATACCAATTTTCCCAATTAATCCTTCCAGTCTTGTTTCGTCAAAATCCTTTGATTCTAATCGATCATGCAGAACCACTTTATTATATAATCCACTTTTTTTTGCAATCATTAGCATAATAAAAAATAGAAATACCAATGAAATAATTAAAATCATAAATACGATGACTCCATAAATCTTTGCTGCCATAATTGTGGAACATAATAATGAAAGAATACCAAAAACTCCAAAAACACCAAACCCAGGAATCAGCATCTCTGCAAAAACCAAAATCAAGCCTAGTATAGCTAACACGATAATCCAAGGTAGCATATTTACCCTCCCTTCTCTATATTTCCTTCGATAACTTTCACCAGAAAATACCATTGTTTCTTAATCTTAACACAATTGTAACTGCATCACAACGAAATTCTTATAAAAGTAAAAAATGCTTAAGAAATGATCCTGTCAATTAATGACTACTATTTTAAGAATATCCATTCTTCAAAAATGACGACTACTGTCAATATTTTTTATATAAGCTCTGGTATATTTTTGTATAAGAAAGAAGATTTACCTTCATTATAATATCTCCAAATAATATCTCCAAAAAAACAAACTATATGTTTTAGAAATATAAAGGCCCTGAGAAGGTTTGACAATCATCAAAATTAATTGAATAACTTTTTTGATAACCTAATAAAAGAAGATTCATAACAAAATTCTCAAATAAGCAAGTTTATACAATCTCCTCAATGTTATTCATTCAATTTGATTATCCTATAAGAACCTAATTCAACTTCCTTTGAATATTCAAAGGAGAAAAATCTTAAAAAACACCTTATTCATCGCTTCATTGGAACAATTAGACTCTTACCCGATACTATGTTCTCAGAACGCAATCCGTTAATCTTCATAATTTTATAAATCATACGTTCTATATTTTCATTGTCATCCTTATATTTTTTAGCAATTCCCCATAGAGTATCCCCAGAATGAACGATTACAGCTTCATAGTAAACTTCATTGGTTTGCTCACTCTGTGCGGCCATTGCCATTGTTCCCAGGCATAAAATCATAGCCATTGTGATAAATAAAAATGCTTTTTCCCGTATCTTTTTCATAATTTTTTTAGACATATAACAATTCACAAAAAATACCCCCTCGCACGAACAAGTTTTCTTTTATTTTTCTTTATAGTAATCGAACTAATATTCTTTGTCAATATTTTTTTCACTATTTTCCGAACGTAGGTTTGATTTTATTCCTGCACTGTGTTATACTGCAAAAAAAGGAAATAATTATTAATATAATTGTACCGTATAAAAGTTTTTCATTTACAAAGTCTATCTGTAAAGGAGTGTTATCAATGGGCGATTTGTCACCAAAACAAAGACAAATTTTAGAATATATGAAATCCGAAGTAAGAGAAAAGGGCTATCCTCCATCAGTACGGGAAATCTGCGAAGCAGTTGGGTTAAAATCCACCTCAACTGTTCATGGGCATCTTGCCAGATTGGAAAAAAAAGGCCTCATTCGCCGTGACCCAACCAAACCACGGGCAATCGAAATATTAGCACCCGATTTTTATGATTCCCCTCAAAAAGAATTGGTCAACGTACCAATTATTGGAACCATAACGGCTGGTACACCAATTCTAGCCGTAGAAAATATTGAGGACACCTTTCCCATACCCGTTGAGTATATCCATAATGATACTGTTTTCATGCTGCGCGTTAGAGGAGAAAGTATGATTGAAGCTGGAATTTTTGATAAGGATTTGATCCTTGTAAGGCAGCAAAACTCTGCTAATAATGGAGACATCGTGGTTGCACTGATTGAAGACTTTGCTACCGTTAAAACCTTTTATCGAGAAAAAGATTTTATTCGTTTGCAGCCAGAAAACTCTGCCATGTCACCAATCATTGTCCGTGATGTGACAATATTAGGTAAAGTAATTGGCTTATTCAGAAAATTCTAAGGAGTGTGTATCATGTTTAACTATGTAAAAGTCGCAGTTGCCGTTCCCAAGTTAAAGGTTGCTGACTGCATTTATAATAAACAAGAAATCATGTCAATTATCAAAAGTGCGGCAGAAAAAAAGGTAAAAGTCCTTACCTTCCCCGAGCTTTCCGTTACAGCATATACCTGTGGAGACTTGTTCTTTCAAAGCCCTTTGCTTGCCTCTGCCGAAAAAGCCTTAACAGAAATTGCGGCAGAAACAAAGGAATTAGATATGCTAATACTAATTGGCGTTCCTGTTTTGGCTGATAATCAAACTTTTAATTGTGCGGCACTTCTTCATAAAGGAAAAATATTGGGGCTTGTTCCAAAAACATTACTTCCTAATTATAGTGAGTTTTATGAGGAGCGTTGGTTTGCATCTTCCGATGATTTAATTCAGGAAGAAATCACTTATGGCGGACAAGTTGTTCCCATTGGTGCAGACCTTATTTTTTCTGCGGAAAATTTCCCAAATCTTAAGGTTGGGGTGGAAATTTGCGAAGACTTGTGGGGACCAATTCCCCCAAGTTCCTATTTGAGTTTATACGGAGCCACTGTCCTTTTAAATCCATCAGCTAGTAATGAATTGGCTGCAAAACCGAGTTATCGCCATCAACTCGTTGCCCAGCAATCCTCCCGTTGTTTATGTGCATATGCATATGCTTCTGCAGGAATTGGGGAATCTACCCAAGATACAGTTTTCAGTGGTCACAGCCTAATTTATGAAAATGGCGTTTTACTTGGAGAATCAGAATCATTTTCACAGGAAAATCAGCTTATTTACGCAGATGTGGATTTAGAACTATTAGCTAGCGAACGTCGCAAGCATACCACTTACATGTCACATCTTTCTAGAGCTCATGCCCAAAAATTTTATAGAGAAATCAAATTTTCAATGGCAGAGGAAGAGTTACACGAGTTTAAGCGTCCTATTACCGCAAAACCCTTTACTCCTGCTGATGACGCCTCCTTAAGTAAGCGTTGTCATGATATCTTTATGATTCAGACAACCGGTCTGGCAAGACGGATGGAACATGTCCATGCAAAGACCCTTGTGATTGGAATTTCCGGAGGTTTGGATTCTACACTGGCACTTTTGGTTTGTGTGAAAGCATGCGATTTTTTGAATATTCCAAGAGACCATGTTTTAGGTATTACTATGCCTGGCTTTGGTACCACAGATCGAACATACCAAAATGCAGTTCAATTAATGAAATCTCTAGGTATTTCTACGCGAGAAATTTCCATCCGTGCAGCTTCTTTACAACATTTTGAGGATATCGGTCACGATCCTTCTGTCCATGATGTTACTTATGAAAACACACAGGCCCGTGAGCGTACCCAAATTCTGATGGATATTTCAAATCAAACAGGGGGAATCGTTGTAGGAACAGGTGATTTATCAGAGCTTGCACTGGGCTGGGCAACCTATAATGGTGACCATATGTCCATGTATGCTGTTAATGCCGGTATCCCGAAAACATTGGTTCGAGTTTTAGTAAATTGGGTTGCATCCACAGGTGAATTAGATCAAAAAGCCTCCGAAATTCTTCTTGATATTTTGGATACACCTGTAAGTCCGGAGTTATTGCCACCCGACGAAAATGGAAACATTAATCAAAAAACAGAGGATTTGGTGGGTCCCTATGAACTTCACGACTTTTTCCTATATCAAATCATTCGCTTCGGCTTCTCACCCGCCAAGGTATTATTTTTGGCAGAGCAGGCCTTCGGAAATGCTTATTCTAAAGAAACACTTTTGAAGTGGCTAAAAAACTTCTACCGCCGCTTCTTTATGCAGCAGTTCAAGCGTTCTTGCTTGCCTGACGGCCCTAAGGTTGGTGCTTTATGTCTATCTCCAAGAAGTGATTGGCGTATGCCTACGGATGCTTCGAGTCGAATTTGGATGGAAGAAGTTGAAAAATTATAATAGTGTGATTAATTAGAGAACATTAGTGTACTAACGAAAAATAGTCTTATCAAAACAATTAAAAAAGCCTGTATAACCTGAGTTTCTTGAAAACCCTCGTTATACAGGCTCTTTTATACTTGTAAAGACGTCTCACTTTGGATACAGAAAGACCTCTGTCTATTGTATCTCCGAATGTTAAACAACGTTATCTATTCTTCCGACATTTTAAGAGAGAAAACAAAGGTGCTTCCTTCTCCTGGGGTACTTTTGACCGTAATGCCTTCATTATGAGCCTGAAGGAACTCTCTTACTATGGCCAATCCAATTCCGCTACCTTGCATATCCTGATTACGTGTCCTATCTGCCTTATAAAAACGATCAAAAATATACTTTTGATCCTCAGGGCTAATGCCAATTCCATGGTCTTTAATGGATACCAAAACTTTCTTTCGCTCTGTTTTTGTAGTTTCCACTTCTATCAACCCACCAATCGGTGAGAACTTCACAGCATTGCTCAATAAATTTTGAATTACCCTAGAAATCTTATCTATATCCCCGTGAACCATGGTAATTTGGTCTGCAAAAATTGCTTTAATAACAGCATTTTTCTCGTTTAACTGGGGTTCTAATAAATTAATGTTAGCACGAATTTGCTCATTTAAATCAAAGTCAGATTCATCTAAAATAATTTTGCTGCTTTCCGCTCTACTTAAATCAACAATTCCTTCTGTTAAACGTGAAAGCCGCAGCGTTTCCTCTAAAACAATATGCAAATATTTTTCCTGCTTTTCCAAAGGTACCGTTCCATCCAACATCGCCGTCAGAAACCCTTGCATGGAAGTAAGTGGTGAACGTAAATCATGTGAAACATTTGCGATAAAATCACGACGGGTCTTATCGTTGTTTTGTAAACTTTCAGCCATATAGTTAAAGCTCTTTGCCAGCTCACCAAACTCATCATTGCTTATAATTTCCACCCTGTGTTCAAAATTTCCGCTGGCAATTACCTTGGCTGCTTCATTCATTTCTTTAATAGGTCTAGTCATTTTTCTGGAGGTAAGATAGCTCACCACAATAGCAAAAAGAAACACCACAAAAATGCTAGCAATACCCACTTGATACATCTGATATAGAGATTGCTCCATTTCAGGCATAGAACGACACATAAAAATCCCGGCCATTTTCCCCACCGAAAGCGGATAACCAACCACTAGCGTGGGTACATCAAATATCGTCGTTGCCTTTCTCTCACTTGAAACAATATTTCCTGCCTTTACCCCATCCACCAAGTCCTGAAAGGCAAAGGATTGTCCAATCATCATTTCATCAAGCCCCGGTGACGCCAACACAACAACACCGTCTGCATTTACCATTAAAATGCCTGCACCCATATACTCTTCTAACACTTGCAACTCATAACTCAAATTGCTTAAGTTGCCTGTTCGATATGCATTTGTAAATGCTACAGAAATCTTTCGCCCTTGTTGAATCAGCTCATTGCGCTTTTCTTTCATATAATACTGGGTGTAAACCACTGATAGAATCCCACCTAATATCAACACACAAATTAGAATCGTAGCAATGTATTGTAGCATTTGTTTTTTCACAATTGATTCTTTTCGCATGATTTTACCTCCAAAATCCATCAAAAATGCTTCCATAATTTCGGAATGATGGTATAATAAATATATTGCATTAAAAAAGAAAGGAGAATAACGGTTTAACCGTTTTACAATCCAATGAATCTTAAAAAACCGCAATCCAATCCTGACAAAAAGAAGCTTTCCACTGCTGATATTATTCTAATCGGCGTGGGATTATATGTTTTAATCAGAACACCTTGGGGAAATATGAATAGCTTTCATTATCTCCTGTTTTTCCTTTATATTTTCTGCATGATGATGCGCCTCACAAATATTAGAAAACAAAATTCTCAAAGGGAAAAAATGAAGCAAGAAAAACAAAGACTTGCCCTACAAACCCAAGAGGAAAAAAAGGATGAGGAGCTTGCTGAAATAGTGGAACCCAAAGAAGAGGAAAACTCCTCCGCTGACCATGAACTCATTGCCTCTGAAAAAGACTCTAACTCATAATTTCATTGATTATTTGGTTATGTATTATCACAGCAATGATGCAAGAGTATCTAAAACTAATAAACTATTTATGTAAGACGACTGATTATCAGTCGTCTTATTTTATATATTCTTACGATTGTGATGTCACTTCTGACCAAATTTGTACCCAACACTCCATACCGTCAGAATGCCCCATTCATCCTCCTGGTTCAACTTTTCTCGAATGCGCTTCACATGCACATCCACGGTTCTTGTATCACCAATATACTCATAGCCCCATATTTGGTCTAAAAGTTGTTCTCTTGTAAAAACTCGATTGGGATGTTCCGCTAAATAGTATAAAAGTTCAAATTCCTTTGGTGGAAATTCTAAACTTTTTCCATGATAAGAAACGGAGTAATTAGAAATATTAATTTCCAAGTTAGGAAACCGTAGGATGTTGGCATCCTCCTGTTGCTTTGGTTCATAACGCCGTAAAACTGCCTTAACTCTTGCTACCAGTTCCTTAGAATCAAAGGGCTTCACAATGTAATCGTCCGCACCAAGCTCTAACCCAAGAACCTTATCAAAGGTTTCACCCTTTGCTGTCAGCATAATAATGGGGACATTACTTGTTTTGCGAACTTCCGCGCAAACTTGATATCCATCCATACCTGGCAACATCAAATCTAATATAACTAAATCCGGTTTAACAGCACCTATCTCCTTGATTGCCTCTCTGCCATCATATGCTTCTTTGGTATCATAGCCCTCTTTCTCCAGATAAAGAGAAATTAACTCCGCAATATGTTTATCATCATCCACAATCAAAATCTTTTGTTTTCCGTTCATGAAGATCTCCCCTTTTGTTGAAAGAATTCACAGAATCTTTTCATTTTCCACGCTGGCAACAGATGGTTTATTAATGATACATCCTCAATAACTATTAAACTCCGTGAAAAAGAGTATATTTGGCTGTTTATTACTTTAACTCTACCACGGTAACACCCGCTTCACCCTCACCGTATACCCCTGGTCTTTGACTTTTTACATGAGAGTTTGTTTTCAAAAAACTTTGCACAGCTGTACGCAAAGCACCTGTTCCCTTACCATGAATAATCACAATTTGTTTTAAGCCTGATAAATATGCATCGTCAATATATTTATCTATATTTGCCAACGCTTCATCCACCAATTGCCCTCTGCAATCAATTTCTGCCGAAATAAATTGGCTCTTGGATACCTTAGACCGTGGAGCTGACTGTTTTTGCTTATTTTCCTTTGGTGCTGAATCGTCAAGCATCAGCTCCGCCAAAGGAATCTTAGCCTTCATACTTCCCATTTGCACCATGACTTCTTTGTTTTTATCAGGCGGGGAAATGACAACACCATTTTGATCGAAGGATATAACATAAACACGATTTCCTGTCTGTAAATTTTCAGGCACTTTATGGCTGGGTTTTATCTTTTTGGATTTCAGAAAGTCCTCTTGCACAGAAGATAATTTTTCCTTTAGCTTGCTCCTGTTTTCTAGAAGTTTTTGTTGATTACCCTTTTCCTTGGCCTGACGATTCATTTCTTTGATAATGCTATCAGCCTCTTCCTTGGCCTGAGCATAAATCAACTTTGCTTCCTCTCTGGCTTTTTGCAATATCTTTTCCTTTTGCTCTTTTGTCTTTTCTTTCTGAAGTTCCACCTCAAGCTTTAAGTTTTCAGCTTCTTTGCGATATTGCTCAGCCCTTTCTTGCTCAAAGGCAACAGATTTCTTGCTGATCTCCAAATCTGTAATAACATCCTCAAATCTAGCTTCATCTTGACTGATAAATTCTTTGGCACTATCAAGAATATACTCCTGTAAACCTAAACGCTTCGAAATGGCAAAGGCATTACTCTTACCGGGAATACCAATCAACAATCGATATGTTGGTCGCAAGGTTTGTACATCAAACTCACAACAGGCATTTTCAACACCCTGGGTAGACAGAGCATACACCTTAAGCTCACTGTAATGGGTGGTCACAGCAGTGCGAATTTTTCTTTCTTTTAGCGCCTGTATAATGGCAAGGGCAAGTGCAGCACCTTCGGTAGGGTCTGTACCTGCACCTAGCTCGTCAAAAAGAACCAGTGAGTCATCCGTCACTTCATCCATAATTTTTACAATATTCGTCATGTGGGAAGAGAACGTGCTTAAGCTTTGCTCAATACTCTGTTCATCCCCAATATCAGCAAAAACATTATCGAAAATGGCCAATTGTGAATGGTCAAACGCAGGAATATGAAGTCCTGCCTGTCCCATTAATGTAAATAAACCAAGGGTTTTCAGCGCAACTGTTTTACCTCCGGTATTGGGGCCTGTAATTAATAATGTTGTAAATTCCTTCCCCAAATAAATATTAATCGGCACGACAGCCTTTGCATCCAAAAGGGGATGTCTTGCTTTTTCAATATGGACATAGCCTTTTGTATTAAATAGAGGTCTGGTTCCTCCCATGGATACCGATAATCCCGCCTTTGCGAAAATAAAATCCATTTGGGTCAAAAGCTCCAAATTCGCTTCTAAAACCATGGTATTTTCCGTAACCAGACGTGAAAGTTCCACCAAGATTTTACGAATTTCATCTTTCTCTTTTGCCTGAAGCTCCTTTATTTTATTGTTTAACTGTATAACACTCAGTGGCTCCATAAATAATGTGGAACCTGTGTTGGATTGGTCATGTATCATACCTGGAAAGGTGTTTCTATACTCACTCTTTACAGGAACACAATAGCGGTCATTTCTAATGGTAATTACAAAATCCTGAAGCATATTACGGTATGCAGAGGAAGAAATCACTCCGTTTAAGTGATCTCTAACTTTTTCATTGGAAATCTTAATTTCCTTGCGGATATTGCGAAGCTCTGCACTTGCATCATCAGAAATTTCTGTTTCAGAAAGGATGCATCGATTAATTTCATTCTCCAAGGCAGGTATGGGCGCCAGTAATTCAAAATACTCATCCATTCTTTCATAGGCTTCTGCCTTATTTTCATGCTTACCATAGTTTTTCATCTTTCGACACACATAAAGAAATTCTCCAACTTCCATCAATTCGGAAATAGAGAGAACCCCTGCCATGCTTGCCCGCTTTAACTGGGGTCTTATTTCACGAAAACCACCAAAGGAAGGTGTGCCTTTTCGTAAAATCATATTTGTAGCTTCCGTGGTTTCTTGCTGCCATAGAGCAATATCGCTCATCACCATTGCAGGTTGCAGTTCTCTGGCTCGTTCCTTTGCCATTGGCGAAACCGCAAAAGCGGCTAATTTTTCAATAATCTTATCATATTCCAACGTGTGTAATGCTTTTTTGTTCATTTTTATCCCTCATTCATTTCATAGAGAATGCCTTTATTATATCCTT
>NZ_DALYUL010000037.1:0-6220 GCF_031981185.1 Anaerotignum sp. | reverse complement strand
ATAAAAGGGAGAAAGCTAATAGAATTCCTTTTAAATTTACTTTTAAGATTTTATAAAGCTCAATCCTCCCATATGCATTACTCGAAATTCTTCTTATGAAACTACAATTTTTTAAACCTTGTTTTCCTATATTACTTTTGGCCACCAGTTTTTCTTGCCCTATACAGGTTCACCCTTTTTGAAAACTCCCAGCTATTATGCAAAAAACTTTCAGCTATTGCAAAAACCAATCTGCCACCATCAAATCCGGTAGTTATCTAAGGAAAAAAGGGAACCGCCATCCCTCAATATGAGAAACAGCGGTCTTCTTATTATTGTTCTTTGATTAAGCCATTCTTATATGCATAAAGCAATTTTTCCAACTCATCAATACTTTCTAATAACTTCTTGCCGATATCCGTATCCCTTACACGAATACGATCCTGTGTATATTGCAGAGCAACAGTTGAGGACAAAATATCCTTTTCCTCCGCAATAGCTACTTCCGTTGAAACAAATGGTTCATGGGAAACCAGAACCAAGCCATGGGAGTTATAAATCAAAGTATATCCAGCAATACCTGTCACCTTCTGATATGCCTTAGCGAATCCACCATCAATTACAAACAATCTTCCCTTAGCCTTAATTGGGCTTTCTCCCTTGGATACCTTAACAGGAACATGCCCATTGATGATATGCGAGGCATCCGGGTCAAGACCAAAGGCAGATAATACCGTTTTACAAACATTCTCCTCGTTTCGCAAAGTGTAATAAGGATTGCTGACTTCCTTATGGGTGGCTTTATCATCAATAAAATACCGCTCAAAAGTTGTCATCTTTTTCTTGCCAAACAGAGGGGAGTCCTCGCCACACCATAAGTACCAAATAATATCCATACATTCACGTTTATTATCACTATGGGGTTTGCTAAAGTAACCCTCTCTTGCTGTTCTTTCTACTTCATCCAAATATTCCTTTCCGGAGTATTGCTTGCCACGGAAGGTTACAGTTTTCAGTGTTCCGTCTTCATTCATAGGAATTCCCCCATGAAATAAAAGGTTGGAGTTGAAAATGGTATACATACTGCCTTTGCTGTAAAGAACCCTTGTGTGTGCTTGTAATCTTTCGCTGTTTACGAAGGAGGATTTTACCTTGTCCATTACAATCTGTTCCTCAGGGGTCAACTTATATGGATCCTTCGGATCAACAGTAGGGAAATTCGCATCATTCATCTGATATTCTTTTCCTTCAATCCTTATGGTTCCTTTTTCAAAATTAATTTTATCCAAAAGCAAACGATTTTCCATCTTGAATTCTGGATGACGCTTGATAATCTGTGCCTCCATTTTCCATTGTATAATGGAAATTGCCTTGTGCATTTTGGCAATCATATCAAAATCTTTATCGCTCATCTCTTCTGTGCCCTTAGGCGAAAATTGCGCACAAGGATCATCGGCATATTTCTCCATTGCAAAGGTTGCCAAGGGAATTAAGTTAATTCCATAGTCCTCCTCAATGGTATCCAGATTGGCATATCTGGTCTGTATTCTCAATACGTTACAAATTAGGGCTTGGCAGCCTGCCGCAGCACCCATCCAAGCGATGTCATGATTGCCCCATTGGATATCAACAGAATGATATCTTGCTAAAATATCCATGATTTCTGCCGCATTTGGACCTCTATCATAGATATCTCCAATCACATGAAGCTGATCTATTGCAAGTCTTTGAATTAGATTTGCCAACGCAATGATAAAACGATCTGCCTGGTCTAAATCAATGATTGTACGTATGATTTCGTTATAGTACATTTCCTTATCACGGCTGACACTATCTTCATGGAGCAATTCCTCAATAATATAAGCAAACTCCATAGGTAGCGCTTTTCTTACCTTAGAGCGTGTATACTTTGAAGAAATCACTTTACAAATGCGAACCAATCTATGTAACGTAATTTTGTACCAGTCGTCCAAATCCTCTTCCAGCTCTGTCATCATTTCCAGTTTTTTTTCGGGATAATAAATGAGAGTTGCCAAAGCCTTTTTTTCACTTTCCCGCAGACTAGCGCCAAAGATTGCGCTGATATGGTTTTTGATAACACCAGAAGCATTTCTAAGAACATGGCTAAAGGATTCCGCTTCCCCATGAATATCCGATACAAAATGCTCTGTGCCCTTCGGTAAATTCAATATGGCTTTGAGGTTCATCACCTCTGTTGCCGCACTATTGACATTTTTATATTGATTTGCCAGTAATTTTAAATATTTCATTTCTTCCTTCGTAAAGGTACAATCTGTCGAGTACATTTTCTGCCACCATTCTTTCCAATTTAAAAATTGTCCTGTTTTATTATAGCAGAGGGATTTTTCTTTTCCTAGACCTTTTTCAAAAAAATTTTCTTTTTTCGGGACATTTTTCGTCCCACTTCGTGAATTGTTGACTTGTTTTTTCTTGGACTTCCTTTTCATTTTTCATGTTTCTTTCATTTTTTTCTAGAAAACTTATGCAGAGTAATGCCTCGAAAAAAAAGAACCTTATCTTTAGGCAATCCAGTTCAGATGCCGAAAATTTTAAAAAAATCGGCATCCTTAAACTTCTCTAAAAAAAGGTTCCATTATCATTATTTTTTTTCTTCATCTATTGTGCTTTCCACGGAATACCCTTTTACTTGTTTTTCTCCCAGTAATACAGCCTCACGATTCATAAACAAGACTGTCATGGCCATACTGGAAAAGCATGCAACAATATATGACAGTGTATAAGATAATATATCGGTTCCGATGTGACGAGGAAGTATTATTTTTACAGTGCCAAAAATCCAATCCCATCCAAATGTGATCAGGGAAATAGTTAGAATCACCAAAACAGTTTGCCAAAACTTTCCCTTAGTCAGCTTAGCACTATATTCTAAGGCTTTCCATCCTCTTTTCTGTCTTAATCCAATGGCATATACATAAAACGTCCAAATAATTCCAAGGTAAACTCCCGGAACGATAAACAGCATACTTGCAACAAAAACCAAAATGAAGAATGGCACTGATGTTATTATGACGCTCCAAAGGCAATTCATGGCCTCCCCTATAATCTCACTCATACGAATAGTTTCACCACAAACACTTTTTTTGGCAATTTTTGCAACGGAAATGACTCCTATTGGCTCTAAAAAAAGATACATTGCAATAAGCAAAAAATAATTCCGGAAGAAGTTTAGAGCCACTTCCTGAAAAGCAGGCATATTATCTAAAATTGCTCCCGAAGTATTAAAGCTGTCTAAAAGTTGTACCCCTATATTCAAACGTTCCATAATCATCGCATTTAAAATACTTATAGGAAAAAACAAAAACGCAACAACAACCATCACCATGGGGAAATTTCCTATAAATAACTTCATGGCCATGGATAAAATATCCATCAATTTTAAATTCTTATTATTAATTGCTTCCAGCATACTTCCACCCTTTCTGACAAAAAAGTCAATAAAACTAGTATACCGCATTCACTAAAAAAAACCAACTGCTTTCTGCCTTGTATTTCTTAAATATTTCCGATACAATAATAAAAAACATAACAATTCAGAAAGTAGTGATGATTTTGAGTCTAATGGGTAAAACCGTTTTCATAACCGGCTCCTCTCGAGGCATCGGCCGGGCAATTGCCCTTACCTTTGCCAAGGCAGGCTGTAATATTGTTTTAAATGCGTCAAAAAGCAAAGAAGCCCTTTTAGAAATGGAGAAACGTCTTATAGAAGATAACGTTCCCGTTCTTGCTCTCCTTGGAGACGTTTCCGATTATGATTGTTGCAAAAAAATGTTTCAATCAATAGAAGATACCTTTGGCAATGTTGATATTTTAGTAAACAATGCAGGAATTTCTCATATTGGGCTGTTTTCAGATATGAACCCTCAGCAGTGGCAAAAGTTGATAGCTGTAAACCTTTATTCTGTATTTAATTGCACCCATCTTGCCGTTACCGATATGGTGCGCAAAAAAAGCGGCTCAATCATTAATATCTCTTCTATGTGGGGTAATGTGGGAGCATCCTGTGAAGCAGTTTACTCTGCCTCAAAGGGTGGCATCGACAGCTTTACGAAAGCAATGGCAAAGGAGCTTGGCCCTTCCGGAATCCGAGTGAATGCCATCGCCTGCGGTGTGATTGAAACACAAATGAATGCATCCTTCGATGAAGAGGAACGAAAAGCTCTGGCGGAAGATATCTCGCTCATGCGTTTCGGAACACCAGAGGAAGTGGCGAAACTGGCGCTATTTCTAGCCCAGGAGGCTTCATCCTATCTTACAGGACAGATTATCACCCTAGACGGAGGCATGCTATAATGAAAAAGAAATTCTTACTATTCGATATTGATCATACCCTCATGGATTTTTCAGCTACAGAAAAAAAGGGGCTGAAAAAGTGCTTCGATTCTTTTGGAATCCCCTTTACCGAGGAAATTTTCTCTTGGTACCTTACCCATAACCGTAAGCTTTGGGCACAATATGAAAGTGGTAAGATTCCTAGAGATATAATCTTTCAAAACCGCTTTTCTGACACCTTTGCGGAATTTTCCATCAATGCAGACGGCAATTTAATGGAAAAAGCATATCGCCAAGCCTTGTCAGAAGGAATTGATTTAATTGATGGCGCACTAGATGTGGTTAAAAAGCTGCATAAAACACATGAGTTATACGTTGTAACCAACGGCCTTGCCTCTACTCAAGAAAAACGCCTAATAGACAGTGGCCTTGCCCCTTACTTTAAGGCAATCTTTGTTTCCGAGGTTATCGGCCTTCAAAAGCCAATGCCAGAATATTTTAATTACTGCTTTGAACGTATCCCAAGTTTTAAAAAGGAAGAAGCCATCATTATCGGCGACTCTTTGTCCTCCGATATTCAAGGTGCCATGGGTGCAGGCATAGATAGTTGTTGGTTTAATCCAAATAGGGTTCACAACGAAACTGCCTTTCAGCCCACCTGTGAAATTCAATACTTAACAGAACTGCTATCTCTTTTCGAAATCCTTTAACATACATAGAAACTTAAAACGGTATCCGCAATCATTTGCAGATACCGTTCCTTTTTGTATTCTTGGGAATTTCTCTCGCCAGATATGGCAGACTTAGACGCTAAATTTACATTTAACACAGAATAAACACTAGAAATAATTATTAATTCATATGCTAAGTGCTTTCCTTATCTTGCTAAAGTAAAAAACATTCGACTCATATCCAACAAACTTTCCCCAGCCAAGAGTGTCATCCCTTAAAATTATTCGATACTCTTCTCCATACAAACTAGGGTTTCCCAAATAACATTTTGGAAATGAAAGAGGCACTTTCCTGCCAGCTCATATCCTAAATGTGAATATAAACGAATGGCTGGTTGATTACCTTCATATGTATCAAGTCTTATGACTTTACACCATCTTTTGCGTGCATATTCCTCAGCAAATGCAACAAACTCTCTACCATAACCTTTACCACTGGAATTCGGTCTGATGCAAAGGGTATGAATCACCAAAACGTCATCATTCTCAGCTGAAATCTTCCAAGAGATATTGGCGTATTCTTTGGGTTGAACGTGGTTCAAAATAATGCTACCATACAATTGCCCCGCATCATCCTGACCAACAAAAAGTGTGCCTTCTTTCAGCGCTTTTTCGGCATCACCTTTTGTTGGATAAAGCCCTTTTTGCCAATTGGTATAACTACCGTTAACCGCTTCAAAATCCAAAACTTCGTGATAGATTGCTTCAACTTCATCCAAGTCATTTACCAATGCTTTACGAATCAAAGTATCACTCCTTCATCATCGTTCTCCTAATTTTAAGCTTGGATTAGCATTTAAATCCAAACCATCCCGCACACCTGCCAAATATTCATAATATGCTGCACACCCAATCATTGCCGCATTATCCGTGCAAAGAATTGGGGAAGGAATGCTAAGCTGGAAGCCTTCCTTTTCACAAGCTTCTTTCATTTTTTCTCTCAGTGCGCTGTTTGAAGCCACTCCACCGGCTAAGGCAATTTTCTGTAGCCCTTTGCCCTTTGCAGCCTTTATAGCTTTTCCCACCAGAACCTCTACAACAGATTGTTGAAAGCTTGCAGCAATATCAAAAGGATTGATTTCTACGCCCAACATCTTTTGCTTGTTGACATAATTTAAAACGGCGGATTTTAAACCGCTGAAACTAAAATCATAACTATCTTCCTCCAAGAAAACACGGGGGAACTTTATGGCATTGGG
>NZ_DALYUL010000036.1:0-18988 GCF_031981185.1 Anaerotignum sp. | reverse complement strand
CAGCATTACTTACTGTTACACTACCTTCTACTGTTAACGTTGCATTGGCAATGGTCACAGCATTACTTACTGTAATATTACCGGCAATAAGCATATTGCCAGTGGTATCTAATTGAAGCTGTTCCAGCGTAAGTGAGGTTTGATTAAACCCATACATTGTGGTCTTTAATTCGGATGCGGTGGTATTAAAAATCAGGTTATTCATCTTTTCAATCTCTCCTTATAAATTTAATATGATGTTTGACTATTTGAAATCAGATAATTAACATAGAAAACCGGTTCAGTACATACTATGTGGACAAAACCGGTTTGGTTACATTTTACTTTTGTTGCGATTGATACCAAACTTCGGTGACAATACCGTTATAAATGCTCGCCACACGTATTCTCACATATTTTGTAAAGTAAGTTGGAATAATTACGCCCATTACATTTGGTAATATCTCAATCCTCTGGGGATCTAAAAGTATATTTCTTGCATCAGGACTATTCTCAATGGAAACAACAATTGGGTAATCACCAAAATTGCTAACACAAAATGTAACCGTAGTTGCATTTGCTGTGAGAAAAAATGGAGACACTGCATTATTTCCACTACTTGAAACTGAAATTTTCTTCTCAAAAAAAGTCTTACCCTTGCATCTTGGTGCAATAATTTCCTGACGATACACTACAATCATCTGACAAGAATAAAAGTAGTTACCACCATATTCAAGGATTATTCCATTATTTTCTTTCATCCTAGAAGCCAAAACATAATAAATCTCCGAAATATCAATCATGATTTGGTTTTCGCTGTAATTCTGATAGCCATAACTTCTGTTTATTAATGAATCATGCTGAAGCCCATAGTTATATCCTTCATTGAGATAACAGCCAAATCCCCTTCCTGTCATTTCCCCATCCACTTCCAAGAAAAGATATGCTGACTCTACCATTTGATATTGAGGAATATCTTCCAAGTCAAAATATATGGTGCTAAAAGTGTCAAAATTAGCGAGAGAAATTGGTACTCTACTTCTCATACTGCTTATCACCTACCTTAGCTTTATATATAAAAAAACCTCCTTACGCTTGTTCTCATTTTATACTATGTACGGGTGTTAAAAGTGTGCTAACGTGCCAAAGGCAAAGTCTGGCGCTGCTTGTCATATACATATTAAAAAACACAATCGATAAGCGACTCAAAATGCCAATTTCACATAAAAAATGTGCTTATACTTCAAAATCAGATTCCATTTACATAAAAAAAAGGACAAGAACCATAAAATGGCCTTGTCCCAAAACTGTTTTTTTTTTAGAATACTCTCTATTCAGTCATAGATTAAAAAAGTTAAAATGAAAAAACAGAGTTGATAAGAAGAAGATTGTTAATTCTATTCTTACCACTCTGTTTTTGGTGAATCAAATACCTTGATATGAATGCATACACAGAAAAAACTTCGCCAAAATTGATCTCTTTTTAATTTCGAATATCATCTTTCTGGCATACATCTGTAGTTCACAATCATAACGAAAGCTTAAAATAACTGAGAAATTACGCAAGCCCAAAGTTTTGAACGTTCAAACATGCTGTCTACCAATGCATACTCACGAACTGTGTGGTTCCATTGTCCTCTAACACCACAGGAACAAATTGTAGGAACTCCTGCAATGGTAAGATAAGCCGCATCTGAACTTCCTCCCAGATCTTCGCATTGATGGTCACCAAGGCCATTGGAAAGAGCAATTTCCCGCACTTTGTTGAAAAACTCCATACCCATTTCACTGCGCTCAAAGGGCAGCATTTCATTGGTATACTTAAATGTTGTGCTGGTTCCATCTATATAGGTTTTGGCACAAATTTCCTCTACCTGTTTTTTCAACTTATCCATCTCAGAAACCTTTGTTGCACGCATATCTACAGCAATCTCACAATTTTTCGGAACAGCTCCAGACATGGTTCCGCCATTAATCACACCTACACTCACAGTAGTACCGACGTCCAAATTAGTCAGATCAGCCAAATCCCCAATCTTCTTCGCCATCTCAACAATTGCATTTCGGCCTGATACAAAATCATTTCCTGCATGGGCTTCAACACCTTCAACACTAATTTGAATTTCGGTCTTTCCCTTGCGTGAAACGCAAAGCTTATCACTAATCAAGCCTGTTTCCATATTAAATGCGCAAGCCGCACCGCGTCCCTCTTCCATTAAAACTTCTGCCGTACTTGACCCATAATGCAGGCATTCCTCATCTCCAGCAAATAATATCTTGATGGGACGTTTATTATATCCTATATGGTTCAGAGCCTTCACAGCGTACAGAGCAATAATAATTCCGCCCTTCATATCCAACACGCCAGGGCCATAAGCTTTATCTCCTTCAATATGAAATGGGTTTTCGCCAAGTTTGCCTTTAGGAAATACGGTATCCATATGACCACTAAATAAAATGGGGGCTCCCTCACGATCTTCACCCATAATTCCAACCAGAACATCCCCATGTCTTTCGCCTACGGAGATGTTACGGCAAACAAAACCCTCTTTTTCAAATTCTTGTCGAATACGTTGAGCACAACGGTTTACGCCGTCCGGCTCTCCGTAAAAACTTTCGATATTAACAATATCGCGCCAATCAGCAATAATTTCATCACGATGCTTGTCAATATAGTCATTAATTTCAGCAATAAAGTTTTCCATAAGTCATTCTCCTTTTCATATCAATAATAATCACCGACAACAAATTTAACTTAGAACAGAAATTTTTTTCTTTTGTTTTTCACATGTTACTAAGTACTTTTCATCTCATCTGCTAATGGCTTTGCGCCATGCTTTCTGCCAAATTGGCTATTGCCAAAATGCACAGCGAATACTCGCTGCGCATTGCTTATAAAGTATGCCCCTTGCCATATATACTCATGCCATATATACTTAGGAAAAATTTTTCTGATTCAGTATCACCGCACAAACCAATTTACAACGTGTCCGTAACGAATCAACAAGTGCATACTCATTTTTGGTGTGATTCCACTCACCCTGAACCCCAAAGGAACATAAAACGGGAGTCCCTGTCTTTTGAATGATGGAGGCATCTGATCCACCACCTAAATAAATATTAGAAGGCACCTCAAATCCGTAATCCTTTGCAACCTCTTTAACAAAGGTATAAAACTTCATCACTTCTTCACTGGTTTCAAATGCTGGCATAAAGCTTCCAAAAGACAACTTGGCTGTAACATCAGGTACATGATTCTTATTATTAATCTGCTGTAAAGCCTGTCTCAATCTTTCCTGCTCACTATCTGTTGAAAAACGAGTGTCAATTTTTAAGGAGCATTTTCCCGGCACTGCATTTGGCACTGTTCCCCCGCTGATAACGCCTGCATTTGCTGTTGTGCCGGCTTGCGTATCGGTTAGTGCTTGAATTTCAAGGATTTTATAGGCCATTTCTTCAATGGCATTTCTCCCAGCAGTAAAATCATTTCCAGCATGGGCTTCACGACCAGTGACTTCTATCTCCGCTGACAAAACACCTTTACGTCCGATGCAAAGTGCACCATCAACACGACCGGTTTCCATATTAAAAGCAAATTTCCCACCGGAGCATTCTTTTTGTATTACCTCAGCACCTTTAGAATTTATATGTGCATTCTCCTCATTACCCGAAAACACAATCTTTAAAGGGGTTTCATCATAACCAGCATCATTTAGTGCTTTACAGGCATAAAATGCAATGGCAATTCCACCTTTCATATCAAGAACACCAGGACCATATGCCCTGTTTCCTTCTATACGAAATGGATTTTCACCAAAAGTCCCCCTAGGAAATACCGTATCCATATGTCCCGAAAAAATAATTGGTTTTTCACCACGTTCCTCCCCAAGTATTCCCACCAGAGAATTTCCGCAATCTTCTCCAACTTCTACAACATTACAGCGAAATCCCTCTTTCTCAAATTTGTCTTTTAGAAAGATGGCAACACTGTTGACACCGTCTCCTTCTCGCACATAGCTTTCAAGATTAACAATTTCTTTCCAAAAATCAATCATCTCGTCAAAATGTGCGTCTATGTATGCATCAATAATTTGATAACATTCAAAATTCATATTACATCAACCCCATTACTGTTAGAATAAGTTTCATAACAAGCATACCCACTACTGAATCAACAAGGGGAACCAAAAGCATTAAGCCACGATGTTTCGGGTTAACATCGGAAACCAAGATAATACGAGCAAAATGTCCAATTAGAGTACCCATCAACATACAAGGCATTACTAATATGGTACATTGAGCCGCTGTAAGCACACCTTCTCCAAAAAGGTTTGCTGCTGCTGCCGCTCCAGCAGCTTTAGAAAAGAATGCTGAAAGAAGAACAACAATAGCTTCACCCGGCAATCCGAAAATACCCATAATTGGACCAAATACAACACTCAAAATCTCAATTAATCCTGTTAACTTGAGGAACTGAATAATTACATATCCAAGAATCATCGCAGGGAGAATTTGCTCCACCCCTATATAAAATCCCTTCTTTGCACCTTTCATAAAAACTTCAACGATGCTTGTTTTAACAGGTTTCTTTACTACATTTGCACCAACAGCTTGTGCCTGGTTTCCATCAGCCATTTATGCTCCCTCCCGCCTTTTTTTCTTTCATAGTTAAATAAAATCGTACTAAATTGGCACCAAGTAATTTACATAAAAAAAGCAGTATAATAATTGGTCCAATGGCTAATAGCACAATAGGAAGCAGTGGAGCCTGCGTATTAATAGTGTTCAAAATAACTGCAGACCCGGCATACTGATATGCAGCAAAAATACTTCGCTGTTTATCCGTTATTTTACCTTCTTCATAGAGCTGTTTTGTCATTACCGCTCCAACGTCTGAGCTTGTAAACGTAGCAACAAACGAAATTCCGCATGAACCAGGTATTCCAAGTATTGGTTGTAATATGGGATTGAACAACTTCACAGCTGCTTTCATTGCGCCAAGCTCTGTTACGGTGTCAATCATAGCAAGCGCAAATGAGACCGCAGGAATTAATGATAGTGCCTGAAGAAAACCTTCTTTTGCTCCTGTACCTCCCGAGCCAATAAATGCCTGCCCTGTTTCACCAATTTTGCCAAAGCCTCCACTTAAATTTAAAAAGTCCAATGCTTTTAAGGGGCCATCAACGTCTTTAAATATCCCTGAAAACATAACACATAAAACAATCAGAGATATCCAACCCTTTATTGTGACCTTTTCCTCTTTCTGATTCGTATCCAAAACAAAACCTTCCTCTCTAAAAATTAGTAATAATGACGTCTTCTTTTGATTTTTCCTGGAATAAACATCGTGTTTTTTGTGCATTAATTACAATAGTTGCGCAACATAAGCAATTGCTTTTGTGTATTCATTTTACTACTTGACTTTTTACTCTGTCAATGATATAAATTACATATATTTATTCTAAATTGGAATAAGAGAGGTGATTTGTTGGATACAATGAAGCTACACTGCTTTAAATCAGCAGCAAAATACGAAAGTGTTACAAAGGCGTCAGAAGAGTTATATATTCCACAGCCAACAATAAGCAAGCAGATCCGCAGTTTAGAAGATGAGCTTGGCTTCCAGCTATTCACAAGGCGTGGAAAACATATTTATTTAAACGAAAACGGAAAAATTTTTTTTCGATATGTGCAAAAATTTGATAATCTTATGCAAGACTGTCAGAAGGAAATTCTTGACCAAAACCAAAAAGCAGATGGCTCTGTGTCCCTTTTGGTCATGTCATGCTCAAAGATGCTGCCAAATATTTTGCAGGAATTTCGTAAGCTCTACCCAGATATACGTCTCTACATCAATCAAAGTGATTCTTTCAGTGGCAATGAAGACTTAAAATTATTTTCACAAGGTGATGGTCTGAATTCTTCAAATTGTTTGCAACTTCTTCGTGAAGATATCTGCTTGGCTTTACCTTTTGGGCATCCCCTTGTATTTAAAAAAACTGTAACCTTAAGTGATTTACAGAACGAAAGATTTATCATGTTAAAGCCCGAAAGTAATTTACGCAAAGTGATCGATCCGTTTCTTAAGAAGCATGATTTTAGGCCAAATATTATTATGGAAGCCGAGAATCCCTCTTTGCTTCGTGAATTGATCTCATCAAATTTTGGAATTTCCATCATGCCAGCTATCACATGGGGAAATGCTTCCGCAATGCATATTAAGCTAATTCCATTTGATGAGGTTGGCCTAGGGCGCAATATCTATCTTTCATGGAATAATGATCGCTATTTATCTCGTTCGGCATGCCTGTTTCGAAGCTTTTTAGAGAAATATTTTGAGAATATTGATAAATTTTATTGATAAGCAAGTTCCTAACAAAAATTATCTTATATGCACAAAGAAGCAGGTCTCTGCAATTAAACTGCACCCCTAAAGTCAAACAGTATGGCATACTGGAAATAACTTTGGGGGTGTTTAACTCTTTTATGGGTATAAAAGTAGAAATCAAGTAACTTGTCCATAAATAAGCCTGAGGGGAAAAAGAATCGGAAGTTATTTTTAAATTATATTCTTATGTTCTAAGAACCACTTTTCTTATTTATATTTTTTTATAATCATCAAGCTGATGATTTTCTTCTACTTCTAGGCGCTGGGTAAGCTTACTAATATTTTCAACTGTTTTTCGATTTAAAAAATGCTCAATTTTTTCTACCTGCTCCAGTTCATTTTCTGACTTGTTTAAGATACATAAAAAACGAGAAATAACATCATGACGGTACAGAAGATACGCTCCTGCCGCTGTTCCAACCTCTGTCAGTTCAATTTGTCCGTATTTTTCAGAATTTACGTATCCTAACTCTTTTAGATGCTGTACCATTTTTGTTGCGGAGGATGGCTTTACATTTAGCATCTTAGATAAATCGCTTATTCGGACAATTCCACTTTCTAATGTAGTCCGACATATCATTTCTAGGTAATCTTCCATTGCTGTAGTAAGTTCAGCTCCTTCGTTCATTTGATATCCTTTTAGAGTATAAAACCCATCTGCTTTCGTCATCATCTTATTCCCCTTATATTTTATTTGCTTTGACAGTCACCTTTCGCTTATCTTGGAATACTATGTTCATAGAAAGTTTCCTTAACCTAAATTTATTCGAAAGGCGGAATTACTATGAATATGAATTCTTTGAATGATATAAATCCCGGTGAAAGTGCCATTGTAAATTCACTTCTCTCAACAGGAAGTATGCGTCGTCGTTTATTGGATATTGGTCTGGTAGAAAACACCGATATAGAATGTATCGGCCGAAGCCCCGGCGGCGATCCCACTGCTTTTTTAATTCGTGGTGCAGTAATTGCAATTCGATCTGAGGATTGCGAGAATATCATTGTAACGCGCAAGTAAAGATTCAGTAAGGGGGATAACAAGATGGGGCTGACGAATAGTTCAATTGGATTAAATGCCGTTGATTTTGGTTTGGAAATTATTAAGCAATCACCCACTGATAAGATTATTGCACTGGCTGGAAATCCAAATGTGGGAAAAAGCACTGTGTTTAATGGTCTGACAGGCATGAAGCAGCACACCGGCAACTGGCCCGGTAAAACAGTTACAAATGCACAGGGTTATTGTTCCACAAAAAATCAGTCATACGTGCTAGTGGATATTCCGGGAACCTACTCTTTGATGGCGCATTCTGCCGAAGAAGAAGTTGCAAGAAATTTTATTTGCTTTGGAAATCCAGATGCAGTGATTGTAGTGTGTGATGCAACATGCCTAGAACGCAATCTAAACCTTGTGCTGCAAACAATGGAAATCTCAAAAAACGTTATTGTCTGTATTAATCTCATGGATGAGGCTCGCAGAAAAAACATTAAAATTGATGTAGAAAAACTCTCCAAGCACCTTGGCGTCCCTGTCATTGGAGCCATAGCAAGAAAAAAGAAGAGTCTCTCTGCTCTAATGGATATTGTTGATAAAGTGACTAATGGTACTATTCAATGTTCGCCCCTATCCATTCATTACTCAGAAGAAATAGAAGAAGCAATCTCGGCAATCGAACCTATTCTAAACAGAAAATATAGCACCATAAATAGTCGGTGGCTGAGCTTAAAAATATTGGAGCAAGATGAAACGCTGATGAAAGAAATCAATTCTTATCTAGGGGTATCTCTTTTCAGTGACGATGAGCTGACTGCGGCTTTGGAAAACGCAAAAACCATCCTGAAGAACAGTAATCTTGATCCAGATAAATTGAAAGATAAAATTGTAACTTCTCTTGTTACTTCAGCCGAAAAAATTACTAAGGATACTGTTTTCTACGAAAATCAAAACTATAATTCAACAGATCGAAATATAGACAGAATATTAACCAGTAAAGCCACGGGATATCCCATTATGCTGGCGCTCCTTGCCTTGGTATTTTGGTTAACCATAACTGGAAGTAATTACCCTTCTCAGTTAATATCCAGTTTTTTATTTAAAGTACAAGACTATTTATCTGCCTTTTTTCATTTTATAAATGCACCTGATTGGCTTCATGGTATTCTTGTATTGGGAGTATATCGTGTTTTAGCTTGGGTAATTTCAGTTATGCTGCCTCCAATGGCAATCTTTTTTCCGTTATTCACACTGCTAGAGGATGCAGGATACTTACCCAGAGTTGCCTATAATCTGGATAAAACATTTAAGCGTTGTAATGCATGCGGAAAGCAAGCACTTACCATGTGCATGGTATATACAATTTTGCATGATCCCGCCTATATTGAGAAGATATCATTGAATACTTGACAATTTACTTGACAATTCGTTATATGTATTACGATCAATTAGCATATGTTTTAAGATGATGATGAAATATTCCCCTCAAAAAAATTATAGGTGGAACGAACTGTCCACCTACAATACGCAATAGAAAAGTGTGAATTTCTTTAAATTACTAGAAATTATATTTAAAATTCTCCTTTATAAAATCAGCCATAGGGCTGTCTTTATCTTGTTGTATATAGTCTAAATCAAAATCTAAGTAATACAAATATGCGATACTCTTTTCTTCATCCGATATTCCAATCATACCAAATGATTTTGGATATTTTGCCTCATAATTTTCTTTCCCATCTACAACCTTAAAATCATAATTGCTTATAGAAAATTCGTATTCAGGAATATAATATTTACTTTTGTCATAATGCGAATTAACTTTGTGGTCCAAAAACCTATATTTTTCTGCTAATTTTTCTTTTTCCTTTTCATATGTTTCATCATCATAGGTTACAACAAGAGTTATCGCCTCTGACTCAAATAATATTATGGAAGTATGATTGTATTTGTATGATATGTCCTGATATTTCGGTAAATCCTCAATAGAGGGCATAAAGTTTTTCGCATATGTATCAATCTTATTACCGCTATTAAGATACTTTTTAATGTTTGTTGTATTCCAATTATTATAGCCAATAAAAATTAGTATGAAAATGCTAATTAATATAAAATAATATCTTTTTTTCATCCAAATCATCTCCTATTATTTTGTGCATATTCCCTTTCATTTAATTAGGTAATTTGCAAACTGCTTTATTATACTTAAAAAATAGCTTAAACTATTTTTACAATTCTTCAACTCTGATGCAAATTATTTAATGATTAGCGGTTACTCCTGGGTATTATTCCAAACCCTGCTATCAAATACTTTTATTTGAAATAAAGTATCACGGCTAAAAAAATTCATTAGAATTTCAACAAACCTTTTTCATCGAAAACAAAATCAGGCCCCCAAACAACTTCCCAGTAATAACCATCCATGTCAGAAAAATATGCGTGATATCCACCCCAAAAAACATCCTGAGGTTCTTTGACAATTTTGGCACCGGCATTTCTCGCCATTTCTATCACTTTTTCCACGTCTTCTTTTTGTTCAACATTATAGGCCAATGTGAATCCACCGAAACCGTTGCAAATTTTAGGCGGGGCATCTTTACAAATATCCTCCACCAATAATTCCAAAGGAAAGAGTTCAAACTTAGTACCTGGTGTGTTAAAAAATACAACATTTGGGTTATCACCCTTTTCCTCCGTTTGAAAACCTAGCTTATCTCTATAAAACTGAATAGACTTTTTCATATCTCTTACACCTAAACAAATACAAGTAATTTTATTCATAGATATTTCCTCCTTGTAAATTATAATGACATCTCTCTTCTACCGGGTTTTCGTCATCTCTAAATTTCCTTTTTGTTTCCTGCTTCCATTCCAAAACTATGATTCTTCCATTCCCCATCCGCATACAATAGTTTAGAGGTGGCGACCATGAAAATAATTGATTATGACAGAGAAAAAGCTGTGGCATATGCCCACCAATGGGCGTATGGACGCAATCCAAGATATTACAATTTCGATCTCCTTGGCGGAGATTGCACTAATTTCACTTCTCAGGTGTTGTATACCGGTTCAGGCATTATGAATCCCATGCCAACCTTCGGTTGGTATTATTATAGTTTAAACAGTCGGGCGCCGGCTTGGACAGGTGTAGAATATCTTTATAAGTTTCTTGTGAAAAACTTAGGAGTGGGCCCTGTTGGTATATCATCAGACATTTCTCAGGTTGAGCCCGGGGATATCGTCCAACTTTCTTTCGACGGAATAAGTTTTAGTCATTCCCCTACAATTGTTGCTGTCGGTAAAGTTCCCGCTCCCGCCAACATCCTTATTGCGGCCCATACCTTTGATGCTGACAACCGCCCACTGGATACTTACCCCTACACACACCTTCGCTTTATACACATTACCCATGTGAATACTTGGTGAGGCATAGTACCTTTCCTTTTGCAATATAGGGTTGAACAAAAAAACTATGAACATACATTCAGCTTATTCTATAATGTCCAATAATATCATTGCGATTTTCAAGAATATCCTCTTCATAATGACGCTGATATGGATACGCATGATGAATTACAAAGGATAACCCTTTTTTATTTCTCTTATCGGATACAATTCCAATATGCTTCTGAAACACAACGATATCTCCCCCTTGCCACTGTTCAATGTCTGATATATCTGTTGTCAGGGAAATAGAATTGTTGGCAAAATATACTTTTAAATTTTGAACCCTTCTAAAATCAATATTTTTGTTTACGGTTTCTATGTTATATGTTTCCCTATGATTCAGGATATCCTCGTTCACAAGTTCCATTAAATGATACCCCGCATTCTGCAAGCCAAACGCCACAACATCCGTACAAACGCCATATCCGTCGTCTGGATAACCAGTTTCATAATATTTGCTTTTATATTTTGGATGGGTGGCAATATAGCTTCGAACACCGTCTAAGATATCTGTCTGATCATCAATCCCATCAGAATCTTTATCTGTTTGGCTAATATACCGCTGTATTTTAAAATCTTCATTGCTGTATTTTTTATGCGGGATTATATTAAAATGATATAAGGCATAAACGACTAAAATAAAGGCAATGAATATCAATGTAAAAAACAATATTTTTTTATGTTTCATTATGTCTCCTTTATTTTATTATTTTTCAGTTACTTGTTTTCAGTATCAATTAAGCTGATCGCTGTAATATTTAGTAAAAATGTAATAACAACATGAATAACTGACACAACCGATACTGCACCAATTGTGTCCATAATTCCACTAAAATCTTGAATATTCACACGGTGCCTAATTTGGAGCAGTTGAAAAACAATTGCGCAAGTACAAAAAGTAACACTATAAAATGATACATTTTTCAATTTATTCCCTTTTTGGAACTGACTAATTGCAAACACTGGTATTATCCACGATAACGCCCCTAGCGCAAGGCTTCCAAAATCAAAAAAATCACTCATTCATTTTCTCCTTTACATATAAAACAAAATAAATAAAGCTCAACAAGACCTTCGGATCGTTTCTTCTTATTCTTTCCCACGACATTCCCGCTTCCACATGTTATATGTATAAATAGCTTGAGCCATCTCTACAAGAACTAGCACAATTGCAATCGGGATTGTGATTATAACTGAATGCCATACTAACCAAGTTGCCATTATAGCAAGAATGACAAAAGGAATTAGCCAAATAGTTCTTAGGAATTTGCGACGATAACTTAATTTCCAATAGATAAGTTCAAAGCCTTTATCAATTTTCTGCATTTTTTGTTCTTTGTTCATGGTTTCTCCTTAATTGTATGTAAACTCTTAATTTAATATTTAAATGTGTAATCATAAAGACTATGGGAATCCATCTAAATAAATACTCATTTTCGTTGGGTAATTAACTGAACCCGAGAAGTTAATCTAAACTTATTTTCTACAGTGTTTACATCCACTGTAATTTTGTCTCCTACCCTAAAGTCGTAGTAAGTTAAAAGTTTAGTTTCACCAGTTTCATTGTCTGCATATATATAATAAATATCATCACTTTCACAGCTAATATAGCATTTTTCACCTAATATACTATTTTCATCTAAGCTTTTAACCACAAAACCTTTTAGCTGTGTATTGATTTCTAAAATTTCTGCATTTAGCCCCACAAATCTTGTTTGCGTATCTTCCTTTGTTCCCCGCGTAGAAATACATAAAAGTATGAGAACGATACACAAAATTTCCACCACGAATTTTTTCACAAGTCATATCCTCTCGATACCATACTAGTACTACCCTCAGATCCATTCCATGTTCGCTCTGAGAGAAATCCACTATTTCATTTCCTCTAAGGCTCCCCCCCACTCCACTGCAACGAAACCTTCTCTTTCAACTGTTTTTAACTGCTGTTCCTTTATCCTCTCGTTTCCCTCTGCCCCTTTATATATCATAAATACCCGAATGACACTATCAGGTTGGGGATCGATGTTAAGAGAAACTTTTGATGAATATTCCTCCGTATCAAATTTAATCAAGTTGAATTCATTTTCTATGAGCCGTGGAGCCCAGAATGTAATAAAATCAGCCCGCTCTTTTTCGTTGAGACCTAGGGTTTTCAGTTTCTCCTCAAGGAAAGAAACCGTTTCTTTTCTACTAACCAAAAAGCCTTCATCAAATTCAGGCGAATAATTCATTACTTTCCCTTCCCAAAAAAGGTACGGATACGCCGTTGTCCCACTTATAAGGGTACCATCCGTTTTTGCAGTTACAGTCCAGCCATCTTTATATTCAGGATAGGTAAACGTAAAATCTCCAACAAAAGAGAGTCCCACATTTACATTGGTTTCTTTTTGGGGATAAAGATATATCACCGGTTTTCCAGCTGTAATATATGAAAAATTTATTTCATGGTTAAAAGCATTATATAAAATACCAACAATATCACCTCTCGAAGCAATTTTATCAGGTGATTGGCTAGTAATAATCCCATTTTCCCTTGCAATTTTCAAATATCCATCAGGATACCCTCCCAATGCCTTTGCTGTATCTAATAAATGCTGGCGTGAATCCTCAATCCTTTCACTCGTTTTGAGCAAAACCACAATAGAGTCTTTTATGGTTATGCTTTCATCCGGAAGAAATGTATCTTTCGTCTTTCCATTTATCATTCCACTGTTGTAAGCATACGTGATGTAATCTTTTGCCCAATGGTCTTTTGGAACATCCTTAAATGGAGATGGCTTTTTATTAAATCCTTTATCAATTTTGTACATATGTCTATAATCGTCTAAGCGGTAAGCATTCACCATGAGAGTTATAAATTCTGCCCGGGTTATGTTTCGCTCCAAATGTAACTTTCCTTCCTCGTATCCTTTTAATATCCCCATTTCCACTAAAAATCTTCCCATTTCTTCAATAGAAATCTGTTGATCATTCTTTCTGTAAGCCAAAAGTTCGAATACATAGTCACCTACGTCTACTGTCGATCTATAATCCCTCACAATGTTAGTAACGAAATAAGCTGTTATAATATCACCGTCACTAAATTCTGTATCATTAAATATTGTTGTATCAAGAATAATAAAGTCTTGATTTTTATCACCAATGTTTGTACTCCAAAGCTCATCACTGATTTTTGAAAGCTTAATCCTCCCTTGGGATATCTTTTTAACCTTACCTGATAGTACTGAACTTCCAACTTTCCTAACTGTATGGGTATCTTCGGCGTAAACCGTTGCCGATGTGGAAAATAGCAAACCAATACACATGAAAAAAGCAATTATTTTTCTAGTCATAATAACCCCCCTATAACTTATCATTTTCCTTAATTATACATATATCTCCATGGCATTTCCATAAATTTCAATATTGTTAAGACAATTGTCGTTTTTAAGGATATATATATCAATCCTCTTCTCAAATTCCGTTCATCCTGCTACATCTTGCTGAAACAAAAAAATCACCCACAAATGTGAGTGATTTTTTTGTTTTTGTTTTACTTGTGGCTGAAATTCCTTTTCAAAAAAACTAAGGCTTTTCTTCCAGAATTATTAAAGATTTATTTATTCACTATTTCTCCAGCCATTTTTACAAGTGCCGCTTTATCTACTGCATCATCTGAATTAATCAAAGCATAAGACATGCCGTTGTCTTCCCAACAAATTTGCTGCATATGAAGAACTTCAACTTCTTCAGAACCATAAGAGAATACATATTTCCCACTTTCAGAATCAGCCTTATCCTGCTCAGTCATTACATAATCAGGTGGAACTATTTTGTACATATCACTAAAATATCTTCCTTCAACATTATCAGAAATTTTTACAATTTCTCCATTTTCATCTGTACCCGGCATAATGCCATTGTCTACCAAAAGATTTACTGTTGAATCTCCATTCTTATAGGAGAAATTGGCAGTTTTTAGTGTCACTACTGCGCTTCCATCTTCAGCCTGTGCATTTGATTCTCCTACGCCACCATTATAAAAAGTGTATCCACCTGCAAGCTCATCGACATACTTTGGAACAAATCCAGCCTCTTTTTTCACTTCATTTTCACTGGGATACTCAGCAAAGGTCCCATTTGTAGATTGAGTGGTATAGCTAGCAATTTTTGCTGCTGCAAAGCATGTGATTGATGTAAATGCTAACAACATACACGCTACTAAAATCCCTCTGGTTTTTTTTACGGAAAATAATTTCATATTCAAGCCCTCCATTTTTTTATTTTTAATTTTTCTATTGATTTGAAGAAACATATCCTCTGAAGGACAAATATTATCTGCCTCTGCATTTAAAACATTTTTTAGCTTATCTTCAAATTTTTCCTGTGATTTCACTGCATTTGGCCTCCATTCGATAGGTATTGTCACATTCCATATTTTTTCTAAGAATTTTCCGAGCGGCATGAAGCCTTGATTTTACTGTCCCTTCAAAGCATCCCATGATTTCCGCTATTTCTGAAATAGAGAAATTATTATAATAGTAGAGAAGTACTGTGATTTTCTTCTTTATTTCTAGATGCTCTACAGCATTCATAAGAATTTTAGATTCTTCCTTATCAATAATTTCTCCTTCTACTAAATGAGTATCTTCTGTTTCTGCAAATTCAAATATGTTGTCAACCGGTATAGACACTTTTTCTTTCGCAGACATTTTCCATGCAAGCCTTGTTAACATTCTAAAAAACCATGTTTTAAAACTCGTCGGGTCCTTTAAATCTGCAATTTTGAAATAACATAGAATAAAAGCCTCTTGTACGATATCATCTGCCAAAGCCCTGTTGTTTGTTATCAGATAAGCCGTTCTTATCGCTTTATCCTTATACAAATCAAATAAACCCTCAAAAGATGACTTATCCCCCTTTTGCAGTTTCAGAACAAGTTCTGCACTATTGTCTATCATTTGCTATCTCCTTTCTGTGTACACATATATAAGAGGCATATAATATTGAATCGGTTCATTTTAATTGAAAAATATTTCATTTTTTTAACCTGCTATCCTCTATCTAAAGACAATCAACAAAAGAAAGCAATGGATCAAAGATTATTGAATAACACATTTATATCTTTACCGTGAGTTACAGGAAATTCCAACAACTCTATGATTTAAGCTGCTTCTTTTATCTTCTGATGGGAAGGTATTTTAAAATTCATTTATTAAGATTGATTCTTTTTGCACCTGTGAAACTACATAAATGAATAGTGCTTCCCCACCTGCCAAACGATTCGCCCGAATATTTCCGCTGACAAAAGCATAATTATACTACGAATGTAAAGTCATTGGAGTGATAATTATGCTTTCAACAGAGGATTATATCCGGCTATCCATCCAACATAATCTGTTTTGGATACGCATCATGAAGGAACACGCAATATTTATTGAGGCCACAATGCCACCCCCCGGCCGTCAGTATGCACTGCAGGCTGGTAGGTTCAGGCAAAATTACGATCGGCTGATGCGCCTAACCATCCGCTTGTCAAACGGAGTAATTAAGGCAGATGATCTTCATTCAGGGCAGTTTTATACCCAGTATACCCTGGAGGCGGAGCGACAGACCCAAGTATCTACAGGTATAAACATTGATACCAATCTGACGCAGATGGAACACTGTATTGAACCATACAACAAGAGCCTCCCCATAAACGCATATATGGAGCAATCTGTCGGTGCACTAAACGAAAACCTTTTAAGTCTGACCAATTCCTTTGTCCGTTTTAAAGCGGAGCTTTTAGAACTACGGACCACCTGTGGTCTATTCACTATGATGTATACAGCGGATATCGAACATGTTCTCCTTGAGGCACAGCGATACCAAAAAATATTGGTGGGATTGCAAAATCGGGTGGACTTAACACCGGAAGATGACATAATCTTCTGGACACAGAATATGGCAGGTCATGCCAAAGTAATGCGTGGAGAACTTGATCCTACCCAAGGGGTTCTCATCAATCAGGCAAATGCATTTGCAAACACCTTTGACACATTGGCCAATGAGGAAATAAGCGGCTGCAATAATCCTACAGATAGCACGCTGCTCACAGAAACCCAAGACATAGCGGGATTTAAAGCCATGGTCACGCAAGACCTCATCCATTGCAAAGTGCAGGCAATTCTACTGTCACTTTATACAGACCACCTTTTAAGAGAGGCAAATCATTTTATTTGGCTTCTTAAATAATTCCACTACATACATGAGCTAAAATCCTGTTTTAATTGCCAAGCAGCATATAGATCTTAACTGGATGAAACGACAAATCATCGCTTCAGTTATCAATGAAAAATAATCCTAATGCTTGGTTTAAAACGAATGGCACATTCTAAGTCAACATACGCTGTTCTGGTTGCAGTGTGTGTTGACCTGTTTTGCCATATAAAACTTAGTTCACGTATAGCACAATATGTAATATTTATCAATTAAGAATTTAATAAGATTAAAACGCAATACAAAATCCTTTCATTCCTCATCTCTCTTTTAAACCATTTGCAGTACATTTTGAATATATAAGCTTGATACAATTTCTAAGCCTTAACAACCATCAATTCATTTCCTTTTATAAAAATAAAAGTTCTTTCCTTCACAGGATTCTTTGTTACCCTTCTCACTCCGCCTCCTTGATAAATTCTTTTTGCATTTTCCTAAGTTCATATATAAACTATCAAATCTTTATACTTTCTTTATAAATATCCTTTATTCTTTTTTTATTAAATAGAAAAGAGGTATGGATATGGAAAACATATTAACCACAAAAGATTTATGCAAAAATTTCAAAAAGCAAAAGGCAAATGACAGAATTTCAATTACTGTTAGAAAGAATAGTATTTATGGTTTACTTGGTCCAAATGGTGCAGGTAAATCCACATTTCTTAAAATGATAACAGGCATGATAAATCCGTCATCAGGTGAAATTTATTTTAACAATAAACCTTGGACTAGAAAAGACTTGATGAATATTGGCGCTCTCATTGAGTCTCCGCCTATTTATGAGAATTTAACAGCATTTGAAAATCTGAAAGTAAGGGCATTGCTCTACAATTTACCAAATAGCAGACTAAAAGAAGTCCTTGAAATTGTGGAGCTTACAAAAACGGGTAGGAAAAAAGCAGGTCAATTTTCAATGGGTATGAAACAGCGCCTGGGTATCGCTATGGCACTTTTAAACAACCCATCACTATTAATCCTTGATGAACCAACAAACGGGCTGGATCCCATTGGCATTCAGGATTTAAGAGAACTTATTTTATCATTCCCCCAAAAAGGTATAACTGTTATTTTATCAAGTCATCTATTATCCGAGGTAGAACAGCTAGCTGATGATATTGGAATTATTGCAAACGGAAAGCTTTGGTATGAGGAATCCATCCATAAAAATGAAGATCTTGAAAGTCTCTTTATGGACGTTGTGAGAAAGTCAGGTGATTATAATGGTTAATTATCTAAGATCTGAAATACTAAAGCAAAAGCATCGTTTTAGCCTAAAACTGCTATGGTTAAGTCCTTTGATTGCAGTGGCCCTTGTTATTGTTCTTATGGGTGGTCGTTTCTTTATAGAAGGTGCATTTAACTGGTGGTATACAATGATTTTACCGGGTGCCCTTTCCATGATTATAGCCTTTACTGTTTCAGCAGAGAAAAAATACAATCATCATGGATTATTTGCTGTTTCTATTGATAAAAAAAAGTTGTGGATTTCGCAGCTAATCATGAACACAATCTTTCTACTGATTGCGAATCTTATCTTTTTGATGATTCTCTCTATCGTTGGAATAGCCATTGGTGTATCAATACCTATTTCAAATTGCTTCATAGCAAGTTTTGTTCTATTTTTGACTTTTGCATGGCAAATACCTATGTTTATGTTTATCAGCGAAAACTTCGGTTCTTTTATCTCAATAATGCTAAGTTTGCTTTGTAATATGGGATTTGGTATCTTTTTTGCAGCATCAAGATTATGGTATGTTCCATTTGCGATTCCCGCCAGATTAATGTGCCCTATTATTAAAGTACAACCTAATGGTTTGCCCCTCGGAGCAGGAAATCATTTAGGGGATACCTCAGTTATTTTTATGGGTATCATAATAACAGTGGTGTTGTATTTACTTTTATCGGTCGTTACTACATTATGGTTTCAACATAGGGAGGCCAAA
>NZ_DALYUL010000035.1:24224-25009 GCF_031981185.1 Anaerotignum sp. | reverse complement strand
AATTATGGAGGCAATTAACAGTTTTGTAGATGCAGTGAACGGCTTTGTTTGGGGGCCGGTCATGCTGGTTTTGCTATTTGGTACACACATCTTTTTAACAGTGCGAACAAAGTTTATACAGCGCTACACATTCAAGGCGATTAAGCTTTCTGTCACGCCGGATACGGATGCCGAAGGCGATGTATCAGGATTTGGTGCTTTGACAACGGCATTGGCAGCCACAATCGGTACTGGTAATATTGTGGGGGTTGCAACAGCAGTGGCTTTGGGTGGCCCTGGTGCTATCATGTGGTGTTGGTTAACAGGTTTGTTTGGCATAGCAACAAAGTATGGTGAGGCGTTGCTGGCAATTAAATACAGAGTAAAGGATAAAACGGGAGCCATGGTTGGAGGCCCTATGTATGCCCTTGAAAGAGGACTTGGACAGAAATGGCTAGGCGTAATGTTTGCTGTATTTGCTGGTGTTGCATGTTTTGGCATTGGTAATATGACACAGGCAAACTCCATATCAACCATGGTGCTAAACAATTTTCATGTTCCACAATGGATTACGGGTATTGTTTTGACTGTCGCTACGGCGTTAGTTATTTTAGGCGGGGTAAAGTCAATTGCTAAGTGTTGTGAAAAACTGGTTCCTTTAATGGCGGGATTATACATATTAGGATGTGTAGTAATAATGGTGATTAATGCACCTTACCTTGGAGCAGCACTTAAGTTAATTGTAAGCAGTGCGTTTACACCAACGGCTGCGGGTGGTGGATTTGCCGGTGCAACGGTTATGATGG
>NZ_DALYUL010000035.1:5377-24214 GCF_031981185.1 Anaerotignum sp. | reverse complement strand
ATTGCCCGTGGTTTATTTACCAATGAATCAGGCTTGGGTTCCGCACCTATTGCTGCGGCGGCAGCAAGAACAAAAAATCCTGTCCGCCAGGCATTAATAGCAATGTCAGCTGTATTTTGGGATACAATTATTGTTTGTGCTTTGACAGGTTTGGTGCTAGTAAGTTCTATATTAAAGTCACCAGAAGGAATGGTGGATTTGGATGGTGGAGCTTTAACATCAGCTGCGTTTAACCATATCCCTGTAATTGGCCCCATTGTATTAACCATAGGCTTGGTTACATTTGCATGGTCTACCATTTTAGGCTGGAGTTATTACGGCGAGAGAGCATGGGTTTATTTGGTAGGTACAAAGTGCATTAAGCCTTTTCGCGTTGTTTGGGTTATCGTATCATTTGTTGGTTGCGTGATGTCCTTAAAGTTGGTTTGGAACATTGCAGATACGTTAAATGCCATGATGGCATTTCCAAACTTAATTGCTTTATTAGGATTGAGTGGGGTTATTGTATCAGAAACGAAGAAATATTTATGGAGTGAGAATTTGGATGACTGGTCCACTGATGAAATTCCGTCACTTGATAGATAAAAGAAAATTTAATATTCAAAAGCGGTGCAATAGCGCCGCTTTTTTTATGTACAATTTATAATTAAGAAGGAGGGCCGTTTAAGAAACAAGGGGTCTATAAAATACAATTAGATAAAATTATGGAAAGAGCCGGAGTAAAACAATCACAGATTGATTTTGAAATGGCTTTTTTTCATAAGTTGCGTTACAAGCAAGAAAAAAGCCAAAGTATTAATAAGTCGTTAAGAACTTGTTAAAAAAAAGACGCCGTTGTCGTATTTTAGTTAAAAATGAAGCTAATTGAATCGAAATGGCACTTATTAGGGAATGGACTTATGTGCAAAATCACATAAAATGTGGTGATAAATCAAATGTAATTAAAGTATATTACAATCTTTTTGCAGAGGCTTAAATAATATTGGGTAATTTTAATATATATTACACAAATATATTAAAAAAATTGTTATTAAAATGAGAGTGAATGCATAGTTTTATAATGAAAAAAATATAAAACGTGTTTTGAAGTCACAAAAATAGCTTGAAATTTGCAGAAAAATCGGTAAAATAGGATACAAGCAAGAGGCTCTGGTCTGTCAACAAAGAGGCTGACAATGATAATATATTAACAAAGTTAATGTGGGGTGAACAGTAACAAAAGTATTTAGAATTAGAGACTCTGGCGAACGCACTCATTCTTAATTAATTTAGGGGGGAATAACATGGAAGCAATAAATAATTTTGTATCCACCATCAATGGCTTCGTTTGGGGCCCTGTTATGCTGGTTCTGCTGTTTGGAACACATGTGTTTTTAACAATTAGAACGAGATTTGTACAGAGACACATTGGCTTGGCAATCAAACTTTCTGTAACACCTGACAATGATGCTGAAGGTGATGTATCCGGTTTTGGGGCTTTGGCAACTGCTTTGGCAGCAACAATTGGTACTGGTAATATTGTTGGTGTGGCAACTGCCGTTGCATTAGGCGGCCCTGGCGCAATTTTGTGGTGTTGGTTGACCGGTCTTTTCGGTATCGCGACTAAATACGGCGAAGCTCTGTTAGCAATAAAATACAGAGTAAAAGACAAAAACGGATCTATGATTGGTGGTCCTATGTACGCTTTGGAAAGAGGTCTTGGTCAGAAATGGTTAGGCGTACTATTTGCTATTTTTGCAGGCGTTGCTTGCTTCGGCATTGGTAATATGACTCAGGCTAACTCAATTGCAACAATGGTTGATGCAAACTTTCATATTCCTACATGGATTACAGGTATTATTTTAACAATTGCAACAGCATTGGTTATTTTGGGTGGTATTAATTCCATCGCAAAAACTTGCGAAAAACTGGTTCCTTTTATGGCTGGTTTTTATATCTTAGGTTGTATTATTATTCTTGTTATCAACGCATCTTACATCGGTGCTGCATTCAAAACCATCGTGGTTAGTGCATTTACACCTACTGCAGCTGGTGGCGGTTTTGTTGGTGCAACAGTAATGATGGCAATTCGTTTCGGTATTGCCCGCGGTTTGTTTACAAATGAATCTGGTTTAGGTTCTGCACCAATCGCTGATGCGGCTGCTATGACAAGAAACCCTGTTCGTCAGGCTTTGATTTCTAGTTCAGGCGTTTTCTGGGATACAATCGTTGTTTGTGCATTAACAGGTCTGGTTTTGGTAACTTCTATTTTGAAGAAACCTGATGCAATGTCTGGCTTAAATGGTGGTATGTTAACAACAGCTGCTTTTGATACAATTCCTGTTGTTGGACCTATCGTACTTACAATTGGTTTGATTACATTTGCATGGTCTACTATTTTGGGCTGGAGCTACTATGGTGAAAGATCATGGGTTTATCTGGTTGGCACCAAAGCAATCAAGCCTTTCCGTGTTGCATGGGTAATTGTTGTATTTATTGGTTGTGTAACAGCACTTGATCTTGTTTGGAATATTGCGGATACATTGAATGCGATGATGGCATTCCCTAACTTAGTTGCTTTACTTGGACTTAGCGGTGTTATTGTTTCTGAAACAAAGAAATATCTTTGGGATGACAATATGGACGGTTGGTCTACAGATGAAATTCCTACAGTTAACAAATAATTTTGTGTAATAAAAACCCCACGACAAAAGGACGGCATTTGATGCCGTCTTTTTGTTTGAAAAATTTGGAGTAAACAACAAAAAAACCACGATTTAAAATCGTGGTTTTAAAATGTGAGTGACATGATTCGAACACGCGGCCTTCTGATCCGTAGTCAGACGCTCTATCCAGCTGAGCTACACTCACATATCTTTTTGGAACATTACATATGATAATTGATTCGGACAAATTTGTCAAGAGATATTTTGTATATTTGTAAAAAATGTGGAACTGTTTTATTAACAATTCAGTCGGAGCTTACTCCGGCTGAATTGTAAGTTGAACCTTGATAATGGCGTTATTTATGCTTATTAATATAAGGAAAAATTTTTGCAAGCTGTTTTGTATAGGAGAACCTATTTTCCACGAGCTTTCGTGGGAACTTAGTTATTTTTCTTGCTGCCCTTGCACCGATAACCAAAGGAATTGCAGGGGGAGACACCTTTTCCGGTCTATTACCGCTTTCGAGTATTTTTTTATAAAGGCTTTCAACACAGGTGCAAAAGTTTTCGGCGGAAAGATTTTTCATTGTCTCCATGCCTGCTTTTGACAAACGGTTGTGCAAAGCTTCATCAGTGAGCACCTGATAAAGTAAGTCAGGTAAAGATTCCGCATCTTCAAATAATAAGCCTGTTTCGTTATGGCTAATAATGTTTTGAATACAGGGGTCATCTTTAGCAACAACAGGTACACCTGCTGCCATTGCTTCGGCAAAGGTCAGGCCTTGTGTTTCTGATACAGAGGCACTGCAAAAAACGTTACCAAGCTGATAGTATTTACCAATTTCAGTCCAAGGTTTACCACCGGTAAAAATAAGATTGTTTCCAATGCCTAAATTATTGGCCAGAAGCTCAAGATTTTCTTTCTCCGGCCCTTCGCCTACAATTACCATCTTCGCATTAGGCAGTTTCTCCAACAGCGCTGGCATGGCACCCAATACAACGTCAATGCTTTTTTCCTTTGCCACACGCCCGATAGAGAGAACAACGGGGGTATCTGCTTCCAGTTCCAAAGAGTGGCGTAGTGCAAGTATATCCTGGGGGGAATAATTGTCTTTACAGAAATGGACAGTGTCAATTCCTGTTGGAATAATGGAAATAGGGGTGGTAACCCCATAGCTAACAAGAAGATCTTCAGTTTTTTTTGTAGGTGCAATCACATCTGTCGTTGCATTACAGAAAAATTTGCTATACTCTCTGGCCATCTCCTGGGTAATGATATGACCACCTGCAATATAGTGCACATAGTCTTCATACATGGTGTGATATGTGTGCACCAACGGAATTCCCTGAGTGGTTGAAATGTATTTGCCCAAAAAACCTAAAGAGAATTCTGTTTGGGTGTGGATGATGTCCAAATTCATTGCATGGATTTTTTTTGAAAGATGGGGCGGGCATAATAGGCCGGCTCGAAAATTTTTCAAAAACAAAAAAGGCATGCTGGGAATTCTATATACGTTTGGTTCATCTATTTCCGGCGTACGTGGATCCCATGGGGTGAAAATGTAAACGTTATGTCCCTTCTTCTCCAGCCCATGAGCCAATGTGCGTATGGACGTGGCGACACCATTTAGTTGGGGATAATACGTGTCTGAAAATATACCTATATTCATAAAAATGCTCCTTAACTCCATAATAATAAATCATGTCCTTGTTGAAAGTTTAATACACTTCTAATTTTTTTACAACTAAGAAATAATTATGAAATTGTGAAGAATTTATTAATCTGCTCCATTTGTTGTTTTATGATATACTATAAAGCGTATAGAATGGAGCGTAGAATATGAGTAAATTGCTAAACGAAAATCAAAGAATTGCAGTGAATCATGGGGAGGGACCCATGTTGGTTCTGGCTGGGCCGGGCAGTGGAAAGACTACGGTAATCCTATGCAGACTACGGCGGTTTTTGTCGGAAAATAAAAAAAATGGTATTCTTGTTGTGACTTTTACAAAGGCTGCTGCAACGGAAATGAAAGAACGATTTGGAGATCGGGGAAGTGATAGAATTTTATTTTCCACATTCCACAGTCTTTTTTTTCGTATTTTGCGGCGCACCTATGGATATACCTCTGAAAAAATTATGGGGGAAGAAGAAAAATTCAAAGTTCTGCAAGGTATTCTATCAGAAAAAAATTGGAGTTTAAATGACCCTGATGAGTTTATTTCCCAATTTATGATGCAGGCTTCTTTTATGGGGAATGAACTGCTTACACCTATGGAGTTTATACCAGATGGGATGGAGCGGGACATGTTTCGCCAAATGCATCGGGCATACGAGGGCTATAAGGAGCGGCACGGAAAGCTTGATTTTGATGATATGCTGATTCAATGCTATGAGCTTCTAATGGAGGATCAAAAGACCTTGGCCTTTTGGCAGGAGAAGTTTCCATATATTATGGTAGATGAATTTCAGGATATAAACAGGGTGCAGTATGAATGCTTGCGTTTATTGGCAGCACCAAGAAATAATTTGTTTGTGGTGGGTGATGATGACCAAAGTATATATGGTTTTCGAGGTTCTCGCCCTGATTTTCTTCTGGAGTTTGAAAGGCAATATCCTGAGAGTCAAAATGTAGTTTTAGATATAAATTATCGCTCCAGCGACCGCATTCTCTCTTTGGCGGGAAAAGTGATTGACGTGAATGAACGGAGATTTGGTAAGGAATTGAAGGGGGCCAATGGCAAAGGGGAAAAGGTCTCTTTTTTTCTGGCGGAGGATACTACCGCAGAAGCAGAAAAAGTTGCGGAGAAAATAGGCGGCTTATTGGAAGACGGTATTGCATTGAATGAAATTGCAGTTATTTATCGGACTAATTTGCAGGGAGGTGCCTTTGCACGGGCGTTGTATCGCCGGGGGATACCTTTTGTGATGAGAGATGGCGGAGGGAACATTTATGACCATTGGATTGCCAAGGACATGCTTGCCTATTTAACCCTTGGAGAGAGTGCAGATGCAGACAGTGCGCTGCGGCGTATTTTAAATAAACCAAAACGTTACATAAGCAAAGATACATTAGAAGAAGCAGGAAAAATGCCATATACCTTGCTAAGAAGTTTTTTTGTATGCCCTTCCTTAAAAAAATGGCAGGAAGAAAGCCTTGAGAATTTACAGCGGGACTTGGTACAGATAGGAAAAAGAAATCCTTATGATGGGATAAACTATATTCGCCGGGTAATTGGTTACGATGAATATTTGGAGGAATATGCTGCTTTTCGCAAATCCAGCGGCCGGGCATTTTTAGAAATTGCCGATGAAATAACAGAAATCGCAAAAAAAACAATAGATTTGCGAGAGTTTCGTGGAAATTTGGAGGAAATGAGCCGCCAAATGCAGGAACAAGTCCGAGAAAAAAACGTCATAAAGAAAGGAGTTACCCTGTCCACCATGCACGGCGCCAAGGGCTTAGAGTTTTATGCAGTTTTTCTACCATCGCTGACAGAAGGGGTTGTGCCCCATGAGCGTGCAATGGAAGGCTTGGAGGAAGAAAGACGCTTGTTCTATGTGGCTTTGACCAGAACAAAGGAAAAGCTATGTTTATCTGCCACGAGAAATCGCTATGGGAAGGAAACAAAGCCATCTAGATTTTTAAAGGAAATGGATTTGGATGTGGAGGGGCTATATATAAAGAAACCTTAAAAAATCGTAAGGAAAAGTTAATACATTACATCTTTTTGATTGCTATAATAGAATCTAATGGAAAATTAATAGTATGCCTTATTTTTGTAAGGTCTTTCCCTGAATGAGTGGTTTAAAAATAACATTAGTAATGTTAAAATACTCAATCAGTTATGTAGGAAATGCTATAACTCAAGGAACGGCTTTTAAATGATTAATATTGTGGAGGGGATTATGAAATATCAAAAGAGGCAAGAAATGAAGAAAAAGATATTGGCAATCATTGCACTGCTTATGGCATGCATAATGGTTTTAAGCTTGATTGCACCATTTACAATTTTTGCAGCGCCTGTAGCAACAAATGCAAAAACAGTAGTAATGAATGGCAATGAAGATGAAAATGTTGTGGATGACACCATTGGGACTTTAAAAACCTTTGGTAAAGAACAATTTGATGTGGAACTACGGGCGGGCTTTGATGGGAATTATGTTGTGAAAAAGGCAATGCCTGTGCAAGGTGTGATTACCAATCATGGGGATGCTTTTCATGGAGAAGTTCAAATTAAGGCGTATACAAGAAGCGTTAATCGAGATAAGGAATATGCTATTTATTATCAAAAGCTTGATCTGGAACAAGGTGCTTCTAAGGCAATTGATATGGCTGCAACCATGGGTAGTATCCATAAATACTTAGAAATTTCTTTGGTTGATGAAAAAGGAAATAAGGTTTATCAGGATTATTTATTTTTAACGGCTAAAGATCCTAAAACAGTTATGATCGGCGTTTTAAGTGAGAGCCCTCAAGATTTAAAGTATTTGAGCAATTTACACCTTGCTCAGACTATTGAGGATAATCAGGATAACCAAGAAAGTTATCAAGTTGAATTAAATAAAAAATATGACTACCATGTTTATTTAAATGAAAGTACGTTTCCCGGTACCATTGAAATCTTAAATAGCTTTTCAGTTTTGGTTGTAGATGATTTTGACTTTTCTGTACTTACCCAAGAACAGAGACAGGCTCTTCATCAGTGGATTTTGGGTGGAGGAACTATGGTAGTAGGTACAGGGGCAGCAGCTCAAAAAACATTGAAAGGTTTGGATTTTTTAGCTGACATTCAGGTAAAGGGAACCACAAGTGTTTCTGAGGTGATGGGAGTAACGGGAGAAATTCCTCTAGCACAATTAAGTGGAGAAGACTTATCTGTTTTGTGGGGAAGTGATGGAACAACGTATCTCTCAGTTTTGGAAAAAGGAAAGGGACATGTGATTCTCAGTCATTTTTCTTTATCACAAGCACCTATGGCGGGACAGGCTACAACATTGGAAATGCTAAATGTTGGACTGGGTCAAGTGGCATCAGAGGCGTTTTATGTTGATTTGAATGATGATGGTTATTATGACAACTTGCGCTATATTGCTACTAATTTTCCTCCTTTTGGAATGAGTTCTATCCTATTTATTTTTGGAGCAATTGCAGTTTATATTTTGATTGTAGGACCTGTACTCTATTTTATTTTGAAGAAGAAAGATAAGCGAGAGAAAGGTTGGATTTTTGTACCTGCATTTTCTCTTATTTTTATGGGGGTGGTGTTCCTATTGGCACAAAGCAGTTCTTATAGAAGCGGTATGATTCATAGCGTTTCCACTGTGGAAATGCAGGAAGGCTCTCATATTGCAAAGGCAGATACAGGCGTGGCAATTAAATATGCAAGCAAGGGAAGTGTAACCTTTTCCTCTGATGAAAAAATACCAATTAACATCAATATGGATGAAAATCATTATAGAGAAACTTTAAGCAATAATGAGGTATGTGCTTATCGCATTTTATGCGGAAATACAACAGAGGTGACCTTTTCTGACAGTGAGAGCTGGGGCACACAGTATTTTAGCACGCAAAGCAGTGTAGACTTGGGTGGCAATGTTGAGAGTACTGTTCGTATGAAGGACGGAAAATATGTTGGTGAAATTATCAATCATACCAACGTTGATTTTTATCAGATAACTTTGATGCTGGATGGAAATTTTCATAGTTTTGAATCTTTGAAGGCGGGAGATACCCTAACGGTAGATCTTAAAATTTCAGATTTGGTAAAAGAGAATCTAAACCTTTATGGAGGATTTAACGATGAAGTTGTTAGAGAACAGGTGGCAAGCGGCGAAATAACAAGGAAAGAAGCCTACATGTGGTATATGGAGCACGATTTGCGCGAGCGTTATTATAATTATCAGCAAAATACGTCTTTAATTCCTGTCACTTTTTACGGCTATAGCCAGAAGCCTATTTTAAGTGGTGAAAAAAAGCTGAATGGAAAGCAGGTGCTGGAAGACAGCTTGACCATGTATAAACAAGATTTTGCGTTGGAGCTATCAAAGCAGGAACAATTTGAGATTAGCTTGAATGGCTCCATTGATTCAAATACAAAATACAACGAAAATAATGATGAATTTGGTTCCATACTATATCCTTATGAGGAATCTGATTTTTATATTACCTATGCTTTGCCGGAAGGGGTTAAGATTAATCAGATGGAACTTCAGGGAACTACCAGAGATTATGTGTCACTTCCAGAGATGCTGACTATTTTTAACCGAAAGACCAAAGAATGGGACGAAATGAATCTGGGAGAGAAACTTGCAGTAGAAAACTATATTGATGAGAGCAATAAGGTGGAAATAATGATGCATTGCTTGAAAGAAAAAGAAACTGTTTTGCCTAAATTATGGATGCAAGGAGGTGGTCTGTTTGTTGGAAATTAAAGATTTGGTCAAAAATTATGGTAAATTTACCGCAGTGGACCGCCTGACATTATCAGTTGGAAAAGGTGCAATTTGCGGATTTGTAGGCCCAAATGGAGCGGGGAAGACAACAACCATGCGTATTATGTCAGGGTTATTGAATGCGTCCTCGGGCAGTGTGATTATTGATGGGGTTGATGTAACAAAAAACCCCAGAGCGTTGAGGGAAAAAATTGGCTATATGCCCGACTTTTTTGGAGTATACGATAATCTAAAGGTAACAGAGTATATGGATTTTTATGCGGGAGCTTATGGAATTGCATATAAGGATAGGGCATCTATTATTGATAATCTCTTAGAAATTGTAGACTTATCCCATAAAAAAGAAAGCTATGTGGATTCTCTTTCAAGGGGAATGAAGCAAAGACTCTGTCTGGCACGAAGTCTTGTCCATGACCCTGAGCTATTAATTTTAGATGAACCTGCGTCAGGATTGGACCCAAGGGCTAGGGTGGAAATGAAAGAGGCTTTAAAACAGTTGCAGGAGATGGGAAAGACGATTATCATTAGTTCTCATATTTTGCCTGAGTTGGCGGAGATGTGTACAGAGGTTTGTATCATAAACCGTGGAAAACTGGCTGCACAAGGTTCTGTACAGGAAATTATGCAGAAATTGAGCCAAAAGAGAATTATTCATGTTGAACCCCTCAGAGAAATGGAACAGATGATTCAAATTTTGAAGGAGCAACCTTTGATTCGTTCTATTTCGGAAAATACCAAGGATGTGGAGTTCGATTTTACTGGCACCAATGAAGAACTTTCTGGCATTTTAAAGCAAATTATATTGGCTGATATTCCACTCCTTTCCTTCAAAGAAAAGGAAGGAAATCTGGAAGAAGTATTTATGCAGGTAACAGGAGGTGAAGGCGTATGATGAACCCCGTATTAAGAAGAGAGGCAATTACCTCTTTGCGTGGATGGAAAAACTACGCGGTATTAACATTTTACTTATTAATGATGATAACGGGTGCGGGTATTTTCTTTTATGCCAGCGTTTTCCAATCGTATCGTTTCTCCTTTGATCCTCAAAATATTGTTTATTTGTACGTAACCTTAGCAGCGATACAGATGGCGTTGATTGTTTTATCAGTTCCAGCATTAACTGCAGGCAGTATCAGTGGTGAGAGAGAGCGACAAACTTTGGATTTGCTCTTGGTGACTAAGCTTTCTCCATTTTCTATCGTAACTGGAAAGTTGTTATCCTCTATGGCCTTTGTACTGCTTTTGATTATCAGTACACTACCTGTTTTTTCCATTGTATTTTACTTTGGGAGTTTGGGAATTGGATCCCTTTTGATGATGATTGGGTTTACTTTGACAACGGCATATATGCTTGGTGGAATTTCTGTATTCTTTTCATGTATTTACAAAAGAACGGTAGTTTCTATTATGCTGGTGTATATTATTACTGGTGTTTTATGCTTCGGTACGCTGCTTATGGTATTGCTACCATTGGCCACAAGGGGCTATGGTCAAATTTCGAATACAGCAACCCTCATTAAATTAATTCCAAACCCTGGTGTGGGATTCTTTTCTTTGATAGATCATCAGATTGGTACCAGCATTGTAAATGATGTATTTTTTCATAATGTAAATAGCACAAAAAAGACCTTTGTTTTATGGGCAGCTGGAAACCTTTGGGTGCTGCATATGGTATTTCAAGTTGTTATAGGCTCTGTTTTTGTGGTTTTGGCGTCAGGCTTAATTAATCCTGTTCGAGAACGCAAACAAAAGAACAAATTGACTAAGACAAAAAAGAAAAAAAGCGAGGAATAAGCGATGGGCAAGTTTCATACCCTATTGACTCCATTAAAAAGAAAATTGTTTTTTGAAGGCTTTCTTCAAAAACTCATTGGATTTTGGCTGGCGGCAAGTATACTTGGACTTGCCGTTGCTCTGCTGTCAAAAATTATATTTCTGCCGGATGTAAATCTAATCATTCTTTGTGATTTTGGCATTGCTTTTCTTTTAGCCCTGGGTTATGCCATTGCAAAACGACCAGATTTTAGCAAAACAGCAGCTACCGCAGACGCTTTAGGCGGGCAGGAACGTATGATTACCACCTTGGAATTATTACAAAAGCGGGAACCTTCCGAGGTGGAAAAAATGGCAATAGAGGATGGAATGAAAATTGGATTGGGAACTAATTTTTCCAAGGCATACCGGGTGGGTATTCCAAAGAGATTGCCCCATTGGATGGTATTGTTTTTAATTCTAACAATGGCAACAGGCTTTTTGCCATCCCCCCGAGAGGAAAAAGCGGAGATTTATGCAAAGGCAAAACTTGTACAGATAGAAAAGGTAATCAAGTCTGTGGAAAAAGATGAAGAACTTTCTGTTGAAGAGAAGAAGCTTTTGCAAAAAGAAATGAAAGCGCTTTCTAAGGAACTTAAGCGTGCTCCAAGCAAGGAAGCAGGAGAGACAGCGGTGCAAAAAGCCCAACAGGAAATGAAACAGCTTGAGAAGGACAGTGTTTCCAAGGATTTAAAGCAGCTAGCACAGGAGTTCGCAAAAGAAGAGCTTACTGCGCCATTATCAGAGGCGGCGGAAAAAGGTGACGCTAAAGCAATAGAACAGGCCATTGCCAAGCTTCAGGAGCAAATGAAAAAGCTTACGAAGGAGCAGCTTTCTGCTCTGGGCAAACAGATGGGGGCGGCAGCGGCACAAATGAGTGAAGCGGATTTGGCAAAGGCGTTAGAGCAATTGGCAGAAGCGCTAGAAAATGGAGAGTTTTCTTCAGAACTTTTAGAACAGCTTCAGCAGCAAATGACTACACAAAGCTTAGAAAATGCAGAATTAAGAAAAGCACTGCAAAATGCTAATCAGGCGTTAGGCGATGGAGGTGGTCAAAAACCTCAGCAGGGTCAAGGACAAGGTCAAGGACAGGGCGCAGGACAGGGACAAGGTGCAGGTCAGGGCCAAGGTACAGGTCAGGGTCAAGGACAAGGCTCAGGACAAGGTGGCAATGGCAGAGGAAGCGGGCATATTGATGGAGAAGAAGTTTTTACAAGAAAAGCCATAGATAAGGCTGGCTATAACTCCCAGGTAAGTGGAACCAAAAATGAGGGTGGCGATAGTTCTATGACACAGCAGAAAACCATCGGTGAGGATGGAGAAAGATTGCCTTATGAGCAAGTTTTTCATAGCTATCAAAACGAGGCCATGAAGGCATTGGATGAACAAGACACTCCCTTCGGTATGCGTCAGTTGGTATCTGATTATTTTTCCACACTGGAGAGATAGAATTTGTACTGGGGGTAGGAAGTTGCTTCACGCTTCTTTCAGCCCCTATGATTATGTTATAAAAGTTGGATCAAGCCTCTACAAGGGCTTGCAGGGTTGGGACAGCGTCACGACAATGATCTTGTCCTTATGATCTTGGTCTTATGATCTTGGTCTTATATTTTGAAGGGGGGAGCGTATGCGATTTTTCACACCATGGGGATTGCTTGGGCTTTTGGCGGTACCTGCAATTATTTTGATGTATTTGCTGAAACAAAAATATAAAGAGACGAAGGTTCCCAGCCTTTATCTTTGGAAAAAAGCAATTCCTGAGTCAAAAGCACAGGAGCCATGGCAAAAGCTAAGGAAAAATATCCTTATGTTCCTCCAAATTGCTGGGGCTGCGGTTTTAGCGTTTGCTTTGGGCAGCCCGTATATTATGGGAAAAACTCAAGTGGTGGATTACGTTCTGGCATTGGATTGCTCCATGAGTATGCAGGCCAAGGATGTGGCAGAAAGTAGATTTGTTACAGCAAAAAAAGATATGCTCCATTTGGTTGAGGAAGCGACGCCAGAAACCACCTTTTCCTTTATCATACTGGGGGAGGAACCTTCTTTGGTTTTAAGTGGCACCCAAGAAAAACAGGAGGTGCTTCGCTGTATTCAGGAAGCACAAGTGACAGATGGTGGCGTAGCTTGGGATAAAGCGAAAAAAGTTTTAGAAGCAGAACAAGACGTTCTTGGCGGACAAATTGTTGTTTATGCCGATGATTATGGTTCGCTGAGTGATTTACCTGTGGAAGAACAGGTTTATAATAAAGGCGGAAATAATAGCGCCTTATCCCTTTTATCTTATACAGAGCAAGAGGATGGACTTTCCGTTTTAACTCGCTTGGAAAATTGGGGCGTGGGAGGAGAGGAGAAAACAGTAACCCTTTATGTGGATAATACCGTTTATGATACAAAAAGCGTTTCATTGGAGAAAGGGGAAAAGATGGATGTCAGCTTTCGGGGTGTACCCAAGGAGGCAAAATCTATTATGGCTCGTTTGTTCCCTGAGGATGACTTGCTGGCAGATAACATGCGCTATGTAGGTGTTTCTTCGGCAAGCAGTGAAAGAGTGCTGTTGGTTACTGAAAACAATTTATTTTTAGAAAAAGCCCTCTCTTTGATAGAAAATGTGGAATTATATAAAGCTTCTCCTGAAAACATGGCAGGCATTTCAGGCTATGGGTTATATATTTATGATGGATGCTTACCCGAGATAATGCCTGATGATGGGTTTGTCATGTTGATTAACCCTCCCGAGAATGCATATGTCACTATGGGTGAAACAAAGGACATATCTGCCACAGCTCGTATGCTGGATAATACCGGTTTAGATGACATTTCTACGATCTCTTTTGAGGTATCAAAGGCGCGTGCTCTCAACGCAAACTGGGGCAAGCCTCTCATTCGTGGGGGAAGGGATAGCTTGGCTATTTTTGGTGAATATCAAGGGAAGAAGATGGCAGTCTTTGGTTTTGATTTGCATGATTCGGATTTGCCTTTGAATGCAGGGTTTCCCATTTTATTTTATCGTCTTATGGAGTGGTATTTTCCTGATGGCGAAGGGGCATTAACTCAACAGCAGGCCGGAGAGACAATTTCGTTTTCATTGCCACCGGAAATGGAAAAAGCCTGGGTTATGACGCCACAAGGAAGCAAGATGGTTATAGCACCGCCTTTTCCGTCTCTACCCTTTACCCAGACATCCAAAACAGGGTTTTATTCCTTGGTTGAGGAGGATGGAAGTGGCACTCAAACCACTCAAATATTTGGGATAAACCCCAAGACTGATGGTGAGTCTGATTTAACATTAAAGGGAGAACAGAAGGCTGAAGAGGGTGTGCAGGCAAAAACAATACATTCAGGAAAGTCGTTGCGAAACTTATTACTTTTCCTTTTATGCGCAATATTATTAATAGAATGGCGGGTGAATTGCCGTGAGCATTGATTTTATGAAGCCTTACTGGCTATGGCTATTACCTATTTTTGTTGGAATCATATGGTATATGGCTCATAAAGGGCAGTTTGCCTCTGCTTTTCGCCGCAGACTCCATACAGGTATGCGAATTGCCGTTTTCAGCTGCATTGTACTGGCAATGGCTACCCCCCAAGTTTCAAAAAAGTCTGACATTACTACTACAGTATTTGCTGTAGACCGTTCTGCTAGTGTAAAAAACATTGACATCAGCGGTTTTATGAAGGAAGCGAATGATGCCCGAGGTAAAAAGGACAGTGTGGGTATGGTGTGTTTTGGGAAGGAAGCAGGGGTAGAACTGTTACCTTCCTTAGATGGGACTTTGCCTACAGACGGATTTTTAACTTATGTGGATGAGGGTGCTTCGGATTTGGCTTCGGCACTTAAGCTCTCTGGAAGCATCCAACCTAAAGGAACGGGGAAACGTATTGTTTTGATATCCGATGGTGAGGAGACCACTTCCGATGCCCTTTTGCAAGCGAAAGTCTTGGTGGCACAAGGAGTGACCATTGATGGTTATGGCTTGACTGAGGAAATTGGGGTGGAGGTTCAAATTACAGATTTGGAGATACCTGCGCTTATCAATAAGAATACTGCTTATGATATTGCCCTTCGGTTAGACTCAAATGTGGACACGCCTTTAGAAATTCGCCTATATAAAGGAAATACACTGATTGGCAATGAATCAGTTAACATCACGGTAGGAGAAAGCCGTATCGTATTTTCTGATACGACTGCTGATGGTGGCGGTGTGGTGTATCGGGCTGAAATCACCCCTGAAAAGGATACTCAGAGTAAAAATAACAAGTTTTTTGCCTACACTTATATAGATGATATTCCTAGAGTATTGTTGATAGGTGATTCAAAAGATACAGAAGGCTGGAATGGTATTATTTCCTCCTCTCAATTACAGGTGGATCGTGTTTCTGCCGGTGGTGTACCTGTTTCTACGGAACGATTGCAAGGGTATGACTGTGTTGTAATGGCAAATGTTTCGGTGGGGGACCTTCCTGAAGGATTTTTAGAAGTTTTGGAGGCCTATGTGAAAACTATGGGCGGAGGATTAATTGTCAGTGGTGGCGAAGATTCTTATGCTTTGGGTGAATATTTTCATACAGAGCTTGCTGATATGCTTCCTGTTGATATGGAACTGAAAACGGAAGGCGAAGAGCCGGATTTGGCAATGGTTATGGTGATCGACCGATCGGGAAGTATGATGGGGGAAGCCTATGGCATCACCCAGTTGGAAATGGCAAAGGAAGCGGCAATTCGTAGCTTAGATGGTTTTAAGGAAAAGGATCAAGTGGGTATTATTGCTTTTGATGACCAATTTCAGTGGGCAGTGCCTATGACATTGGTAAGTGGAAACAAAGACAGTATTCAACAGCAAATTGGAGAGATTCAAGTTGGTGGTGGAACAAGTATTCTACCTGGCTTAACAGAGGCGGTACGGGCATTATCTGAATCAAGTGCGAAAGAGAAACATATTATTCTTTTGACAGATGGACAGGCGGAGCGGGAAGGTTATGATCCTGTACTAGCTAAAATTAAGAATTATGGAATTACACTATCTTCTGTGGCTGTTGGTGGAGGAGCAGATAGTAGTCTATTGCGCAAATTGTCGGATGCAGGGAATGGACGATATTACTTTACCGATGAATTTACGGATTTACCTAGCATTTTTGCCAAGGAAACCCTATTGGCGGGAAAGGAATATCTGAACAACCGTCATTTTTATCCCAAGCAGAAAGATGCTTCGGCAATATTGTCGGATATCACTTCTGTTCCCAGAGTGGGTGGATATATTGGTACAACGGCTAAAAGCCGTGGTGATGTGGTTTTAATCAGTGATAGAGATGAACCCATTCTTGCCACTTGGCAATACGGACTTGGCAGAACAGTGGCGTGGACCCCTGATGTTGGAGGAAGATGGACAAAGGAATGGCTGAATTCAAAAGAAGGAAGCGGAATCTTAAGAAATACCCTAGGATGGGTTATTAATGTCCAAATGGCACAGGATATGAAGCTGACTGCCGAAAGCGGTGCTAAAAAAAGCAGCCTTCGGCTGGAAATGCCCTTTGATGAAAGTATAAGCAAGATCACAGCAACGATTTTAAATTCTCAAGGAAAAGAATATGAAACCCAATTTATAATGATTGCCCCAGGTATTTACCAGGGAGAGTTGGCAACGGCCCAAGAAGGAGCCTATGTTGCAAATCTTTTGATAGAAAAGAAGGAAAGCAAAGATTATTATAAAACGGGTTTTGCCCTTTCCTATCCCTCTGAATATGATATAACAAAAAAAGGGAGTGGATCTGCCTTGTTACAGCAGATCGTATCTGTAAGTGGTGGAAGGATTTTGACCAAAGGCAGTGAGGTGTTTGAATCTCGTCCATTACCTGAGGTGAGCAAAAAGGATTTATCCATGCTCTTGATGGTATTTGGAATGCTTTTATTACTACTGGATATTGCTTTTAGACGTTTTCCTGTTTTATTATTAACCTTGGAAGGAATGAGTTTTTCAATAGGAAGAGGGAAGAAAACCGTTGTGAAAGGAAAGAAAAAGCCTTTTATCAATGAAAAGAAGAACCAAGTGCCGGAACAGATCCCCATAAAGGCACATAAAGAAGAAACCTCCGAGAATGCTAAAAAAGAGAATACAGCAGCAAAATTAGTGGCATCGAAGAAAAAAAGGGGAAATTGAAAAAAATTCCTGTAATGTAATAAAAAAGTAATGTAATTTTTGACGATTAATATTGTAATTTAAAATATACTCCGTTATGATAGATTTATATTGACTGTATTTACAAATTCAGTCATTTACATAACGGCGTATTTTTTTTCCGGTTTTTGCATTTTATAGAATTGTAATAGCATGCCGGGTTATTCATCCTCAAAAGATTAAAAAGTTTCTGAACAACAGCATTTTATCCACGGTTGATAAGGACAAGAAGCTTTGTGCAGAGTGAAAAGCTTGGGAATCAGTATTTTGATCCGAGTAATTTCATTCACCGCCAAAGCCTGAAAATATTCCATGAAGTCATATAAATAATGAGGTTTTTTACTATTTTTTAAGTGTAAACACCCTTTGTTGTAAGTAATATTCATAAAAATATTACAATTACGGATTCTGTGAATAACGTGATAGCCCTTGATAAAAAAACGGGTTTCAAATGCAAGTTTTAGAAGAAAGCATACTATAATTGAATTAGAATGATTCTGTTTTGCTAAATCTGGGGGGCAGCCGTAGAAATAGGGGGTAAAAGGATGGAACAAAAAAGTGGAGGAAGACGATTTAGGAACAGGCCCAAGAAAGCAGGGATTGGTATTTTCATTGGTCTTGTTGCATTATGTATTTGCACGACTGGTGGCTATTTCGTTTATGCAAATAATCAAAATCAAAAATTACAAAGGATTTTAGCTCAAAGCGGAATTTATCCGGGGATTACCATTGAAGGGGTTGATGTTAGCGGACTTAGCAAGGAAGCAGCAACGGATTTACTAACGGGCACCCATGGAAAAGATGCTTCAACCCAGACACTGGTACTGTTCTATGAGAGTGAGGAGTGGAATTATACTTTCCAGGAAATCGGTGCCAAATTTCAAGTAGAGAGGGCGGTTGAAGAAGCTTATCAATTGGGACGATCAGGTACAGAGAAGGAAAATATGAAGGTGGTAGCTTCCTTATTAAAAGAAGGAAAGGATATTCCACTAGAGTTTTCTTATGATGAAATAAAAATGCAAGATATACTCATCGATGTTGCTGCTGCCTTTAATCAAGAGGCGCAAAACAGCACCTTAAGCCGCAGCAATGGCCGATTTACCATAACCAAAGAGGTGCAAGGGCGTAAAATGGATGTGGGTGCCACTATGCTGAATGTAGATAGAGTTATGCAAACCATGAAAAGTGGAAGGGCTGCAATTGTGGCAAATACCACTGAGCCTGACATTACCTATGAGGAGAATCAGTATGTAACAGATTTGATAGGTTCATTCTCTACAAAGTACACTGCTTATGATAAAAACAGAAATACCAATTTGGTGGTTGGTTGTAAATATATTAACGGAACAATTATAGCACCTGATGAAGTTTTTTCTGCTTCGGAAGGATTGGGCGAGCAGACCTATGCCCGCGGATATCGTGACGCAGGGGTATATGTAAACGGAAAAGTAGAGGCAGGAATGGGCGGTGGTGTGTGCCAGATTACGTCTACGTTGTACAATGCTGCTATTTATGCAGAGTTGGGTATTGCGGAAAGGTCACCCCATTCAATGACTGTAGGGTATGTTCCGTTGGGGAGAGATGCTGCTATCGCAGGAACATATAAAGATCTAAAAATAAAAAATGATACAGGATACCCTATTTATTTGGAGGCATATGCTTCAAATGGGGTTTTGCAGATAAATTTGTATGGGCACGAGGTGCATGAAGCAGGTAGAAAAGTTGAATTTGAAACAGTTTATGAAGCTACGAT
>NZ_DALYUL010000035.1:0-5367 GCF_031981185.1 Anaerotignum sp. | reverse complement strand
TTGAGAAACCGCAGGAGATTGTGAAGGAAGACCCTGAAAAGCCTGAAGGTGAAAGGGAAGTAACAAGCAAAGGTAGGACAGGTGCCAAGGTGTCTGTGTTCAAAAAAGTTTTTGAAAATGGTAAGCAGGTAAGCAGAGAACGCTTTAGCAGCTCCTCTTACCGTGCTGCAGCCGACGAAGTAACGGTAGGTACCAAAAAGGCGGTGGCAGCAAGTCAGCCTATAACCAAGCCGATTACCCAGGAGGATGACAGCCGATCCGATGACCAGACTGATGTTCAAACTGATTTTCAAACCGGTTTCCCAGGGGATAATTCTTTTGGAATACAATAATATTGCATAGCGAAATAGGTACCTCTGACACAACCGTGTTCAGGGGTACTTCTCTACGAAGGGGCTGAGGAAATGTTTAAGACTGGAAAGATTCCTCCGGAAATTTTGGAGGATATTGTAATGAATCCTATTAGAAAGAATAACGTGCAGCGTGATGATGTTGTGCTTCGACCAAAAACAGGTGAAGATTGTTCTGCCATTGACCTGCAAGGAGAACTGTGTGTTTTGTCTACAGACCCCATTACTGGGGCAGCAAAGGATATTGGCTATTTGGCAGTTCAAATAAATTGTAATGATATTTTTTCTGCCGGAGGCGAGCCCATTGGAATTTTACTCACGGTTCTATTGCCTGAAGGCAGTAATGAGACTGATTTAGAGGAGATTATGGAGGGTGCATTACAGGGTGCCCAGGAATTAGGGATTGAGATTTTAGGCGGGCATACCGAGGTTACGGATGCGGTGCGCAAGCCTATCGTTTCAGCGGCGGTAATTGGCCGCAGCAGAGAAAGAAAAATCATTCAAACAAGTGGTGCAAAGATTGGTCAAGATGTGGTTATGACCAAGTGGGCTGGACTGGAAGGTACGGCTATTATTGCTAAGGAATATGAAACAGAGTTATGTAAGCGCTTACCTTTTGATTTGATTCAGTCTGCCCAGAATATGAAGGAATTTCTTTCTGTGGGGAAGGAGTCTTTTCTTGCGGCGGAGCATGGGGCAACGGCAATGCATGACGCCACAGAAGGTGGCATTTTAGGTGCTGTATGGGAAGTGGCAGAATGTTCTCATACAGGGGTTGAAATTTGGCAGGACAAAATTCCTATCAAAGAAGAAACCAAGATAATCTGTAAGGAAGGACAGATAGACCCCCTAAGACTAATTTCCAGCGGAACCATGATTATTACTACGGAAAACGGTGCTAAATTGGTGGACAAGCTGAACCAAAATGGGATTTCTGGGGCAATCATAGGAAAAATAACAGAAACGGATCGAATTCTAATTTCAAATCAGAGCAAAGAATTGCTGGAAGAGCCACAAAGTGATGCACTATATCAAGTGAAATTTAGATAGCTTTTTGATTTTAAAAATACCATATAGTGTATTAAGATGTTTTCAGTTTGTTCTGGTGAGTATAAAATATTACAAGTGAAGATTGGGAAAAAGAGACATAAGAGAAAGGCTGATGAATATGAGAGATTTTGTTGCAAAAAACGTTGCGGAGTTACCTCCCTCGGGAATCAGAAAGTTTTTTGATGTTGTGGCGACTATGTCGAATGTTGTTTCTTTGGGTGTTGGTGAGCCTGATTTTAAAACACCTGAACATGTAAGGCAGGCAGCCATTGATTTGATTGAGGAAGGTAGAACCCGTTACACGGCAAATTTGGGTATGCCTGCTTTAAGGGAGCGTATTGCGCATTACTTGGAACGTCGTTTTCACACGGTATATAATCCTATGGACCAAATTATGTGTACCATTGGGGCATCGGAAGCCATTGATGTTGCCTTACGTACAATATTAGAGCCAGGGGATGAGGTATTAGTAATTGAGCCTTGTTATGTTTCTTACAAGCCATCCATCATTTTACAGCATGGTGTGCCTGTTGTTGTGACAACGAAAGTGGAAAATGATTTTAAATTGATGCCGGAAGAATTAGAAAGAGCCATAACGCCGAAAACCAAAGCAATCATTCTTCCATATCCCAATAATCCTACAGGAGCCATCATGGAGAAAGAGGATTTGGAGAAAATAGCTCCTATTATTATGAAACATGATTTACTGGTTATTTCTGATGAAATATATGCTGAGTTGACCTATGGCGGGAAAGATCACGTTTCTGTTGCATCCATTGAGGGTATGTATGAAAGAACCATTGTTTTAAATGGTTTTTCAAAATCCTTTGCAATGACAGGCTGGCGATTGGGATATGCGGCAGGGCCTAAGGATTTAATCAAACAAATGAATAAAATTCATGCTTATGTGGTAATGAGTGCACCAGTAATGAGCCAGCAGGCCGCCATTGAAGCTTTGCGGGATGATGCCCTTTGTGACGAGGATGTTCGGGTGATGCGGGAGGCATATGACCAGAGAAGAAAGTACTTAATTGGTGAATTTAATAGACTTGGGCTGACCTGTTTTGAACCGAAAGGTGCATTTTATGTATTTCCTTCCATTCAGAAAACGGGGCTTGGTTCTGAAGAATTTTGCGAAAAACTGCTTTTTGAGGGTGGTGTTGCGGTTGTTCCAGGAAATGCATTTGGAGAATGCGGTGAAGGCTTCATTCGTATTTCATATGCATACAGCATGGAAGAGCTAAAGGCTTGCATTCAAAAAATAGAAGATTTTTTAGTTGAAAAATAGAAATGAAATTTGCAGTGTTTGGAAAAAAGGCGCCAATCACTGCTTTTTTAATTTTCCATTTAGACTGGTTGACGATTCTGGAAAAATATGAGATGATATTTGAATATATTAAAAAGGAGCGAAATCGGTTTGAGTGCAGATGGGGATTATCATGTCAATACTTGTGTAAAGATTTCATATTCCAATCAAATGTTGGAAATAATAAGGGTGTACTTTGTCTAAAACAGAAATGTTTTAATGGCAAGGTATACCTTTTTTTGTTTTTTTGTAAGGGAAAGGCAGGAGGAAGAATTTATGCTTATAGGTCCGTTAATATTACAAGTTGTTTTAATTGCAATGAATGCGGTTTTTGCCAGTGCTGAAATAGCTGTTATTTCAATGAATGATGCTAAAATGAAGCGGATGGCAATGGAGGGAGACAAAAGAGCGGAACGGCTAATTTATTTAACAGATCAACCTGCCCGTTTTTTGGCAACCATACAGGTAGCAATTACTCTGGCGGGTTTATTAGGCAGTGCGTTTGCGGCTGAAAATTTTGCTGGGGAGCTAGCCCAGTTTCTTAAAAACAGCGGTTTAGACACCTCATTAAGTTTCTTACGCTCTCTTTGTGTGTTCTTAATTACCCTTATTTTGGCCTATTTCAACTTGGTATTTGGTGAGTTGGTACCCAAGCGTGTGGCCATGAAAAATTCGGAAAAGCTGGCTTTGGGGATGAGTGGAATGCTGAAGCTGGTTTCTAAGTTGTTTGCGCCTTTGGTGTGGCTTCTTTCAGCCTCTACCAATGGCATGTTAAGATTAATTGGAATCGACCCTGAGGATGAAGAGGAAGTCATTTCTGAAGAAGAGATTTTTATGATGCTGGATCAAGGCAGTGAAAAAGGTACAATTGATTTAGAAGAAAGTACGTTTATTCGAAATGTATTTGCATTTGATGATATTCCTGTGGAGCAGGCTTGTACCCATCGGGTTGATGTGGTTATGCTGGAAATTGAAGATGATATGGAAACATGGGATACGATAATTCTGGAAAACAGATATACTTATTTTCCTATTTGCGGTGAGGATAGTGATGATATTTTAGGGGTGCTTGACACAAAATCCTATTTTCGTATGAAGGAAAAAAGTAGAGAGCTGGTTATGGAGCAGGCAGTGGAAAAGCCTTATTTTGTTCCAGAAACTATGAAGGCGGATGCTTTGCTACGTAATATGAGAAAAAATAGAAGACATTTTGCTCTGGTGTTAGATGAATATGGCGGCTTGAGCGGCGTGATCACACTGCGTGATTTGGTTCAACTTTTAATCGGAGATATGCTCAATGATGCAGAAGAGGAAGAAATTAAATGTATTGGCGATGATGTATGGCATATTATGGGCAGTGCCTCCTTGGAGGATGTAAGTGATGCGCTAAAGATTCCTTTGCCAATAGATGAATATGAAACCTATGGTGGGTTTATCTTTAGTGAGCTTGGGAAAATTCCCGAGGATGGAAGTCAATTTACTATTGTTACCTATGGCATGGAAATTCTTGTGAAGGAAGTACAGAATCATCGAATCGGTGAAACCGTTGTTAGAGTATTACCTTTAGCATCAGAGAAGAAAGATTAAAGGGACATAGGTAATGTTGTAAAACTGGAAATAATATGTTAAACTATATGAACAGGGGAGTCCGTTGCTGGGCTCTCTCATTTTACGGTATGATTGAGGAGGGACCATTTTGGAAGAAAAAATTGCTTTACTAAAAAAATGGATTCAGGAAAGTGATAACATAGTTTTTTTTGGCGGTGCTGGCGTTTCCACAGAAAGCGGTTTGCCCGATTTCCGTAGTGAAAACGGTATTTTTTCCGCCATGAGTGAGTATGGATATAGACCTGAGACCATTTTGAGCCGTTCTTTCTTTGAGCGCAACCCTGATGTCTTTTTTCGATATTACAAAAAGACTCTTTTATACCCAGACGCAACCCCCAACGACTGTCATAAGGCCTTAGCTAAACTTGAATCAGATGGGAAGTTAAGGGCAGTAATCACACAAAATATAGATGATTTGCACCAAAAGGCAGGGAGTAAGAATGTTTTCGAGCTCCATGGAACCCTTTATCGTAATTATTGTGTAAAGTGTGGACAAGAATTTCCTCTGGACTATGTAACAAAAGAAGAAGGGATTACACGATGCAATCTTTGCAGTGGCGTGGTACGTCCTGATGTGGTGCTTTATGAGGAAAGTCTAAATGGAGAAACCATTGAAAAAGCGGTTTCCTTTATCGCCAATGCAGATGTATTGATTATTGGAGGGACAAGTTTAAATGTTTATCCAGCGGCAGGACTGATTCGCTATTATGGTGGTAAGAAAATGGTATTAATCAATAAGAGTGAAACGCCCTATGATGACAAAGCATCGCTTATTATTACGAAAAGTATTGGTGAGGTATTTCGGGAAATCGTTGAATTCTAGGGACTTTTATAAATAAAATAAAAAAAATAGAAAAAAATGAAAATTATAGCTTGACTTTTAGCCTGGCTTTAGATATAATAAATTCTGCGCTGTGAAAGTGCTGTGAACTTTGAAAATAGAATAGCGTTTGAAAAAACACAACCCATAGTCAATTCAGCTTATCCGCAATGCGGAAAAGCAAAAGAAGACAAAAGAGTTTACCGATTTCGAAAAAATCGGAAGCAAGCCAG
>NZ_DALYUL010000034.1:15661-25488 GCF_031981185.1 Anaerotignum sp. | reverse complement strand
GTTCCTTCGTTGTTCCATCTGTTTTGGTAGTCCTTGCTACTATTTCAAATTCTACAGGTGGGAATACTAGCTCTGCTCCGTTTGCCTTGGCAACCTCATTGTACTTTTCAACCACTTTTTTATCCAGCTTAGCGATTTGCACTTCCACTTTAATGTCAGCAAGAGCTTTTTCCTGTATTCCAAGATTCTCTGCAACTTTTCTTATGGTGAATTCAGCGGCTGGAATTACGTATTCTATGCTATCACGTTTTACAGACACATCAAAGGCATTCGCTTCCAGTTTCTTAACAATATCTCCAGTTAATTCAACTTTTACTACATCAGATTTTGTGTCAGCTACTGGAACTTGAACAACATTGCCTATACCAGCGGTGTTTGTTTTAATGGCTTCATCAATTTTACTTTCAACGACTTTATTATCAACAGTTATAGTTACAGTTGATTTTCCATTTTCCGTTGTCTGCGTTTCTTTTCCAGCATTCTGCTCTTTACCGTTTACTACCACAACGGTATTCTGGCTTGGTTGGGTTGTAGTAGAGCTGCTTCCACCACCGCCTCCACTGCTACCACTAGATGCAGAGGTTACTGTTACGTTTACTTTGTAATAGTTTACGGTTGTTGCGTCTTCTGCAGTTACCTTAACAATAAAGAAATCTCCCGTTCTAAGTGTCTGATTTGCATAGGCAGTATCTGTTCCAAAGTTTTCCATAGATGCACCCGAAACATACTTCACTACTTTCACCGTTGCGTTGGCATCGTTCTTATCAAACAATGTAATGAAGCTTCCCACATTGCTAGTGTCCGCTGCCTTTGCTGCTGTTATGGTCACAGCCCCTGCTGTTTCAGAACCCAACGTTGCATTTGGCGTGCCAAGGTTTGTCACTACCTGTCCCTTAACTATTGAAGATGTTTTTAGTGTTGCATCGTTGCTTGGTGCTGACACTACTACTTCCACTGTTGCTGTATAGCTTCCTGTGTTTGCATATCCTGACGGAATTGTTCCCAAGGTTGCTGTGAAAGTATAGCTGCCTGCTACTGCCGGATTGTAATTATCTGTATCTACCCATGTGCTTACAGGCACTGTCACTGCACTTGTATTTGCGGTTGCAGTGGTTGGCAATGCTGCAATTACTGCCGCTGCATTGGCATAAGTTGCACTTCCTGCTGTTCCTCCACTTACGTTGGATATGGCATCAAATCCTGTGATTTCTACATCTGCCGGTGCTATCGTAATACTAAAAGTCTGCCCCGTTAATTCATTTGTACCATCACTTACTTTAAATGTAAAGCTGTCTGATGTTGTATTGGTTCCATCATGTACATATTGTATTTTCCCATCAATTAAGTTTTGTTGGGTAAAACTACTTATGGATACTCCTGGGTTATCCGTATTCTCTAATTGTCCGTTTGCCAGACTTGCGGTTACTGTATATAATAATGTTGAATTATCTGTATCTGCATCATCCGCTTCTAATGTATCTAAAGGAATAAAGGCTGTTGCACCCTCATTCAATGTTAAACCTTCATTTGTTAACATTGTTGGGACCTGAGCAATATCTGTTGTTACAACTATTTTAGTCACACTTGCCTGAATATTTGGAGTACTCTCATCATCTTCAGCTACAAAATAGACATCATAATTTGTATTAGAACTTAGTCCCGTAATCGCTGTAAAACTGCTTGTATAAGGATCACTGCTTACCGCAGAACTACTTGATGCCAATGCATCACTGTTCGAGGCATTTTTCCCGTTTTTAATTTGAGAAGCAGTTGGAGCAGTATCTCCACTAACGACAACAACATAATAGATGGTTCCGCCTTCATCAATTGATGCTGAAGGGGTGAACCCAACACTTGTTTTATTTCCAACGCTTGGAGCAACATCAAATGCCGGTGCAGTGGTATCTATAGCTTGAATGTTGCTAATCGAAACATCATCAAAGTCTATCGCATAAGGATCTGTAGCAGTAAGCGTAACGCTTGATATTCCTTGAAAATCAGTATTAGCAGAAAGATCAACTGTTTTTGTCTCACCCGCAGTAATAAGAACACTATATGTTGCTCCATTACTAGATGTAAATGTAAAAGTATCATTCGTATTAACATTAAAAATAGTGATTGCATCAAAATCAAATATTTTGTCACCACTTACAGAAAAAACCAATTGCGTTTCCAACGCAGTTCCGTAATCTGTCGACAATGTTACAGTACCACTTATATCTTGACCAGAAGTCGTACTGGAATCTACTATAGAAACCGTAGTAGACTTTATCTCTAATGTATTCTCAGAGACAGTTTGATTCACTGTTTTAGTTCCAACGCCTGTAGTATCTGCTTCAAACCCAAAAGTTGCATTCGTTGCCGCAAAAACCGGTAGTGTCATTGCCGGCATTAGACTTAGTACCATAGCCAGTGTCAGCAGTATCGATAACCCCTTTTTTTGAATTTTTCCGTACATTTTATTCCTCCTCTTTTCTGTTTCCCACTATGATTTCTCTCTTATCTATCTTACATTAACTGTATTCCTTCTTGAGTATACCTTCAAGCAGCAATACATTTAGTCTGCCCGCCACCAATAAGTTAATATTTGATTGAGTTGACAGTCCTATTCTTCTATTCAATCCCCTCAACAAATTTTTGTCATTATTCAAGAATAAAAAACAGCATTATTCGGCTCATTCTTTGCTCAAAACTTCACACTCCTTAATATCTTGTAATCAAGCACTATGCTTGTCCTTCATATTACCATAATTGACAGAATAGTTATATAAAAACATTACTTTTTTGGGTTATAGTAACTATATTTTAGATACTCATAGATTATAGTTTAGGCTATACTTCATTTCTATAATTCAACCTCTGTTAAAGTCAGATTCATTGCGCTCCCCCCAACCTTGACTTCCAGAATTTCATTTTTCTTTACTGTTAAAGAGACTAGAATTTCAGATGGCTTTTCCATGGAATACCCTTGTTCAAATACCATGTTTGATGCCTGCTCGTTGTTGATTTTTCCATAATGGTAAAGATAACAGCCAAGGGCACCATTTGAGGTTCCTGTTGCAGATTCTTCCGGGATATCATATAATGGAGCAAAATTTCTGCAATGAGCGTGACCGCCAAGTAGTGTTTCTAAGGCAAAAACATGATATCCAACTGCACTATATTTTTGGCTATTTTTTTTAATTTTTTCCATATCCGGATTTATTGCATTTAAAATTTCAATACTTTTTACTGGAACCATAATATCCCGTAGTCCTGTTGATACCACTTGTACAGGCAAATCATCCAGCATTTGCGAAACTCCTATATTTAATGAATCGGCAATTTCATCTTTATCTATGATTTCTGAAAACGCAGGAATTGGTTGATTCATCATAATTGAGAAATCTTTTTTTATTTCAATCCCCAAAATTCCGGCTTTAGTTTCCTGTCTATACATACCCGGTTTTATCAATCCCAGACTGGCCATTGCATAAAAGGTTGCAATTGTTGCATGACCGCACAAGCCAACCTCTTCCTTTGGTGTAAAAAATCTTACTTTATAATCTGCTACGTTTGATTGCAATATGAAAGCAGTCTCACTAAATCCAAGAACACCAGCAATTTTTCTCATCTCATTTTCCGATAATGAATCTGCATCCAGAACCACACCTGCTGCATTTCCACCTTCTTTTGTCTTCGCAAATGAATTTAATGTATATACGTTTATTTTCATAATCAATTCTCCTTATAAATTAACAACCGTTCCTATATTTTTTTTCTCGGCAATTTTTAGTATATAATCCGCGACAGATAAATCCTGCAATGCAATCCCTGTGCTGTCAAATATGGTGATATCTTGATTAGACAAACGACCTTTCTCATTTTGGTTTATTACAGCTCCTATTTCTGTTATAACCTCTTCTTGTAATAATCCTACCCTAAATGCTGTTTGAATTTCACCAACCTTTGATGCCTGACCTATATCATCTACAAAAACTTTTGCCCTTTGAAATAATTTTTCATCTAACTCCTGTTTACCTGGCAGGTCTGCCCCAATACAGCTAATATGTGTTCCTTGTTTCACCCATTCCTCTTTTATTAATGCCTGACATGAAGGGGTGACAGTGACAACTGCATCTGCTTTACTCAGTGCCTCTTCCAAATTGTCTTCAGCAAAAAATTCCACCATTTTGATTCTTTGCAGCCATCTTTCATTATTTAGGTCATTATTATCATTGTTTATGCCGCTTAATTTGCTATGTATAGATTTTTGAAGTAATTGCGCCTTTTCCCTATTTCTTGGATTGTAAAGATAAACCTTTCGTATTGTTGGTACAGCAGATAATGTCGCCGCAATTTGAAACACTGCCTGATGACCAGTTCCCACTACTAAGAGCACTTCTGGATTCTTTTTTGCAAGAAATTTGATTCCCACTGCCCCCGCTGCTCCAGTACGCATGGCTGTCATGTGTCTTGCATTCATGAGCGCTCTCGGAGAGCCATTGTTCAAATCAAATACCATTGTCATGCCCGTCAATACAGGAAAACCTCGCTTTTCATTTTCACCAAACCAGGCAACAAGTTTTAATCCGAATAAATTTTCGGCCTGATAAATTCCGGATTTTATGTCCATATCCGCTTTCCCCTCAATCAAATCAGCAGAAACAAGGGGCAATACAGTTGCCCGATTGTCTGCTTTGTTTCGATACGCATTTTCCACACACATTATGGTATTCTTCATGTCTAATATTTCTGAAACTTCATTGTCAGTTAAAATTCTTATTGATTGCATAATTCTTACCTTCCTTTTTTATGAAACTAGTATCCCTGAATATAGTCATTATACTTAAAGAAAGTCACTATGTCTCCAACCATCAATGGTTGATTTTATACCAACCAAATGTTATATTAAATTGAAATGACAGGAGGCGTATTCTATGTTGGAATTCAATTGGAAACCAGATAAAACCTTTCCAATACCGTTGCATCTACAAATTGTGGGTTATATCAAAGAAAAAATATCATTAAATGAATGGACAATTGGCACAAAATTACCTAGCCAAAGGACTCTCGCAGAATTGTTTGAAGTAAATCGGAGTACAATTATTGCAGCAATGGACGAATTGGCTGCTGAAGGAATTGTTCAAGGAAACAGCGGCGGGGGAACAAAAATCATTAACAACACTTGGAATTTAATGAATCAAAACTATAATTGGAACGGTTACATTACCTCATCAAACCACCAATCAAACCATATGATGATTCAACAAATAGATACGGCTGAGAGTGACCCCAATATGATACGAATGGGTTCATGTGAACCCGCTCCGGAACTCATTCCACAAGATAAGATTCAAGGTATACTAAAAAAATTATCTGTTTCATCACAGCCGTTGGGATATGAAGAACCAAAAGGCTCCCCTTTTTTAAGGAAAGAAATCTGCAAGTACTTAAAAACAATTGGAATTGAAGTAAATCCATCTTCTGTCTTAATTACCTCCGGTGCATTGCAGGGTTTACAGCTTATTTCACTTGGGCTTTTGCACGCCAATTCCATTGTTTATCTTGAAAAGCCGTCTTATCTGTATTCGCTGCGAATATTTCAGTCCTTTGGCATGCAGTTATCAGGAATACCTTTTGAATCAACAGGGATTAATATAAAGAAATTATCCGAAAAGCATAACAGAAAAAGAGGTTCTATCCTCTTTACGATTCCTACTTTTCATAATCCAACAGGAACCGTTATGCCTGTGGAAAAGAGGAAAGAATTGATTCATTTTTGTGAGAAGGAAGGACTGCCAATCATAGAGGATGACGTGTATCGTGAAATCTGGTTTGAAAATCCCCCACCGCCTCCATTGAAATCATTTGATAATAATGGTCTTGTTTTATATGTTGGAGGCATTTCAAAAAACCTAAGTCCCGGTCTTAGAATTGGATGGGTCGTTGGGTCCGAGCAGGTTATTGCAAGGCTTGCTGATATTAAAATGCAGTCAGACTATGGTTCAAGTTCCCTCTCCCAGAATGTGGCTACAGAATTATTCGCTAGTGGTTTATATCAAGAACACAATGACAATTTGAGAAAAAAAGTTAAAGTAAGAAGAGATACCGCACTTACTGCATTAAATGAGCATTTTAAAGATATTGCCACATGGAACATCCCTACTGGCGGTTATTTCATATGGCTAAAGTTAAATAATCCACTCTCCATGCACCAGCTTTTTGCGAAAGCATTAAATCGTAAAGTGCTCGTCCATCCTGGATATTTGTACGAATTTCACTCAAATCAGCATATACGTATCTCCTATTCAAATGCAACACTAACGGAAATAAGCCAAGGAATTAGAATCCTCTCCGAATTAGTAATAGAACAACTATAATTTACTTTAGGATTTATATTAAAAGTAGATACACGTTTTAAACAGCTGTTAACCAAACACACAAAGGATCTATCTTTTATAGCTACAAAATCAGATGTATAAAATCATAGGTGTATTCCTGTAAAATGAAAGTGTAATCAGGACTGCAAAAAAGAACACCTCAGTGTAAAATAAGATTTGTTAATGGGAGTTAATGCATCAAATTTTACGGTGGTATTCTAATATGAAGTATAGCCAAAATGAAAAAATTAATCAAATAGAAGAAGCAACTTTAGTAGTAGGAATTGCTATTGAAAGCAGAGAAACTTTATGCGAGAGCATTTGACCCGAGAGGCTGTAAGCTAGCCAGAACCTTTTCATTCAGTAACACTCTTTTCAAGTTTGAAGCTTTTAATGCATGGGTTCATGAGTTCTGTGAGAAAAAAGAGAAAATAAAAGCAGTTGTCGGCCTAGACCCGACTGGACACTACTGATTCAACTTTGGAAGCTTTCTTGAAGCATGTGATATGACCATAGCAATGGTAAATCCGTACCATGTAAAGCAGACAATGGAACTGATGACAACAGCCCTACCAAGAATGACCGGAAGGATCCAAAAGCAATTGCGAAGCTTGTCATTGAAGGGAGATTCAGTTTTCCATATATTCCCAAGGGAGTATATGCAGAACTATGGACTGCTGTGGATGTGGGGAGAAAGGGACAGACAAAGTAAGCGAGGACGAAGCCTTTTAAGGGGGTTGCTGTCTAAGGCTGTAATACCGCTAGTAGAATGAATGACTGAAGGAATTTCTAGTGACTCTATTCCACGAATATTTTTTATTTTGATTTTTTTATCAGGAGGAAGATTGTTAACTGCTCTGGATAATATAAAAGCAGTTTTGTTTTTTCTAGGAAGTATAGGACTGATAATCGGTGCGATAACTATATTAAGAAAAGACCGGGAGAAAGAAAATGACCGGTCTGAGTGAAAAAAGACATTTGTAATTTTTCTTATCGGGTTAACAGTTATTATAATGAGTATGATTGCTTTTTAGATGAGATTTTATTTGTGTTAAACCATTCATAATAGGAATGAAAGAGAAGGAGCTTTTGCGGCATGGTCTTTGTGTTGAGTAAGCTCCTTTTATCACGTGACCCTCGTTGTAACAAAAATAATTGATCTTCATATGTTATTATAGGCTTTTTCCAATTTTGCATATTTAATATAATAGTGAGGTGATCTGAAATGAGTAATAAAGCTTTACAAATAGAGCAACAACTTGATGGCATGGTTGGATCTGCTCAGAATGTAATCTTTAACTCAACTGTTTTTACTGCAGGAAATATCATATATAATGATGCAACTGGAATTGTCACTTTTATGGAAGCTGGGCTATATACAGTGAACTGGTGGATTGCAACCCAGTCTTCCGCCGGTCAGGGGGCTGTTTTTTCCTTAATCTCATCTCAGGGTGAGTCCATAAGGGGTGCTTCACCAATTAAAACAGGCGAGGTAACCGGCTTTGGAATTATTGAAGTAGTAAGTGCACCAGTGACTGTTTCACTTGTAAATTCCGGAAGCGCAGATTTTTATTATTCATCTATTGTACCGGTTAAAGCAGCACTCCTGATTGTAGAGGAATATTCAACTGTACAACCCAGTTATGTGCAGCTTTTTGACAGAAATTATACCAACGAACTTCCGTCCCTTGGAGCTTTAAATTTATCCAATGATGGAATTAACCCGGTCTATTCAACAGCCGGATATTCTTTGACGACAACAACCGTGAAGAATGATACACTAAACCTGCCGGGACCGGGACTATACCATATTGAACTATCACTTAGGGCCAGCTTCTTTCTTCCCGTATCTCCGCCCCCATTCGGTTCCACCTATCAGATATTATTCAACCTTCTTAATGAGACGAATTCAAACATAGTCGATCTGGTATATAACGGTATCATACCAAATGATCCCAATGCAATTCTGGAGAATCAGCTTTCCATTCAGTTGTTGTATAATACCGCTGCTCTTTCTCCCAGTTTAAGAGTTTTATTATCTAATTTTAATTTTAATCTGGCTTTTGAGAATAAATTAAGTGTATTTGATATTATTCTTATTGTTCAAAAAATATAAAATAGAGGCGGAGTCAAATTAGCAACTCCGCCTGATACAGTTTAATAATTCTTTGCCAGTTTTATCTTTTATATTTTAGTTCTTTAGCAATTGTCATAGAAAAAGTTCCCTTCTGAAAACGAATTATTAATCTAATTCACCCCCAGAAAGAAGCTGATTATTTACAGATACAAAAAATTCATTACACTACCTGAAATATATTCCTGTGTTCTATTTACTCTTCTTTATTGGAATCCAACTTTCACTTTCGTATTTTGGATTATCCATATTCTTGCTTTCATTCCACAGTATTTCCGGCCCCTTGACAGTCTCATACCCCGATGCAGGGAACCATTCTGAGTAAATTCTTCCCCATACATTCTGAAGCGTTTCAGGAAAAGGACTGCGTCAATCTCTAATTCATCAAATTCAGTGGTTTCTTCGAAAAGGTTTGTTGATGCACTGATAGTTCCTTGGGTTTTTATTTTTTAAATTGACTGAGCAATTTCAAATGCATCCCAAACAGCTCCCATTAAATTTGATACTTTTGATGAATCGCCTATTAATTGTACATCTGCGCCACAATTTTTTATTACTTCGTATAAAGATTGATCACTAATATATCCAATACTTGTGATAATTGTATCAGCTTCTAATTCAACAACTCTGCCGTTTTCTTCAAACTCAACACCTTTTGATGTAACAGCAGTAACTTTTGTATTGGTATGAATGCCAATGTTATAAGATGACACAAGATTTTGGAGCATCGTTTTATTAGCAGCATTTAAGCCCTTTACCTGTAGAATTTCAGGAAGCATCTCCAGTATTTCAACATGTTTTCCTTTATCTTTTGTCAGGCTATAGCCAAGTTCAACACCAGTAAGTCCTCCACCTATAATAACCACTTTATCACCAATAGGTTTTGTCTCCATCAATGCTTCCACGGCTGTAATAACTTTTTGAGAATCTGCTCCTTCTACTTTTAAATTTCTCGCAGTAGAACCAGTTGCTACAAAAATCGAATCTGGCTTAGAAGCATTAATCGTATCTTCAGACACTTCTGTATTCATATGAACAGTTACACCAGTATCTTTCAATTGTTTCACATACCATTGTATTAACTTTTTATCCTCTTCTTTAAAGCTCATAGAAGAAGCAGGAATGAAAACACCGCCAAGTCTATCTGTACGCTCATATAAATCCACCTTATGCCCTCTGAGTGCGCTGATTCTTGCAGCTTCCATACCACTTATGCCACCACCAATGACCATGATATTCTTTTTCACATCAGCAGGTTTGATTTCATATTTTCGTTCCTGCCCAACCTGGGGATTAATTGCACATGAGGTGTTTTTACCAGAGAAAAATCT
>NZ_DALYUL010000034.1:0-15651 GCF_031981185.1 Anaerotignum sp. | reverse complement strand
GATATCATCATAATGCTGGTTTTTAACTTTATTTGCCCATTCCGGATCAGCAAGAAGTGCCCGGCCAACAGAAATAGCATCAATACTGCCACTGGCAACCGCTTCTGATGATATTTCAGGATCATCCATTTTACCTGCACATATTACAGGTATATTAACAAATTTCTTTATATACTGTGCATCAGCCAGGTTGCAGGCTTTTGGCATATATACCGGAGGATGTGCAAAATACCAGGATTCATAGGTTCCATTGTCTGAATCTAAAGCATCATAACCGGCATCCTCAAGAATTTTTGCTATTTTAGCACTCTCTTCTAAATCACGGCCAAATTCTACGAAGTCCTCATCGGGTAGAGCACCATTATCTATGCCAAATCCTTTCATATAACTTTTAACACTGAATCTTATTAAAACCGGATAATCTTTTCCGCATTTTTCTTTTATAGCATGTACTGTTTCTGTAGCAAAACGTAGTCTGTTCTCCAAACTTCCACCATATTGGTCTGTACGGCGATTAGTACATTCCATCGAAAACTGATCCATTAAGTATCCTTCATGAAGTGCATGAACTTCCACTCCATCAAAGCCTGCCTGCTTTGCAACATAAGCACCATTGGCATATGATTGTATAAGAAATTGAACCTCCTCTGTTGTTAAAGCACGATGCATAACCTCCGGGTGCCATACATTAGGATTTTCTGATGAGGAAATAGGATCATTGTCTAAAAAGAAACCATCTTTACGATTTCTGCCGGCACCGTTAGCTATCTGAAGTACAATTTTAGTACCATATTTATGCACTTCGTCAGTAAGTTTTTTATTCGATTCTATATAAGAATCACCAGCTGTAGCCAGTGTTGCGTGCATTGAATCCAGTTTGTTCTGACAAGCGATACCCGTTGTTACAATAAGTCCTACTCCTCCTTTTGCACGTGCAACATATAAATCAATGCTATCCTGATTAAAACTTCCGTCCGGATTTTTTGAATGTAACCCCATCGGAGCCATTACTATTCGGTTTTTCACTTCCATTGTTCCTATTTTCATTGGCTGAAATAATACATCCTGATTCATGAAAAACACCTCTCTCATATTTGTTAAATTAAATTTTTGTTACCGTGGTATACCTTCATTGTATACCTCGGTATACGTTGTGTCAATATTTTATCGAAAATTATTTTATTTATTTTTAAACTTATGGTATAATTCTTGCATTAAACAAGTATAAACACTGGAGGGAAATTAATTTGATAGAAAATATAAAACATACAATTTTAGTTAAATCTATTGAACTTTTTAAGAAGAATGGATTTGATCATGTGACAATCAATGAGATATGTGAAGCCTGTAATATTACAAAGAGAACTTTTTATTACCATTATCAATCAAAAAACACTCTACTTTTAAATTATTTTTCTTTGGTTGATGAAAATATTGAAGCAGCAATAAGAGATGTTGATAACGAAAAAACCTGGCTGGACAAATGCTGGAAATTAAAGAAAATTTTTATATGTGGTATAGCAGATTTAAATACCGACATAGTAAAAAACCTTATTAAAATTGACATGGAACAGCAAAACAAAATGTTCAGTTTTAAGTTAAATAATTTTGACCCAAATCTGACTAAGTTGAGGCAATCGGTTATTGAATATACGTATAAAGCACAAGAAGAAGGGGAGATTGACTCCACTGCTTCGGCTGAAGATTTATCCTATTGTTTTGCATCGGCATTCTTAGGTCTTGCTGTAAACTGGAGTTCAACCGGAGGAGAATTTGACTTGGTAGAAGCCTCCAAAAAATACTTTTATCACATATATAAATAAGCTACCACCTGTTCCTCCGTTTACATTAAATCTTCCTGTAGGGAATTACCATTTTTTCATATTGATACTGCCCGCCTCTACACGCATCCGCCTCATGGCGATCTCCAGATTAAAACGCTGCTTACCACAGTTGCCAGGATTAATCATGAGTATCTGATATGATTTCATTGCGTTTCATAGGCTTAACCTACCTCAACAAACCCGCAAATCGTGTTATGTTCTCTTCAGCAACCCACGACTGCCTCTGCACATATCCGCTACCCTGAAATACAAAAACCGGATTTTCCGTTTTGCTTCAATTCCGGGATGAGTTTTTTTGTTCGTATGATGGAGCATAAATGTTCATTGGCAAGATTTTCTGTTTTATGTATCCCATCCTTTAAAACCGCTTTATTCGTCTTACGCCTGCCGAAGATACCTCTTCTTTTATAATTTTGAAGGAGCCTAACTCTTCGATATTCCAGCATGTGGACCTTCGCAGATTTCGACTGAAGAACCCGGTATGAAGTATTCTTTAACCGTTTCTTCGTTTTATTTGGTAAATACTCCGACCGCCCCCACCCCATAAGCCTCATCTAGTTTCATTTCTTATATGGAGATTTGAATTTTTTTATGAATTGACTCATTAACGAAATCGGATGGCAACGGTTTCTATGTTGGCAGAGATAAATTCGGCAGTAACGTCTGGTAGATTTCAATAAGAGAGCCTATGACAAGACCAACGCTAATATCCCCATTCTAGAAAACAGTGGACAGGGTAAGAGCTATTTGTTAAAGCTCATCATTTGCAATTTGTGGGAATCCGGCATGACTGTGTGTGCATTAGATTCCTTAAAGCGTACGAAGAACTCACCAATAATCTAGGCTGTTGTTTATTGATTTGATGTCATGCGAGTACATGTGTTTGCACCACGTGGCTTTCTTTTATACAAAAATATAGTTAAAGCTGCCATTCAATGAAACAGCTTTAACTATTCTGTGCTTAAATTGATTTAGTTATCTCCATTGGTTACAAGAACTGGCGCCTGCGTTTCATCAGCAGAAGTAGACACATTTTGCTGTGACTCGCTATCCATTTGGAATTTTTTATCCAATTCTTTAATCCATAGCAAATCGTATTTAGCCTGCCCATTAAACGTTATACCTAGCAGCATTTTGTCATATCTGGAAAGGGAAATGAATGCGACCTCACCGTTTGTACCATGGATTTCATAGTTAATGGTTGGGTCACCGTAGATGCCCATCTCATTCGTCGGGAAGCTTGCCCCCTGTCCAGTACAATTGATTGATTCAATATCACTATGAACAACATCATATTTTTTCGCAAGTTCTTTCACCATTACCGCAAATTCACCAGACTCACTTTCATCAATGGAAGAGTCAGTACCAGCATTAACCTTTGCATCCAGTGCTCTGTTCATACTGATATTGAACAGTTCACCTGTAACAGAATCGATCTCAACTCCATATAGCTTTACACTATATCCTTCGTGATAATCCTGGCCTTTCATAAACACATTAGCCTCCCATTTAGGGTGTGGATTAACATCTGTATTTGTGTCATAGCCCATTTCAATGGTCTGCCCTTCCAAATCTACACCATATACCTGCCAAATATATTGTGCCGCAAGTTCTGCCGCTTCTTCCTTTGTCAAGTCCTTTTCCGTAGGATGATTGTTTTTGTAATACTCAAGGTCAATTGCCCCAACCTTATAATTTGCTTTCGTATAGCCTTCTGGCACAGTTACCTGAAATGCGCCCTTCTCACAAGCTACGTAGCTTGTTGGAATCGTGTCAGTTTTGTTGTATACCGCTGCCACTGCAACTTGTGTCAACCCCTGAAACATCATTGTGCTTGCCCCGATAATTAAAGTGGCTGCCATCACAGTCTTTTTTAAGTTTTTCCCCTCCTGCTTATTAGTTTTCATACTAACAACTCCTTTCATACTAACAACTCCTTTTATATTTACTTATGATCATCCAGTTGGGAATTTATTCTTTCTCCCATGCTATTTAACTTGATCACAAGAAACAGTATAAGGGAGCCGTATTATGGAATTATCATTGAATTGTTGTGAAATTGTAAAAGTTATTTTCACCTTTGTACCTTTTCCAGGCTGACTGGTGAAACTAAGCTCAGCATGATGGACTGAAGTAATCTGCTTACAGATTGCAAGCCCCAGTCCAGCGCCGCCATCGTTTCGGCTACGAGATTTCTCTCCACGGTAAAATGGCTCTGTAATCTGAGATAGAACTTCTGGTGTCATACCTTTCCCATCATCCTGAACGGTGATTATTTTCATACCGCTTTCCTGGATGGCACGTACTGTAATATGCCCACTTTCCCCGCATGCCTTGATTGCATTATTAATCAGGTTAATCAACAGGCTTTCCAGTAAAGACACATCTCCGTATATCGTATCAATTTTTCTTTGAAATACCAGCTGTATGTCCTTTCCTTCAAGCTTGACAAACAACGTCTGCTTGATCGAATCAAAGAGGTCAGGTACCTTGATTTCCTCAAAAATAACCGAATTGTTTTGCAGGTTCGCTAGTTCCATCAACTGAAATGCTATCGTTTGGAGGCGGCGGCTTTCGGACATTATGTATTGAAGTGCCAACAGTCTATCATCTTCCGATAAAGCCGCTTTTTCCATGTATTCTGCATATCCATAGATGGCCGTCAGTGGTGTGAGTATTTCATGGGCAAAATTGTCAACAAATTGCTGCTTTTTATCTGCAGCATCCTTCAGTTCCGTTATTTGGTGCTGGATCTCTTCAGCCATATGATTAAAATTTTGCGCCATTTTGGAAAGCTCGTCATGCCCGGATACACGAAGCCGCGTTCCATATGCTCCATTTGCGATTTCCCTAGAAGTTTGAGAGATCTGTTTGAGTGGTTGGAAAATTCGGTTTAATATAAGAAGCAGACCTAAAGCAAACAAAAGGGAGAGAATAAATCCCGATAAAAATAAAATATTTTTCAGGCGACACCATGCGTTTATAGCATCAGTCACATCATAAAGATAAACCAGGATGTAGGAATTATAATCGTCTGGCAGCTCTCCTGCCACGATAACATATGTCTTGTTGTCCGATTTTCGTATGATTACCGAACGATTTCCATCCTCCGGGGGGGTGAGAGGGTTGCCTTTTAGTATCGTTGCGTTCTGATTCGAGTAGACAAGCTGATCATTTTCATAAAGAGCAAGTCCCATTTTGCTGTTCCCCGACAAATAGCTGTAAGGCTGAAGTAAGGAACTGATAGAACCTTCTATATTGATTCCACGGTTTTCAACTGCATAAAAATCCTTAGTTAAAGCGGATACAATAAAATAATGCTCACTTAAACTTCTTTCCTCCGCACGGCTTACTGTGTCTTTGAACATTGCAACAGATACGATAAAAATTCCAAGATTAAAAAAAATAAGAAAAAGCGTGAGTGTTGTTAAAAAGGTTCGTTGTTTCACCGGCCTACCTCCAAACGGTACCCCAATTTATACACAGTTTTTATTTTGTCTTCCCATCCCAGCTTTTTCCGAAGCTTCTGGATATGTACATCCACCGTCCGAGTTCCTCCCTCAAAATCATATCCCCAAACCAAATCCAACAGTCTTTCCCTTGAGAGTGCAATATTACGGTTGTTTACAAGGACTTCCAGTAATTCATATTCTTTCGGCGTACATTCAACCAACTGTCCGACATGGAATACCTGACGGCTTTTAAAATTGATTTTCACATCTCCCGCTTCAAAACTACTCTCGCTTTTTTGTGTCCGTCTCAGAACAGCCTCCACACGGGCCAGCAACTCCAACATTTCAAAAGGCTTCGTCATGTAATCATCTGCACCCATGGAAAAGCCGTTGATTCGGTCGGTCAAGCTGCTTTTTGCCGTAAGAAAGATTGTGGGCGTTTTATTTCCTTGCTTCATCACATCAAATCCATTAAACCCCGGCAGCATTATATCCAAAATCATCAAATCGTAGGATTCCTGCTGTATTTCAACAACCGCAGTTTCTCCGTCAAAAACAGAGGTACACTGGTGACCCACTAGCTGCAGATTTCTTTTTACCAGCTCGTTGATCGCTTCTTCGTCCTCGACAATTAAAATTGATGCCAAATTAATTCACCTCCTCATATTAATGATATTATCAATGATATGTTATAGAGTTGTAAAGGCGAAAGCAGTTTTCTGAAACATAGAAACAATAAATTACTCTAAAAGAACGATGAAAAATAATCATTTAAGTATAGAACTGTCTTCTGTTAAATATTAAAACCTTTGATGAATTTATTAAAGGCAATTCGAAAATAAAAATGAAGAAACTCATTTGCATAATATTGCAAGGTACCTAATGAATTTCATTCCATGATGTCACCACTTTCCTGTTCTGATACTTTTACTAGGAAAATTTATTCTTACCAGAAATAAACCCGCAGGCTTTTTCCATATAAGGCATTTGTTAAATTATCACTTGATATTTTTTCAAATTCTGTATAGTCAGCTCATTCAGGATAACTACAATGTCTATATCACTGCTGTCATTCGCTTCTTTGCATTTGTAACTTCCTTGCAAACTAATAAAAGCAAGCCTATCTCCAAATTTATTTTTTATATTTGATACAAGTCTATCTATCCACTTATCTATAAAAAAATAAATTCATCTTTTCACGTCTTAAATGTTATTTTTATGCACGAATAAGAAATCTATCCAAGTGCTTTATTTTTTACAAGTCTTCAAATAATCTATTTCGCCAGTGTTTTCATCGTAGTTTCTGCCTTTTCTTGGTATGCCAAAGCATAGAAGATAAACTATATATAAATATAGTTTATCTAATAATCACTTGCTAAATTTAACAATAATAGTGCAAATTTTTCCATATTGTATATATAACAAAATTATTATGTTATATTTATTAAAAAAATAATTAACATGTTGATGGTAGCAGTACTTTCATTAAGTACTAATTACAGTAGCTTTTGCTGGGGATACATACTATGAAATATGGATAATAAAAATGCTAAATACGTAAATTCTACCTATGGAAGTTATAAACATTTAACTACATTAGGACTTGCTGATGCAACTGGAGAATATTTTTCTATTTCTGAAAGTATTGGTGTTGATGTTAGTTTAAGTGGGCCTCCTTTACATGTAGGAAAATCCACAATAGAAAGTGCATTAGGATTTAGTTTATCAGCAGAAGTTAATGTAGCTATAACTAAAAATTCGAGACCTTTACAAAAGGGTGAAAGTATTATAGTTGATTATCGTTTCAAAAATTACAAATATAAAGTTGTACAAGCTTGAACAATACATATGGATGGGCAAACCATTGATGGTGGAACAGCTGAACTAACAGTGACTAAACCTGATCCATTTGCTGATGTACAAATTACTTATGTAAATAAAAACGGCAAAGCATATCGTGCAGAATCATATAAAGCATATCCTAATGGCACATTAAAATTAGTAAGTACAAATAGTTTATAAATTTAACTAATTTGCTTTGAGGAGGTTTGTGTTGAGTAAAAATGTTTTGGGACTTTGTTTTTGTATTGCTGGAAGTTTAGTATTTTCCTTAGATTTATTTATATTAAAGGTAATTCACATTTTTGACCAATTTGTCTCAACTCAAATTATTAATCATCAATCATATTTAAATATGATTGGATATCTTGAACAACCGGTTATTTGTGTTGGATTATTAATACCAATTATAATAATCATAATTGGTATTATATTTTTATTTAATAAAAATGATGATGAAAAACTATCCATTTCTTAACTGATTAACAGTAGAATGGATATTAAAAAATGGCACAAATAAGCCCAAATATGTTACGAAATATGTCATGAAAACAATAAAACAACCTCTTATAAAAGAGGTTGTTTTTGTTTTTTTGTTTTTTAATACAAAAATATGCGAAATAGTTAAAAATAATTTATATTTTGTCTGGTCAAGCAAAATTGTTACACCAAGGTATAAAATTTTTTATATAGCACAACGTGCTTTATAAGGTGTAAGACCTTTATTATACGAATGAGGTCTTACGTGATTGTACTTCCCATAGACGAATTCATAGATACCTCGATTCATTTCGTCAGATGAATTGAAGGTAAATAGGTTAAAATATTCGTTTTTGAGTGTATTATAAAATCGTTCCATTGGGGCATTGTCATAAGGGCAGCCTTTTTCAGGTGATATTGCTTGTGCCACTTACAATGCCAGCCTTTAAGCACGTTGCCACACTTTTCTTTGCATAAGCTGAAATATCATCTTTGTCATCGTAAATTATAAGGAGCGCTTCAGCCTCATCATCTGTAAGGCTTATATCCATTTCCTTTATCTTCATTGTTCTGGTAATGATTTCCATTGCCTACTCTCTTGTAATTGTGTTGCTAGAGCCAAAGATAGATGCATCATAGCCGTTAATCAATTCATACTCTGATGCTGTATCAACATAGCCGCTGAACCAGTCGACTTTCGCTACGTCTTTATGGCTGCTCTCGGTAGTTCCTTGTGAAAGCCCGATGGCACGCACAACGATTGCAGCAATATCTTCACGTGGAATCGATTTATTCGGGTTATAGTTGCCTGCTCCATCGCCGCTGATTACTATTCTTGAATCCATGTCGTTGATTGCAGTCTCTGCCCAGTAATTTACCACGTCATTAAACTCAACAGGATTCCAAATTATGGAATAGATGCTATTGGTATAAATATAGATGTCCTGCCATTGCCATCTTGAAACGTATGAATTCGAACAAATTCCCCATGTGTCCATGCTGCTAGTTCAATTGGATTCAACTTTTTTTATATATTATATCTGCAAAGAAATTCTTATCTTTTTTCTCCTAAAAGAAATTGATACTTGCGAAGATATTTCCCCAATATAGCTATGTCCATACGAACAGATCACACTCTTATTTTCTACACTTAGTATTCGAGTAATATATATCTATAATAACAGTAACTAAAACAACAATAATAAATATTATAGCAAAAGGTAGCATTTGATTTTCATTTATAATTCCACTCTCCACTTTATAGCCTAAATACGCCATAATAAAAAGTAAAACTGCTATAACAAGTAAAGTAATGCCCATCATTCTGCATAATTTCTTCTTATCATACTGCTCCTTTTCTTTTGCTGACGCTGTATTATACCCTGCAATCATCCAACTTCCCTTTCCGAAAAACATAAAAATCGCTATTATTAAAAATATGCAAGCTAATACACTTATAAATATTACTGAACCCATACTACATCACCTTTCCATACGCACGCCTTATTTTTCAACGTTTTTTCCACGTTCCAACAAGCAAACTACCTCCGTGTGCCTTGAGTAGACAATAATGATGCCGTAGGTCGCTGGTGCTTCCTTGGCGGAGGACTTTTATTCAAGAAGTTCTAGAGATCGTTTTATATCTTTGCTAGCTGATATCATAAGAAAGTTTGCTGTTACTTGCTCTAATGAAGCTAATATGATTTTTGATATGTCTTAAGATCCCGTTTTAATTCTTTTTTACCATTAATTTTTTGGTAAAAAGAATTTTATGTCAATCTCTTGAACTCATATCAAATTTTTAACTGTTCCAGTATCTACATTCCGTCATTTTACTTTTCATCATATGTAACTTCTAAAATAACGTTTTCGTAACTTGAGTCTATAATTGCTTTTGGCGATTGCACTTTATCTAATTCCTTTTTTACATAATTAATTAATGGTTACTTCCCTACCGGGCGGAATCAGAACTTCAAAGAACTTTTTGAGGTTCTTAGTTGGGCACAACTTGGTATACATAATTGGCAGTATGCTGATGAAGCCAATATTAACTTTAATTAACTTTAAATAAAACACCTCAGAGAAACCAAAACTAAACCTATGGTGAACTTTTACTAAAATATAGACTATTATCATAAATACAGAAACTATACAAAGTAACAACAACCTACAAATCCTTTGGATATGTAAAGTTGAGTTGGAGTTTCGCTAAATATTTTGTTTGAGTTTTTGTACATTATAAAATATCTTTATATAGTATATAAGAAGCCGTGAGCTGATTTCAACTCACGACTTTCGCTAATTATATTCTATTTTATCTCTCAATGCGTTGCAACAGGCATACAACCTCACAATGGATTGAGAGGACAGTATTGATGTTTTATGCCATTGGTCGTTGTGGGAAACTGGTCAACCCAGAATTACCTATTCCAAAACATTACAAAGAAATATTTTGCTGAATTGCTTTTACTATGTGATTTAAATTTATGATTCTTTAGCAAATCTATCCTCGACACATTTGAATAAATTCCTTTTTTGTAACATTTCCCAATCCTAAATTATTTGAAGTCCTCCCTTCGTCCAAACCCTTTATTAAATCTCTAGCAATTGTAACAACAGCATCAATCGTGGGAATTTCGATACCAGCAATTTTCGCCAAAGTTTGAAAAGCAACCAAAGAATATGGCACATCCTCTCTTAAATATCTACTATCGAGCGTATTTTGTCCCATTAAACCTTTATAGCCTACATTATTACGCAAAACTTCATGAATGGTATCACCCTCTACCTGGTACATAGTTTTAAATTCATCCACAAATGTTCGGATATTAAGTCCAAAAGCTTCCCCAATTTTCATTCGCTCTCTATCAAGGGCCTCTGCAATTTTGCCTTGTCCAGGGGTAAAGTCCAAATAGTATTGATAAGGAATATTACTTTCAATTCTACCTGTATTTAATATAGTAGGACCGGGATGAACAATTGCATTCAAATTATCCAAGCTAATTCGTATAATGTCATCGCAAAAAACCAATTCTGGCAATACATCCCGAAAAACCTCCGCTGCCTCATAATTATAACAGGATGGATATGTACAAGCGGTATAGCTTACTTTTTGTCCACCAATATTTACATGCCCCACACGATCGGCTCTGCAAGCAAACAAAAGAGTTGCAGTACAAACAATTTTAATGTCGGCCTTACAGCCAAACATATCCAGTACGCTTTTAAACTCAACTGCTCCCAAGGGTGCCATAGGGTTCAAAACAACATACTGTCCATCTTCTAAATAAGGAGCCATTTGCTCTGCCATTTTGCTATGATAAATCGAGGGTAAAACAAGAAAAACCAATTCTGCACCTTTGATTACATCCTCCATACTTGTGCTGGCAAGCAAAACTTTACCAAAGCCTGTTACACTGGAATTCCCCTCAATTTGGATACCGCCTAAATCATTTATCGTTTCGATTGTTTTTTCTGATACATCAAAAATACGAACGTCATGTCCTTGCAAAGAGAAATAGCCTGCAAATGCTTGCCCGCCATTCCCCGCCCCAATGATTGCAATATTTTTTTTCATTTTATCAAATCCTTTCTTATTATCACACTTAGCAAGAAGGTTACCTGTCAAATGAAAGGTAACCTTCTTTTTCGTTTTTCATTCTTGAGGGAGAATTTAAAACTTTTTATTTTTTCTGCTAATTATAATTGAGAAATATCATAGGGAAATATGTAAGCTTTCTTAATTAACCTCTACACAATGCAATAAATTCTTCCTTGGTTATATTTTCAAGACCCAAGTTTTTCAACGTTCTTCCTTCTTCCATGTCATCAATCAAGGCTCTTGCAATGACAATCATGGCATCAGTACAAGGAGTAGGTACCCCTGCAATTTTGCCCATAGTTTGAATTGCAACCAAAGAACAAGGGATATCTTCCATAACATATCTGGTTCTCAAAGTTGTTTGTCCTTTGATTCCATGATAACCCTCGCAATTGATTATAACTTCGTGGAAAGTATCCCCATGGGTTTCATAAATATCCAAGTATTCCTCTTTTAGGGTTCTACAGTTTACCTCAAAGGCTTTTGCGATTGCCATTCTCTCCTTATCCAAAGCTTCTACAAACTTCGCCTGGCTAGGTGTCATATCTAGATAGTATTCAAAAGGTGTTTTTGATTCAATTCTGCCTGTATTTAGAATTGTAGGACCGGGATGCATAAAGGCATTCAAATTATCCAAGCTTACACGAATGATATCCTCACAAAATTCAAACTGTGGCAGTACATCAGCGAAAAGTTCTTTGGCTTCCTGATTCCTGCTGGAAGGATATGTAGATGCTGTAAAGCTGGTTTTCTGACCTGCTACTACCACATGGCCAACCTCAACAGCACGACAAGCAAACAGTAATGTGGCTGTACAAGCCAACATTATATTTGCCGTACATCCCAAATCATCCAACTGTTTCTTGAACTCAACAGTTCCTAATGATGCATTAGGATTTAAAACAACACACTGTCCGTCCTTTAAATGTGGCATCATTTTTTTCGCCATATCTTTGTGATAGAGGGAAGGCAATACTACCAAAATAATTTTAGCACCTTCCATTACCTCAACAATATCCGTGCTGGCAAGAGCAATTTTTCCAAAACCCGTAACGTCACTGTTTCCTTCAAGGAGAACGCCGCCCTTTTCATTTAAAATATCGACTGTTTTTTGAACAACATCAAAAATTTTTACTTCATGCCCGTGTAAAGAAAGGTAGCCTGCAAATGCCTGACCGCCGTTTCCTGCTCCAATAATTGCAATTGGTTCTTTCATTTTCTTCACCCTTATTCTTAAAATTTAATTAACTGTAAAGTAGATAAAATTGTTTCGTATATTAATTTTCTTTTTTTCTTGTCATTGCACTTACTACAAAAAGTGCGATAAAGGACAATGCAATACCGATAGCCGTATAATTAATTTGTGTTTTTAATACCATACCAACAACACAACCAATTGCACCGGCAATCATACTTGCTACAATACCTTCCTTGGTTAAGAAATTCTTGTTTCTTGCCAAATATCCAACATAGATAGGACAAAGTAAAGTTGCTGCAGAGAATGCATATGTGGTTACCAACCATTTTAATGTATCACTGAAGAACAAGCATAAAATCAACGCAACCATAATTGTTACCAAAGATAAAATTCTGGATAATTTCAGCGTTTCTTGTTCAGACATATTAGGTTTTATAACAGGTACAATGTCTCTTGTTATATTTACTACTGCAGACTGAACACCACTACTTACCGTTGACATCAGTGTTGCAAAAATCAAAGCTGCAAAAGCAGCCAATAAAGGCAACGGTAACTGTGTCATAAACCAACCTGTTGCAGCACTGCCTTCAATAGTGGGGTTGAGGGATCTGATATTAAGGCCCATATATACAGACCATCCAAATGCCAACATTAAAAGCACAGCGGAAATAGCCAAACTCTTGTTAACACTCTTTTCATCATCAGCTGCACAAACTCTCTGGAAATACAGCTGGTTTGTTAAACCACCGGGAAGAACAGAGAAAATCCACAAGAACACGGTAACCTTCCCAACGTTTTCAATTGAACCGCTGAATGTAAGTAAAGAAGGATCTACGTTTTGTTTGACAACAGAAAGACCTCCGCTTAACTTTGTTACATATAAAACAGAAACAATACACATAAAAATCATGAAGCATGAAAAGATAAAGTCAGTCCATGCAACCGTTTTCAGTCCAGAGGGCATTACAAACAAAAGGCTAACCACACAGAAAATCAAACAAAGCAATTTATAGTCAAAGCCTGTTAAAGAAGCATAAATGTTACCAAAAGCTGTAATCTGAGATGTTACCCAACCAAAAGGAACTACAATAGTCATAATGGCAGCTACAACTGTAACAAATTTACTTTGATTAGAAAAACTTCTTAAAATTTCCGGCACTGTCGAAAAGTTATTTCTTCTTAACCATTTTGCAGGAATCATAATAAAGAAAAATACCACACAAGATAAGAATCCATAAATTAGAGTTGAGATGCCATTGTTAAAAGAATTGGCCACATGGCCTACCAGAATGCCACCACCCATGGCACTGGCAAACTGCGTTCCAATTACAACATAAATTGGCAAGCTTCTACTTGCAACAGCCCAATCCTCTTCTGAAGTACCCTGTTTTTTACTAATTAGGTATGTAGGAATCAGTGTGGCGGCTATTACCAAAATTGTTGCTAAAATTATTGCCGTTGTTGTACCCATAGCTTATACCTCCAAGTTTTTTTCTTTGAAAACTACAATTGAACCTTATTTCTCTCTGTACTCTTTGCTTAAAATCATTAAAATCATTAAATGTTTATCTTACTATATATTGAAAACAAAAGTGCTGCAATTTAATTTAAGTTATCCCTCCTCTTCATGCAAAGATGTAAAACTCTGGCGCCGGTTTCACTCTTTTATTGGTTTAATTGTACTACAACTATACTTGTTTTGCAATGCTCTTGATTAAATTTTTATTTTTTATTTATATTGATAAAGGAGATATAAAAACTGCAAAAAACTTGTAGAAATTGCACAATAATTTATACATATTAGGGATGTTAGCCAAATCAAATAATGCTATTTACACCTCTAAAAATAAGTTCGCCTTGATTTTTTTACCCAAGCAAGTTAAAATAAAAATAATTGCATTTAATTCAATCAATTTTAGTTACACCTTTCTTTTACTGCATAGAGGCTCTCTTCTGCTTTCAAAATTGAATTAACTTAGCAGAAAGCATTTGATTTTATTATGATTAAAATTATTAATAGATTAGCGATTTAAGGAATCGTCACTTATTTGAAAATAAGCATTTTAATTGGCCTTTTTAAGGCTAATATTGTTGTCTTTACTCTCGTAAGTAGCAATCTCATCAACAACCAAATACAAGTGATTTTTATTTTTTGGAGTATTGGATAAATATTACTCTTTAATTCCGATTCCTCTCATTATCGTGTCCCATTATTAAAAAGAAACCTAGGAGGTTTTTATGATTCCAAAGATTAAAAAAGTTAACTTAAGTACTCAGCTTATGGATATGATGATTTCTTTGATTGAAAATGGCACTTGGAATCCAGGTGAGAAATTACCAAATGAAATTGATCTGGCCAACTCTTTTAGCGTTAGCCGAAATATAATGCGGGAGTCTATGAAAATTTTAGAGAACTTCGGCATTCTCGATTCTAGAACAGGGGTTGGTACTTATATTTCAGAAAATGCCATTAATAATATTTGTAATATGCGTTTTTTTGAAAGCCTAAAGAACAACTCCTCCATTGAAAAGCTTCTGGAAACTCGTTTAATCATTGAACCCGAACTGGCCTATTACGCGACATTAAGGGCAACAGATGAAGAGATCGCAGCACTAAAATATCTTTTGGAGGAAGACACAAAAAAACATGTCATCACAAATTTTTTTCATACTGACGATTTTCATTTTCACAGATATGTTGCAAAATATGCAAAAAATGATATTCTTGAAAACCTGCTATCCACAATTTTAGAGCAGCTTTCCGCTGATGAATATGCTGATTTTAATAAATTTGTAGACAATTCAGTTAAAATTGACAGCTTTAACGACCACATGGCAGTTTTCGATGCAATTGCGAAAAGAGACCCACTTCTTGCAAAGGACATTATGTATCGTCATCTTTTTGCCAGAATGAAGATCATTAATCCAGATTACGGGACAAACTTAATTTATTCTGAAAAAATTAGGGATAATCGTTTAGAACAGGAAGAACGACAAAAATAAATACTCTTGGCAAACCTGGTGTCTAATTTTTGCAGTGAGCTGGGGGTACGGACATAAAGTGTCTAACTTTATATCCGTACCCCCAGCTCACTGTAGTCAACGCTCCCATTTTTGGAATTAAAATCGTTGTAAACCTCCATGCAGTTTTTTCTCTGTCTTTTCTCAAAGAGTACCCAGCCACCTCCTCCAAATACTTCTATATATCGTGTATGATTTTTAGGAAACAGCTTATAT
>NZ_DALYUL010000033.1:24494-27730 GCF_031981185.1 Anaerotignum sp. | reverse complement strand
TTAATGAACAACAGCTAAAGGATTTTGTTCTGTCTGAAATTCAAAGGCAAATAAGGGTGTTCGTATTTGAGGAGATTAAGAATGGTAAGCCCGATAATAACAGGTTTCAAGTTGAAGTAGAACGCTTAGAAAAGCAGTTGAAACAGCTTGATTGTAAAAAGACCTTGCTTTTTGAGAATTTGGCAGATGGCAAGTTATCAAAAGAAGATTTTAAGGAAAAAACAGCAGAGCTATGTGAAAAGAAGGTTGCACTGGACGAAGAGAAAATGGAGCTATTACAAAAGCTGAATTCAACTTATGCAGGCGAGGATGACGCACCAAAAGATTTGGGCAAGTATGCAGGAGTGCAGGAACTTACCCAACAACTTGTTGCAGAGTTAATTCAAAGAATAAAGGTTTTTCCAGATAATAGTCTTGAAATTGTTTGGAACTTTAAAGATTGCATTAAAGATTAATTTATTTTTTTATGTATGTCTTGACACAAGCTAACGAAAAATACCGTGGAATTTACATCTTCAATTTGAAGAAGGAAATAGATATGGATGGGGTAAGGCGCCCTTCGTTGAATCCAGAGGAGGAAGTAATTCGTATTGAGGGCGGTATGCCAAGAATCATTGATGACGTAACCTTTGCAAAGGTACAAGTTCTTCTTTCCCAAAACCTAGATCGTGGAGGAAGCTTCAAAGCCAAAGAGGTATACATATTGTCAGGCTTAATCTATTGTGGCGATTGCGGTATATCAATGCACGGCAACACGAGGTATTGTGGTAGAAATAAATTAAAATATGTTACTTATCGTTGCTCTGGACGTTCCCAAAAGCGAGATTGTAAGAGAAGGGAGCTTAATAAGACTTATATCGAAAATTTTGTATTGGACGTGCTGTATAACAACCTTTTTAATCAAAACTCTATACAAAAGCTAACAGAAATGCTAAATAAGTACAGAAAGGAAAATAACGAGGAAAATGCAAAAGCCCTAGACACTGCAACACAGCGGCTGAAAGCGGTCAGTTGTGAAATCGATAAAACCCTTGAGGTTGTGTGCCAAACAGGCATTTCTATAGAGACGGTTGGGGGGAAGTTGCGAAGCTTGGAGGAACAAAAAGAGCATTTGGAAAACCTTTTGCATGATTTGACCATCAATAACAACCTGCAAATTAGTGAACAGATTGTTGCTCAACTGGTGGAAAAATCAAGGGAATTTGTGAAAACAAAAAATCTTCCTGAATGCAAAACATTTATCAAAAGCTATGTGGAGCGTGTAACTGTATTTGAAGATAAGGTGCGTGTGGTATTTAAAGTCAATGTACCCAATAAGGATAATACTGGTTTTGAGCCCCTCGTTGTTGAAGAAAGTATTAAAAAAATTTACGAAAACTATAAAGATGCAGTTTAATCGCTAAATCAGAATGCCGTCTATGAATTCATGTTCATAGACGGTACTTTTTTGTCCAAAAGGAGGCTGTAAAATGAAGATACAACGATACATGACAAAGGGAATACAAGAAAACCTTCCTATACAATTGCAATTTGCTCTGTGGGAACTGCAAATGAATCTACGAGCTACAGAGAAGGACATAGATTACCTTCAAGTCTATCACCTATCAACCATTGTGAAGAATTCCAAAACTTTTCAAATGATACATCATGAAGCAGAAAAGCCTAAGTATAGTGCTGTGTACTGCCTAGAATCTGAAATCTGTATAAAAGATAAAATTTACATCATTACAGACCACCATGAGGATTCTTTGGTAGAGACGATGCTATTTGCTTCCGAGTATTAGAGAAAAAAGGTAATCTGGCTTAGGCAAATATGCCACGGCTGGCTAAGAAATGCTTTAAAAAAGCAAGCAGAACTAAAAAAAGACAACAACCTAATACATAACTTCCTGTTTTTCCTATGCCGAATTTTTGAAGAAGTCCTACGATCCCTTGTCCAAATCCTCCAATGACATGGTTGATTAATAAAACCGCTCCTATGATTGCAATAATCCCAATAACTCCTAACATGATTTTCCTCCTTCTAAATTTCATAAGCAACTAAGTAAAGAATAAGGAAGTGAATTTTGTCGAAACAGCACTTCTAGTAAAGATTATCACTTTAATCACAAATAGTGAATAGGCAGAGAGTGGCGAATAATCGTTACTCCCAGTCTATTACATTTTTGCAAATTTTGTCTTAAAATCTGTATTTGTATGGAGGTGTAAAAAAATGAATTATAAGCAAATAGGCAACAAAATTAGGGAATTCAGAATGGAGAAGAACCTAACCCAAGAAGAATTTGCAGAGCAGATAGGAATAAGTGTGTCCTATGTGGGTCAGATTGAACGAGGGCAAAGAAAGGCTTCCATCAAAACATTAGAAAGTATAGGAAGTAGGCTGGAAGTACCGTTGCCTGTCCTCATCTGTGAGCTAAAGGAAGCGGAGCACATAAGCTGTATTTGGAATGAAAAGGCAGAGAAGTTGTCTGTTGAGGATAAAAAAACGATGTTAATAGTATTTGAAATGATTTTGGACATGCTCAATGCCAACCGAAAGGAAGAACGGTTTTAATAAAGTTTGAAATAGATATTATATTTTTGAAATTCTTATGAATTATCAAATAAAGAAAGGGGGATTTTTATGACCACAGTAGTTTTAATACTATCAATCATAGTGGGCATTGTACTATGGGTAATTTACCACCAATTATTTAAAGTAGCATATTTTGGTTCTACTGCAATGATAGCAGAATTTTTCATTTGCATAGTAATTGGGTTCTACATAGTGTCACATGTGATTGGATTTTTTGTTGATTTGTTCCGATGAAGGACTGAAAAGAGCAAAGCTCCTATTTCTAGGCTATGTTGAACCAAAGGAAAAAGCTTCCCTAGTGGTGGATGTCGAATTGAACCCCTGTCCAAAAAGAGGGGAGTTTGCAAGGAAATTTGCACTGGAAGCAAGCTGAACCGCAACGCATTTCCTCAAAAGCGACTCTCTAACCATAAAAAGCACATAAACAGATTCAATTCACCTGATAACCCCATTTTCAGGCACGAAAAAACCCTCGAATCAGCCTGAAAAAAGCTTGATTCGAGGGTTCTTTCAATGGAGATGAGGGGAATCGAACCCCAAAATCGGTCGTTACAAATGGCGGAAAATCAACGTTTCTTAACCTCGTGACATATTTTGTGACATGGGTTTTTAGCGATAACTTTTGTCCCCTCCAAATGCATTATTTAGATACTCATTTATA
>NZ_DALYUL010000033.1:12584-24484 GCF_031981185.1 Anaerotignum sp. | reverse complement strand
TATAACGTCCGTAACTTCAATGTCTTTTTCGCTCATGATGTGCTGATATACTCTTTTCAGCATATCATCGGTGGCGTGTCCCATTCGCCTTACTGCATATTTGCTTGGCACATTATTGGCCAACATCATAGAAGCATAGTAATGTCTTAAAGAATGAAAATTATACCTTGTTACCCCTGAACTTTCAAGCAGCCTATTATATGCGCTGGAAATTGCAGAGGGAGTCATACCGGTCAGGCTATCCTCTTTACTTTTGTCTTTCGTTGCATCCAGAATGGTAGGATAAATATATTCAGGGATAGAAAGTGTGCGTTTACCTGAATTTGTTTTTGTACCCTTTGTAACCCATTCCTTGTTTTCACTCTGGACGACAGCAGAATTGATGGAAAGCGTTTTTTTCTTCTTGTTGACATCTCCCACGGTTAATCCTGATATCTCACTTCGTCTTAAGCCCATCCCTGATGCTAGCATGACAGGAAGTAAAATTCTATATCCATTTGCGGCATCCATTAGCATTTTTATTTCATCGGCTTCTGGTATTTCAATTTCTGAGGACCGCTTCGCCGGTAGAGCAACACGATACACAAAGTCTGGTGCATAATAGTAGATAGATGCACTGAGCAATCCGGACATATTACGTAGTGTTTTAGGAGAAACTTGCGTAGACATTTTATTGAAATATCTTTGGAGAATATCATTGTTTAATTTTGCAATAGTAATATCTATCTCAGTAAATGCTCTTTTTTCAAGAGAAACATAACCAACAATTGTGGATGGGGATAGAATATTTCTTTTTGCATCGATATAACCACTTATCGCTTCTTTGACGGTCAAGTTTGCAGGGTTTCTTCTGCGGGTTTTGTTTAGGGCGTATTCTGCAGCTCGAAACTCTGCTTCTTTTTTTGTGGGAGCAGTAAAACGTTGGTAGACTGATTTTTCTTTTCCGTCAACGGTTTCCGTATGGCTATACACACGGCATGTCCAGGAACCGGACGGCAATTTCTTAGCTGTTGCCATAAAAAATAAGACCTCCTTTATTTATTTTGGTATGGTAAATAAAGCGGTCCTGTGATACAATTAGCTTGTTTGGGGCGATTGTACCACGGTGCGACCGCTTGTCCCTCACTTCGTTGGTAGCGGAGTGGGGGATTTTTATAAATGGTTAGTTGTATAAGTCAAGATTTTTTAGATCAAGTACATTCATATATATTGTGCCATTCTCTTTATACATTCTGATACTGTTAAATGTTTGGGTGGGAGCATCTTTAGCATTCAAAAACTCATCAGTTATTTCGTTCACAGCATAAACTAGTTTTGTATTAGATAGCTCCTGATTGTAGAATCCATATAAATAAACTTTATTTGAATTAAATTCTTCTAACTGACTGTAATCGAAGTCTAGATCATCTTTGTTTACTCCGAATTTTTCAAAAATATACTTTCCTCCATTAGTCCATCTATATTCATCACTGACATTATCGGTAGGTGATGAAGTTCTTGATGCCATATCTATAAGTTCTTCATTATCTCCGGAAGTATTATAGTAAGTCATTTGTCCATTTGTTAATGACGTTGCATATTCCGGAGTAGCCCAATATTGTCCATCAATATATACTACTTTTCCATCTGCAATGTTTTGTGCAAGTGTGGCTTTGTCCCCGGCAGAATATGGAACGTAATCAGTGGTGATTTTTTTATTTCTGGTAATCGATGCATTTTTAGTTTTACTATCCCATTTTACGCTACAATTAAAACCTTCGGCTACAAATCGTAATGGTACCATAGTACTACCATTAATAATCTGAGCGGGTGTGTCTAGTGCACAGCTTTTATCGTTAATTGCTGCAGTTGATTTATTCAAAACTAAATCAATTGAATCTAAATTACTGCCATTAATTGCGGAGATTGTTTGGGTTGAACTGTTCCATGTTACCTTACAACCAAGTGCTTCGAAAATAGGTCTGGCAGGTACCATAACACGTCCGTTTACAACCGTAGGTGGTGTTTTAGTCGTTAATGGTCTACCATCAATGGTAATAGTGGCAGCAAAAACATTTGAAGAAAATAATGTTGTTACCAATAAAGTTGTAGCAATTGTTTTCCATTTGAATTTCATTGTTCTTCCTCCTCAAATTTACAAAGATTATAAATTATGTTATAATTTTCCTTGGGGAGGATTTTTCCGTGAATCTTTTCATACTTTACCGTCCTGTGTGCAAGACAGGGCGGTTTTTTATTATATATTTAATCAAGAATTGTTAATTCCGTACAGTATCTTCGCCGTCTTGACCAAAAATGCTTTTAAAGTCTTTTCGAATGGATAAAAGACCACCGGTTATTCCATCTTCAAGTTCTTCGCTACGGACAAGTAACCATCCTGTACTGCTTTTTACTAATTGGATGTCTACTTCTGTTTCAATTGTTATATCCCTATTTGCTTCAAGTACATTCGAAAATATTTCCTTTTGTTTTGTTTTCAATGTTTCCTCATCTAGATTTATTTCCTCTTCTAAATTTGAGAAAGAAAGGGAAACTAACTCACTGATAAAATTTCCCATTGCAGGATCCATATCAATATTTTTAACTTTGGCCTTAACAGTAGCGGTGGAGTCATTTACTTCAGTAGAGATTATATTAAAGGATAGTGTTTCCAGGATAGTAAGCATTTGATAAGCTAATTCTCCGTCTTCTATTTCAGTAAATATTTGGCCGTCTTCTCTGCTAACAAAGGTCTTTGCAGTTTCTAAATCTCTGCCCTTTAATGCATTTAAGTAATTGGATACTACTTTTTCGGGTGGATCAGAAATATGTGTACCTTCATAATTTGGAGTCAGTGTTTCTTGGGACAATTTTGCATTTGGAGTTTTGAGTATGGTAAGTCCTGTTTCAACAATAATGTCTCCGAAATTTGGATTGTAATCAGATCCTTGTCCGTAACTGGATAAACCTAAAACTAGAGTTAGTACAATTGGTGCAAAAAGATTTGCTGTCATTATTACCCTCCTTTAATTTGACAAATATTAACATATAAAGTAATATTTAAGAGGGGTTGCTGGTTAGCATACTTCTTTTCCCTTACAGTATAGGTAGTACTGTGGGGGATTTTTTTATTCTTTTAATCTTAATTCAATTAATGCTGGTTCAATACCAAATATTTCAGATAATTGTCCAACAGTCTTATCTTCATACTCCGCTAATTCTTTATCATCAATTAATAAGTCAACAGCAAAGCGGTTTGCTTCTCTTTCAATTTTTGATGTAAGGAGAAACGTTTTATTTCTAATAAAATAGCAATTCATTTTTCGGTGAAGAATGGCATGACCTAGCTCATGCGCCATCACTAGCATCCTATCTCTATATTCCAGGTTTTTGTTTATAAAAATGCATCTGTGATTCTTCATAAATAAGTAGCAGCCAGAGCATTTATCAAAGTTATCAAATATCACTTCAATGTTTAAAAATTCAGCAATTTCAAACGGGTTAGAAGTTCCAAATTTTCTTTTGTAGTAGCCAGCAATTTGTTTGATACTCTTCAATAATCCACCTACTTCTTATCTTTGTTCTTATTAGGGTTGTATTTTTCCTTGTTTATTCGTTTCAGCCTTTTCAGCATCATTTCGATGCTATCGAGAACCAATTCTACTTCAGCCTCTTCGATATCTTCGCCGTCAAAGCTAGCGGGACCATCCTCTTTGCTACTTAGTTTTTTTCTAATAGCTTCCATGTCTTTAGCAATGTCTTTTTTGTCTCGGTCAGTTAATGTAAATTTTTCTGCCTGCTTAGTTTCTTCACCGTTCATCAAATAATCCACTGTTACTCCAAGGTGGCTCGCGATTGCTAATAGTCTGTCATCTGGAAAAGATCCTTTTTTAAGTTGACCAATGTATCCGTTTGCAAATCCCAAATCTTTTTCAAGTTTGGATATTGGTATTTTCCTCTCTTTACATATCGCTTTAACACGTTCAACGCTATTCATAGAGCAACCTCCGAAAAAATAGGTAAAAACCTAAAAATGTAGTTGACAAAATAGAGAATACCCTATATAATCGGATTAAGAATTAGGTGATCACCTAATTTAATTCGAGGATAGTCTCAAATAGTCTGTGGTGATTTTATTTTAGATTATTCCCTAATAATTGTCAACATATTTTTAGTTTTTTATCTAAAAAGGAGGTGTTTTTTTGTTAGAAAAAATCAAGGAATGGTGTAAAGAAAATAATACTCCGGTATCAGTACTTGAAAAAATGTGCGGTTTAGGTAACGGTACTATTAGTGGTTGGGAAAAGTCAACTCCTAGAGTTGACAGCCTGATGGCTGTGTCTAAAATTACAGGATTAAGTATAGATGAGCTAATCGGGAAGTGAGATGGAAGCTGGTTTGATGGATAATTTGAAAAATAGCCGATTGCTTCGGCGTACCAATTACATATTTTTTTAGAGGATCAGGAGGCATATGTGAAGCGGGTGGATGAGGAATTTAATGAGATGTATTTTAAAGAAATTTTACCTTTGATTTCGAAATCTTTTCTTATTTTGTCATCAAATATTTGTGACAATCAGCTGAATGGGTTTGCTGCAAGTAATGGGATTGAGGTAATTGTAAAAGAAAAAGCAAATCAAGTAAAAGAGAAACTAAACTCTTATATTGATTTGCAAGTAGAACAGAATATAAAAACTTTTAGAGATTAAGCATCGCCAGGGCAATTTTAGGGGCAGCCTTAATAATCAAGTCGAACGTAAGAGAAATACCTTTTTCGAGGAAGCTGGACTTTGTTTTTTCCCAAACTGCATTACTACGGATGCTGTCTAAATATTGGTGACCGCTGAATGTGATGGAGTTATAGCTTATGTCGTATATTAAATTGTTTGCTTCTAGTATACGAACTTTAATTAATCCTGCCTCCGTAAGTTTTTGTGTGCAATAGACAATGTTTTGTTCAGAGTAGCATTGCATTTGATTGTAGCTGGAAAGCTGTTTAAGTGATATAGATGGCGCTTCAAAGCGTTTGCCAAACTGTAAAAGGCTTTCTAGTGAAATTAAAATATCTCTAACACAATCATAATCTAATTTCATGTAAAACATCTCCCTTCTAGGAGATTGTACCACAAAGTCAATTGTTTTGGATACTAATTACATATTTTTAAAGATTTGGGAGGGGAAAACGTGACTAGGGTTAAGTCTGTTGAAGTGGTTACGCAGGTTAGGCAGATATTGGAGGTTGTTGACATAGCGGCAGCTAATGTTTTACTGGCTTCTGGTGGTTGGGTGTTGCTAAATACATATTATAATTCAGCATTCACCAGCAAAAAACCAACATTTGTGTTGGGTAGGTTGAATGAGTATTAATTGGATGTGAATTTCTCAATACTGTAGGGCTTGATTGGCGGTAATTTTAAAAAAACAGGAAAGGTTGATTTAATGGACAAAAAAGAGTTGCTTCAAAAGTATTACGACATGGAAATGAACAATGTATTTGCATATAGTTCAAATTATCTTATGAGTAGCCCAAAGAAGGGTTATGAGAGAGAATGGTGTGAGTCGAAAGAAAGAGCATCTCTCTTACTTGAGCTAATCACAGAGTAGGAGGTGTAGGTATTGAAAAAGCAAAAGGTAGATAAACGGCTTCCAGCATTAATAAAGGCGGCTATGTTTGAAAATGGAATTAGTCGGGATGAAATGGCGGTTTATTTACATGTTTCGGTTTCAACGTATAACCGCCGTATGAATCATTACCCTGAAGAATTTACAGTTAATAATTTGCGGGTGTTTAAGGATAAGCTGAAGCTAGATCCTCACGCCCTGGCAGAGGCCATGCTATGAAAATTTGATTTCCTATGAAATATAGAAAGGATGAGATTATGAAAGCAACAGGAATTACAAGAAAAGTGGACGAGCTTGGGAGGATTGTTCTGCCCATAGAGCTTAGAAGAAATTTGGGTATTAGCATTGGAGACGCTTTAGAAATTTTTACAGAAAATGATGCCATTATTTTGAAGCGGTATGATGCTGTGGATGATTTGCTTGATATGGTCAATCGCCTAAAGGATAGAGTAGTCTTTGAGGATTGCGGAAAAATGAAGCCCATTTTAATAGATAAACTTGCGGAAATTGAAGAAATTATCAAGTCCGGAACGAACGAAACAAAGGCTAGTAAGTAGAAATATTTTAGAACAGTAGCGGTCTGAGAAAGGAGGGAAAGCCGTGAAACCAAGTGAGGTAATGGAAGTAGAGAGAATATTCGAATTAAAACAGAGCAAACAAAGGCGAATGAAGAAATTACAAAAGCGTAGGCGTAGAGATTGGATTTTTTCGGAGCTATTCAAAAGTATTTTTATGATCATTGTAGCAATAGTCTCTGCAACATTTATTGAATCGTTCTCGAAAGCGGCACCGGAAAAAGCTCTCTTAGTTTTTGAGTGCTGTGCCATTGCACTGATTGTTGTTTTGGTTGGGATTTGGCTGGACAAGCCGTGGAGGAAAAAATGAGGAATTTATGCAATAAAAAAGGCACTGGGAAACCCAGCACCACACTCAAATTGATTATAGCATAAATTTATTTTTGAAACAAGAGATTTCAATATTTAATGCATAGGAGGTTTATATGAGTAAATTTAGTGTTTGCTCCATTTGTGGAGCTTCCTTAGACCACGGGGAAACCTGTGATTGCGATATTAATAATATAGAAGAAACTCCCCAGGAATGTACATGCCAAGCGGGTGAAAAAACAGAATAAGAGCAAAAAAAATGCCCCTCTCTTGTGACAGCAAGAAAGGGGCAAGGTTTTAGATAAAACCCAAGATATAGTACTTATATTATACAACATAGTACATCGTTTCACAAGTATTTTGGGTTGCTTTCCATGAAAAAGCCTGTTTCTAAAGCCTAGGAATTTAGGGGCAAAATTGCCCTTTAGCTCCTCGATAAAGAGATTAACATTAGGGCTATGGTTATTTATAGAAAGGGGTAAAGCAATGCCAAGATATAGAAAACACATATGGGCAGGAGACGTATATGAGTGTGAGGAGTATTACTCCCCAAGAGCCATTGGAAAAAAATATAACAGAGGGCAAAATGAGCTTCTGACTTCCGAGGAACAGAAAGAACGAAATTTGAAATTGGCTAGAAGAAAATTATCTAGATTGATAAATGCTAATTTCACACAAGGGGATTTGTTTATTACCCTTACATACGGAAACAAATTATCAAGGCAGGAAATCAAAAGAGAGCTGCGGAATTTTTTGAGCCGACTGAGACGTTGGAGAAAAAAGAAAGGGCTTTCTGCTGTAAAGTACATCGTAGTAACGGAAACAGAAGACAAGCGGGAGCATCATCATCTTTTAGTGAATGCCATGGATATTACCCTTAAGGAATTGACGGAGTTGTGGGGAAACGGTAGAGTTATGATTTCTCAATTAGAACCCGGCGGAGATTATACAGGCTTGGCCAGGTACATAACCAAGGAAAATGTAAAAGAATATGAAAAAAGATGGACCACAAGTAAAAATTTGGTACAACCGAAAGTCATTGTAAAAAAAATAAATTCGGCTAATCCAAAAAAGAAGCCCCAACCTCCCAAGGGGTACATGGTTGTGGAAAGCAGTGAATATTTCTCAGAGGAGATTGGCCCTATAAGATATTTAAAAGCGATTAGATTAGGCGGGGATGATTATGGAACGGGAAAAGATAAAACCGAGTTGTGAAAAATGTTTGTGCCGGCTGTGCTTCGATAAGGAAGACGGAACTTGCATGAATTGTGAACGGTGTAAGGAAAACGGCGGCGCAAATAAGGTTTGGTGTTTGATGGATTGCGATTTTATTCGGAGGGAGACATGAACGGAGGTGAAACGCCGTTGAAATTTATTGATTGGTTTGCCGGGATAGGTGGATTCCGTGCTGGAATGGAACAGGCAGGACATGAGTGCGTAGGATTTTGTGAATATGATTCCTTTGCTACAAGAAGTTATATCGCTATGCACTTGCTGACGGATGATGAAAGATTGCAATTAAAGGACCTGGAAATAAGAAAAGCGCAAAAATACATAGATGCAGAAATTATTCCTAGGATTGAAGAAAGGGAGTGGTACAGAAATGATGTCAGGACAGTTAATGTTGCCGATATACCAAGAGCCGATTGCTGGTGTTTTGGATTCCCCTGTCAAGACATTAGTGTCGCAGGAAAGCAACTGGGATTTAACGGACACCGTTCAAGTTTGTTTTTCACAGTTACAAAGCTTATTAGAGAACTCGAAGAAAAAGATAGACCCTCATACTTACTCATTGAGAACGTTAAAAACTTACTTAGTGTTAATAGAGGGCTTGACTTTGCCAAACTTCTCGTTGAACTGGATGAAATCGGGTACGATGCAGAATGGCAAGTTATTAACTCTGCAGACTATTTACCACAAAACCGAGAGAGAGTATTCATTGTTGGACATTTTAGAGGACGAAGTACCAGCAAAGTTTTTCCTATCGAAGGAGCAGACAGAAAAAATAATTTGGAGCAAATAGGCAATTTTATGCCAACGAAAAAACGTGACAATCCAAATCAAGGTAGGGTTTACAATCCTGAGGGAATAGCACCATGCCTAAATAAAATGGACGGTGGGGGTAGAGAGCCGCATATTGCTATACCCATGTTTTGCGATTTGACTTATGGAGCGGGATTGCACATTACAAAGGGTGTAAGGTGTTTACAAGCTAGGTATTACAAAGGCATTTCAAATAGAAGCAGAGAAGTGAGCGGAGTGGCAATTCCTGTTCTAACACCTGAAAGAACAGAAAAACGACAGAATGGTAGACGTTTTAAAGAAAATGGTGAGCCTATGTTTACATTGACCAGTCAGGATAGGCACGGTGTTGTAATAAAAATCAGAGAGGCAACCAAAATAGGATTTTCGATAGCAAAAATTGGGGGTAGCGTGAACCTATCTATGCCAAACAGCAAAACAAGGCGTGGACGTGTTGGTAAAGCAATTGCAAATACACTGGATACACAATGCAACCAAGGCGTTATTATTGCCATAGAAGACGGTGCAATTTATGCCATTTGGGACGAGAAATATCAGTGTTATATAGCAATTCGTAGGTTAACGCCCAAAGAGTGTTTTCGTCTGCAGGGTTGGAGTGATAAATATTTTGATAGAGCTTCCATGGTCAGCAGTGATAGTCAGCTTTATAAGCAAGCGGGCAATGGGGTAACCGTACCGGTAATTTGTGCAATAGGTATAAAGTTAGCGGTACGATAAATGGGAGAAGGGGAGATAGAATGGCTTACAATCAGCAAACAGCAAAACAGCAATATCAAAATGCAGTAAATAACGCTCAAGGGCATTTGTTTGAAAGTGCAATTGTAGCGGGGTGCATTACATACAGAGAAGACGGCCGGGCAGAAATCAATAAAACGCCTGAGCCCTTTCGGGTTTTGAATAAAAGCAGCAATGGAATGTTTATGGGGAGATTTACGGCACATGCTCAGCCGGATTTTCAAGGGACTCTTGCAGATGGAAGATCCATCGTATTTGAAGCAAAGACCACAACTTCTGACCGGATGAAGCGGGACGTACTAACAGCAGAGCAGCAGAAAGCTTTAGAAAGCCATATGAATTTGGGAGCGGTTGCAGGGGTATGCGTTGGACTTGAAGATAAGTTTTTTTTCATTCCTTGGAAAGTTTGGCGGGATATGAAAGAGTATTATGGCCGGAAGTATATCACTGCAAATGATGTTGAAGAATATCAGGTTAAGTTTAATGGATCCGTTTTGTTTTTGGATTATATGAATAAGCCAGAAAGGGTGTGAACGATGTATAAACTATTTCGTGCTTGCTTAGGAATATTTTGGGTTTTAGATATATTGAATTTTCCTTTCATGGATATTTTTGATACTACATATCCGATCAATGGGTTAGCGTGGTTGTTAATTTTTATTTTTATACCATCTATTCACCACCATACAAAGGATGAGGAATGAATGAGGATAATTTACGAGGGGGTGCAGAATGAAAACAACAGTGAAAAACAAAGGCCTTAGATTTTGTGAGTTATTTAACTGCGACCACATGAGAGGAAATATCTGCTGTGCGTATTGTTTTAACAAAGCAAAGTGTAAAAACCCTTGCTTAAACAATCCACAGCAATGTGGACAAATTAAAGGAGAGGTGGTGGATGATGAAGAAAGATAGAGATTTAAAACTGCAAAATTATAATATCTCTCATAACCGGTATCGTGAATTAGCATATTTTTGTAAGCAGTATAGAGAAAAACAATTACAGTTACGGTCAATAACAGAGCTTTCTTCACCCGGCTTTGACAGTAATGGTGGGAGAAACAAAATATCTGATAGGACTGGGAATACAGCACTAAGGCGGCTGCAACTTGAAAAGGAGTTAGAGATCATAGAACAGTCGGCAATGGAAGCGGGCAACGAGTTTTATCCGTACATACTAAGTAATGTTGTTGATGGGGTGAGATATGAGCATTTACAGATACCAATGAGCAGGAGGGCATTTTTCAGAATGAAATTAAACTTCTTTAAAATTTTATCTACGAAAAAATAAAGTTGGCACCAATTACGTTTATTTTTATGGTAATGTGGTACTATGACATTCAAAACTTCCTCTTGGGTGTTGGCGCAAGCTGGTGCCTAAACTATTTTTCGACAAATGGTAGGAATTAACTATTTTGTGTCGAATTGTAAAATTGGGGGTATTTTTAAAATAAAATTTATTGCAACCTCCTTGTGGTAACCGTTTTGTGCCAGTTGTTAGCAAAAGGAAGGGGGGGAGCTATATGGCAATTGAAATTATTTCAGCAACAATCGCAGTAGTAAGTGCGATTGCATCAATCATTATATTTTTTTATACTCAAAGTAAATCAAGAATAGTGACGTTAAAAGAATATCACATAGAGGACAATTCAGATGAAATGTTCAACGCAAGAAAAAACGTCTATATGATGGATGAGGACGAAATAGTTGATTTAACAACGGATGATAGAGATAGAGCACTGATCTGTACGCATTATCAATTCTATGCCACTTTATATTTAAACAATGTGATTGATAGAGATGTGTACAATAAAGTATTTGGGTTTGCAGCGGAGAAATTATATACAAAACTTGAACCATATATCATGAAGAGAAGGGAAAGAGATACCGACAACCATAATCTTTGTTGTGAATATGAAACGATGGTAAAAAAATATTTAAGAAAGTAAAATAGCGCCTGAGCAAGGTGCTTTTTTATTTTATTCATGAAAAAAAGTTTGGCACCAATTATATTTATTTTTATGGTAATGTGGTACCGTAGGTATTGCAAAAAACCTAAGAGGCCGTTATAAAACGAACCCTTGACTTTACATGATTGTAAAAATATGGTATTATTTTTGTGATTTCAAAGGGGGTGGGGACGTGCTAAAAAGGTCGTATGCTAGAGCATATATTTTGATGAATTCATTAGGCTATGTTCTTTTTATAATTAATTTTTTTATGAATAAGAAATATGCATTACGGGAAGGTCTTATATACGCAGCATTGGTTCTCTGGGGTGTTTCATTTATCATTCTACTTATACATCTTAGATGCCCAGATTGCGGAAAGATGACTGTTAAACCGCAGTGGTCAAAGAGCGGAACTCAGGAGTGTAGTAATTGTGGCAAAGTATTTGAATATGATAAATAGATATGTGATAAGAAACCCAGGGGGGGTGGGAAAGTGCTGAAAAGGTCATATGCTAGGGTATGTATTGTGCTTCTAGTAATTAATCTGATTATTGTTCTGGCTATGTTGTTTTTAGAACAGTATCCTGTGTTAGAGATTGTACTAGCCTGTACTGTGGTGGTATTATTTGGCTGTGTTACAATTATTCACTGTGTATTTCTTAGGTGTTTACATTGCGGAAAAACT
>NZ_DALYUL010000033.1:0-12574 GCF_031981185.1 Anaerotignum sp. | reverse complement strand
GGCACCGCTGCGATTGCCAAAAGGCAAAACGGTTTATTGCCCCAAGTGTGGTAAGCCATTTGAGTATGATAAATAGATATGTGATCAAGGATACCTATTGGTGTCCTTTTTTATTGCTACAAAGAGAGGTGAATACATGGCTAAGGAATGGAGCAAACAGTTCTATAATTCAAAAGCATGGAAGCGGTGCAGGAAAAGTTACATAGATGCAAGGATCATGATTGATGGTGGTATGTGTGAAGAATGTCAGGAGGAGTTAGGTTTCATCTTGCATCATAAGGAATCACTCACACCGGAGAACATACACAATCCAGAGGTATCGCTCAATCATGATAACCTTCAATGGGTGTGCAAGGTGTGTCACGATAAGTTTGAGGGGCATGGCATTGGCAACCCTAGAGCTGGATTGCTTGTTGTCTTTGATGGGAGCGGGCAACCTATTTCACTGCGGGAAGTGTATAGCCCCCCTATCAAAAATTAGTGGGGTTGGAATTGAAAAAACCGATGCCAAAGATTGACGTAATACGCAGGTCGCACATAAGGGGGGTGTGGTATCAATGGTTTCAGAGAGAGAGTACGAGGAAGAAGAAGCCCGGCGGGAAGCGGAACATGATAGCATTTCTGCATATTTGGAGCAAACAGAAAGAATAAAAAAAGAGGTGCGTCGTTTAAAGAAATTGTTCACAAAAATAGATGAAAATAAAAAGAAATTGGTATTTTCTACGATGGATGATGTTGCTTTTATGACAATAACGATGCAGGATTTGAGAGAAAAAATCATTCGTGATGGTACAACCATTACTTACAAAAATGGTGAAAATCAATACGGAAAAAAACAAAGTCCAGATGCACAATTATATTTGCAGCTTTCCCAAAAGCTTTCCCAGGCCACAAAAATTTTAATTGATTGTATGCCAAAAAGTGAAAAAGTGGTAGAAGTGAAAGATGATGGCTTTGAGGACTTTGTGAGCGCAAGGGAAGATGTCTAATGGCAAAAAAGAGAGTTTTATACCCATTGGCATATAACCCGATATTGGAATATTGGGAATTAATCAAAAGTGGAAGGGAAACAGTATCGCGCAAAATTTATCTATGGTACAAGCACTTAGCTTGTCTTATAGAAAACCCAGGCGAGTATTTTTACAGTCCGAAACGTGCAAATCATGTTTTGGAGTTTGCTGAAAATTTTTGCAAGCTTTCTAAGGGTGCCGGAGCGGGTAAGCCTGTAAAATTAGAACTTTGGGAAAAAGCGCATTTGTCTGCGGTTTTTGGTTTTATAGATATTGAGGGTAACAGACAATGCCGAGAATCTTTGTTGATTGTGGGCAAGAAAAATGGAAAGTCTTTGCTTGCATCCATTGTTGGGCTGTATTTACAGGTGGGAGATGGGGAGCCGGGACCTGAAATATATAGTGTTGCTACAAAGAAGGACCAGGCAAAAATCATTTGGACAGAATCAAAGAGAATGGTTAGAAAGTCCCCTTCTTTGTTAAGAAGAATTAAACCTCTTGTATCGGAACTATCCTCCGAACTCTTTAACGATGGTACATTTAAACCTTTAGCTTCAGATAGTGACACGTTGGATGGATTGAACGTTCATGGTGTGCTCATGGATGAAATTCATCAATGGAAAAACGGAAAAAATCTTTATAACATTATGGCCGATGGTACCACAGCCCGGGACCAGCCCCTTGTTTATATTACTTCAACAGCAGGGACAATCAGAGAGGATATTTACGACGATAAATATGCAGAAGCGGAGACCCTTATCAATGGATTATTTGATGATGTGGGATATAAGGATCCTCACTTCTTTCCGTTTATCTATGAGTTGGATAATCGAAAAGAGTGGACAGATCCAAACTGCTGGAAAAAAGCCAACCCCGGCCTTGGCACAATCAAAAAGCTAAGTACCCTGGCGGCGAAAGTAGAAAAAGCGAAATCTAACCCCAAAATGGTGAAGAATCTTGTTTGCAAGGAATTCAATATTCGAGAAACATCCTCCGAGGCATGGCTTACTTTTGAGCAGTTGAACAATACAGCCACTTTTGATCTTGCAAAGTTAAAACCGAGGTATGGGATAGGCGGGTGCGATTTATCAAGCACAACGGACTTGACCAATGCCACGGTTATTTTTATGGTACCGAATGATGATAATATCTATGTTTTGCAGATGTACTGGCTTCCTGAGGACCTGCTAGAATCCAGGGTTCGGGAAGACAAGATTCCCTATGATTTATGGGAGGAACAAGGGTTACTCAGAACTTGCCCGGGAAATAAAGTGCATTACAAGTATGTGAAGGAATGGTTTGAGGAGATTCAGCGAGATCTAGATATTTATATTTTTAAGTGTGGCTATGACGCCTGGTCAGCTACTTACTTTGTGGAGGATATGGAGAATACTTTTGGAAAGTCGGTTATGGAGTCTGTAATCCAAGGGAAGAAAACTCTTTCAAGCCCCATGAAGTCCTTAGGGGCGGATTTGGAAAGCAAGAGAATTATTTATAATAACAACCCAATCCTAAAATGGTGTCTTGCTAATACCTCTATTGACGTGGATAAGAATGACAATATACAGCCCTGCAAAGGCCGGTTAGGTACACGAAGAATTGACGGATTGGCCGGGCTACTGGATGCATATGTAGCTCTTGAAAACAATCTGGAAGAATACAAATCTATGATTTAAGGGAGGTGAAAAAATGAGCATATTTAGCAAGGTTTTTAACAAGTTAGCAGCGGCAACTCGGTATGAAATGGTGACTGACAAAGGGAATGGTTTCTATATGTGGAACGGGACACTATTTCAGTCCGATATTGTGCGTTCGTGTATTCGTCCAAAGGCGAAAGCGGTCGGAAAATTGGTTGCAAAACACATACGCAAAGACCAGGCGGGAATTAAAGTCAATCCTGAGCCATATTTGCGGTTTTTATTGGAAGAACCTAACCCGTACATGACAGGGCAAGTTCTACAGGAGAAATTAGCAACACAGCTTATGTTAAACGGAAACGCTTTTGCAGTTATTATGCGGAATGAGTTTGACTATCCAGTGGAGATTTACCCTATTCCTGCGGTAACGGTTGAAGCAATTTATAACAATCAATCAGAATTGTTTTTAAAGTTTTATTTTCGTAACGGAAAGCAATCCACATTTTCGTATAACGATATCATCCATTTGCGACAGGATTTTAACGAAAACGATATCTTTGGGGAGAGTCCTGCAGCGGCATTAACTTCACTCATGGAGATTGTAAACACAACGGACCAGGGTATTGTAAAGGCCGTTAAAAATAGCGGGATTATTAAATGGCTATTAAAATATGTAACCCCTATGCGTCCAGAGGATTTGAAAAAGGAAGCACAGAAATTTACAGAAAACTACTTGTCTTTGGAAAGTGGCTCAATGGGGGTAGCTGCAGTTGATAGTAAAGCAGAAATTCAGAGAGTGGAGCCAAAAGACTATGTTCCAAATGCCTTAGTTATTGACAGGACCACACAAAGGATCTTATCGTTTTACAACACAAATGAAGATGTTATTCAATCGAAATACGATGAAGATGGTTGGAATAGCTATTTTGAAGCGGAAATTGAGCCGTTGGCAATCCAGCTTAGTAATGAATTTACAAGAAAGATATTCACAAGGCGTGAGCGTGGGTTTGGAAACAAAATTGTATTTGAAACAAGCAATCTCCAGTTTGCTAGTTTATCAACCAAATTGGCGCTTGTGGCTATGGTAGACCGTGGGGCTCTTTCTCCCAACGAATGGAGAGCCACATTAGGACTTGCCCCGGTAGAGGGCGGGGACGAAATCGTTAGAAGGTTAGATACAGAAGTTGTGGACAATGTGAAGGGGGGTGAAAGCGAATGAGGATAGATATTAAAGGGGTAATTATTGGGAATGACGAAAAGTGGATTTATGACTATTTCGACATGGAAAGCACTTGCCCAAAAGATGTAGTTTCATCTATGGAGAAAGCAAATGGCCAAAGTGTAGAAATTTTTATTAATTCCGGCGGTGGTGATATTTTTGCAGGAAGTCAAATTTATACTGAATTGAAATCATATAAAGGTGATGTGAAAATCCATATTGTTGGTTTGGCAGCAAGTGCGGCCAGTGTTGTGGCCATGGCGGGAAAAAGCGATATATCTCCAACGGCTATGGTGATGGTACATAATGTATCAACATTGGCTGGTGGTGATTATCACGACATGGAAAAAGCGTCGGAAGTATTACAGGAAGCCAATAAAGCTATAGCAGCGGCGTATATAGCCAAGTCAGGCATGAGCGAGAAAGATGCTCTTGCAATGATGGATAGGGAAACGTGGTTGACTGCACAGCAGGCAGTAGATAAAGGTTTGATTGATTCTGTAATGTTTGAGCCCACCCAGCTGGTAGCATCTTATAATTCTGGAATGTTACCTCAGTCCGTCATTGAAAAAGTTAGAAATGAAATTAAGAATCCGTTTCATTCTGAGCCAAAAGCAACGAGTCAAACGGATTTTTTAATGCAACAAAAAGCCGCACAGGCAAAACTTAACTTACTTAAATTAAAATTGACTTAACAGGAGGTACTACATTATGGGAAAAGAAAAATATTTAGCAGACAGAAAGATTCTTTTAGATGCGGCGAACGGCTTTATTGCGGAAGGTAAAATTGAAGAGGCAAACGCAAAAATAAAAGAAATTGAAACACTAGATAATAACTTTGAAGCAGCTTGTAAAGCACGGACCAATTTGGAAGCGTTGCAAGGTGGTACAAAGTTTACAGACATTACCAATATGGGAGGTAATTTTACAGGTGGTAAGGTGGTAGATACATTCGAGGGCGGAATCGTTGCAGATCCGGTAGATATGTATGATAGTATTGAATACCGCAAGGCGTTTATGAACAACGTTGTGAAAGGCGCTCCTATTCCAGAGAAATACCAAAACGTTGATGCTAATACAAAGACATCTGACGTAGGGGCGATTATTCCAACTACGGTGATGGAAAAGATCATTGAGAAATTAGAAGCAACGGGCATGATTTTGCCACTTGTAACTAGAACAGCTTATAAAGGCGGTTTATCCATTCCGACATCTAATGTAAAGCCCATTGCGTCTTGGGTTGGTGAAGGCGCAGGCTCGGACAAACAGAATAAAACAGTATCAAAAGATGGAGCGATTACATTTACATATCATAAATTACGTTGCGCCATTTCTGTATCTTTGGAAACAGACACTATGGCATTGCCAGTGTTTGAAACTACTTTTACTAATAATGTAGTTGAGGCAATGGTAAAAGCACAGGAGCAGGCTATTATTAGTGGCACTGGCACAGGACAGCCAAAGGGCATCATTACCGAAACCCCAAACGAGGGCAAGGCATTAGAAGCGACAGAGCCATCCTATGATTTATTGGTTAAAGCGGAAGCAGCACTTCCTTTGGAATATGAACAGGATGCGGTTTACTGTATGACTAAAAAAACATTTATGGCTTATATTGGAATTAAGGATACCACGGGTCAACCCGTTGCAAGAGTAAATTATGGTATTGGTGGTAAGCCTGAAAGAGCTTTGCTCGGTAGGCCCGTAGTGCTTTGTAACTACTTAGATTCCTACTCTGCTACCTTAGCGGTTGGAAAGGTTTTTGCTTTCCTTTTCAACTTCAAAGACTATGTTCTTAATACCAACTACCAAATGACTGTTAAGAAGTACGAAGACAACGACACTGATGACATGATAACAAAAGCTATTATGTTGGTTGACGGTAAAGTAGTAGATAAAGGCTCCCTGGTAACAATCGCAAAAAAATAACAGCAGTTATTTACACACAAGCCGACCTTGAAGCTATGACGATTGCCGAGATTCAAACCCTGGCAACGTCTTTGGGGTACGAAATAACTGCGACATTAAAGGCTGATATTATTGCAGAGTTTTTAGCGCAACAGGGGTGATTAAATGGTAGCGAAAATTAGAGCAGCTTTACGCATCACACACAGCAATTTTGACTCTGAAATCCAGGGTGATATTGATGCCTGCCTTCTTGACTTAAAGAGGGTAGGTATCCCTAACCCTAACCAGGAGGATGCCCTTATTTACAAGGCTGTGGAAATGTATTGCAAGTGGCAGTATGATTTTGGCGGCAAGGGTGACAAATTTGAGCAAGCCTATACTAACCTCAGGATGGGACTTGCATTGTGTGGTGAGTACAATGTTTAACGAGGCAATTGAACTATTAACGGAATACGCAATCAGGAATGATCTTGGTATGCTTGGTAAAACGTACACTTCAAGGATTGTGTTTGCGGAGGAGTTACCGGTCAATCAAAATGAATTCTTCAAGTGTCGTGAGGCAGGCATTAGACCAGCTGCTTGTCTATGTGTTCCATACGGTGAATACAATGGCGAAGAGCTATTGAGATGGAATGGGCTGACATACAAGATTTATCGTTTTAGGAAAGGGTTTCATTCGACTGAACTGTATTGTGAAGTTAGGGGTGGTTCTAATGGATGTTAGGGTTGACAATATGGCCGCCGCAATCGCTGAAATGTTGGGCGAGTATCAAGCGGAAATTACAAAAAATATAGATGCAAGCGGCAAAACTGTAGCTGATCAGGGAGCAAAAAAGCTAAAAGAAACCAGTCCGAAATTGGCGGGTAACTATGCCAAAGGGTGGAGAGCCACAAAAGAAAAGGGCACAAGCTTCGGTGACGAAGCAAGCTATATTATCCATAATAAAACGGATTATCAGCTAACGCATTTACTTGAAAATGGTCATGCCACCCGAAATGGGGGAAGGACCAAACCCATAAAACATATTAAGCCTGTGGAAGAAATGGTAATCAAAGAATATGAGAAAGGGGTAGAGGAGGCGATAGAAAATGCAGCAAAGTGAGTTATATCAATTGTTAGCAAGCACAGGATTGAATGTTTACTTTTATCAAACCAATAAGTCAGTTTCTCCACCCTATGTTGTATATCTGCGAGACGGCGCATCAGCCAGGGGATCAGATGATAAAAACCTGATTAAAAAAGAAAGCTATATTGTAGAGCTATATACAACAATGCAAGATTCTAAAAGCCAAGGGAAAATTGAAGCGGTTTTAGACAATGCAGGAGTGCATTATACAACGACAGAAAGCTACTTGGAAGACGAAAGTCTTTACATGGTGGCTTTTTATTTTGACATAACGAGAAAGGTATGAGGATATGGAAAAAATCGTATTAGGTAGCGGAAAACTCTATATTTATGAGTTTACAGGAACACTGCCAGAGGATGTAGTAATCGAGGTTGATGAAAACCTTTTGGGGTATATTCAGGGTGGTGCAACATTGAGTTATAAGCCATCGTTTTATGAAGCAAAAGACGATTTAGGCATGGTGTCCAAAAAGATGATTACCGATGAAGAGGCAATTTTGAAATCGGGAGTTATGACTTGGAATGGTAAAACACTGCAAAAACTTTCTTCCACGGCAAGAGTAACGGAAGATAAAGAAAAAAAAGTCAGAACGGTAAAAATCGGTGGTGCAGGTAATCATGACGGCAAGAAATATGTGATCCACTTTGTACATAAGGATAAGGCGGATGGAGATATTCGTATTACCATTGTCGGCAGCAATGAAGCGGGCTTTGAGTTAGCCTTTGCAAAGGACAAAGAAACTGTTATCAATGCAGAATTTAAGGCACAGCCTCAGGATAATGAGGGTACTTTGATTTTGTATAGAGAAGAAGATAGCACAATTAAAACAGTAGAAGAAGAAAGTACCATTAAAGTAGCAGAAAAAGATAGCAGCATTACAGCGTAATTTGAAAGGGGTACTTCGGTATCCCTTTTTCATTTTATAAAAAAGGAAGGATTGATTTTATGTTAGATTTACAGAGAGCTTCAAGTGATTCCTACGAAATCAAATGGTTTGATGGCACGGTATTAAGATTGCAGAAACCTTCCAGGGCAATGGAAATAAGTTTTTTAGAGATCCTTAACCAGGAGATGGACGAAAGGGCAATCCTCAAAACATTACACAATTTGGCCTTTCAGATTTTCAGTAGACATGAGCCTGTTTATGTTGAAAAAAAGGGATTTTTAAACAAGCTTATGAGGAAGAAAGAATTACTTGAAATCACAAAGGAAGATGTGGAGAAAATCAGTTACAATACTTTGCTTGAGTTGCTAAAGGAATATTTTGACCATCATTATACGAAATTGAAAATGGGGGAATAGAGATCCCCTGTATGCCTGCTGGTGCAGGGGATGAAGCTGAGGAATACTTGGTGGCTGAAACAGAGGAAATAAAAATGGTATCTGATTATTCTGGACTTGATTTTGAAGAATGCCTCAATCTTGGGATAGATACTTTTAAAATGCTTCTTTGTGATGCATTTGTGTACCATATGAAACAAACGGAAAAAGGTCGGGAGTATCTCGAAAATGCTTGGATGTTGAAACAAACGGAACCTGACAGAAAAAGACTGAGAGAACGCTTTGGAAAGGAGGGGGAACATGTCAAGCATTAAAGGTATTACCATACAGATTGGTGCCGATACAAATGGATTCAAAAGAGGGTTAGCAGAATTAAATAAGCCAACGAAAAACCAAAGTGAATTGGAATCGGTGGATAAGGTATTAAAGTTAGATCCAACCAATGCGGATTTGATTAGGCAAAAACAAGGTTGATAATGCTTGAATGTTGAAGGAAAGGAGGGATAACATGGCAAGTATTAAAGGTATTACCATACAGATTGGTGCCGATACAAAGGGATTTAAAAGCGGGTTAGCAGAATTAAATAAATCCACAAAAAACCTACAAAATGAATTGAAATCGGTGGATAAGGCGTTAAAATTAGATCCCACCAATACGGATTTAATTAGGCAAAAACAAGGTTTGTTGAAAGATGCCATTGGGGAAACAGAGACAAAAATTAAGGCATTGAAGGCTGCCAAAGAAAAGGCAGACAATGAAATGAAAAGCGGTACCGAAATCAACCAAGAGGAATACCGGAGACTGCAGAGAGAAATAACCTTCGCTGAGACGGCACTTGATAACTTACAAGAACAGGCAAAGACAAGCAATATTGTCAAAGGTGTTTTGGGGGATGCAAAAGAGGGGTTTGAAGATTTTGCGAAAAAAGCGGCCATTGTTACGGTAGGCGTGGGTGCTGTCGCCACCGGGCTTGGTGCATGTGCGAAAAAAGCCGATGAGCTAAAGCAATCCTACAACACCCTTCAAACCCAAACAGGTGCAACGGATGAAGAAATGGATGGGTTGGAGCAATCCCTAAAAAATATCTATGCCAATAATTTCGGTGAAAACTTTGAGGATATTGCCGCAGCTATGGCAGAGGTGAAGAATCAAACAGGGCTTGCCGGGGATGAGTTGGAAGCCATGACGGAAAATGCCATTGCCTTGCGTGATATCTTTGGGTATGAAGTCCAGGAAAGTACCAGAGCTGCCGACATGATGATGAAGCAATTTGGTATTACGTCCGAAGAGGCTTTTAATTTGATTGCCCAAGGTTCTCAAAACGGATTAGACAAAAATGGAAACCTACTGGATAGCATTAATGAATATTCCGTTCATTTTGAACAGCTTGGATTTACTGCTGAGGATATGTTTAATGTATTCCATGATGGGGCAATGGAAGGTGTTTTTGACATTGATAAAGTTGGTGATGCATTTAAAGAGTTTGGTATCAGAGTGAAAGATGGTAGTGACTCCACAAATGAAGCCTTTGGCATTTTGGGGTTGAATGCCCAGGAGATGCAGGACAAATTTTCACAAGGCGGTGAAAGTGCGCAAGAAGCCTACTGGAAAGTTACGGAAGCCCTAAATAGTATTGACGACCCTGTACAAAGAAACATTGCAGGGGTTAATCTTTTCGGTACTATGTGGGAAGACGTGGGCGATAAAGCCATATTGGGAGCCATGGAAATGTCAGATTATTTCAATGGCACAGTGGAAACCATGAACCAACTGAAAGAAATAAAATACGATGATTTGAGCAGTGCATTTGAAGGTATTGGTAGGCAGCTAGAGACAGGCTTGGTTATTCCAATCGGTGAAGAGGTATTGCCAAAGCTGAATGAGTTCGCCAATTACATACAAGAGAATATGCCCCAAATTCAAGAAACCTTTCAAGGAATTATGGATGGTATCAGTGCTGCCATTTCCTTTGTAGTAGAGAATCTGGATATAATTATCCCAATCTTGGCCGGAGCGGTGGCTGGGTTTGTTGCGTTCAATGTGATCAATACCATCCTACCTTTATTTACTGCAATTCGGACAGCGATTGCCGGGACTACAACGGTACAAGCTGCATTAAATGCGGTTATGGCTGCCAATCCTTTCGGTTTGATCGTAACTGCAATAGCTGCGTTGGTTGCCGCAGGGGTTGCTCTTTATATGAACTGGGATACTGTCAAACAGAAATGTGAAGCATTGTTCAAAAAGATTTCGGAGGTTTGGAATAACATCAAAACCACAGTCTCCACAATTGTATCGGGTATGGTTACGACTGTTATGGATAAGGTGAAAAAATTTATTGACATAGGCAAAAACATAGTCGAAGGGCTTTGGGATGGTATTAGCAATTCAGCCAAATGGTTATTAGATAAGGTCAAAGAGTGGTGTGGTAGCATCCTGAATGGTGTAAAAGCATTTTTTGGTATTCATTCACCATCAAGAGTGTTTAAGGAAATCGGCAAGTATCTAGTGCAGGGTTTAGGAGATGGTATCAATGAAAACGGTCACATTGCAGTAGATGAATTTACAAAGCTGTGTGATAACATACTTGACACTGCGGATGAAATCAGCACAGGTATCCTTTCTGTCGATGAGAAGACCGGTGAAATCATAGCAGATAGAATGTATAAAAACGTCATGGATCGGATTGAACTGTACTATAAAGATAGAGATAAACGCATTTCTCTTATGGATGAAGCATCCGATGAAAATATTAAAATGCTAGAACGAGACGTAAGAGCAACAGAAAAGGCTACGGATGCTAAAATAAAGCTGTACCAACAGGAATACAGAGCGAAAGTCAGGCTGCTTGATGATGAAACAAGCGGACAAGTCAAAGCTTTACAAGACGAATTAGACGCTATAGATGAAGCTGAAGAGGAAAGACGAAGAAAAAAAGAGGAACAAGAGTATAAGGACGAATTAAAGTCATTAACTTCTCAATTGCCTGCAGCAGAGGGGGACGAAAAAGACACAATAAATGAGAAGATTGACAAGTTGAAATTGAAAAGGGCTGAGACCCTTAGAAAACAAGAATTAGCTGATAAAAAGGATGCTATCCGAGAAGAAATTGAAACGGTCAGAGAACAAGCGGAAGAAAAAAAGAAGCAACTGGAAGAAGAACTCAAGGAAAAAGAGTATATCCTGCAACAGCAGCGAAAAGCTGAAATTGAGTACATGCAAACCGTGATCCAGCTTATGCAAGAGCAAGTTGATAAAAAAACAGAGTTGGAAAAAATACAGACAGAAATTAAGGAAAAAGAAGCAAAGCTTCAAACAGAAAAAGCGGATACAGAAAGTAAAAGTCAAACAAAAAATGAACTCGATCAGTTAAAAGCACGAGAAACCGATTTGCAAAACTCTCTTAAAACCAACGAAGAAAAATTAAGAGGGTTTACACCGACGTTGCTGGAGATTTCCACAGGGTACGGAGATGTGTTCCTGGAAGGATTCAAGTCGACAGAAGGTGGCATAATGTCTTATGTAAATGACTTATGCGAAGGAATACGAGAAAAAATCAGAAATGCTATGGGCGAAGATTCGGATGGTAGCCATAGGACCGGTTTGTCTTACGTCCCTTTTGATGGCTATCGGGCGATTCTTCACAGAGGGGAAAAGGTACTTACGCAGCCGGAAGCGGATAGATACCGTAAAAATGAGGTTAAAGGAAGTAGTTCCAATGTGACAAATAATTTCTATGGTGTAAAAGAAGAAGAAACAGCATTTAAGGCGTATAGAGCAACAAAAAAAGCAATTCGAGAAACAGGTTTAAAACCCCAGTCAACGTAAAAGGAGGGGATTCAGTTTGCTAATCACAAAAACAACTAGAGTCATTTATAGAAATGAAATAGGAGGAGAAATTGAGTTTTCTCCTTTTTCCTCCTATTTTTTAGAAGGTTTTGAAGAAGAAACGAAAAATAGTATCACTACGAATAAGACCAACCTCATCCATGGTGAGAATTTTATCTCCAACACATTAGAAAGCAGATACATTTCTATAGCTGGAATTATTGAAAAGAACGCAACGACAAAAGCCTTAATTAGAAATTTAATTCGGGTTGTCAATCCAACGTTAAAGGGGAAATTGATCTATCAGAACGAAAATGAAACGAAAGAAATTGAAGTGATTCCAGAGGAAATATCAGATCCCAAAGCTAACGGTGGTTTGATTCGATATGAAATTTCATTGATTGCAAATAACCCCTTTTGGAAGAATACTGAGAATGTTGAAAATATTGCGTTGTGGACACCTAAGTTCCATTTTCCTTTAGTCATACCAAAAAACAAAGGTATTGTTTTTGGTGTAAAGAAATCAGCCTTTGAAAAGTTGATTGAAAATCAGGGTGATGTG
>NZ_DALYUL010000032.1:21122-30510 GCF_031981185.1 Anaerotignum sp. | reverse complement strand
CTGTTTAGTTTTCAAGGATCAATTGTTTTTTTGCTGACGCTGTTTCGTTGTCAGCGAAGATTATCTTAACATATCCATCATAGCTTGTCAAGCTTTTTTTCAAAGTTTTTTCTTTCTTTTCTTCGAATCATTTGCTTAATTCGCCTTTTTATGTTGCTTTGCTCAACTGCATCTCGCAGTGACTTTTCTTATTATACAGAATAATTTGAACTTGTCAACACTTTTTTACAATTTTCCCTTTTTATTTCTATCAACCACAAAAATAAGGCATCCCGTAGTCGGGATGCCTTATTTTTTAAGCGCTTCTTATTGAGCAGGTGTTGCGGGTGCTGCATCAGCAGGTGCATCAGCAGGTGCTGCGTCTGCAGGTGCTGCGTCTGCAGGTGCTGCATCAGCAGGTGCTTCGCCTTCAGCAGGAGCCTCTGTATCAGCAGGTGCGTCTGCAGGTGCATCAGCAGGTGCCTCTGTATCAGCAGGTGCTTCCTGTGCAGGAGCCTCAGGAGCTTCCTCTTTCTTAGTACAACCACTAAATGCGAGTGCAAGACCCAAACATACAGCTACAATACAACCTTTACCAAATTTACGTTTCATTTTACATTCCCTCCTTGTTTTTTGCAATCCAACTATAGCACAAAAAATTCATTGTGTACACTCAATCTACCGCATTATATCCCATAATTCGACAAAATGTCGTCAAATAATAGTGTTTTATTAATGAAATTTATTCTTAATATCTATCAATATAAAGTGAATTTCGCTTTAGTAAACACTCTCAAACCCTTGATTTTACTAGCTTTTCCGTCTTTTTTCTTATCTTTAATCAAGTAATTTTAGAACAAAATAAACTACGCAAAAAATGTCCCACCTTGCTCCATTTCAATTCTTAATCATTTATTAAGGTGATGACAATATGCGCGTATATTGTAGATTTATGTATTAATTATCATCCATGAGATTAACTTTACATTTTAAGTTTCACTTATACTTGCATCTCCTTTATAAGGTACAAACACAATGTGTCACCCGCAATTACACTTAAATACGAAATAAACCATTGATTTCTCAAAATCCATTTTTACCACCATCTTTATTTGTTCTTTCTAATTGGCTACCTATAAGTTTTTTATATAAAATAACAGTGGATGTCGTTTTTCCGTTCAATACCATAGCTTTTTTTTATCCATATACAAAATAAAGGGCATTCTTTTCTACAAAAAAAACTTCCGCTTGTATAAAGCGGAAGCTCATGTCAAAAATCAATGGAAACTGAAGGTAAATTCCAAATTTCTTTTGCATATTCTTTTATAGTACGATCACTAGAAAATTTACCACTCTTAGCTGTGTTGTAAATTGCCATTCTTGCCCATCTTTCCTTATCCCGATAGGCATAGTCAACGGCCAACTGTGCCCGTTGATAGTCCGCATAATCTTCAAGTATAAAATACTCATCCGCTCTGCTTCCACCATAACCATTCAGCAGCGCATCATACAACTCCCTAAAAAGGCAGGTATCATTGGAAAATGTGCCATTAATCAAGGCAGTCATTGCCATACGTACCTCTTGGTTCATATTATAAACACTCCAAGGATCATATTCCCCATTATATTTTTCCTGCACTTCTTCAGCGTTCATACCAAATATAAAGATATTTTCTTCTCCAACCTCGTCGAAAATCTCAACATTTGCACCGTCCATTGTACCAACAGTCAATGCCCCGTTTAGCATAAACTTCATATTCCCCGTACCTGAAGCTTCTTTACCCGCTGTAGAAATCTGCTCGCTCACATCCGCTGCAGGAATTAACCGTTCAGCTAGGGATACACGATAATTTTCCAAGAAAACAATCTTAATCTTGCCACCAATGCTTTCATCGTTGTTCACCACATCCGCAACGCTGTTGATCAGCTTTATAATTAACTTTGCACGGCGATACCCCGCTGCCGCCTTTGCTCCAAAAATAAAGGTTCTTGGTACCATATCCAAGCCAGGATTCATTTTCAACTTGTTATAAAGCCCAATAATATGCAAAACATTCAAAAGTTGACGCTTATACTCATGCAGTCGCTTCACTTGAATATCAAAAATACTGTCGGGATTGATATCAATGCCCTTTGTAGATTTAATAAATTTCGCCAACTCTACCTTATTTGCCCTTTTAATTTCCATAAATCTATCTTGAAACTCTTTATCATCAACATAAGGTAAAATTTTTTCCAGTTGCCCCAAATCTGTAATCCAGCCATCACCAATTTTTTCTGTAATCAGCTCCGCCAGCTGAGGATTGGCATGCAACAGCCATCTTCTCTGGGTAATTCCATTGGTTTTATTATTAAACTTCTCGGGGTATAACTTATAAAAATCTTTTAGCTCCTGATTTTTCAATATTTCGGTGTGAAGAGCCGCAACGCCATTTACCGAATGACTCCCCACAATTGCCATATATGCCATACGAATCTGTCCATCCGCAATAATCGCCAAACGCCGTATTTTTTCCGGATTATTTCCGTACTTATCCGTCAATTCAAGGCAAAAGCGGCGGTTAATTTCCTCAACAATTTGATAAATACGAGGTAATAAGCGACTGAATAAATCTAACGGCCATTTTTCCAGGGCCTCCGACATAATGGTATGGTTTGTATATGCACAAACTTTCTGGGTTATCTCCCAAGCCTGATCCCAAGGTAAATCATTTTCATCCACCAAAATCCGCATTAATTCAGCCACGGCAATACTGGGATGGGTGTCATTTAGCTGAAAGGCCACTTTCTCTGGTAATAAACTAAAATCCCCATGGTTTTCTTTGAATCTGGCAATCACCCGTTGAACTGTTGCAGAATTGAAGAAATACTGTTGACGCAAACGCAATTCCTTCCCTTGATAATGCTCATCCGCAGGATAAAGCACATCCGTTAATGTTTTTGCCAAAGTTTCTTCTTCCGCAGCCTTTTGATAATTTCCTTCGTTAAAGTATTTTAAATCAATTCTGTTTTTTGCCCGTGCATCCCACAAACGCAAGGTGTTCACCGTATTATTCCCGTATCCCACTACAGGATAATCATAGGGAATAGCCATAACAGACTGATAACCCTCCTGTACAAAGCGATACCCTCCATTTTCCTTGGGTATTGCCCTTACATGCCCACCGAATTTTATTTCCACTGCATACTCGTTTCTGCGTATCCCCCAAGGATCTCCGTCCTCTAGCCAGTTATCTGGTGCTTCCACCTGATATCCGTTTTCAATTTTTTGCTCAAAAATTCCATAGTGGTATCGAATACCGCAGCCATATGCAGGCAGTTCCAAAGTGGAAAGAGAATCTAAAAAGCAAGCCGCCAGTCGACCCAGACCACCGTTGCCAAGGCCCGGATCCGGTTCAGCATCCTCTACCGTATTGTAATCAATGCCAAGTTCAGCAAATACCTCTTTGATTACGGTATTCATCCCCATGTTAATCAGGGCATTTCCCAAAAACCGCCCCATTAAAAATTCCATAGAAAGATAATATACAATCTTCGCATCCTTCTCACTATAAGTATCGTGGGTTTTAATCCATTTATCCGTAATCAAATCCCGTAGAGAAAACACTGCCGCCTGATAAATTTCTTCTGCCGATGCCGTTTCAATATTTTTTCTATAAAGTGTCTTTACATTTTCTCGAATCATGGTCTTTAGTGTTTCTTTTTCTATTCCAATTTGCCCCATAAGAAACCTCCTTTAATGGAATGCCCTTCTCTATTGTATTTTTCTCGGCATTTTTTATTTACTATATCAAAGCATACCCAATTTTGCAAATATCCATCTCTTTTAAAGAAAACAAATTACAACACCTAAAATAAATCCTAGAACCCCTCCTAAAGCAGTAAAAAGAGTTTCCTTTATAGACAGACCCTCAGGAAACAATCCGCTGCTGGCAGAATATAAAGCAATTCCCCCAATGATGCCTCTGGCCATAACCCATGACCCATTGGAAAAGACTTCGAATAAAAAAGCCGCTGTAAATATGGCGGCACTTCTAAACTCCCTACTTAGCCCTTGGTCGGGGAATCTGTTTTCTGCCCAAACACCCATTGTAATCCCCAATATTGAACCCAGGCCAGCCCAAGCCAAACTATCCAAAAAAGCAGGAGGCAAAAACAAGAAACAAAGATATGCTAATATTGCTCCCTCCAGAAAACGAAAGGGCAACGGATAGGCTCTCTTACGCCTACTCGCTGCCCATAGCAGCACCCAATACACAGGAATCGACAGCCATAGACTCATTCGACCTTCCCCCTTATTCCATATACTCTATCATATGGGTGGAAAAAGCCTTTCATTCCGCATCAAAATGCAAATATGATACCTATTACTGCCCCCACTGCGATATAAGCCACCGGGTGCTTTTGAAATTTATTAGTTATGATAAGCATTCCTAAAAACAGAATGCATTCCTTTATTCCGATGTAACTAAGAAAATTTTCCATTGAAAGATCAGTAATTTCATTTACATGAAATAATGCTGTAAGCAGTACCCCAAACCCCGCCGCTCCAATCAATCCCGTTACCGCAGGTCTCAATAAATAAAATATATCTTCCACATGCGTATTATTTCGAAATTTTTGAAGAAATTTTGAAACAAAGATAATGATTACAACGGAAGGAAAAACCAAACCTATGGTAGCAACAATACCTCCTAGAAAAGTGCCAAATTGAAACCCTGTATAGGTGGCCATGTTCACACCCAAAGGCCCTGGCGTAGATTCGGAAATTGCCACCATATCAGCAATCATGCCCGTATTAAACCAGTCATATTTATCCGCAAGCTTATATAAAAACGGCAGTGTTGCCAAACCGCCACCCACAGAGAACAAGCCTATCTTAAAGAACTCATAAAATAAAAGCAACCACTGAGTCATTTTGCTCTGGCCCCCTTTATCATAGGAGCCACTAAACCAAGTAGTCCAGCCCCAAGAACAATCCAAATAGGCGATACCTCCAAAATTACAGATAGCAAAAACGCAGCCACTGCAATGACAGCACAAATTTTATCCACCACAGATTTTTTCCACATTCCCACCACTGCATTTACAATTAAAACGCCTACAACCACACGAATTGCACCAAAAGCATGCTGAACGACAGCCAACTGGGCAAAATTCTTTAGTACCGCCGAAATAACCATAATAATTACCAATGAGGGAAATATACTCCCTACTGTTGCCGCAATTGCTCCTAAAACCCCTTTACGCCTAAATCCTACGAAAGTAGCTGTATTCACAAAAATAACGCCGGGGGTACATTGGCTAATTGCAAAATAATCCAAAATTTCATCCTCTGTGGCCCATCCTCGTTTGGTAACTACTTCCCTTTGCAATAAGGGCAGCATGGCATAGCCGCCACCAAAGGTAAAGGCTCCAATTCTGCAAAATGTAGTAAAAAGCTGCCAAATTTCTATCATACCTTCACTTCTTTCCTTATTCCTCCAGTCCACCCGCCTGCATTTTTTCCATACGGTCTGTGGTAATCAAAGCATTCATTAGTTCGTCTAAATCTCCGTCTAATATACTATCTATCTTATACAAGGTCAAGCCGATTCTATGATCGGTAATACGGCCCTGGGGAAAATTATAAGTACGAATACGTTCACTTCTATCCCCGGTACCTACTTGAGAACGGCGGTCTGCTGAAATTGCAGCATCATGCGCCTGTCTTTCTCTTTCATAAACGCGAGCATATAAAACCTTTAATGCCTGTTCCTTATTTTTCAACTGAGATTTTTCGTTTTGGCAAGAAACAACAATACCTGTAGGTAAATGGGTCATACGTACCGCAGAATCTGTGGTATTTACACACTGACCACCATTACCCGAAGCGCGGAATACATCCACTCGAACCTCATTCATATCAATATGAACGTCTACTTCTTCTGCCTCTGGCATAACCGCTACCGTCACTGTAGATGTATGAATACGCCCACCACTTTCTGTGGTTGGAATACGCTGTACCCGATGTACACCACTTTCATACTTCATTCGGGAATAGGCTCCCTTCCCCGTTATCATAAAAGAGACTTCTTTGAAACCGCCCAAATCACTTTCACTGGCGTTCATCAACTCTACTTTCCACCGTCTGTCCTCGGCATAACGGGCATACATACGAAATAAATCTCCGGCAAACAATGCAGCTTCATCTCCGCCGGCACCACCTCTAATTTCAACAATTACGTTCTTTTCATCGTTAGGGTCCTTGGGCAAAAGCAATATGGTAATTTCCTGCTTCAGTTCATCCAAACGCTCCTTATTCTGGGCAAATTCCTCTTTCACCAGCTCACGAAATTCCTCATCAAGCTTGTCGTTTAAAAGCTCCAACCCCTCTTCCACTGCGGCCTTCACTTTTTTATATTCCTGATACGCTTCCATCACAGGGGTCATATCACTATATTCCTTCATACGCTTGCGCCATTCCGATTGGTTGGCAATCATTTCAGGGTCGTTTACCTGATCTGCCAAATCGTTGTATTTGCTTTCAATCTCTGCCAATCGTTCAAACATGGTTACACCTCATCTATTATCCCATTTAATTTTCCAAAAACAACTCTGTCTAAGCCTGCCAAGTCTTTCCTCAATGTACATTGGGAAAATCCATTCTCGTCCATCATAGAAAGCAATGCCTTCCCCTGGTCGTGGCCAATTTCAAAAAAAAGCCATCCTCCGTTTTTCAGCCAGTGATGACTGTCTTTTATAATACGCTGGTAAAACGCTAAACCATCTTCTCCCCCGTCCAAAGCATTCTCAGGCTCAAAATCTCGAACCTCGGGCATCAATCTTTCAATTTCTGCCTTTGCTATGTATGGCGGGTTGGAAACAATGGCATCAAAGCTCCTCTTCCATTGAATGGGAACCTGAGCGAATAGGTCACTTTCTAGCCACACTACCTCAGTTTGATTCACTTCTGCATTTTTCCTTGCAAAACCCAATGCCCTGGGGCTGATATCTACTCCTGCACAATTCATCTTTCCATAATGGGCAAGACAAATGGGAATGCATCCGCTTCCCGTGCCTAAATCAATCACCCGTTGTATGTTATTCTCCTTTGAAATGGACAACACCGATTCCACTAAAATCTCCGTATCCCCCCGAGGAATTAATACCCCCTCGCCAACAGTAAAGGGTAGCCCCATAAATTCGCATTGCCCTAAAATATACTGCAAGGGACGGTTCGACTCTCTTTGATTCAAATAATCATTGTACCTAGCTTCTTCCTCAGGCGAAACGATTTTTTCTCCATGGGTAAACAACTGTACCCGACTCATTTGGCATACTTCCATTAATAAAAGCTCTGCTTCAAAGGCAAAATTCTCTTTACCAGCCAACTGTAGACGGTGCTTGCCTTCCAGCAAAGCATTGGCAACAGTCTTATTCTCCTTCATCTTCCAATACTCCCTTCATCGCCGCAATTGCGGTTTCGATTTGGGATGCATCCGGTTCTGCTGTGGTTATTTTCTGTAAACATAGCCCGGGATAGCTGATTGCCGCAACAAGCTTGCTTTCGGATCTTCCTGCCCATCGAATAACCTCATAAGAAATACCTGCAATAAAAGGCACTAAGAAGATCCTGGAAACCAATCGTAATGCAATGGAGTCAGTTCTCACAAAAAAGAACACAATCATACTGATAATCATTACAAAAAGCAAAAAACTGGTCCCGCAACGCTTATGCAGTCTTGTGCAAGGCAGGACGTTTTCCACTGTTAATTCCTTACCACTTTCAAAACAGTTAATGGTCTTGTGTTCTGCACCGTGGTATTGAAAAACCCTTTTGATTTCTTTCATTCTAGAAATCAGAAATAAATACAACAAGAATATACCAATTCTCAATAGCCCTTCAATCACACCTAACCCCCATACTGGCACAATGGTCTTAAAGAAACTGCCCAGCCATACGGGAAGAACAAAAAACAAGCCCATACCCAAAATTAAAGATACGGTAACACTAAAGTAAATCAAAATATCGTTAATCTTATCGCCGAATTTGTTCTGCAAATATTTTTCAAAGGGAGAAAGTTCTTCCTCCGACCAATCCTCTCCGGCAATTTCCGCGGAATGCATTAATATTTTTGTACCTGTAATCAGGGAATCCACAAAAGCCCCAATTCCACGAAAAATAGGATATTTGAAAATGCCTTTGTTGGCTATTCCACCCCATTCGTTTTTTTCAACGGTAATTCCACCTGCGGGGTTTCTCACTGCCATGGCATAAATGCGTTTGCCACGCATCATAACACCCTCAATAATCGCTTGTCCGCCGATGCTTGTAGGGCGTACTCTTTTTTCCTTATCATTTGACACTGTATCAACTCTTTTCGTCTGTAAATTTCTATTGCAATTAAATATTATATCATAAAAGGTAGAAAACTAAAAATTATTTTAGAATTATAAACTGTATTTACCTAAAATTGTCAAAAAAAGTAGAATAGAAGGCTTTCATCATGCACTGTTAAAATAAATTCGCTCAGAATAAGTACAATCAACTATGCCCCACTCTTATATAGTCCATTCCAATTATTTTTCTAACAGAAGCCGCTTTTCTGACGGTTGTAAACGATAGACAAAAATATCTTTAATTACAACTTTTCCTGAATAAATAAAAAAGTGCAGGGATAAGCTCTCTGCACATTTCTCATTCTCGTTAAATTTAGAAGAGAGAGTGATAATCACCTTTACTCTTCCAATCTTGCAGAAATTACTTTCTGCCGTATTTTTTGTTGAATTTTTCTACTCTACCGCCAGCTTCCAAAAGCAACTTCTGGCTACCTGTGTAGAAAGGATGACACTTAGAGCAAACTTCGACTCTGATTTCGTCCTTTGTAGAACCTGTTACAAATTCATTACCACAGTTACATCTTACTTTAATCTGATTGTACTGGGGATGGATTCCTTCTCTCATTTCTTTCACCTCATTTTTTAAATTTGTTGATCAATAATTTTTTATTATTTATAGACAACATCAGTAGTGTATCATATGTTCTTTCCCTTTGCAATAAAAAATTCCAAAAAAGAATCACTTATCAAACAGTCCTAAGGTCTTCTCCCAGAAGGGCAAACGCTCCATAAACTCTTGGTTATTTTTGGTCTTTCTCATCAAATCGTAAAAACCTTCAACCATTTCCATCTGGCTCATGGTAGACGCCATTTTCCTAAGGGTAAAGTTACATTCCAGCTCTTGCTCAGTCAAAAGCTTCTCTTCCCGCCTGGTTCCCGACTTAATAATTTCCACTGCGGGGAAAATACGCCGTTCAGACAGTCTTCTGTCCAACACCAACTCCATATTGCCTGTACCCTTAAATTCTTCAAAAACAACTTCGTCCATTTTACTTCCCGTATCCACAAGGGCTGTAGCCAATATGGT
>NZ_DALYUL010000032.1:0-21112 GCF_031981185.1 Anaerotignum sp. | reverse complement strand
GGTTAAACTGCCACCTTTTTCAATATTTCTGGCAGCACCGAAGAAACGCTTTGGCATATACAACGCCGCCGGGTCCAAACCACCGGAGAGGGTTCTTCCACTGGGTGGAATGGTCAAGTTATAGGCTCTGGCCAGCCGTGTTAAGCTGTCTAGGAGGATGACCAAATCTTTTCCTTGTTCTACAAGGCGCTTTGCTCTTTCCAAAACCATCTCTGTCACTCGTTTATGGTGTTCCGGCTGTTCATCAAAAGTAGAGTATACAATCTGAACATTCTCGCCTTCTATGGATCTCTGAATATCAGTTACCTCTTCTGGTCGCTCATCAATCAAAAGTACGATAAGATGTACTTCTTTATGGTTTTTTGTAAGGGCATTGGCCATTTGAGTCAAAAGAACGGTTTTGCCAACCTTAGGGGGTGCTACAATCATTCCTCTTTGTCCCTTCCCAATGGGCGCACAAAGATCGATGATTCTTCCTGAAAGCTCTTCTCGACTAACCTCAAAGCGCAGCTTTTCTTCAGGGTAAATAGGTGTCAAATCTTCAAAATTTGGGCGTTTTGCCGCCTGATCAGGAAAGTCTCCGTTAACCGATTTTACGAATAACAGGGCACCAAACTTCTCACCCTCTCTTGCCGTACGAATATTTCCCTTCACTGCATCCCCAGTTTTTAGATTAAACCTTCTGATTTGAGAAGGAGACACATAAATATCGCCTGACCCAGGGAGAAAGTTCTGAGTTCTAAGGAACCCAAAGCCATCGGGCATTACCTCCAGTATTCCCTCTCCCGGTACGCTATTTTCCATAACCGCAGCTTTTTCTTCCCTTTGTAAATTTCTTTCCCTGTGGGCATTCCCCTCATCTTTGCCCTCCGTGGGCAATTCGGGTTTTTTCACCGGCTCCTGATTGTCCTGCAGAGAAAAACCATAAGCAGTCACACGCTTAACGGCAACACGTTCCGCCTGAGACTGCTTTTCAGATATCTTTACAATCAATTCACTTTTTTTAAGAGAGGAAATGGACTTAATGTCCATTTCTCTCGCCATTTCTCTCAATTCTGCCAGAGTTTTTTTCTGCAGATCGTTTTCCATGTTCTATTCTCCTATCTTTTATCATCTAGGAATTTTCAGCTTTGTTCCAACGCCGATGGTATCTGTTTCCTTTAAATTATTTGCATCTAAAATTTTCTGAAATTCAGCACCATTCCCTAACATCTTCTGGGCAATTTTCCATGCAGTGTCACCATCTTGTACAACATATTCTGTTGCACTTGTGCTATTCCCTGAAGCATTACTTGTTGTATTGGGCTTAATTGAACTAGAATTATTTGAACTAGGGGTATTTGTGTTGGAATTGTCTGCGCTAGACGTGCTTTTTTCTGGGTTGGTACCTTTCAATTCTGCCAATTCTTCTTCCAACTGCATTTTTTCAAGTTGGACTTTTTCATACTTGCTACTCAAATCTCCATTGGCAGTCACCTGATTCTGGGCCTCCTCTAACTTACTACTTAGGCTGACACATTTAAAAATCAGGAACACAATTAATATTAGCCCAATGATGCCTAAAATTATACTCAGCTTGCTCATCCCGCCGCGATAATCCTCATCATCATCATAATCATCATAAAGACTGTCTAAATTCTCCTGTTTAGCTTTTTCTGCAAAATCCAAATCCTCATATCGGCCTCTGCCATTCGGTGTAAAATCTTCAAAAGCATTTTCTTCTTTTCTAGATTTTTTCCGCTTTGCAGGCGCAAAGGTCTGTTGAGAAGCTTCTTCTATCATTTTAGATTTTTTGCGAGAAGGCACTACGCTTACATACTGAATGCCATCATCATACTCGTCCTGTTCCATTTTATGCCCGGAAGAAGCCATATTATTCGTATCTTCTCCAGAAGGATCATAATTATTTCTTGCACGTCTTGAAACATATCTAGTGGGATCCCCCTCTTGCTGTGGTGCCTTTCTAATTTCATTGATTTCACTGCTTACCTGTTGCATTCTTGCCTCCCGAACCTCCTCAATATCCTCTCTGGAAGGACGTCTTTTAGAGCGACTGTTTTCCGTGTTTCCGTCCTTACTCATTAAAGGGTGTGTCTGCATTAAAATATCAACTACTTCCTTTGGTAGATCGTTATATAAATCTTCATAGTATTCGTTATCGTTCATACCTCGAGTGCCGGGGCTTGTATTGCTATTTTTATCACCGCTCATAATTTACCTCCGCTGGATTAGGAGATTCCTACTTTTGCTCATAAGAATCACATTATATCTTATTATTTTACATTCTTCCTATTAAAGTGTCAACATATGGGAAACTTTTTCAGAAAAATATAATAAACGCAGTAAAACAGCCACCAATGGAATAGTGGCTGCTTTCCTTACCTTATATTATTTACTTTAATTTAATAACATCATTCACACCGTTTGGTTCTACCACATATTCTAAAGAAATGGTGTCTCCAGCTTGTTTTTTCAAAATTCCCAGTTGAGATTTTACCTCAACTTCGAAAAGTTGTTCACTGCCATCCAGCATCAAATAATAGTAAGTGTTCCCATCCGCCACAATATCTTTCATCATGGTAATGGTACCACTAATTTGCAAAGCCTTGCGGGAATCAATGGTATTAATCCCGTTGCCAGCCATTAAATTACGGTATACCTTTTCACATTCAGCCACAGTATCCCCAATAGCAACAATTTGATATTTTTGAATATTCACCATTGCATATTTCTTAACCAGCCCAGCTGCATCCTTCAAAGAAAGGAAGTAAGTTGGCTCATTGGCAATGTTTAATAAAATCGGGAAAGTAGCATTATAGCCTAAATGCTGAACCTGCCCTTCCGCAGAAGACATAGCAGAAATTTCCTTTGCTCCGGAAACCTGATAATACTTAGTTTCCTTCGTTCTGGAATTCATCAGCACAAAACCAACGTTGGATTCATCGCCACCAATGGAAGTAACACCGGTATATACCCAAACGTCATCATCAAGAGCGATATAATTGTAGCCCTCTGTGCTCTTCAAGCACTCCCTTTGTCCGAAGATACTGTTGAGATAGCCTTTCTTCAAGGTGCCATAATAGTCGTATTGTTCAATCAAAAGGTTGGCGTCATAAATCTTGTCAATCCAATGAGGCACGTCGGCAATATCATAATAAACATGCTCACCTGTTACGGCGTTTACCACAATTGCCCCTTTGATATCTGTTCCGCCAAACAAACCGATGGTTTTATCCTGAACAGCGCATACCCAATAAGGAACGCCGCTTTCATCAATTTCAAAATTAGTTGTACGAATCATTGCACCGGGATAACGGAACCGAACATATCGATATAAATTTCGCCCAAAGTGCTCAAAAGGCGAGTACTTAATCCCTTGTTGCAGCTTAATTAGATCAACATTTTGTGTTGTCATATCAATTTGAATATATGCAGGGATCCCTGTACTGCGGTTCGTAATCCATTTAATCAAATCACCGTAGCGAAGAGGGGTAACCCTGACAGGTTTTCCTTGATAATTAATTTGGTTAAAATAGGAACTTACTTCATATTGGGAAACCATATCCACCATGCTTCCCATTTCTCTCTCCGCAAGCTTTGCGGCAGAATCACTATCCAAAATAGGTATTTTGTTATAATCAACCTCATGAATATCAGTTGCAAAGTCGCTGTTTTCCACCGTTAAAATTCGATTGTAGGCAGATGCCCTTATAATAGGCGAAGAAAGCAAAGTACCCACAATATAAAATATTGCCAGTGCCAAAGGAACAATCAAAAGCTTTTTCATGATTTTCCTGTTTGCCGCCCGCTCAGGGCTTGTTCTATCCAGAAAAACCGCACGGAATATGGTCCAAAAGTTAATAATAATCCCTACCACTAGAATCGTTAAAACAAACACCCAACTATCACGAGAGTGAATATTTAACGGAGGTAAGTAATAATAATACATACCTGCCCAAATAAGAACAGTCAATATTATTGGAATAAGCCGCTTCTTCATTACAGCTATCACTCCTTCTTTGTTAAAATTAATATAATATGGCGGTATTACCCTCTTTACATCTTCTCTCCAATTCATTATACTATACTATATTTCAAGTAAAAAGTATAGTGGAATTCAAAACACGACCCGTTTTTCTAATTGAAAAGATAAGGAAGTGATTTAAATGAAAATAGAACGTGTAAGCGAAAATCAATTAAAGTTAACCCTTACCAGGGCTGATTTGGTGGAACGAGACTTAAAATTGGAGGATTTGATCAATCCTTCGGAAAAAACACAAAAGCTTTTCCGGGATATTATGGAGCAGGCCTTGGATGAATACGATTTTATTAATGAAAGTACACCCCTTATGGTTGAGGCAGTTCCAGTGGGTATTGACGGCATTATGATAATCGTTACAAAAATTGATCAGAAAAACAAAAGTGAAAATCCTATGGATTTGCTGTTTAAAAACAAAGAGGCACATAAATGGAAAAAGAAACCCCTAGATTTGGTTGAAACAAAAGATCTTGAGGGTGAAGATATACTTATTTTTTCTTTCCAAACCTTGGACGATGCCATTGATGCCAGCCTACGTTTAGACGACTGCTATAGAGGGGAAAGTGCATTATTTAAAAGCAACGAAAGATTTTTCCTCGTTCTGCAGGCGGATACATATACCGCCGATGAAAGTAATGACTATATTGAACTTATTTTAGATGAATTCGGTCAAAAACACATTTCCACTACTTTATCGAAATATTTTCTTCTGGAGCACGGCGAAACAATGATTAAAACAAATGCCGTTGCATCCTTAGCAAAAGCTTTTGGATAACAAAAAATAAAGTTCCTTCCGTTGCAATTCACGTTGCCGAAGGAACTTTTATTTTTTTATTCACATTTGATGTCTTTCAGATAACGATACAAAGGAACCAAATCCTTCCACTTTTCAACAATCATCTGTGGCAGTGCTTCAGAAAATATGATATCCTCAATACTTTTGACTTCATTCACATAAAAGTTTTTCTTAATATACCATGGGCCTATCTCTTTGGGCAATGCCGAGGCATCTACCTTTTTATAGTCCTCACCCATCAAAATAAAGTCTTTCTTCTTTTCAATTCCTTCAATTATGTTCAGAAAATCAATAGATTTATTTCGTATCTTCTCTCGATATGCATTGAGATAGGCAGGGGTTGCCTCATAAACTCCCATGCCGTGGCTATAACCTTCCGGGGTTACTTCAAAATAAAATGCAGGACGCATTTTCCAATCCGTCCCTGTCACTAGCGGCTCTTTCAACACCACCCAGCGGCATGAGCGATAAGGACTTTTATCTTTGGAAAAGCGAATATCACGATTAATTCGAGATACCGACCAGTCCATCTTTTCCCCTGTGGCATCAGCAAAACTCTCAGAAATGGCAGCAGAAAATTGGTCAAAGGGTGTTTTTAATACCGTCTTGTAACGCTCCCTGTTCTGATCCATCCATTCCTTGCTGTTGTTCATTCTAAGCTCCCACAAAAAATCTATTGTCTCAGGTAAAAAACCAGTAAAATTTTTCATTTTCTTCCCCCCTTTATCACTAATTATAGCACAAGCCATTTTTTATGGATAGAAAAAAATCGAATTACCACAGTTCTCCTTCCCTGTTCCCGCAATGCCAGCAAGTATATTGCTGATAACAATTTTATTGCACAATCCCCTATTTCCAATAATCCTAAAATCAACTAAAACAGGGTGGCGACTTTGTCACCACCCTGTGAATAAGCTTTTATAAAGCCTACAAAGAATAAATATTTGAGAAACGATTTGTTCCACAAACCTATCCAATACAAATCAAAATCAATTACAGAATGCTACCAATTGACATAAACAGAGGCGCAAATACCAAAGATACAACTGTCATTAACTTAATCAAAATGTTGATGGAAGGACCGGAAGTATCCTTGAATGGATCACCTACAGTGTCACCAACAACTGCTGCTTTGTGTGCTTCACTGCCTTTACCACCATGATTGCCTTCTTCGATATATTTCTTTGCATTATCCCATGCACCACCTGCATTGGACATGAAAATAGCCATAACTACACCGGTAACTAAGGAACCAGCCAACAAACCACCTAAAGCGGATGTCCCCAAAAGGATACCAACAACCAAAGGAGCAGCTACTGCCATGATACCGGGTACCAACATTTCCTTCAAAGCTGCTGTTGTAGAAATCTCAACGCACTTCTTGTAATCAGGCTTTCCTGTTCCCTCCATAATTCCAGGAATGGTACGGAACTGACGTCTTACTTCTTCAATCATCTCGAATGCTGCTTTACCAACGGACTGCATTGTAAATGCAGAGAAAAGGAAAGGAAGCATACCACCAATAAACATACCAATGATTACTCTTGGCTCAAGAATAGAAATTTCTGTCAGACCAACAGCAGTTGCATAGGATACAAACAATGCCAAAGCTGTCAATGCAGCAGAACCAATCGCAAAACCTTTACCCATAGCCGCTGTTGTGTTACCAACGGAATCAAGCTTGTCTGTAATAGTTCTTACAGAATGATCCAAACCGCTCATTTCTGCAATACCACCTGCATTATCTGCAATGGGGCCATAAGCATCAACGGCAACTGTAATACCTGTTGTGGAAAGCATACCAACCGCTGCCAAAGCAATGCCATAAAGGCCAGCTACTGCATGGGCAATAAAGATACCAATTACAATCAAAATAACGGGAATCGCTGTGGATTCCATACCTACAGCCAAACCACTGATAATTGTTGTTGCAGGGCCTGTTTCGGACTGATCCGCAATTTTCTTAACGGATTTATAATCACCGGAAGTATATACCTCTGTGATAACACCAATCATAAGACCAACAATCAAGCCAGAAATAATTGCAACGCCGGCTTTCATATCACCAAAGAATAAGTAGCTTAATGCCAAGGAAGCAATGGCAACCAATACTGCTGCAGAGTAAGAGCCTGCTTTCAATGCCTTGTGAGGGTTAGATTTCTCATCACCCTTAACAAAGAATGTACCGATGATAGAAGCCAAAATGCCAATAGCCGCCAACACCAATGGGAACACAGCGCCTTCTACCTGGAAGTAAATAACCCCCAACGTAATTGCGGAAATGATAGAACCAACATAAGACTCGAAAAGGTCAGCACCCATACCTGCAACGTCACCAACGTTATCGCCAACGTTATCAGCAATAACAGCAGGGTTACGAGGGTCATCCTCTGGAATACCCGCTTCAACCTTACCAACCAAGTCAGCACCAACGTCAGCAGCCTTTGTATAAATACCACCACCAACACGACCAAATAAAGCGATAGAAGAAGCACCTAAACCAAAGCCAAATAAAATGTTAGCATTTTGTGTCAATACATAAATTGTGCCAACACCAAGCAAACCAAGGCCAACTACGGACATACCCATAACGGCGCCGCCGCTGAAAGCGATAGAAAGGGCTTTGTTCATGCCGCCAACTCTGGCTGCATTTGCAGTTCTAACGTTTGCCTTTGTTGCAACTGACATACCAAAGTAGCCAGCAAGAGTAGAAAGGAGTGCACCAACTACGAAACAGCCCGCTGTCATCCAGTCTACACCAAAACCAATCAAAATAAATAAAACCACTGCAAAAATAACTAAGATACGGTATTCTGCTTTCAAGAAAGCATTTGCACCTTCTCTGATGGCAGCTGCAATCTCTGCCATTCGTTCTGTTCCTTCTTCTTCACGGTTAACCTTCCCCGCAAGAACGAAGGCGAACACCAGCGCAAGTACACCAAATACAGGCGCCAAGTACATCAAGTTTTCCATGATTAAATCCCCCTGATTCTCTTTTGAATTATTTCTTAATGTATTTTAGATATTATTTCCGCCCGACCATTTGATCGGAATAACAAAACCCGACTATCCATAAGATTCCTAATACACATCCTTAGTTAATAAATAGACAAAGACACCACCCTCTTTTTCTGCCATGGTTAGCCCTGTCCCTAGCAGATTACAAAGTGCAGTATCTGACTGTATCCAAATCCTATTTTAAGTCTTATTCTGTCCCACGCACTAGTATAAACGATATGATTAGGAAAAATCAACCCTTTCAGGCATTCCTATCCATTTTTTTTGAAAAAAAATTGTCTTTTTTCAAAAATAAATGACCTTAGTATGCAAAACCCCTTAAAATACCTCTTTTTTTGAAAAACATAGTGAATATTTTCACTCTCCATGTACGTTCTTATTTCTGTTAGCGTCGCCTTTTATAAACCCTCTCAAATACGTATTTTAGTATAGTAAAACCAGCAGACCATGTAATACCCATAATTGAAATAAATAATCTTTATTGGGAAACATCATTTCCAAATTTATCCCCCTTAGGCGTTCCCATAAAACATTCTTTTCCATAAAAAAAGCCTGATTGCAAAAATAATTTTCTCTCCAATACAGGCTTCATTTTTCATAAGTTTTTCAATACTCTTATTGCAATGACATCTTTAAAATACATTCATAGCTTCAGTGATAAATAGACCTCTCAAGCTTTTCTTATTTAAGCCCTGCACAAAAATTCTGCAACAAGAGGAAGTGTAATCACAGATAAAATGGTGGAAACAAAAACATATTCCGATGCTCTTTTTGCATCATTTCCATATAATTCTGCAAAAGAAGGCAGTGCTGCCGCTGCTGGTGTCCCCATAAGCACTACCAATACATTAAGAGCCATGCCTCTCAAGAAAAAGGCAGCAATGATTTTTGTCATTATTGGCATAATAATCAATGTGAAAAAGCTGAAAATATAAACAACCTTATCTTGAAAAATCTCTCTAACATTTGCTGCTGCCAGTAATGTCCCAATATAAATCATCGACAAACAAACTGTTGTGTTTGCGCCAAATAGCAACGCATCATAGATAGGCGCAGGCAAAGTAATCGAATTCACAAAACAAAATACTCCGATAATTGCGGAAAAACAAATCAAATTAAGAAAAGCGTCTTTCATCAATTTACCGAAAGATTTCTTGTTCTCGCCTCCCAAATTAAACAAAACTGAGCAGACGGTAAACAAAAATACGTTACAGGTAAACATAACTGCCACGCAAAAGATCAGTCCTTCTGCACCGTACATCGCCATAATCAAAGGCTGTCCCATAAAAATAACATTGCTATACACGCCACCGCCAGTAAATAGTCCCAACTCTTTCAAGTCCATTTTCCTTACTTTCCCCACTGCAAAAAACATCAGTGCACCAATACAGCATATAAAAAAAGTTACAGCACAGGTTTCCAAAAATCCCGCAAAAATTTCAGCCGAATACTCTCTTTGCATCAAAATGACCATATTACACGGTACAGCCACACGGGTTAATACAATGGAAAGTCCCTTTGCATTTGCCGTAGATAAATATTGCTTTTTATGCAGTACAATACCGACAACCATAAGGATTACCATAGTCAGTAACTGCAAAATAACTGGTATTGCCATATTCAAACCTTCTTCCCTTTGTCACTGAGTGCTCCCTCCGCTCCCTCCAAGAAGTGGAAACATCAATCCAATTAAAAAACTATTCCTTTATTCTATATAAAAAAATATCCCTTTGCAATCATTTTTTTACGAAATTCGACTTTTTTTTGACAAAGTAAGTCTTTGAAAAAGGTAAATAGCACTCTTAGCGGCAACCCAACCTGTAAAAGCCCCAGCCAAAACATCCGTGGGAAAATGAACCCCCAAATACAACCGGCTGAACCCCATTAATGTTGCAAATATATATGCAACCATGCCCCATTTTTTATTCAGGGTATAGATAGCGGTGGCCGCTGCAAATGAAGCTGCTGTATGTCCTGAGGGAAAGGAAAAATCATGTAGCCTAGGGACCAAAATATCATACCCCAACAAATCATATGGGCGCATCCTACCAACCATAGGTTTCAGCAATATATTACAAAATAATGTATTTACGGCCAAGCTAAGGGCCAAAATAATCCCCCCTGACCTGTATGAATTGTTTTTGTTACCTATTAAAAAAAAGAGGATTGTCAATGCAATCCAAATTAGACCCCGATCCCCCAATTGAGATATAAAAATCATGGGTTTATCCATCCATGGGACACAAATAAAACCTCTTAATCCCGTTAATATAAAACTATCAAGCGACTGTATCCACACCATATATTTATCATCCACCCCCCAATAGTGTATGCTCCAATAAAATCTTAGCCCCAATCAAAATCAATACTACACCGCCAATAATTTCAGCCTTTGATTGCAGTTTATCCCCCAAGTATTTACCTGCGTAAGCACCAACACAAGAAAGCACAAAGGCAACCACGCCAATAATGACGCCGGCCTCTAAAATATTCACATCTAAAATGGCAAAACTAATTCCCACTGCTAAGGCGTCAATGCTGGTTGCCACCGCCTGTAAGAAAAGCATTTTATTCGTTAGTAAAGGGCTGCAACTATCGTTATCCCCTTCACCTTTAATGCTTCCATAAATCATGTTTCCTCCGATTACAATCAGTAACAAAAATGCAATCCAATGATCAACAGCCTCTATGTAGGTCTTTACACTACAACCTAAAAACCACCCAATGACAGGCATTATGAACTGAAATCCGCCAAAAAAGGCCGCCTGCCTCAAAGCATCCTTTTTCCCAAACCCACGTGTACAAACGCCATTGGATATAGAAACAGCAAAGGCATCCATAGCAAGGCTCACTGCTATTAAAACAATTGTGATTAGTTTCAAAACCTTTTCCTCCTATTCTTTCAACTTTCAAAGTCTTAGTGGAATATAACACAACCTTTTTCATCAGTCAATTACTCCATTGAAAAGACCATTGCACTATTTATTCTATGTAGAAAAATCAAAAAAGTACAACCTTTGTAAAAATGATACCTTTTTAACAAAAATTGTATTTTGTTGTGTACATTCCTTGTGAAAACATACAAACTCACTCTGTTCATTTTAATATTTCAATAAATCTATATAAAAAAACTATGAATTTGACGATACAAATGCATTCCATTTTATCAGTTCCACTTTTATTATTTTACTGCCTTTACCTTCTCAAAAACAACTGATATGACTTCATTTCATTATATCCTGAAACTCCTCTTTTTAAAACTTAGATATGCCACTCTTTGCCCACAAAATTCTTCTTGTATACAAAAAGGTTTGTTGTCAGCAATGAGCAAACAACAAACCTTTAAACTTAACGATTTAATACCTACATGTAATATCAAATACTACCAAATGTTGAAAAAAATTCTGTCTTACTACTATATTAATGTATCCTAAAACAAATTTCACCGAGTTAGGACATATTTGTATATTTTCGCCCTGTGAAATGCAATACCCACCACAATAAAAATTACAAAACCAGCAAAGCCTTGAATCAAATTCTCGGGAATAGAAACTGCCGCAACGGCAAAGCTGCTTTTCAAAATGCCTCCACCTACGAAATAGCCAAAAACCATCCATAGAATGCCCAATACCGACCCCGTCATATTTCTTGGGGTGAAAAATTTCTGGTTGCTCTCAGAAAAAGAAGCAATCATCCCAACAAGATACCCCATAATTCCCTTTATTATAAAGGTAAAAGGTGCCCAATGGCCATACCCACTTAATAAGTCTGCCATTGCAGACCCTACCCCACCTGCAACCATACCATATTTGGCACCAAAAAAAACACTAATCAGCAGTATCATGCTGTCACCTAGATGTATATATCCCTGGGTGGCAGATACGGGAATTTGGAATATCATGGTACTCATTGTAACTAACGCAACTAACAGTCCTTGGATACATAATTCTTTTGTTGTCGTTTTCATTGCACTCACATCCTCCTATTTATTAATAGAAGGTTACCATATTTGTGCTATTACGACTAGAGGTTTCAAAAGAAAACGAAAAATTGTATCGAAACAAATAAACAGATTGTTTCGATACAATTCTTTTGACAAAAAAGAATGGAAGTTACAGGGCTCGAACCTGTGACCCTCTGCTTGTAAGGCAGATGCTCTCCCAGCTGAGCTAAACTTCCATGCTTAAGCAATATTAAGATAACTAATGACCCGTAAGGGAATCGAACCCTTGTTTCAGCCGTGAGAGGGCCGCGTCTTGACCGCTTGACCAACGGGCCGAAAAAAATAGCGGAGGAGGGATTTGAACCCCCGACACTGCGGGTATGAACCGCATGCTCTAGCCAACTGAGCTACTCCGCCACAAGTCGACCACTTGATTATACCCATTCCTCCATACGTTGTCAAGCTTTTTTATATCGTTTTTTATGTTTTCTTGCACTATTGACTTCTGTTTATGTACAAAACCTCGTTTGGTTTTATCATGCCAAGCTGTTCTTTTGCAATTTGCTCTATATAGCTATCGCTGTTATAATATTTCTTGCGTTCTTCAAGCTCCAGTTTTTTTTCCTGCTCCATCTGGATTTGAGATGCTACATCCACCCGCTCTTGTCTCAGCTGATCACAAGCTCTCGACCGCCCAAAGACACCAAGGGCAACGGCACAAACGAAAACACTTAAAAATATGCGAATGAAGATTTTATCTAGTCTTGGCTTTTTTTTCCCTATGCTTTCCCTTCGCTGGTCTTTTTGCTTTCGCCTTTTGCGCATTTGGCTCGTCACCACTTTTCCGTTTTTTTCTCACCGCAATCTTCCAATCTCTCCGCAGTGTATTCAGCTTTATTTTTGCATAAAAATTACAGGAATGCAACACTTTTTTCTTGAACTTACCGCAAAAAAAGCCAGCTTTCCTCATGGGTGTACGTATTACCAAATAAACCAACCGAAAGGGCGTCATTATAATAGTAAAGAATAAATATAGCACTTTTTTTACAATGTAAATCACCTTGTCGCTCACGGCAATCACCAAATGACTTAAGGATAAAAAGTATACCCCCATACCACCAAACATGCCCAAAATCATAAAAAAACGTATTTCTCCTGCGTTTGCTCCTAATATTACCACGAAGGCAAAAATAACTGAACAAAGCCAGTATACCCCATCTTCAAGTTGTACCCACAACCGCTTGTGGGGGATAATATGACGGAACACACGCAAACAATCATAAACTAAGCCAAGAATCCCCCCTAGCAACACAGATAAGAGAAACAATTGCGCCTGTCCTTGTAACGATAGTATCATTGCAATCTCCCCTTTTTATCGAAACAATTTTCCCAAAAAAGAGTGTTTCTCACCTAGCGTTCCATCAGAGTATGTAATGCTGTCGAACAATCCCTCAATTGTTACCTCTCCTGCATCTAAATCCAGTTTGCCCATATGTATTCCTGTGCCCTTAATCATCATCAATCCACAATCCGTTTCTAGCATTATCCCCTCTTCATCAAAGGATAGTACCTCCAAAACACCGCCCATACGAATGCGTTCCCGCTCCTCCATGGATACTGTATGTCTATTTCGTTTTCTCTCCTCTGCCATTAGATCTGCCTCCCGCATTTTTTGTCTGGTATCAATATATGTCCGTGAAAAGGCTTTTAGACTGCATAAAAAGCACCTTCCTCCCAAGAACACAGATGCCCAGTTGTCAATACAGTCTACCTCTTTGAAAAAAGCTGCGTTTCTACGAGCTTTTTAAGCTCTTATTTGACAAATAGGATGGGCAAATCACCCTGGAATTTTATTTCGTTCTCACTCGTTTCACGTTCAAAAACACAGGAAAAAATCATCCCCCCTTTACACAAAAACAAGAAAAAAAGCCTCTTTACGCCGCTAAAAATTACTTTCTTGCGTCGCAAGTTTGGCTTTTCATGTTAAACAGATACTCTAAAACCATATGTGAAATCCTTTTTAGTTTGTTATACACTGCGATACATTGCAGCTGCGTCTTCCTTACGGGGAGACTCTTTTAGGCTTAACACTTCTAGACGGGTAGTGTTACTACCAAACTGAATTTCAATCATATCTCCCACTTTAACTTCGGCACCTGCCTTTACTACCTTGCCATTTAACATAACTCTCCCTGCATCACAAGCCTCATTGGCAATGGTTCTGCGCTTAATCACACGGGATACCTTAAGAAATTTATCAATACGCAACGAGCTTCCTCCTTTTTGCAAATGCTTTCTAAAATAAGCATACGCCTAGCCAAATCATCAAAAATACTTCTCAACTGTCGAAAATTCAGCACTTTGAATACTTAACTACAAAAACCTTATTTCTCCCTTTTAAGATACCCTTGACTCCTGGTAGTAAAACAATACTGTTTGATTAAAACCCAAAAGGCAAAAATAAAACGCCCTTCTTACGAAAGGCGTGTTATCAGCATACAAAAATTATTTGTTGATTGCATCCTTCAGAGCCTTACCAGCTTTAAATCTGGGTGCTTTGGAAGCGGGAATGGGCATTGCCATACCTGTCTGAGGGTTTCTGCCTTCGCGAGCCGCTCTTTCTGCTACATCAAATGTACCAAATCCTACCAGCTGAACCTTGCCATTCATCGCGAGTTCTTCTGTTACTACATCTTCAAAAGCTTTCAGAGCCTTTTCAGCATCTTTTTTGCTCATTTCTGCCTTCTCAGCGATAGCAGCTACCAAATCAGATTTGTTCATTATAAATTCCTCCTCAATACAATTCATTAAATTTATTGGATTCTTTTAATCAGATAAAGACTTCGTTTTTGCCTCATCCCAAAGATGATCCATTTCTTTCAGAGTCATTTCAGAAAGCTTCTTTCCCTCTGAAAGCGCTGAATTCTCAACATACTCAAATCTATTTATAAACTTTTTACTGGCTTTTGTCAAGGCAATCTCTGGATTTATTTTTAAAAACCGGGAAATATTCACCACTGCAAACAAAAAATCCCCAAATTCCTCTTCATCTGTCCCCAAACCTTGCTCAATGGCCTCTGTCAGCTCAACTATCTCCTCCCTTACCTTATTCATAGCATCTCCAATTTCAATAAAATCAAACCCAACATCTGCCGCTTTTTTTTGAACTTTTTTTGCATAAATTAGGGATGGCAACGCCATAGGAATTTGCTTCATGGCCTCACTTTGGGTGGTAATCTGCTTTTCTTGTTTTTTCAGGATTTCCCAGTTTACCAAAACCTCATCTGCCGTGTCCGCCTTGGCATTTCCAAAAACATGAGGATGACGGTATATCATTTTTTTGCAAATTCCCTCAATCACATCCTCCAATCCAAAGCTTCCTGCCTCTTTAGCAAGCTCTGCATGGAACACCACTTGCATCAACACATCCCCAAGCTCTTCCTTTAAATTCACTTTATCTTTTCTCTCAATGGCGTCTACCGCTTCATACGCCTCCTCCAGCATAGCCTCTCTTAAGGATTCATGGGTTTGTACTCTGTCCCAAGGGCATCCACCCTCGCCCCGTAACTTTTCTATAATTGCCTGTAAATCATCTAAAGTATATCTTTTGTCCATAAAAAGTGCCTCCTATTATCTTTTTATATGCCCAAATTTTGTTTTTTGCAGTCTACAAAACCAATAAACTTTTTGTCCCCAATAACTTAGAAAAACAGCGTTTTTATCCTTTTGTCCCCACTGTTTTTGTGTTATGATAATTCTATCAAAAAATGCCGCTAATTTAAAGCGGCAAAAAAAATCAAAAAAGAGAAAGGAAGTTTGCCCATGTTTCGAATTGTAGATAAAAGAGAGCTAAACAGTGCGGTAACTCTTTTGGAAATCGAAGCCCCTTTTGTTGCCAAAAAAGCGCAAGCGGGCCAATTTATTATTTTCCGTGTAGATGAATACAGTGAACGAGTTCCCTTGACCATTGCAGATTATAATAGGGAAAAAGGCACCGTTACAATTATATTCCAAAAAGTTGGTTTTTCCACCAGCCTTCTTGCGGCCAAGGAAATTGGCGATACCATTTTAGATTTCGTTGGGCCTTTGGGCACAGCAACGGAATATGAAGGAATGAAAAAAGTTGCTGTGGTTGGCGGCGGTGTTGGCTGCGCCATTGCTTATCCCCAAGCAAAAGCCCTCCATGCCATGGGTGTAGAGGTAGATGTTATTGTTGGTTTCCGTAATAAAGATATCGTAATTTTGGAAGATGAAATGAAGGCTGTTTCCACAAACTACTATCTTATGACGGATGATGGCTCTAAGGCTGAAAAAGGCTTTGTCACAGATAAATTAAAGGCTTTGATAGAGGCAGGAAATCAATATGATACCGTCATTGCCATTGGCCCTATCCCCATGATGAAATTTGTCAGCCTGACCACAAAACCCTTTGGCATTCATACCATTGTAAGCTTAAATCCTATTATGATTGACGGCACAGGTATGTGCGGCGGCTGTCGTGTTACCGTTGGGGGCGAAATTAAATTTGCCTGTGTTGATGGACCTGATTTTGATGGCCACTTGGTAGATTTCGATGAGTTGATGAACCGTAACTCTATTTATAAACAAAGAGAAGGGGAAATTTCTAAGGATCATGTCTGTCGTATGGACAAGCTGGCCAAGGAAGTTATTCATTAAAGGGGGATGTATGCGTCATGGCTAATATGAGTTTAGAAAAAATTAAAATGCCTGAACAGGCACCTGATATTAGAAATAAAAATTTCGAAGAAGTTTCACTGGGTTATACTAGTGAAATGGCAATGGAGGAAGCAACCCGTTGCTTAAATTGTAAACATAAACCATGTATCGAAGGATGTCCCGTAAACGTTCGTATTCCTGAGTTTATTGCAGAGGTTGCAAAAGGTGATTTTATGGCTGCATATAAAGTAATCACCTCAACCAATGCCCTTCCCGCTGTTTGCGGACGTGTTTGTCCCCAGGAAAGCCAATGCGAAGCAAAATGCGTTCGTGGTATCAAGGGCGAAGCTGTTGCTATTGGTCGTTTGGAGCGTTTTGTTGCTGACTGGTATATGGCTAATGCCACAGAAACACCTGAAAAGCCTGTTTCCAATGGCAAAAAAGTCGCCGTTGTTGGTTCAGGCCCCTCAAGCCTTGCCTGTGCTGGTGACTTGGCAAAAGCCGGCTACGACGTAACTGTGTTCGAAGCCTTTCATAAAGCAGGTGGCGTTTTGGTTTACGGCATTCCTGAATTCCGTCTGCCCAAGGGCATCGTGCAAAAAGAAATTGATACCTTGGCGGCTTTAGGCGTAAAGTTTATGACAAATATGGTAATTGGCAAGGTACTCTCCATCGATGAAATCATTGAAGATATGGGCTTTGAAGCGGTATTTATCGGCACTGGTGCAGGTCTTCCTTCCTTCATGAGCATTCCTGGAGAAGCTTTGGTTGGTGTATACTCCGCCAATGAATACTTAACCAGAATTAACCTGATGAAAGCATATGAGTCAGAATATGATACCCCCATCCGTAACAGCAAGTCCGTTGCAGTTGTTGGTGGTGGTAACGTTGCTATGGACGCGGCAAGATGCGCAAAGCGTCTTGGTGCAGATAATGTTTATATTGTATACCGCCGTTCCGAAGCAGAAATGCCCGCACGTTTGGAAGAAGTGCATCATGCCAAGGAAGAAGGCATCGAATTCCATCTTCTGCGTAACCCCGTTCAAATTTTGGATGACGGAAAAGGACAAGTTTGTGGCATAGAGTGCTTAAAAATGGAGTTGGGCGAACCTGATGCCAGCGGAAGAAGAAGTCCCGTCCCCATGGAGGGATCCAACTATGTCATTGATGTTGATACCGTGGTAATGTCCATCGGCACTTCTCCAACCCCTCTTATCAGAAGCACAACCAAGGGGCTGGAGTCTAACCGCAGAGGCTGTCTCGTTGTCAATGAAGAAACCAATCAGACAACAAGAGAAGGCGTTTATGCCGGCGGAGATGCAGTAACCGGTGCAGCCACGGTAATTCTCGCCATGGGCGCAGGCAAAAAAGCTGCTGCTGCTATTGATGACTATCTGAAAAACAAATAATTCTACCTTAATACATAAACTACAGGGGTGCTGCTAAATTTGCAGCACCCTTTTTTAAGACCTTGAGGGCCTTGTGAAACCGCATAAATGCGGTCTAATAATATTAAAAAGTTGGCAGACATCCTTAAAATTCAATTTCTAATAAGCAACTATACCAAGAAGCAAAGTGATTAGTTTCAAATTTCACCAGCACAAAAAATAATAGTCCACCTTCCGAAACCCCATTTATGGGATTTTCATTAAAATTGTGGGTCTTGCTTTTTTTAAAAAGCAAGTGGGTGTGAGCAAGCCCATGGTCTTAAATGCCTTACGAGGTTTTACTTGAATCCTGTTTTTTCCCTTGGCGAAAGCTAGGGATTCTGATATAATCTAAAAAGATGTATACGGAACGATTAACCTATCGATAAAGGAGGCTATCCCATGAAAATCAAAACCCTAGCAATGGGCTCAATTGGGACAAACTGCTATGTGGTTTCCGATGATGTAGGCAACGCAGTCATCATTGACTGTGATGGAGACCCAAGACCATTGTATTTTTATATCTCTGAATTCAACTTGAAACCCACTCATATCCTGCTGACCCATGGCCATTTTGACCATATCGGTGCTGTTGAAGCAGTGAAAGAAAAGTATGGCTGTAAAGTAATTGCGGGAAAGGACGAATTCCGCATTTTGACCGATCCAGCTGCCAATTGCTCTATCTACGGTGGCGGCGCAATCACCGTCCTTCCTGATGAATTGGTGTCCGATGGAGATAGTATCATTGTGGGGGATATGAAATTTGAAGTCCTTTTCACCCCAGGCCATACAGAAGGAAGCCTATGCTATATCTTAGGTGATAATATCTTCTCAGGAGATACCTTATTTCAAGGGTCCTGTGGTAGAACAGATTTAGCAACGGGAGATTGGTCTACTATTTTACGATCCTTGAAGCTGCTTCGCGACCTTCCTGGTGATTATACCGTTTATCCAGGTCACGGCCCAGCTACCACCATGGAAATTGAAAGAAGCTCTAATCCCTTTATGTAAATAAAATGACCCTGTGCCCTTTCTTCGGGGAACGGGGTTTTTCTAAGTAATTCTTCATAATTTTGTATGTCCAGATACAACAGGCATTCTCACAAAAAGGAGGCTTTTTCTATGAAATATATCCTTTCTCTGGATCAGGGCACAACCAGCTCACGTTCTATCTTATTCAATCAGCAAGGACAAGCACTGTTTACTGCCCAAAAAGAATTTACCCAATATTATCCCCACCAGGGCTGGGTGGAACATAACCCCATGGAAATCTGGCAGACACAGCTGGAAACCGCCAGAGAGGTCTTAGAAAAATCTGGGGTTCCCGCCGAGGAGATTGGTGCCATTGGTATTACAAACCAAAGAGAAACTACCATTCTATGGGATAGAAGGAACGGCCGCCCCCTTTGTAACGGTATTGTCTGGCAGTGCCGCCGCACCGCTCCTTTTTGCGATTCATTAAAGGAAAAAGGCTTTGAAAATTTCTTCCGAGAAAAAACAGGATTACCCATTGATGCCTACTTTTCTGCAACAAAAATTAAATGGATTTTAGAAAATGTTCCTCATGCCAAGGATCTAGCTCAAAAAGGTAATTTGCTTTTTGGTACTATTGATACATGGCTGATTTGGAACCTAACGGGAGGGCAGGTTCATGCCACGGATTACTCCAATGCTTCCCGTACCATGCTCTTTAATATCCATACCCTTTGTTGGGATAAAGAAATATTAGATTTACTGGAGATCCCCGAAAGTATTTTGCCCAAGGTGGTGCCTTCTTCAGGCATTATAGGTCATACTCTGCCTACTCATTTGGGTTGTCCCATTCCCATTGCAGGTGTTGCGGGAGATCAGCAAGCGGCGTTGTTCGGACAAGCCTGCTATTCCCCTGGTGCAGCAAAAAATACCTACGGAACAGGATGCTTTCTACTCATGAACACAGGAGAAACTCCTGTGCAATCCAAAAACGGCCTGCTCACAACCATCGCTTGGGGCTTGGACAATAAAATTACCTATGCACTGGAAGGCTCCGTCTTTGTTGCAGGGGCAGCCATTCAATGGTTACGGGATGAATTGAAAATGATTTCCTCAGCGGCAGAAACAGAGGAACTTTGCTGTTCTGTTGATGATACTTGTGGTGTTTATTTGGTGCCTGCCTTTACAGGTCTAGGGGCACCTTACTGGGACCCCTATGCCAGAGGGCTTTTAACAGGCTTAACAAGAGGTGCAAACCGTGCCCACATTGTGCGGGCCGCTGTAGAATCCATGGCTTATCAAACCTATGACGTGCTTCACGCCATGGAGCAGGATGCCCAACTGCCCCTAGCAGAACTTCGGGTAGATGGCGGTGCCGCCGCCAATGCCTTCTTACTGCAATTTCAGTCCGATATCACCGGAGCACCTGTTTTACGCCCTTCCACACTGGAAACTACAGCCTTGGGTGCCGCATATTTAGCGGGGCTAGCTGTTGGCTATTGGAAGAATCTAACGGAAATTAGAAGAAATTGGCAAGTGTCCTGTGTTTTCTCCCCCAAACTATCCAAGGAAGTTGCAGAGGAAAAAAATAACGGCTGGAAAAAGGCTGTAAATCAAGCTCTAGGTTACAAATCACAAAACAACATATAGTATATTTTCAATTTTATATTGAAAAACAACACAATATATGCTACATTTATAGTCACTGATTATATAGGGCAAATTGCCCTTCTCATACTATTTTTGACTATAAAAAGGAGGAAGTCGCTTATGTATGTAATTAAAAAAGATAATACCCACGAACCTTGGAATATTCAAAAAGTTGTGGTGGCTGTCAACAAATCCGCCTATCGTGCCTTGGTAAAGTTCACCCAAAAGGAGCTGGACTTTTTATGCACCTATGTTGAGGAAAAAGCTCTTTCCCTAGGGAAAGAAGGCATCCCCATTGCAGAGATGCATAATATTGTAGAATCTGCTTTAGAACAAGTAAAGCCCGAGGTTGCAAAAAGCTATCGAGATTATCGAAATTATAAGCAGGACTTCGTAAAAATGTTGGATGAGGTTTATAAAAAAAGCCAATCGATCATGTATATTGGTGATAAGGAAAACAGTAATACAGATAGTGCCTTGGTTTCTACAAAGCGCAGTCTGGTTTTCAATCAGTTGAATAAGGAATTGTATCAAAAATTCTTTATGACCACCGAAGAATTACAAGCCTGCCGTGATGGTTATCTTTATGT
>NZ_DALYUL010000031.1:26124-31581 GCF_031981185.1 Anaerotignum sp. | reverse complement strand
AACATTAACAGTAGAAGGTAGTGTAACAGTAAATAATGCTGTGACCATTGCCAATGCAACATTAACAGTAGAAGGTAGTGTAACAGTAAATAATGCTGTGACCATTGCCAATACAACGTTAACAGTAGAAGGTAGCGTAACCATTTCTAACACAACACTAACTGTTCTGATTTCGGGACAAACATTTACTTCTAGCACCGATAGTTTAACTGGTGTTACCGGAACAGGAACAGTATTTACAGCAACCAATATTTCTACCCTTACTACAGCATCCATGTTTATTGATAATATTGGTACCAATCCTATCACCGTTTCTTTACAGCTCAGTCCTGATGGAACCACATATTTTGATGATTCAAGCTTTACAAATCAAATCATTGCAGCTGGGGCACAGACAATTATCGCTATAGGTAAATTTGCTCAGTTCGCTCAATTAACCTATGACGCAGGTGCAACAACTGCAACATTTAATGCTTACTATAACGGTCAGGCATAAGGTGAATTCCGGTAATAAAGGATAGGGTATCTTAAAGTCGCAGTGCACACGCGCTGCGGCTTTTCATATGATGTAGTATGGTTAAGGAGGTATTGTTATATGAAGATAAGCCTTTGTATGATTGTAAAAAATGAAGAAAAATATATTGCCCAGTGTTTAAAAAGCGCTTCTTTGTTGGTTGATGAAATTATTATTGTTGATACGGGGTCAACAGATAATACGATTGCAATAGCCAATGAATATCACTCCAAGATAATCCAAATTCCTTGGGAAAATGACTTCGGCAAGGCAAGAAATCATTCCTTGGCGCAAGCAACGGGTGATTGGATTCTTGTCCTTGATGCAGATGAATCATTATACATCGAGGATATTCAAAAATTAAAGGATATATTGCAACAAACAAAAGCAAATGGAATCGGTCTAAAATTTCATAATTTTATCGATGAGGGGTCTGAAGAAAATTACAATACCCATATGGGTGTAAGAATCTTTAGAAATCATTGTTTCCATTATCAAGGGGCAATTCATGAACAACTGTTGCCCATAAATAACACAGTGGCCATAAATATAGAACCTACTGATGTAAGGGTTCGTCACTTTGGTTACTTAAAATCCAATTCCGGTAAAAAGAAAAGGGAAAGAAATATACCCATCATTCAAAAGCTTTTAGATGAGAATCCACAGGACTCCTTCCAGCTTTTTAATATGGGCAATGAATATATGAGCGATGATGACTATAGCAAAGCTTTATATTATTTTGAAAAAGCCTATGAGAATAAAGATACTACCCTTGCTTATTGCCCACACTTAATATTTAGGAGGGCAATTTGCTTAAATTATTTAAAAAGAGATGAAGAAAGCCTGGCGATATTGGGCGAAGGGGTTATGCTTTACCCCAAATGCATAGATTATGAATATTTAAGAGGGCGAATCTATAAATCCCACAAGCAATATTCTTTGGCAATCGCAAGTTTTGAAAAATGTGTTTCAAATGGTGTTGCACCTCTTAATTTAACATTTTTAAGTGACACGGAAGGGTTCCGTTCTTTTGTTGAGCTAGGACATATATACTTTTTGCAAGATGATTTTGCAAATGCTCTCTCTTATTATCTGAAAGCCCTTGGATTAAAAAATAATCACTATGAACTGCTCTATAAGATTGGAGAGCTTTTAAACAAGATGCATTCTGATAAAAATATCGTTGGTGCCAGCCTAGAAAAACTATTTGCCGATGGGTATTATATTAATAATGTATTGGTAATCGTAGATATATTGTTGAAAGAAAAGCTATATCTACATGCGGCAGAGTATTTTAAGAGAATTGAAGATCAAAAAGTATATATTGATGATATTCAGTATCTAAAAGCAAGAATATTATTTTATCAAAAAGAGTATGAAGGTGCATTTGATGCATTTTTAGGTGTTTTAGAGTCAGAAAACCATGTGCACTTGTTGCCAGAAGTAGAGGAAAGGTCCTTAGAATATGCAGTCATTTGTTATTTGGCATCTAATCAAAATGGACTTTTCAAATGTGAATTAAAGCGGATATTACCTTTGATTGAAGAGATAAAGAACGAAGAGCGAAAACAAGTTTTCATGGCATTTATTGTCAAAACTGAGGTGGTTTTCGCTTCAAGTGCAAAGCCGCAGATTTATCGGTTTTTATCTGAAATATTACAGATTACAGAATTTGAATTATTTGAACAGAGTCTTTCTATTTTAAATCAAATCGATAGCAATGAAGTGCTTTTAGATTTGGCAAATATATATTATATCAATGGTTATAAGGAGCTGGCACTAAAGAATACTATACGTTCTATAAAAGAATTAGATGTTCTCAATGCCAATGCAGTTCAAATTCTAAATAAGGAATTTCTTTTGCCCGAATAATGCCATGTTTTAAATGTGCGCAGATATTAAACGTTAAATATATCTCTAATGATTAACAGATAAAAAAAGCTCTGGAAGGGGATTTGTCTCTTCTAGGGCTTTTTTATAGAATGCGAGGTTATATTTTTTTTTCAATGCAAAGCAGAAAGTCTTTAGTAATAAGCCTTGGCAGTATTGCCTCTTGATCAAAGGTTATAGCAGGACTCTTATTCATTTCGTCTAAAATGCTTATGATTTCCAACGTTGCAGGCTCTTGGAGTAACATAATTGGTTTTATCGTGGCTCCTAGTTTAATGAGATGATTATACAAGCTTTCCAATGGGATACAGGAGCAAGACTCATCAAATGTAGCTTCTTTAAAGCTTCCAAGGGAATACAGCAAGTTGTTTTGGCTAAATGTATTCCTCAACTTTAACAATAATGTTCCGCTGGGTTTTAACAAACCATAGAGGCGATTTATGAGAAGCTTGGGGTTGTCATAGGTATTGATAGGTTCTCCTAATATGATAAAGTCGAAGCTTTCTTGATCATAATAATCATATAAATAGTCGATTCTATCGCAATTCACATGACTACATACTGTTTGCAAATCAAAAAAATAATCTGCTTTTGTTGTAAAAGCATGAGAAGTTGTTTTGGTGATACCGTATTTTCTCAACTGATTGCGAACATCCAAAATTGGCGTTCCGCAACGGGTGTCTACCCCTAAAATATTAGGAATCCAATCATTTTTATGAGGATTTTCCAAAAGGGAGGTTAAGCCAATTTCATAGTTACGAACATCATCCCAGGCATCAAGACCATAATATTTTTCTAAGAAATTTTTTCGCCCCTGTTCAATGGAATTTCTCTGCTTTAGCACGTCTTCAGGGGTTGAGCTATATATATGGTTATGATGCACCCATGTATCCTTACAAAGAATGGTTTTGTATCCTGCCCGATTTAAGCGCCTTGCCATGTCATCATCTGCAAAGTCATGGAAGAATCCGTAATCAAATCCCCCCACAATATCAATACATTCCTTTTTATAAAAAAAGATTGCAGGCATTAGAGATAGTCTTTCTTCCCATTTGAGGGGATCAGAAATGTTAAATGCTTCCGCTGCCTGATTCATTTCCTCAGGGGAGTTAAAGCTTAAATTGACTTGTTGTAGATTAGATATATTAGATGAAACAGGGGAAACCCATCCGATGTTATCCGCCGATTTGATACAGGTTAATAAATTTTTAATGGCATTTTTCGGAACAACAACATCATTAGAAACAATAGCGCAATATTTGCTTTTTAAATTTTGCATTGCTACTAAAAAAGAGAAATTGGCATTGATATTTTTGGTGATGCGAATTATGGTTTTATTGGGGTGAGCTACACTTTTGTAATACTCCATAACTTCCGGTTGAGAGCCACTATCAATTAAAATCAAATCATAGGGAATATCTGTGTTTTGGATTAAATTATCTATACAAACCTTGGTTTTTTCTATACGATTGTAGGAAATTACTGCGATGGAGAGTTCATTTTCACAGTTTTGTATAAAGGAAAGGGCGGCATTTCCCCTTGATTGAAATATCGAGGTTGCTTCAACAGGTGGAAGCGCACCATCTGTATTAATTTCGAAATATTTGTCCATTTGAATTACTCCTTATTCATATCAATAATCATTTCTTTGACAGTTGGTATCTCCAATTTGGAGCACAAGGTTTTTGTGGTACGCAAGGTACGATCAATTTTTTCAGGGTAGGCTTTGGTTATCTCAAGTTTAAGGGAAAAGATATCATTAAAATACTGCAATAGTTGGAATTTGCTCACATCATCAGCGGCAAAAACATGAAAAAGATCGGTTTCATATAAATCTTCAAGAATAATTTTTTCACATATCTTTGCATACCATTTTGTGGTGAGGCCATTCCAAAGATGTGTATCATAACCTTCTATTCTCTTTCCCGCTTGAGATTTCGCCCAAGAAAAAAGGCTTACAAAATTATGGGTTTCTTGCCCTACAATGCTAGTCCTTAGAACCATTCCGTTGGAAAAACACTCCCCTAAGGATTTGCTTTTGCCATAAAAATCTGTTGCATCTTGTGGTGAGTTTTCTACATATTTTCCGTCTTTCCCGGAATAAACACAATCTGTGGTAATGTGAATCAGCCGCATATTGTTGCTGTCACAGTAACGTGCCAATTCCAAGGGGAATAGGGAATTGATTTTGAGTGATACTACGGGGTTTATATCAATAAAAGGCGTAATAATCCCAATACAATTTAAAATGTAGTCAAAATTTTTGGGTATGGTTTCTACACTGTCGGTAAGGGCATCAAAATAAATTCCATTGGATGTTGGGTCAAATTGGGTTCGATAGGTTGGGATTGTAATAAAGTTAGGATTCTTTTTAAAATGATTATACACTGCACTGCCCAGCATCCCTGTTGCGCCTAGAACCAAAATCTTTTTTTTCATTTTCCATCCCTCCACGCAGTAAGTTCATTTTGAATAAAATCAAGCTTTAGAAGTTTTTCTTTTATTTCGGGGATGGACAGCATGGTGGTGTTGCTGGATGTATACTCATCAGCCACCAAGGTTCTTTTGTTACCCAAAGTTAGATATTTTTCGTAATTCAAATTTCGATTATCCATTGTTATTTTAAAGTAGTTTTCTAACTCAATGGAACGTGCCATTTCTTCTCTGGTAACCAAGGTTTCAAAGAGTTTTTCCCCATGACGTGCTCCAATGGTTAAGATTTCGTTTGGGGCGTGAAAGAGTTCTTTCAAAGCCTGTGCCAAATTCAAAATGGTGCTGGCGGGTGCTTTTTGCACAAAAAGATCACCTTGCTGTGCATGATGAAAAGCAAAAAGGACAAGGTCAACAGCTTCCTCCAAAGACATTAAAAATCGTGTCATTTTGGGGTCAGTTACTGTGATGGGCTGACCCGATTTAATTTGCTCTATGAATAGGGGAATAACAGATCCTCTGGATGCCATTACATTGCCATACCTTGTACAGCAAAGTGTGGTTTCTTCAAGGCTAACGGTTCTGGATTTTGCGGCTACTATTTTTTCCATCATTGCCTTTGA
>NZ_DALYUL010000031.1:20413-26114 GCF_031981185.1 Anaerotignum sp. | reverse complement strand
GGTGGATGGCGCTGGATAGAACATTTTCTGTTCCTAAAATATTGGTTTTCACAGCCTCTAAAGGGAAAAATTCGCAAGACGGAACTTGTTTCAATGCAGAGGCATGAAATACATAATCTACGCCACGCATGGCGTTTTCCACACTATCAATATCTCGGACGTCGCCTATATAAAATTTTAACTTATCATTTTTATATAACTTTCGCATATCATCCTGTTTTTTTTCGTCTCTAGAAAAGATTCGAATTTCTTTTATTTCATTATTAAGCAGAAACCTTTTGGCGACAATATTGCCAAAAGAACCAGTTCCTCCGGTAATGAGCAATATTTTGTCATCAAAATTTTCAGACATACTAACCACTCTCCAAAATAGATTCTTAGTAAGTATAGTATGATAGGATCCATCTTTTGTGAGCGGTGCTTAGGAGGGGGAGAAAAGGGGAAGATAGTCAGAAAGAAGATGATCTGGTTAGAAGATTTTTGAAAATAATGGATGTTGAAAAAACATGATTAGAGGCTCCTTTGAAATTCGCATATATATAAAGCTGTTGGAAACAATAGCCTGTGGAGGTGTTATGTTATGGCAGCACGTAAATCGGTAATCACTTTTGGTATGGTAGCAATTCCTATTTCTATGTTAACAGCCACCCAAGACAACGACATACATTTTAATCAATTGCATAAAGAAGACAATAGCAGGATTCGTTATAAGAAAACATGTGCCCATTGTGGTAAGGAAATTTCTACAAATGACATTGTTAAAGGTTACGAATACGATAAGGATAAGTATGTGGTAATCACAGACGAGGAGATTGAAAAGATAAAGACGGAAAAGGAAAAGTCTATTCAGATTTTGCATTTCGCCCAGTTAAACCAAATTTCTCCTGTGTACTATGAAAAAACCTATCAGGCGGCACCAGAGCCAGGGGGTGAAAAGGCGTTTGAGTTGCTTAGGTCAGCACTGATGAGTGAACAAAAGATTGCCATAGGAAAAACGGTTATCGGAACCAAGGACACACTAATGGCCATTATTCCAAGGGAAGAGGGTATTTTGATTTCCACCATGTTCTATGCCGATGAAATAAAGGAGATACAAAAGCAGTACAATAAGCCTGAGGTATCAGAACAGGAATTAAACATGGCAAAAACATTGATTAGCTCAATGGACACACCTTTCGACCCATCTAAATATAAAGACGAATATCAGGAGAGGCTACGTGAATTAATTGAAATAAAAATATCAGGCAAGGAGATTGTTGCATCGGAATCTGATGGTGCGGCAAAAGTTATCGACCTTATGGAAGCCCTGAAAGCTAGCGTTGAAAAAGCAAAAAGTGATAAGGAATCGGCATAATTATGGATGTGAAACTCAAGGAATATCAAGAGAAAAGAAATTTTGAAAATACGTTGGAACCTGAGGGGTTAGAAGGAAGCAACGAAGAAGCCTTAAATTTTATGGTTCAGCACCATATGGCACGGAGAGACCATTATGATTTTCGCTTGGAATGGGCTGGTGTTCTTTTAAGTTGGGCAGTGCCCAAGGGGCCATCCTATGATACCCGGGAAAAAAGACTTGCCGTGCAAGTGGAAGACCACCCTTTAGCATATAGGAATTTTGAAGGTACGATTCCAAAGGGAGAATACGGTGGTGGCGTTGTTATGCTTTGGGATGAAGGTTTTTGGGAGCCTTACGGAAATGTAGAGGAGGGTCTTCGAAAAGGGGAGCTGAAGTTCACATTGCAAGGAAGGCGAATGAAAGGGAAGTGGGCGTTGATTCGATTAAAAAGAAAACCAAATGACGCAAAGGACAATTGGTTATTGCTCAAAGAAAAAGATGAATACGCCAAGACTACCGATGGAACATCAGAGTTTATTACAAGCATTCGTACGGGACGTACCATGGATGAAATTGAACAGGGTGAAATGAAGAGATTTACCCTTAATCCTTTTAATAAGGTTGATGTACAACTGGCGAAGTTAGAGAACAAAGTTCCTGATGGGGATGAGTGGATTTATGAAATGAAATATGATGGCTATAGGATTGTGGCATTTGTTGAGAGCAATCAAGTCCGTCTAGTTACAAGGAATGGCATTGACTATCAGAAACGGTTTTATGATATAGCTTCATCCCTAATTAATTGGGCAGGAGGCAGGTCTATGGTTTTGGATGGCGAAATGGTGATTACGGATGCGTCAGGTAAAACCGACTTTCAGGCTTTGCAAAACTATTTGAAAAATGGGAAGTCTGAAAAATTGACTTATATTGTTTTTGATCTTCTTGCTTTGGATGGGGAGGACTTGCGAAATCATACCATAATGCAACGGAAAGAAATTCTTGAAATGCTAATGAAGGATGCTCCTTCCAATCTTTATTATAGTCGCTATATCAGGGGAATGGGGAAAGAAAGCTTCGCCGCCGCTTGTGAGTCTGGCATGGAGGGTATCGTTGGGAAAAAGGTTGATTCTATTTACAGTGGAAGCAGAAATGGTGACTGGATTAAGCTGAAATGTGAAAAAAGGCAGGAGTTTGTAATTGGTGGGTATACACGAACAGATAAAAAATCATGGGGAGTAAGTGCCCTTCTTCTTGGGGTTTATGAGGGTGAAAGTCTTATTTATGCAGGACGAGCAGGTACGGGAATGAGTGAAAAGGAAAGGAGGGAACTGGAAGAAAAATGCAGTCATTTCAAAAGAGCAGATTCTTCCTTTCAAATTCCCCCAAAAGCTAGGACACAGGAGGAGGTCACTTGGCTTGAGCCTTCGTTGGTAGCTGAAATTAAATTTGCAGAGTGGACAAAAGAAAATTTATTAAGGCAAGCGAGCTTTCAGGGGTTACGAATGGATAAAAACCCAAAAGAGGTAAAAAGGGAAACACCAGAAAATGAAATAGCACCTGCATTTTCTGCTAAGGAAGGAGCGGGGCGAATGGAAGGAAAGAACAGCGTTATGCTTGGAGGCGTTAAAATTTCAAATCCTGATAAGATATTATATGACCAACTTATGATTACGAAAGCAGATGTTGTGCAGTATTACGAAAAAGTCTTGCCCCGTATGCTACCATATGTAAGTCATAGAATTTTAACCACATTGCGTTGTCCTAAGGGTGTTTCTCAAACTTGTTTTTATAAAAAGCATCCAACATCAGAGAGCAAAGGGATTGTTAATGTTCCCATTGCCAATGGAAAAGGGGAATCGGAAGAGAACTTTTATGTCGAAAATGGATTTGGAATTTTATCTGAGGTTCAAATGGGTACTTTGGAATTTCATACATGGGGAAGCTCTGTAGAGACCCTGGAAAAGCCTGATATGATGGTGTTTGATTTGGATCCTGATGAAGATATGGAGTTGAGTCGGGTACGCCAAGGGGTACTGGATGTTAAAAATATCCTAAATGAGCTTTCTTTAGACGCATATCTTAAGACAAGTGGGGGAAAGGGTTATCATGTGGTTGTTCCTTTAAAACCTAGTGTTAGTTGGGATGCCTTTCATGACTTTGCCAAGGGAGTTGCTATAGTGATGGAACAAAAATGGCCTGACCGTTATACCAGTAATGTCAGAAAGGCTAGTCGAAAAGGAAAGATATTCATTGACTGGATTCGAAATGGAAGAGGTGCCACCAGTGTAGCGCCCTATTCTTTAAGAGCAAGAAAGGGTGCAAAAGTGTCAATGCCCATTCTATGGGAAGAACTAGATACCATAGCGCCTGATGGCGTTGACATGAAAGAGGCTCTTTTGAGGATTCAGAGAGATGATCCGTGGAAAGATTACTTTAAAAATGAACAAATGCTGAAATAAAGATAATAGTAAAAAAGCTTATATTTATGTTTTGACTTAGGCATAAGCATACTCAATTGCGAAAATAGATAGAGTGTTTGAATTTCATATGAAAATAGATTGTGAAGTGTCATTGATAGTATAAATGAAAACAAAAATAATTCTAGATTGCGAAATACCTTTCGAATGATGAGCAGACATGTTTTGTTTTATGTAAAAGGTATGTGTGTATTTTTGATTCGGAAAGTTCCAAAAGCTTCTTGCAGAATCTCAATAATCAGAGTTTTTTATAAAAATTTGCAGTAATGATGTTGATTGATATAGAATGGAAGTAAAGTTACTGCATAGGATCAATCTATGCGTTAAGGAGAGATAGCACATGAATATTGTAGATTATGCAGAATCCCAAATGGATGATTTTAAAACCACTAAGTTCAATCTTGTAGATAGCCTTATTTTATCTCAATTTGTCTATATCCATTTTAATGAAGTCGTACCATGGTTTATGGATAAGCAAACACCAGTAAGAATTGGAGATTTGCTCAAAGCAGAACATATCCCTAAGATGCTGAATAGCGTGCGAGACGCAAAGAGCAATCATCGACTTCTGCTTGCCCTTGGTATGAGCCCAAGGTTTCGAGATATTAGAATGTGCTGCTATTCAGATAGCTTAGACGCAACCATGCAGAAGCAATTTGCGGCTGTTACCTACTTACTAGATGACGAGACCGCTTATGTTGCATATCGAGGTACAGATGCTACAATTGTAGGATGGAAAGAAGATTTCAATATGGCTTTTATTACGCCTGTTCCTGCACAGCAAGAGGGCGTTTCTTATTTGAATGCTGTTGCTGACCAGTTTCCTCATGCTTTCATGGTAGGTGGACATTCTAAAGGAGGCAATATTGCCGTTTATTCTGCTATGGAATGCCATCAAGGGGTTCAAGATCGTATTGTAAGTATTTACAGTCATGACGGCCCGGGCTTCAGAGATGAAATATTTACCAGCGAAAAATACGAAAGGATTAAATCAAGGATCCACAAAACCTTACCCCAATCCTCTTTAGTGGGCATGCTCTTGCAACTGCAGGAAGATTATGTTGTGGTGGAGAGTAACGAGTTTTGGATTATGCAACATGATCCTTTTTCATGGGTAATCAATAAAGGTGACTTTCAATATACACAAGGTATCACGGAGGGAGCAGAGCAAATCAATAAAGTGATTAATCAATGGCTCTTATCATTAGAAGATGAAAAGCGAAAGCTTTTTATAACAACGCTTTATAAAGTTATTGAATCTATGGGGGTTGAGAGCTTCAATAATTTTAATGAGGAATGGCATAAAAAGGTATTTACAGCTATGGGTAGCGTAAGAGGAATTGACCCAGAAACTAGGCGCTTTGTTTTTGAAACCATAATTTCGCTTTTTACATTATATGTAAAGAATTTACGATTCCTTTAAGGAAACATATAGAAATGGTGGATTTACTTACTGGTGTCTGAAATACTAAGAATTCACCGTCCCCTTGAAAAATTTGCTGCATTTTCGCGCTAAGCTGAAATGTTATAATAATTACAATAAATATGGCTTTCGTTTGGCAAAATTCCTGCTTAAACGGAAGCCTGTTTTTAAAACAATATATCAGCATTTTAAAGATAGGAGTGATAGGTAAGGTTTTAAAGGCAGCAGAAGCATTTTTTAATGTTTGTTATAAATGTAATTGACTAGACAAATTTTTTTAGGACAAATAAACTATTTTCCAACAACACAAACAAACCGTAGAATACCTCTAATAAGTAACCCTAAAGAGAAAAAATGTGTTATAATATGGAAGTAAAATTAGCCTTGATAAATGGAATGCCCAAGTTGTAATGAAATGGTTTCGTAAGACAAAATACATGCTTTGTGGAAAATGCAAAACCTGTT
>NZ_DALYUL010000031.1:18440-20403 GCF_031981185.1 Anaerotignum sp. | reverse complement strand
GGAGTGAGAGATTATATGGATGTTGATTTTATAAATTTAACAGCAGAGAACCTGGCAAGTGAACATTTATGCTGTATTATCCGCAGCAAAAAGCCCCATCAAGGTATTGACGCAAAGCGCCAGTGGCTTTCGGAACGATTAAAAGAAGGACATGTCTTTCGAAAATTAAATGCAAAGGCTACAGTTTTCATTGAATATGCGCCTCTTGAAACCGCTTGGGTACCTATTATCGGTGACAACTACTATTATTTGTATTGCTTATGGGTTTCTGGTAGTTGCAAAGGTGAAGGGTATGGGGAGATGCTGATGGAGTATTGTTTGGCTGATGCCAAAGAAAAGGGCAAATCCGGCGTTTGCATGCTAGGGGCGAAAAAACAAAAATCATGGCTCTCTGATCAGTCTTTTGCAAAGAAGTTTGGTTTTGAGGTTGTAGATACAACGGAAGATGGTTATGAATTGCTTGCCCTTTCTTTTGACGGAACAACACCTAAGTTTACAGAGAGTGTAAAAAAACAAAGAACCCAAACCAACGAGTTGACCATTTATTATGATATGCAATGTCCTTTTGTGTTTCAAACCATCGAAATGGTAAAACAGTACTGTGAAATGCACGAGGTTCCTGTGTCCTTGATACAGGTAGACTCTCTGCAAATGGCCAAGGAACTGCCATGTGTTTTCAATAACTGGGCTGTGTTTTATAAAGGGAAATTTGAGACGGTGAATTTGTTAGATGTGAATTATTTAAAGAGAATACTCAAAAAATAAGCATCTTATCCCTCTATTTAATTATTGCGTCTTGGTAGTGCAAAAAGGGAAGATTTTCTTTATAAAGAAATTTGATAGCCAATGTGATACATATAATTAATGACTATGTAACTTGGAAGGAAGATGAAGAAGAGCAAGTCACCCTGACGCAAGAGGGACTTGTTCTTCTTTTAGAGCTGATATTACAACAGTAAGGCGAGAAGGGATCTAAAATTTTGAGACACCTACGCCGCATTTTCTGCACACACAAAAATCCAATTTTGTCATTTCGGGGAATGGTCTTTTCCCCAGCCGTAACCCATTGCGCTTTTTGATGCCGGATTCCGTTAATGTCAAAGACAAATTTTCTTTAGAGGGTAACCAAAGCAAGCCACTATCTCTTCTGCCGTAGATAAAGCCTTCTTCCATTTCTTCTCCACAATTTGGGCATTTCATGAGTTTATACCTCTCTCATAAGTAATACGAACACATTCTTAAATACATAAAGGATAACCTGTCTAAGATTTCTACACTAATTTTTTTCGCACAAAGATGCAAGATAATAAAAATCTTTCTGGTATTTATTTATCGTCCATTTCTCTTTTGACACAAGTAGTAAGTCGTGGGCTTCTTGCTTTTTTTTCTGTGAGAGCAAATCAAAAATCTGCACAATAGAAATCATGGCACCCAGTTCCGGCGAATTTTCAAACTTTAGTAACTCATCTCTGTGATTTGAAAGCTTTTCTGTGGCTGCTTCCGTTTCTTCTAAATAAAACAAAACGTAGATGAAGATTAGCTGATAGGTAAGTTTTAATATTCCGTGTATCTTTTTAGGGTTGATTTTCATCAAATGAGCCTTTGCTTTTTGATAATCTCCTTTTGTGCAATACCCCTCACAAATATTGATGCTAAGTAGCGCTATAATTTGCATTGATTTTTTGCCTTGAAGCAATGATAGGTTTTCGGCAATAAATTTATCTGCATTATTTTCTTCTTCTAAAATGGGGGTTAGGTTTTCAACCTTGCGAAGAAACTCTTTGTACCAAAGCTGATTAATAACAAACCATGCCAATATGGCGATTATGATTATGCCCCAAAAAATAGAGAGTTTCATGTCAATTGACAGGTTATATTTCGCGGAAAAAATGCCAAGCAAAAAATTGGAAAGGACAATAAATCCCCACCAAAGCATTCTAATTTTATTTCCGTTTCTTTCAAA
>NZ_DALYUL010000031.1:17591-18430 GCF_031981185.1 Anaerotignum sp. | reverse complement strand
ATACCTCTTTCTGCGTATACTTAGTAAAAAAAAATCAGTTGGCTACTTATTACTTCTAATGAGGTGCTTTTGTAATCATAAAAGCACTTCTTGCTAAATAAAAGAAAGCCGCGATTTAGCCACTTTGCTCCAGAAAAAATGAAAAAAATGTTTTTCCTGAGTGCATAATCATTTTTTTGCACATCTTTTATGCAATTTGTCATTTGATTACAAAATTTCTTGAATTCTTCCCACTTGACCGTCTGTTAACATTACTTTGATACCATGGGGGTGGGTGGGACTATTCGTTAGTATTTTTTTTACTGTTCCTTCTGTAAGTTTTCCGGTTTTTTGATCAGCTTTTAAAACAATTTTAACCGCTGCACCAATTTTAACATTAGATCTAATTTGTCCGTTCATAGTTTCTCCTTGTTCTTAAATAAAAGTTGAATAATTTTAATATTTTGCAGTTCCATAGCATGCTTTTCTTATGGTTATTAGGCTATTGCTCTATTTCTTTGTCTGAGAATGTTACTGTGAGTGCCACTCCGTCACTGCACTCTAAATTTCTAAAACCACTGGAACTATCCGACTGAATACTGTTTTTATCCGTACCTCGAGTGACCCACATTGGGATTTCTTCATTTAAAACAATATTAACTGGCTCTGTAATGCGGTTGGATACAATGGATTTGGAATTTTTCAATACCATGCCGCCTTCATTAAAACCATATTTTATATAATCCCCAGTTTTATCAATGGTAAATACTTCAACGCCTGTTTCTTTGAAGCGAAGGGCAATGCGATTAAATTGGTCTATGTTAGTTATACTATCAGAGATGCTTCCATCGGCTTTCCAT
>NZ_DALYUL010000031.1:13916-17581 GCF_031981185.1 Anaerotignum sp. | reverse complement strand
ATAAATCCATAAATTAATAGAAATATATTTAACTGTATCATTAATAGTATAATCTAAAAATAAGGTTTCAGCATCAAAAATTTTCAATGCATTTTGGGTTTCCTTTGAGAACTTACTAGGTCTAATTGTCATTGTTGTATCACTTTTAATGGTATTTTCACAAGATGATAATAAAATGATAAGGATAAAAACCAATAAACATCGTGTTTTCTTCATAAATAGCTTCCTAGGATTTCTTCTCCTCTAACACTACAACTTTTTTGCTATGTTTTTACCACTTAAAAGGATTATAATAAAATCGAAATTAAAAATATGCATGATATTTGAGATTCTTTGTTATATTGATGAACATTGAATTTGTATAAGTATACTATAGTTTAGGATTTTTTGAAATGATCAGAGGGCTATGACAAACAGTTATAATAAACAATCTCGAGTTGAATGTGTATTTTCCATTTGTTATAATATGGATTAAGATGACACAACAGCGGATATAAGTGCTTTTGTTTGTTCTTCCGAAATAATTATGATGGAAATAGGGGTATGGCCATGGAGAATCAGAAGGTATGGTTCTTAGGAAAATACCCCAAGGGGAGAAGGGGCTAAGATGTTGGACACAGTAATCGATGTTTCATAGAAAAAAGTAGCATAAACAGGCTGACCTAAATAAAATTTATTTGGGTCAGCCTGTTTTGTTGTGACGTGCAACGCTTGTAAGGGCTTGCTTCTTTCGTAAGTTAGAGATAAATTTTTTGAGTTTAAAACTTACTGTCACAAACTGAAATAATAATAAATAGGTAAATAGGATTTGTATAAAAATGCGAAAGCCGCAATCAAGATTATTCGGGTGTATGATTACGACTATGCAATTTTTAGTTTGGTAATATTTTATATCTTTTCTAGGTTTTCAACGGTCTTTTCGTTGACAACATTACCGGTATTTAGCGTTGTCTTTGCTTCAATCAGCATTACATGAACCTCCTGCTCTGCAACAGGCATATGCTCAATTCCTTTGGGAATTACAATGCATTCCCCTTCGTGAAGCTGAACATCTTTGTCACGGAATTTAATCGTCAATTCACCTTTTACCACGATAAACATTTCGTCCTCATTCTCATGGGTATGCCAAACAAAATCACCTTTAAATTTGGCTAACTTTACGTAAGAATCGTTTACTTCCCCAAGAATTCTTGGGCTCCAATATTCATGAAAGAGTTCCAGTTTTTCTGCAATATTAATTTTTTCCATTTGAAATACCTCCAATGATATAATAAGTTTGATTAAAAAGTGATGCACCGAATTTTGTGAAGCTATATAAGGTAAACAGGCAGATGTATCGTTATGATTGAGGTGCGCTTTTATTTTGATGAAATAAAAACAAAGCCAGCCCAATTAATGTGATTGTTATGCCTATGCCTTGTTGCAGTGAGAGTACCTCGTCCAATATAAAATAGGCAAGAATACAGGTTCCTACAGTTTCCCCCAAAATGCTCATAGATATAGCCGAGGTACTTAACCACTTTAGAAGCCAATTGAAAACCATTTGACCGAAAATTGTAGCAAACAAGGCCAATCCAATAAAGGCTTTCCATGTGGATGCCGGATAATCAACGAAAGATACATTCTGAGTGATTGCGTAGAGCCCTAAAAACATTGCACTGCTTGAATATCCTAATAGAGAATAAGGAATGACTGATAAATTTTTCCTTATGTGTTGGCCAACAAAGAAATAAGCAGTAATAACCCCCGCGGCGATAAATGCCAGCAGGTCGCCGAATAAAGCTTGGATGCTTACCCCGAAATCTCCCCAACCGATGATGAAACAACCAATCAATGAGACGAAGCAACTGGCAATTGCCCCTTTGCTATAGCGTTCCTTAAATAGGAAATGACCTCCCGCAAATGAAAAAAGGGGCTGCAATGTGACAATAACCGTTGAACTTGCAACAGAGGTATAGTTTAGGGATTCAAACCACAAAACGTAGTGTATTGCCAATAATAGACCTGAAAATAACCCAAAACCTAACTGTTTCCGAGATAAGGAAAGGAGCGCCTTCCAATTTTCTTTGTTAAAAAATAAAAATGGTACAAGTAGTAATGTGGCAAAGAAAAGCCGATAGAAAGCGGTGATTGAAGACGGTGCATCAGCCAGTCTTACAAAAATTGCGGATGTTGATAGGGCGAAAACCCCTAAAAACAGAAATAAGTACTGCATTGTTTTTGACTGCATTTGCTTTTGTTATACCTCCGTTCCCTTGTTAATTATAAAATACATGGTATACTATAATGTATAAATAAAGTATAGACTATTTTTGGGGCAAAAGGAAGTCCTTTTTGCCATATCCAATATGTTAAAACAAATGGGTGAAAAAGCTTATTATTATGGATAGGAGAGAATTATGAATTACAATCGCCTAGGACAAACGGTCTTGAATTATAGAAAGAAAAGAGGAATGACAATACGTGAGTTTGCAAATTTTGCGGGAATCAGCACATCTCTTATCAGCCAAATTGAAAGGGGACAGGCAAACCCGTCCTTAAGTGTTTTGGAGATCATTGCGCAGGCTTTAAATGTACCACTGTATACCCTTTTTATCAATGAAATTGATACAGAATCCCTTATTTCCAGAAAGAAAGACCGTAAAAAAGTGTATAGAGAAAATAGCGATCACATTGTTTACGATGTGTTGACACCTGATTTTATGAAAGCACATATTGAGCTTTTAATGATGGATTTGAATGCCCATGCCAATACCACAGAAAGCACATATTCCCATATGGATAAGGAAGAGATTGCTGTGGTCATGAAAGGTGAGGCATATGTGGAATTGGAGGGCGTTTCATATTTTCTGGAAGAGGGGGATGTAGTTCGCATTCCCCCCAATGTTAGGCATAGATTTTTGAATAAAGGGGACGAGGCTAATCACATTCTGTTTGTGCTAACCCCTACACTGTATCCCTCATAATGCCTTGGTTAGAACAGGGGATAATCATAAAAAGCAAAATGATGAGTATATGGGATTTTTTATACTCTGAAGAAATCCAGCGACAAAATTTTATTCAGAAGAAGGGGTGAAGCCGATGAACAATATGATTTTACTGTTGGAAGATGATATTAGTTTAGTAGATGGATTGAAATATGCGTTAAAGCGTAATGGTTTTGAGGTTGACTTTGTCCGTACTGTGAAGGAGGCCTTAAGTCATCTGCATACAATAGAAAAATATGACTTAATTATACTGGATGTAACTTTGCCGGATGGTAGCGGCTATGTTGTTTGTGAGGAAATAAGAAAAAAAGGTAGCTCCATTCCTATTATTTTTTTAACAGCCTCTGATGAAGAGGTAAATGTGATTCGGGGATTGGATTGTGGAGGGGATGATTATATTACAAAACCCTTTCGATTAGGGGAGCTATGTTCTCGCATCCGAGCATTACTGCGGCGAACTGGAATTTCCAATCAAAACAATACTTCCATTTTATGTGGTGATATTTCCATTGACCTGTTAGAAAGCTGTGTCAGAATGAATGGAAAGCGTTTGGAATTAACAAATGGAGAATATCGACTAATTACTTTGTTGGTGAAAAATGCAAATCGAGTGACAACAAGGGAACACATTTTAAATGAACTTTGGGATAGCACTGCAGATTTTGTTGATGACAATAC
>NZ_DALYUL010000031.1:11602-13906 GCF_031981185.1 Anaerotignum sp. | reverse complement strand
AAAAAATAGAGGTTGATCCCTCCAATCCGGAGCATTTAATAACAGTACGTGGATTTGGATATCAATGGAGAGAGGTATCATTATGAATTTGTTTCGGGATAAACAGATAAGATATTTCTTTTTCTTTCTCCTCTTTTTTGGTTTATTACTTTTTCTTTGCGGAGGGATATTAGATGCCATACAGGCAAAGGCAATAGAAAATCTATTTCTTTCTCATAATAATGCTGTTGCCACGTCGCTCTTAGAACAGGGGATTCCAAAAGATGTGGTTGCTCAAGCAATCACCAATACCCAAATTAGTCAACAGGGCAATGATTTACTTATAAGCATTGGATTAACGGAGCGTACCTCAATCAGATTTTTACCGTTTATGAATGTGCTTCAAAATACAACACGACATTCCATGTTACTGATGGGGATTTGTTTGACCGTTGTGCTCTTTGGTGGTGCATCTTTCTTCTTCCGGAAAAGGGATAGGCTTTATCAGCAGGGGATACAGGTAATAGCGCATTTTGTAGAAGGGAATTTTACTCACCATATGCCCCAAATGAACGAGGGGTCAATTTATCGTCTTTTTGCATCTGTTGAGCAGCTTTCAACTATATTACAATCAAAAAGTGAAACAGAACAAAAGGCAAAGATATTTCTCAAAAATACAATAGCTGATATTTCTCATCAATTGAAAACTCCCCTTACAGCCCTTTCCATGTACCATGAAATTATTTCTGATGAGCCAGAGAATTTAGTCGTAGTAAAAGAATATTCAGATAAAATAGGGCAAGCACTGGAGCGTATGGAACAATTGATACAATCTATGTTGAAAATTACCCGATTAGATGCAGGCAATATTGTTTTTGAAAGGTATCACTATGGAATTTTAGAATTGGTAAAAGAAGCAATTCGAGAATTGACCACCCGGGCGGAAAAAGAGGGAAAAGATATTCTCTTGGATGGTTTAACGGAAGAAACTGTGTTTTGTGATAAGCAGTGGACCAGAGAAGCAATAGGGAATATAGTGAAAAATGCTTTAGACCATACTTCTGGGGGCGGGAAGATTTATATCTCATGGGAATGCACGCCAATTGTGACCCGAATTTTTATAAAAGACAACGGAGCTGGCATCGCTTCTCAGGATTTGCATCATATTTTCAAGCGGTTCTATCGCAGCAAAAAATCTCTTGATACCCAAGGTGTGGGACTTGGTCTATCTTTGGCAAAATCTATTATTGAGGAACAGGGAGGCGTTCTTTCTGTTCAAAGCAGTATTGACCAGGGAACTGTATTTATACTATCCTTCCTTACAGAACTGTAAGATTATGATTCACCTGAATGTAAGGTTTATCTGCTATGCTTATAGGAAAGGGGGTTAAAGGATGGAAGTATTAAAAATTGAACATTTAAGCAAAACTTATGGTTCTGGTGAAAATCGGGTTGAAGCCTTAAGGGACGTATCTTTTTCGGTGGAACAGGGTGAATTTTTGGCGGTAGTGGGCGAGTCCGGTTCAGGCAAGAGCACATTATTAAATTGTATCGGTGCTTTGGACACCCCTACTTACGGAAACATCTATATTGATGGAAAAGAACTGTTTTCTATGAAAGAGGAACAGCGCACTATTTTTAGGCGCCGTAATATCGGCTTTGTGTTTCAGTCTTTTCAGTTGGTTTCTGAGTTAACTGTGGAACAAAATATAGCGTTTCCCATTCTTTTAGATTATCGTCAACCGGAACGGGAGACAGTAGATGAAATTTTGGAAGTGTTAGGTTTGAAGGATCGCCGCCATCACTTGCCCAGCCAGCTATCGGGGGGACAGCAACAGAGGGTTGCAATTGGGCGAGCTTTGATTACTCGACCCAAATTGATTTTGGCTGATGAGCCTACGGGAAATTTAGATAGTAAAAATAGTCAGGACGTTATGGATTTGTTGATTCGGGCATCTCGTCACTATCAGCAGACGATTTTAATGATTACCCATAATATGAACTTGGCTGCATCAGTGGACAGGGTATTGCATGTAAAGGATGGTGTAATAACGGATTTGGGAGGGAAAGTCGATGAAAAGTTATCTTGACCTTGTACCCATTTCTTCGAAAGTCCATAAAAAACAAAATAGAATGTCCATATTTTGCATTGTTATAGCAGTGTTTCTGGTTACGGTTATTTTCGGAATGGCAGATATGTTTATTAGAAGTCAGATTATGCAAGCGCGTATGGAGGATGGGAATTGGCATGTGTCGTTTAAGGAAATCAGCGAGGAAGAAGCAAGGTTGATTTCTGCACGGCCTGAGGTTGTGGCATCGTCTTGG
>NZ_DALYUL010000031.1:4343-11592 GCF_031981185.1 Anaerotignum sp. | reverse complement strand
ACTATGGGGGGGATCAGGGATATACCTTAGCAGGCAAGAACCTGATTCTTTGCGGTAGCGAAGAAAGCTGGATTACCAAGATGCAAACAGATTTAATTACTGAGGGTACATTTCCCCATAAGGATACTGAGGCATTAGTTAGTGAGAATGCTAAAACTGCGATGGGTTTAAAAATTGGAGATTTGGTTTCCGTGGATACACCGGATGGAAAATTTCAAGTTACCGTTTCAGGCTTTTTGAAGAATGCTTCAAAAACTATGGAAGAAGATTCATTTGGTATGTTTTTGACAACGGATGGGTTTCGCTCTATATATCAAAAGATGGAAAAAAATAATTCCACATACTTTAACAGCGTATTTTTTGTTCAGTTTTCCACCCATTGTAATATGAAAGATTCAATTAGCGCTATAAAAGCGCAATTAGGACTTTCTGAAAAACAGGTTTCCGAAAATACCAAGCTTCTTGGTTTACTTGGTCAAAGTGGGAATTCTTTTATGCTCCAGTTATATGGCTCGGCATTTATTCTGTTTTTGCTAGTTCTAATAGCAGGAGTCATGATGATTGCAAGTAGTTTAAACAGCAACGTTGCCCAGCGCACTGAATTTTTTGGTATGATGCGATGCATTGGCGCAACGCCAAAGCAAGTAATGAAGTTCGTGGGCAAAGAGGCTTTAGGGTGGTGCAATTTTGCCATACCTGTAGGTGTTGGCGGGGGCATCATAGTGATTTGGGTATTGTGTGCCATGCTGCGCTATCTAAGTCCAGAGTACTTTATAGGCATGCCTGTCTTTGCCATCAGTTTTCCCAGTGTTATCGCTGGTATCTGTATAGGTGTTTTTACAGTTTTTTTTGCCGCCCGTTCTCCTGCAAAAAGAGCGTCGAGAGTTTCGCCTTTGGCGGCAATATCAGGGGCTAAAAATGATTTGTTTTATGGGAAGAAGGCTGCCAGTACTGCCTTATTTAAAATTGATACTGCACTGGGAATTCATCACGCAAAATCCAGTAAACGGAATTTTGTGTTAATGGTTGGTTCTTTTTCACTTAGTATTATTTTATTTCTTTCCTTTTCGGTTACTGTTGATTTTATGCACCATGCACTGAGACCTTTGAAGCCATGGACACCGGATTTATCTATTGTAAGTACGGATAACAAATGTTCCATTAGTAGGAATTTATTGAAAGAGCTGGAAGAAAATTCGGAAAGAGTATATGGGCGGATGTTTGCTTACAATGTGCCTATTAAGTTAAATGGTGTTGAAAAAACCGTTGACCTGATTTCTTATGAGGAAAACCAGTTTAATTGGGCAAAGGAGTATTTGCTGGAGGGGACTTTAGAAAAAGTTCAGCATGAACCATATACGGGATTGGGTGTTTTTGAACAACAGGGCAATCCAAAGATAGGCGACAAGGTGACGGTACTTATGGAGAACCGTTCTGTGGATATAGAGATTGTGGGTACACTTTCTTCCTGTCCATTTCAAAATGCACCTGATGTAGGTACAATCATTTGTTCTGAAAATACATTCAGGCAGCTTACAGGTGTAACGGACTATACCGTTATTGACATGCAATTAGTGAAAAAAGCTACCCAAAAGGACGTTGACAAAATTCATGCATTGGTGGGATCTAGGCATATCTTTTCAGATGAACGCTTGGAAAATCGAAGTGTATTAGGCTCATATTATTCCTTTGGGCTGTTTATATATGGGTTTATGACTTTGATTGCCCTCATCACCATATTCAATATTGTTAACAGTATTGGCATGAGCGTTTCAGCCCACATGAAAGAATATGGCGCTTTCCGTGCTATTGGATTAAGTAATAAACAACTGAAGAAGATGATTGTTGCAGAAGCTTCAACTTACGCAATGGTAGGAGGTATATGGGGAAGTGTTTTGGGTCTCATTTCCAATAAGTTTCTTTTCGAAAAAATGATAACATCTTATTGGGGAGAACAATGGAATATTCCCTTAATTGAACTTGGTATAATCATTGGAATTGTATTTGTTTCTGTTATTGTGGCTGTATATGGCCCAGTGAAGCGAATAGATGAAATGTCTATTGTTGATACAATCAATGCTCAATAAAGCACTGATGCACCTATGTTTAAAGGAAGTATTGCTAATTGATTTTCCCTTGTGAGAAATTAAGAGAAAGGTATTGGCTTTGCGAAATAGAACTCACAAATGAGTCGTTCTGTAAATTAAAGTATTGTGAAGAACAGGAACTACTGATGAAAAAATTGGAGGGTTTTAGGCTAAACTGGAAAAGTGAATATACTGCAAATAGACTAATCTTCAGGATTACATATCCTATAGATTAGTCTATTTTATAATACCCTGTATTTACCAGTATAGCTTTATGTTGACAATTGCTTAATGGAGTTGTATACTCTCATTACCATTGGTAATTATCATCGGTAATGATGGGAGGTGCAGTATGAAAAAGAATTTGACAAAAGAGCAAATTATTGAAACAACACTGAACTTAATGGGGAATGAAAGTGATTTACGGCGGCTTAATCTTCGCCAAATTGCACGGTCATTGGGATGCGCTCATACAAATTTATATAATTACTTTCCCTCGTATAACGATTTACTATGGGAAGCACATATGGCAATACAGGAGATTTTTATGGATATGCTCATAAAAAAATTGGACACCGCAAGAACAGCAGAGCAACGCTTTGCCTATTTCTTTCATGCATTTGCAGAAATGTACTTAGACAATAAAGGGTGGTTCTGGTTATCATGGCATGAATATATCGACGGAAATCGCCCACAGAAAGATGTGGAGCTGTTAGAACAAATAAATCACAAGATGAATCAATGCATCTCTGAAATATGGAACGAGATTTATGGACAGTGGCCAAATGCCGAAACGATAAAACGAGTGCTTCATAACACCCATTGTTATATTTTGGGAGAAGTTACAAATTATCTTTTGGGTAGGGGTTTAATTGAAACCGATGACGAGTTAAAGGCGTACATTGGGTGTGAAGCCACAAGCATGTTTCGGCTGTGTCTTGCTGGGAGTTATTCTAATCCCTTGGAATAAAATGATCAGCAACAGAAGGCCCGGAAGGTGAGCTTAGAAGACTGCTACAAAAATCTAGAGTGAGGTGTTAATTTGGAGAACTTTGAACAGGAACGGGCTGCTGAACTAGCCCATTATCATAACATTTGCCAGATACTTTCTGAACTATTGGAAGAGGCGAAAAAAAACAGTGCCAAAAATATAGAGGCCTTAAAGGAAACAAACAAAGAGATGTGGGAAAATGCTTCCCATTCGGCAGATGATTTCGATGGTGCAATAGGGCTAAGCCAATTTTATCAACCCCTTGCCAGTAATGCATTTGCCATAGAAGCAGGAACAAAAAAAATAAAGCTTTATGAGCGGTTATTGCAATCGGCCTATTTCGCCAGAATTGACTTTTGTGCTGAAAATAAAGAATGGTGGGAAGAAGTCTACATTGGCAGAGGAACGTTATTTCACGATAAAGACGAAAAAATTCTTATATATGATTGGCGTTCTCCCATTGCCAGTCTTTTTTATCGTTTTGAAAAAGGGGAAGCTCATTATGATTCACCTGGAGGTCTTGTTTTTGGGGATATCACGCTGAAACGCCAATATGAGATAAAAAAGGGTGCCTTTCAATATTTTTTTGATGCTGATGTACAAATTGCAGATGAGTTTTTGCGCAAGTTACTATCGGGTAATGCTTCCACAAAGATGAAAACAATTGTAGAGACCATTCAGCGAGATCAAGATATTGCCATTCGAAATATGACCCATGACTTACTGATGGTGCAAGGAGTTGCGGGAGGCGGAAAAACCTCCATTGCTTTGCATCGCGTGGCATACTTGAAATATCAGGGGCTGGCAAATCGATTACAAGCCTCAGATATCATCATTTTGTCTCCTAATACACTGTTTGAGCAGTATATCTCCAATGTCTTGCCAGAATTGGGTGAGGATGAAGTGAAGTCCGTTGTTTTTGATGATTTGGTGAGAAATAGCTTGACAGATAAAAAAACTTTTTGCTCTCGCTATGAGCAAACGGAACAATTGATTTCCTGCGAAGATGCCAATGAAAAAGAATTGAAAAAACAAGCTGGCCTTTAAAATGTCTAGTGCCTTTATAAAGATATTGGATAGGTATGGAGAAAGCATTCCTTTCTCTCATATTACCTTTACGGATATTCAATATGATGGAAAAATAGTCTTCACAGCGCAGCATTTGAAAGAACGATTGCAGCAAATGAATGAATCTACCAGCCTAGCAGTAAGACTGAGCTATATTCGTTGGTATATTTATGAAGAAATTCATGAAATGCGTAAGAGCCGTATGCCCAAACTGTTGCGACAAACAAGGGAAGACCCAGAACATGTTTATGATTGGGAGGAATATGCAAGAGAGCTGTCCATAGAGGAAAGTACTCAACTTGCCAAAAAGGTAGATGGGTTTATCAAATTGAATGGATTCGCACTCTACAAAAAGTTGTTTACCACTGCCGGATTGTTGAAATCTCTCTCCCTGGGCATTGTGTTACCAAAGAATATTGATGAAATAATGCTTTACACCAAAGAAAGCCTTGAAGGAAACAAGCTTGAAAATGAGGATGCTTTGGCACTCATGTATCTGCAAATGTTAATCGGCGAAAATACAGTTGCCAACGAGATTTATAGACCCATTCGGCAGGTCATTGTTGATGAAGCCCAGGATTATTACACCCTTCATTTTAAAATAATGAAAGGCCTTTTTCCCAATGCAAGGTTTACTGTATTGGGGGACATTAACCAAACCATTGAAAAGCAGGAAAATATGGATCTTTATGAAAGAATAACTGAAGTTTTAAAGCCGAAAAGTTCTTGTTTAATGGTGATGAACAAAAGCTTTCGCTGTACAAAAGAGATTCTCAATTTCAGTATGCAGTTTTTGGACGGAGATACTCCATTTGAGAGTTTTAACCGCAGTGGCGATATTCCTCAGATTATTGAAGGAAAAGACACTGAGCTCATTGACCAAAAGGTAATGGAAGAGGCTTTTTACAGTGAAAAGCAAGGTTATGGTTCCATAGGGATTTTGTGTAAAAATAATAAGCTTGCGGAAGGGCTCTATGAGCGCTTGAAAGATAAAATGGCCATTCATTTGGTGCGCTCTGGGGATAACCTGAACACAAAGGGTGTGTTTATTATTCCGATAACCATGTCAAAGGGACTGGAGTTTGATTCTGTTTTAGTTTATGGCGTAGACGAGAGTCATTATCATACGAAGGACGATAAAAAGCTTTTATATATTGCCAGCACCCGGGCACTACATCGGCTTAATCTATTTTATACAGGGAGGAAGAGCTCCATTTTTCAAGGAGGTATCTAATCATGACGTTAGAAATCATTATTTCTTTATTGAGTGATATTATCAGTGTTCCTGAAAAAGATTTAAGAGGCAAAACCAGATTAACACCTGAATTTAATATTGAATCTATTGATATTGCAAAATTGATGATTGAAATAGAAAAGCGTTTGTTAGTGACCATTCACGATGAAGATGTGCATACATTTCAAACGTTAGATGATGTGGTTGATTACGTGGATGCACAGCTTGCGGAATAGGAGCTTATGATGAAAAAGACTATTGTTGTGGAAGGAATGAATCATTTACAAATAGGCAGTGCCATAGCTCGGATACTTGAGAGTGTCAGCGGTGTGGACAGGGTGAGTTTAAATTTAGAAGAAGAAGCTGTTGCTGTGGAATGTAAAAGAGCTGTGACTGATGAGGACTTGTGTGACGCAATCAATGAAGAGGGATTTGAGGTCTTAGAAATTTACGATGAGTATGAATAATGGTTGAATGAGTATCCCTACCTTGGCGGTTAACAAGGTAGGGTTTATTTCTACGATTGCAAGTGAAGTAAAGTATCATATTTCCTCACCGGCAATATGAAAAAAAAAGACAATTCATTTTTTCGTGAAATGATGTGTTTTCATTTTTATTATTTTGTTTTTTAAAGGCATGAAGTTGTTATTTTTTAATAAAATAAATTACGTTGTTATTTAGAGAGAATCTTTTTTCCATTGAAAAATGCCCTGTAAAACTGTTGCCGTTTAGATACAAAAAGGAACGATTCCTTCAAATTTATAGATTTATAGTGCAGAATTATGTAAATATATGACATGAATCAGGTTTTATTGTGAATTTAGATGATAGACAAATGGCAAGTCTGGGTATATGATATGTTAAAGTTGCGTTTTGCAAATAAAGAAAAAGGAGGTGAGAGTATGAGGAAGCATTCTGCAATACATAAAAAAATATTTATATTTTTTATATTTTTATCATTGGTTATTACTTCTTTCGGGTTACGTGGTACCACGGCGAAAGTAAGTGAAAGTTATCGTGAAGAAAAATCGGAAGAATTAAGCTTGCTGAATGCTGGCATTAAAATTCGCATGGACAACTTCGTCGATCCTAACCAGAATATGAAGTTTGTTATCAAGAACAGTTTTTATTCAAATCGGGATTTAAAACAAATCACCATTCGAAAAGCGGTTTTTGATAATGTATCTTATGATGATATGCAACAAAGTGAAAATAAAAATTTCTATTCTCTTTTCTTAAAGCTAATTATAATACCGTCGTATTCCTTATTTTGTTTATATATAAGACGATGGATTATTTTGGTGTCTAATTTTAGCATTGGATTTATTATTACCCGTTATTTACACCTCAAAGACGGAAAAAAGCAAGTATTATCATTTCAATAATCCAAAAATTCCCATTGAATTTTACTTATTTTTTGTGCGCCAATGTAGCAAATTTACTGGTGTGTTATTTGTGTACGCAAGATTCGAAAAAATTGCATAGTTTCAGGAAGTGGAGGTGAATTTTATGCAAGACGTTGCCTCACGGTTAATTGAAACACTGGGTGGCAAAACAGTGTCTTTTCCTGAGCTTCAGGGGCTGTCTATTCCCGAATTTGTGATAACCAGTTGGGGGATCATGGCATTCATTATGATTATGACACTAATCTTCACCCATAATTTAAAGATTGTGCCGGGAAAATCACAAATTGCTCTTGAAGGGATATATAACTTTATTCATGGTTTCCTTAGCGATATTCTGGGGAAAGAGGGAGAAAGATATATTCCGTTTTTAGGCACGGTTTTAATATATTTGGCTGTTTCAAATACGATTGGCTTGTTTGGCCTGACCCCGCCTACAAAAGATTTAAATGTCACAGCGGGACTT
>NZ_DALYUL010000031.1:241-4333 GCF_031981185.1 Anaerotignum sp. | reverse complement strand
TGCTTTTATGAGCATTATTTTAGTTGAATATTCAGGTTTGCATCAAAAAGGACTCAGAGGGTATTTTAAAAGTTTTGCCCACCCTATGCCAGCGATGTTACCCTTTAATATTTTGGAAATCTTTATAAGACCCCTATCTTTGTGTATGAGACTTTTTGGAAATATTTTCGGGGGCTTTGTTATTATGGAATTGATAAGGCTGATTGTACCGGTCATTGTGCCGCTACCCTTTGGTTTTTATTTTGATGTTTTCGACGGGTTATTGCAAGCATATGTGTTTGTGTTTTTAACATCACTTTTTATGCAGGAAAAAATAGACGAGTAGAACATTGCAAAGAACAGGGAATGTATTTTACTAGAGAATGAGGAGATGAAGCTATGACAGCATTGATTGGAATAGGAGCTGGTATCGCAGTATTTACTGGTATTGGAGCGGGAGTTGGCATTGGTATTGCAACATCCAAAGCCACAGAGGCCATCGCAAGGCAGCCGGAGGCAAAGAGTGAAATTAACAAAACTCTTATTTTAGGCTGTGCGCTAGCGGAAGCAACTGCAATTTACGGCTTAGTAATTGCATTTTTAATTATCTTTTTCTCAAAATAATTTTTTAAATAAAGGAGATTATATTATGACAGCATTAATTGGAATAGGTGCAGGTATTGCCGTGTTTACTGGCATTGGAGCAGGTATTGGAATTGGAATTGCAACAGGTAAGGCAACGGAGGCTATTGCAAGACAGCCAGAGGCCAAAAGTGAAATTAACAAGACTCTTATTTTAGGTTGTGCATTGGCGGAGGCAACTGCAATTTATGGTTTGGTTATTGCATTTTTAATTATCTTTTTTTCAAAATAAGATTTAGGAGGGACCGTGAGTGTTTCATGTAGAGTTATCCTATATTATAGTTAGTATAATCAATATTCTTGTTTTATTTCTATTCTTAAAGGTGTTTTTATTTCAGCGGGTAGGCGCAGTGATTGAAAAGAGACAAAGAACCATTGAGAGTTCCTTACAGGATGCTGATCTTAAAAAGTCAGAAGCTTATCAGCTAAAACAAGACTATGAAAATGATATAAAAGAAGCAGGAAATCAGGCAGGCATCATCCTGAAAGAGGCGAAGCAAAGAGCCGAGATAGAATATGTTTCTATTATGAAGGAAGCCAAAAAGGAAGCAGCTAGAACTATGGAAGCAACTCGTAAGGCCATTGAATTGGAGAGAGAAAAATCTGTGGAAATGGCTAAAACTGAGATTGCCGATGTTGCACTGCTGGCAGCTTCCAAGTTGGTTGGTAAAAATGTAGACAATGATACCAACCAACAGTACCTTGGTGATTTCTTAAAAGAAGTAGGTGCTGCGAAATGATTACCCAGAGAGCGTTGAATTATGGAAAAGTATTGAAATTTTTGCAGGTTAAAGAAGAAGTGATGGATGCCACAGACAAACTTCTGAATAACTGTAGCGCGTTGAATGAAGTACTGGAGAACCCTGTGATCAAAAGAAAAGAAAAGTACGCTGTGATAGATGATATTTTTGAGCCTGATATAGCGGATTTTATGAAATTATTATGTGACCATAACATGATTGGCGCTTTTGGTGAAATAAAGGAAGCATATGACGCTTTGATGTTTGAACAAAGAGACGTAATGAAAGCAAAACTTTTCTATGCGACAAGGCCTGAAAATGTGCAGTTGGAGCAAATAAAGAGTATGTTGTGCCAAAAGTATAAGAAAAAAGAAGTGTTTCTCGATCTGGAAGAAGACGCTTCCCTAATTGGTGGTTTTGTTTTATATGCAGAGGGTACGGAGTTTGACAAAAGCATCAAAGGTGCATTATCAGAGTTGCAGAAAACTTTAATTGGGAGGTGGCACGTTTGAGCAACATAAATCAGACAGAAATTATTTCTGTTTTAAAAAGTGAGATAGAAGATTATGAAGTAAAAACAACGGTGAGGGAAACAGGAACCCTAATCCGTCTTGGTGATGGCATTGCCAGTGTTTATGGTCTGGATCAGGCAATGTATGGAGAATTGGTTGAATTTGAAACCGGTGTTCGCGGGATTGTACAGAATTTAGAGGCGAAATCAGTAGGTTGTATTTTATTGGGTTCAGACTATGGTCTGGGAGAAGGCGCAAAGGTAACCAGAACGAAAAAAAGAGCCGGTGTGCCGGTATCAAACAAACTGATAGGGCGTGTTGTAGATGCTTTGGGAAGTCCAATTGATGGAAAAGGTTCCATTGAAGCAGAGGATTATTTCCCTATTGAGAATGAAGCTTCCGGTGTTTGCACCAGAAAACCAGTAACAGTACCCCTACAGACAGGGATTTTGTCCATTGATTCTATGTTTCCCATTGGTAGAGGCCAGCGTGAGTTAATCATTGGAGACCGTCAGACGGGTAAAACATCTATTGCTATAGATACCATTTTAAATCAAAAAGGGCAGGATGTTATCTGTATCTATGTTGCCATTGGACAAAAGGCATCCACCGTTGCAAAACTGGTTAATACATTAAACAAACACGGCGCAATGGATTATTCTATTGTTGTTTCATCTGCTGCTAGTGATTTGGCATCACTGCAATATATTGCACCCTATTCGGGAACAGCAATGGCGGAATATTTTATGAAACAAGGGAAGGATGTTTTGATTTTTTATGATGACCTATCAAAGCATGCGGTGGCTTATCGTACCATGTCCTTACTGTTAGAGAGATCTCCTGGTAGAGAGGCATATCCCGGCGATGTATTTTATCTCCACTCCAGATTGTTAGAGCGTTCTTGCCGTTTGGACGAGGCTTATGGTGGTGGTTCCATTACAGCACTTCCGATTATCGAAACATTGGCGGGGGATGTATCAGCATACATACCTACGAATGTAATTTCTATTACTGACGGACAAATTTTTCTGGAAAGTGAATTGTTTTTTGCGGGCAACCGTCCTGCGGTAAACATTGGTCTAAGTGTTTCCCGTGTTGGTGGCGCGGCACAGAGCAAAGCCATGAAAAAGGCCGTTGGAAGCCTTCGAATCGATCTTGCTCAGTATAGGGAGATGGAAGTATTTACTCAGTTTGCTTCCGATTTGGATAAAACAACAAAGGAATTGTTGGAGCATGGAAAACATCAAATGGAATTGCTGAAGCAACCATTATCTAAGCCTTTGCCCCTACATGAGCAGGTGATTTTATTGGTGGCGGCGAATCATAAAGTGTTTTTGGATATTCCGCTAAAGGAAATGAAAACCTTCCGCAGTGATTTGATGGATTATTTTAGAGCAAAATATAGTCAGATTATTCAAGAAATCGAAGATAAAAAAGTACTTAGCGATGAATTGACTGAGAAGATTATAAGTGCAGCAAAAGAATTTAAAAAATATAGAGGAGAGCGGTAGTTTATCGTAGACTTCTTTAGTATGGATAGATGCCTTTGGGCATCGTGGAGGTTATTATGGCTAATGCGAGAGAAATCCGATCCAGAATCAAAAGTATACAGGATATTATGAAAATAACAAACGCCATGTATCTGATTTCATCGTCAAAATTAAAAAAAGCAAGAAAAAGCCTGCAAGCGACCCACCCATATTTTGAGGCACTGCAAGATACCATTTACGATATTTTGGTTCGTGCCCCTCATGTAAACTCTGCCTATTTCCGTAGGAATGATCATATTCCTGTTGAGGAAAGAAATATAGGATATTTAGTGGTGACTGCGGACAAGGGACTAGCAGGCGCATACAATCACAACGTGATTAAAAAAGCTGAGGAAGAAATGAGTAAAGGTGGGAAAAATTCACTTTTTTTGGTTGGTCAGGTTGGACGGCAACATTTCATGCGTAAGGGTCAAGCGGCAGATTGTGAGTTTTTATATATTGCCCAAGAGCCTACCCTATATCGAGCGCAAATGATTTCGGAAACAATTATGGAATTGTTTATCAAAGGTCATCTGGATGAGGTATATGTAATTTATACAGAAATGATTACACCAATGAAATCAGAGGTGAAAATGATAAAACTTCTTCCTCTGGAACGGAAGAAATTTGAACAAAGAAAATTGGGATATCCCCATGCATTGTTTGATCCCTCTCCCGAAATTGTAATGC
>NZ_DALYUL010000031.1:0-231 GCF_031981185.1 Anaerotignum sp. | reverse complement strand
GTACCTAACTATTTAAAGGGTCTGCTATTTGGTGTCTTGGTGGAGTCCTTCTCTAGCGAGCAGAATGCAAGAATGACTGCCATGGAGGCTGCAACGAAAAGCGCTAAGGACATGATGAGAAATCTGGAGTTGCAGTATAATAGGGCTAGACAGGCAGCAATAACCCAAGAGATAACAGAAATCGTCGGTGGGGCGAAAAGTTTGAAAAAATAAAGGAAAGGGGATTGGATG
>NZ_DALYUL010000030.1:18782-32244 GCF_031981185.1 Anaerotignum sp. | reverse complement strand
CAATGAGTTTTGGCACAGGCACAGGTAAATTTGCAAAATTAGCATCTATCACCATGTTGAATGTGCGCAGAAAAGGTCAAGGCAAGAAAAATTGTAAAAAGCCTGTACTATTTCCTAAACTTGTTTTTCTCTATGATGAAAACCTTCATGGAGAGGGCAAAGCATCAGAAGATGTTTTTGAAGCTGGCATATTATGCTCCTCAAAAAGCATGTATCCCGATTGGCTGAGCCTAACAGGGGATGGTTATGTGGCAGATATCTACAAAAAATATGGCAGAATCATTAGCCCAATGGGTTGCCGCGCCTTTTTGTCCCCCTGGTTTGAGCGTGGGGGTATGAAGCCAGCCGATGAAGAAGATATGCCCGTTTACGTAGGGCGTTTCAATATCGGCGCTGTCAGCTTGCATCTGCCTATGATTTATGCCAAAGCAAAGCAGGAAAGCAAGCCCTTTTATGAAGTTTTAGACTATTATCTGGAACTGATCCGCAATCTTCATGTGCGTACTTATGCATATTTAGGAGAAATGCGTGCTTCCACCAACCCCTTGGCCTACTGCGAAGGCGGATTTTACGGTGGCCACTTAGGTCTTCATGATAAAATCAAGCCTCTTTTGAAGGCTGCTACCGCTTCCTTTGGGATCACTGCTTTGAATGAATTGCAAGAGCTGCATAATGGAAAATCCTTAGTTGAGGATGGTCAGTTTGCCCTTGAAACATTGGAACATATTAATCAAAAAATCACCCAGTTTAAAGAAGAAGACGGTAATCTTTATGCCATTTACGGTACCCCTGCAGAAAGTCTTTGCGGCTTGCAGGTAACTCAGTTCCGTAAAAAATATGGCGTCATCGAACATGTTTCCGATAGAGCGTATGTAAGCAATAGCTTTCATTGCCATGTAACAGAGGATATCACCCCCATTGAAAAGCAAAATCTAGAAAATCGTTTTTGGGATCTATTTAATGGCGGAAAAATTCAGTATGTGAAATATCCTATTGATTATAATTTGGATGCTATCCGCACCCTTATCCGCCGCGCTATGAAAATGGGATTTTACGAAGGAGTCAACCTTTCTCTGGCTTATTGCGACGATTGTGGCCATCAGGAATTAGAGATGGATGTATGCCCCAAATGCGGAAGTCATAACCTAACAAAAATTGATCGTATGAACGGTTATCTCTCCTATTCCAGGGTAAAAGGCGATACCCGCCTAAACGAAGCAAAAATGGCAGAAATTGCAGAAAGGAAGAGTATGTAACATATGCGTTATCATAATATTACGAAGGACGATATGCTAAATGGCCAAGGCCTTCGTGTTGTACTTTGGCTTTCCGGCTGTGACCATGGCTGTAAAGGCTGCCATAACACTATCACATGGGATCCAAACGGAGGACTCCCCTTTGACCAAGAGGCAGAGCATGAGCTTTTTGATGCACTGAATCATGATTATACCAACGGAATTACCTTCAGTGGCGGCGACCCTCTTTTTATGGGAAACCGCCAAGAAGTAACAGCTTTGGCAAAACAAATTAAAGAGCGCTTTCCCGATAAAACCATATGGTTATATACAGGTTATCATTGGGAAGAAATCAGCGCTCTACCAATCATGGAATATATTGATGTGCTGGTTGATGGACGTTTCGTTGCAGATCTGAAGGATCCTAAGCTTCATTGGAAAGGCAGCTCCAATCAAAGAATTATTGATGTACAAAAATCAATCAAAAATAGTTCTCTATATCTTTATCACCCAAAGTAAGAAAGGAAATTTTATGGAAACCATCAGAATTAGATATATAAGTGACAAAATTGAAAAGCTACGCTATATAGATGGAAAGTCAGATTGGATTGACCTAAGAGCAGCAGAAAGAGTTGAACTAAAACAGGGTGAATTCCGTTTAATTCCTCTTGGCATAGCAATGGAATTGCCTAAGGGCTTTGAGGCACACATTGTACCCCGAAGCTCCACCTTCAAAAATTTTGGCGTCATTCAAACAAACCATTGCGGCATTGTGGATGAAAGCTATTGCGGTAATAATGACCAATGGTTTTTCCCCGCTTTTGCTATGCGGGATACAGTAATAGAGCTAAACGACCGTATCTGCCAGTTCCGTATTTTTGAGCACCAACCGAAAATCGCCTTTGAGGAAACAGAGAATCTAGGCAATGAAAATAGAGGTGGTATCGGCTCCACAGGAAAGCAATAACCTAGAAAAGGGGGTGCATATATTGTGGGACGAAAGTTGTTTTGTGAACTAAGTCCTTTAACATACGAAATTTCAAGGCAAAAATGTATTCTTTTACGACATATAACAAATTTTGCAAGCAAAGATAAATTTGCAAAAGCAAAGTCTATCTCGCCATTGCCCCACAAAATATATTCTCATAGCTCTTTCATGCGTCGAAAACTAGGCAGTGTCGATATGGCACTTCAGGAAAATAAGGTTCATAATCTATCTTTAGCAGTACCTCTGGTGAATGGCGTATTGATTTACCCGGGAGAAATTTTTTCTTTTTGGAACCTAGTGGGCAATACCACCAAGGCAAAAGGCTATAAAACAGGGCTTGCCATTAAAATGGGAAGCCCCTCTCAGGATGTGGGCGGCGGAATGTGCCAGTTTACAAATTTGATTCATTGGATGGTTCTTCACACTCCTCTCAATGTTGTAGAACGGCATCAGCATGATCAGCTGGATTTATTTCCCGACTGTAAACGTAATGTGCCCTTTGGTTTGGGTACTTCCATTGTTTATAACTATTTTGATTATCGATTTCAAAATAATACAACTGCTACATATCAAATTTTTATCTATCAGACAGAAGAATTTCTTTGTGGCGAAATTAGGTCAAATCAATCTCAATCCTATCAATATCAAATATATACCCAGGATGAATTCTTTTCCAAGGAAGAGGACGGCGTATACCGCAAAGGTAACGTTTTTCGCGAAAAGCTTGATACAGCCTCCAAGGTTTGTATTGAAAAAATTCTTTTGCAGAAAAACCATGCAAAAGTAGCCTATGATACCTCAAGTTTAAAAATAGACGAATAATGCATATGCTGCAAAGTAAGCAAAAAAAGACTTCCCACTTTTTATAATGGAAAGTCTTTTTTTTATAGCTTTAATGTCATTTGAATCACATCGTCTGTGTTATTTCCAAGAATAAGGCCATTTTCCACTTTACTCACTTGAGAAAAACCCATGCTTTGGTATAATCCAATGGCTCTAACATTGCTCCCTCGAACCTCAAGATCCATTTGTTCATATCCAAATGTTCTTGCCTGTTCCAATATAGCACAAACCAATTGTTTTCCTATTCCCTGTCCACGATAGTCCTTCAACAAACCTAGTCCAAGATAGCCTATTTTCTCAGTCCTTGGTTGTGCATCGCACCAACCAACAACTTGGTTTGTATCCGTATTGACCGCCAGAAGAAAAGGTGTTTTCCTCTCTATGGTATTCCTCATAAAGGTTTTCGTCTCTTCTATAGGGAATCCCTCCAGCTTTGCCAGGTAAATTTTCTCTCTAGCCACAGTATCTAATACTTCACTATAAGAAATAATATATTCCTCAGTCGGTTCAATCAAAACTATCATGATACCACCTCTAGTAGCAAATGATCAGCTTAGTTTTTTGCTGTAGGAGCAACTGCGCCGCCGTAAGTATTATTGATATAATCAGCGATTGTCTGGCTGTTTAATACTTCAAGCAAAGTAACCAATTCAGGTCTTGTTTCATCCCCAGCTCTTACTGCAATAATGTTAGCGTAGGTTGTTGCTGCCAAGGAATCTGCCGCTTCCATTGCCAACGCATCTTCAGTTTTCAAACCATTCTGCATTGCATAGTTACCATTGATAACTGCGATAGACAAATCGCCAATGGATAAAGGCAACTGCGCCGCTTCCATTTCAATGATTTCAATATTCTTAGGATTTTCTTTAATATCAAGCTTTGTTGCAGATGTACCGGCAGCAGGATCCAATTTAATCAAGCCATTTGCTTCCAGCAATAACAACGCACGTCCACCGTTGGTGCCATCTGCTGGGATACCAACCTTTGCACCATCAGGCAATTCAGCTAAATCTTTGATACTCTTGCTGTAAATACCCATGGGTTCATAGTGCACTGCACCCAAACTCACAAGCTTTGTGCCATGTTCCTCATTAAAAGAATCTAAATAAGGTAAATGCTGGAAATAGTTTGCATCCAAGTCTCCGCTATCCAGTGCCATGTTAGGCAAAACGTAATCTGTAAATTCCACAATTTCCAAATTGATTCCCTTTGCAGCCAATTCTTCCTTTGCAGCCTCTAAAATTTCCGCATGAGGTGTGGGAGATGCACCGATCTTTAATGTTATCGCCTCCGTACCTGTTGTTTCAGGCTTTTCAGCATCCGCTGCTTTATCTGTTTTACTGCCGCAGCCCGCAGCACCCAGTGCCAAAGCACCGGTTAATAATAATGCAAAAAATTTCTTCATAGTAAATTCCCTCCTATTTTCTTTTTTCTATATTGAAACCTTGATTGGTTTACAAACGTTTGTCAGTTCTTTTTGCAGCCTGCATACCCACTTCCTGTAGAATCTGTACGATTACTACAAGTAATACTACCATGACATACATAATATCCGTCTGCCCTCGAAGATAACCATAGTTGATGGCTACTGCACCCAAGCCGCCGCCGCCGATAAAACCTGCCATAGCGGAATAGCCCAGAATCGTTGTCACAGCAATGGCACTACCCACCAGTAAGGAAGGTTTTGCCTCAGGAATTAACACCTTTACCAGAATCTGCAAAGGGGAGGCCCCCATGGACTGCGCCGCCTCAATCACTCCTTTTTCCACTTCCTTTAAGGAAGATTCCACCAGTCTAGCGATAAAAGGTGCCGCCGCAACCAAAAGGCCAACAATTGCAGCTTTAGGACCAATGGTGGTGCCAACTACTTTTTTCGTAAAAGGCATAATGGTAAGCATCAAAATTAAAAAAGGAACAGAACGTACAATGTTTATGATAGCCCCTAAAATTTGATGAACAATGGGCATGGGATGAACCCCTTCTTTATCCGTCATAATCAATATGAGTCCCATAGGAATGCCAATTAAGTAAGCAAAAAAAGTGGAAATCAATGTCATATAAATACTTTCCCAAAATGCGGTGCCAATTAAGGCCATCATTCCCTCTTTAAACATACTGAACCTCCTCTATCTCAACATCTCTTTCCTTCAAATATGTCAGCATTTTTTCTCTGGTTTTTTTCTCATCAGGAAGTTGAATCATCATTTGCCCATACACCCTGCCGTCTAACATACGTGTATTGCCTGAAAGAATATTAGCAACAGCGTTGCATTCCAACATCATATTCCCTAAAATCGGCTCACCGGAAATGCCACCACGGAATACCACACGATAACAATTTGCAATAGGACCCTCAATGGCCTCTCTGTTTTTGCCCTCGTGATAAACCAATTCTCTGCCTGCTTTTGTTTTAGGTGCACGGAAGATTTCCTCCACACCGCCCATTTCGGCAATCAAACCACCATCAATAATGGCAACCCGATTGCAAATTTCTTGTATTACACTCATTTCGTGAGTAATCACCACAATGGTAATGCCTAATCTCTCATTTATATCTTTCAAAAGCCGTAAAACCCCTGCCGTTGTGTTGGGATCAAGGGCACTGGTTGCTTCATCGCATAGAAGCACCTTTGGCTCTGTTGCCAATGCTCTAGCTATCGCAACCCTTTGCTTCTGCCCACCAGAAAGCTGAGAAGGATATGCACCTAAACGCTCACCCAAACCAACCAGCTCCAGCAATTCCACTGCTCTTGCCTTTGCCTTTTCCTTGGATACACCTGATATTTCTAAAGGGAAACAAACATTTTCCAGGGCAGTTCTTTGCATTAACAAATGAAACTGTTGAAAAATCATCCCCATGGAATGTCTCTGTTGTCTTAAATCTTTTTCCGCCAGACAAGTAAGCTCCTGTCCATCTAAATAAACCCGCCCGCTGGTGGGTCTTTCTAGCAGATTGATACAACGTACCAACGTACTTTTGCCCGCACCACTCATACCGATAATTCCGAAAACTTCTCCCCTTGCGATCTCCAAATCAACTTCCTTTAAAACTTCTAAAGAACCTTTTTTTTGAGGAAAGCTTTTTGACACGCCCTCTAAGCGAATCATAATCTCCTTTTTTTCCATACCTTTACCACCTTTTCCTTTTGCATGCCATAAGAAATTTCTATAATACAACCCCCGGTAGGTTGTATTTATTCAGGGTGGAATAGCGTCCACACCCTATGAAAAAACTACGTACTTTCAAGCTTTTTTTAAATAAGGAGATTAGATTCATTTCTAGAACTCAAAAGTCATGAAACAACCTATATCCTCCACTGGGTAAAGCACATTACCTTATTCTTACCTAAAATCACTTTACTGCATCATGTCTTTGGGGAATCAAGATTTTTCCAGTAAAAAAAGCTCTCTCCCTAGGACATTTCTGTCTCAGGGACGAGAGCATACGCTTCGTGTTACCACCCTAATTCACCATAGCCTCACAGCTATCGTCTCTGCAAGTACAGGCATGTTGTGCCGATACTCCGTCGCTATCACGGGCGCTCCCGTCGCAGCCTAAAGGTTAAACCTCTCGGTGCGCAGCTCCAAGACCATCTTCCACCATTTTCGAATTTCCTCCTTCTCAGCTTTATAGGAGGTTCTCTGTAAAATCATCCACGATGTACTCTTCTTTTCGCAGCCTTTTTCAATAATGTTAAGTTATTCTCCATTATACTAATTTCTCATGGTTTGTCAATTCCATTTTTTTGTATCTAACTTCCCATTTAATCTATTCTTAGCACTTTGCACAAAAATACCTACTAGTTTTAAATGTTTGTTTAAACTTTTCAAAGGAACATCCATCTTTAAAAATTTCAAATCGTTTTTTACCACTTATTTTCAAGATTTTTCTGCACAATGTTCATAAATAATTCACAATTTTTACTCTGCAGCATCTTCCTCAGCCACATCCTTGCCATATTGGTCAAAAGGAATATCGTGATATATAAAATCTTCAATCATATCTGCTGCCTGCTCAATATCGTATACATAGTACCACACCCCTTTAATGGTTTGGCCACCGGCTTTGATATTTTCATTTGGCAAGCCTGCTTGCTCCAAAGAAACGCCGCTCTTCATTCCAGCAGAAGCAATTTTCAAAATCTCATCATTGCTTAAAGAGGTTTCCACCATAGGGGCAAACTTTCTTACATAAGAAGGATAGGCCAAAGGGTTGATTTCCAGAGCTTTTTTAAATAGACACTCCAGAACCTTACGCTGACGCTCACCTCTCATTACGTCTCCATCAATTTTTCTGATTCGAGAATAACTTACTGCCTGAGGGCCTGTCAAATGCACTTGACCGGATTCCTGCAATTTCTCACCTTTTAACAGGTAATTGTTGATCTGTTTTCGCTCAGCTTCGCTGACCTCCAAATCAACACCACCCAATTCATCAATTACATCTGCTAATGAATCAAAATTAACAGAAACATAATCCTTAATATCTAAATGAAAATTCTCATTAATTGTTTGAATTGCCAATTCAGGGCCGCCATAGGCATAGGCATGGTTTATCTTTGTCTTCCCATGTTCAGGCACATCAACATATGTATCTCTTGCAATGGATATCAGCTTGATTTTTCCTGTCTTGCCATTGACAGAAGCAATTAATATGGCATCCGAGCGCCCTTTGTTTCCTTTGTCCTGAGAATCAATGCCATATAAAGCAATATTCATAATTCCCTGATTTCCATATACGTTTAAGTTCTCGTTTACCGACAGAGAACTTTCATCCACACTTTGACGGTTTAATCCGCCCACCATATACATAAAAATGCCGTACAAAATTGCTAAGACCCCGCAAAGTCCCATCAAGGTAAACAATAATGTTTTAAAATACAACCTCCATAATTTCTTATCCATAAGGGAAAAAACGTCCTTTCTACAAAAATCGTCAGAGTCGTTTTTCATTATATTCCTCTATGGGAAAAAAAACAATGAAAATTCTATTAATACGCCTATTGGTAACAAATAACACTTAGGGCGTGGCTTTTGTTCAGCCGACGCCCCATTGTCCCCAAAGAGTAACTGTGTAGTTATTTCATTTTTAAAATGGAAATTTTATGCTATAATTTATAAATACAATCATTTTAGAGAGGTAAATCATATGACCAGAGAAAAAATAAAATCTATACTAGTCCTTATAACCATCGCAATACTGATTGTCACCAGATTTATGGAGCACAAAAACATTTCCATAGCTATACCAGTAACTCTAATCACAGACGTAGCCATGGTAATTTTGATAGTACTAGCCCTGTTAAAAAGTAATAAATAATCCAATGAAGAATCCTAGGTCTATGTGATACCTTCAATGGTTATCACCCCTGAATCAACCCCGCCTTACATATACGATTTTGTTTGTAAAGTCCATTCTTGTTTTCCAATTGCCTTTCTTGCTATGCTAATCCCCTTTTTCAGTCTTTCACTTCGTCCCAAATTCCCGCTTTATTGTATAACTCGTAAAAATGGTTTGTGGGGCCAACTCCTTTGCCAATCTCCAAACTGTGGGCAATTGCCACAGTAATATATGCCTTCGCAATATGCACTGCCTCCTCAACACTTTTTCCCTTAGCCAAATTGGCCGCAATTGCAGAGGAAAGGGTACAACCTGTGCCATGGGTGTTCTTGGTTTCTATGCGGTCAGAATGCAACAGCGTAATTTTCTCCCCGTCAAACAATAAATCCGTAGCAGTTCCCTCTAGGTGGCCGCCTTTGATCAATACATTTTTTGCGCCCATCTCAAAAATTCTTCTCGCCGCCACCTCCATAGATGATAAATCATCAATTTTCATGCCTGTAATCACCTCTGCCTCGGGAAGGTTAGGGGTTACTACATAAGCCAGAGGAATCAAACGCTGAATCAATATATCCTTTGCTTCGGGTTGCATCAAATCGAAGCCGCTTTTTGAAATCATAACAGGATCAACTACAATATTTTTTGCATGATGCTCCAGTAGCTTGTCGGCAATAACATGAATGGTCTCAATTTGAGAGACCATCCCAATTTTTACTGCGCTCACTGCAATGTCTGAATAAATGGCATCAATTTGCCCACCAATAATCTCAGGGGTTATATCCTGGCAACCAAAAACCCCTTGGGTATTTTGCACCGTCACCGCCGTGATGACACTCATGCCATAGGTTCCCAAGGCGGAAAAAGTTTTCAAATCTGCCTGTATGCCTGCGCCCCCGCAAGTATCCGAGCCTGCTATTGTTAAAACGTGCTTCATTCTATCAACCTCCAAAAGATTAAGATGTTTTTGAGACTGTCTTTACAAAATAAGCGGATTGCAATAGTAAAACTGCCACAATACTGCCCCCGAAAGAGCTTAGTAAAAAAGCAGGAACGTAAGCCAACGCGCCTACCGCTTTGCCCATGGTAAAAATGGCAATGGGTACAGCCAAAAGACCGCCTAAAACCCCCGTTCCAAATACTTCTGCCACTGCTGTTAAATAATTGTTTTTGGTTAATTTATATATGTATCCTGCCAAAAGCGCCCCAACCATACTGCCCGGGAAAGCCAATAAAGAGCCTGTTCCCATAAAATTTCTCAGCAATGAAATACAAAAAGCATTTACCACTCCATAAGCAGGGCCTAGAAGCACCGCCGCCAAAATGTTCAAGGTATGCTGAATGGGAAAGCACTTAGACGCACCCACAGGTATGTAAATTAAATTCCCTGCCAGTACACCAATGGCGATAAACATTGCTGAAATTGTAAGCTTTCTTGTTTTCATGATAGATTCTCTCCTTTTTATAGTGTGGCTAAGGGTGTCTATCCTGGTGCAAGACTTCCCTATCCAGAAAGCGCACCCGAGAAAACAAGGTATTTTTCATAAAAAAGCGCAGCCACGATTTCTCGTTTGCTGCGCCTGATTTTGAAGTATAACGCTTCCCTACGCTGGTATAATCCAGATCAGGTAGAAAGGGTAACAAGCTGCTTGCTTGATTCTCAGCCGATGACGGCACCCCCAGCAAAAATATGATTCGTTTCCATTAAAGTAGCACGTTTTACATCCCTTGTCAAGGGCATCCTTTATTATGCATTTAAGCCCAAAAGCTGAGTCATTGCAGCCAAAGGAACATATACCTCTCCATCCACTAAAATAGGACGAATTTTTGTTTCATTATTATTAAATGTCAAACGAAACTTCGCTTTTTCCATTATTAAATTTCCACTGTGATTCATAAGCAGTTCATTTCCTAAAGAAGAGAATGACCTACCCGAGATTAGGTTCATGGAATCACTTTGACTGTCAAATTGCACATCAAATTTTTTTCCTAGAGAAGCAAGTTGACGTAAAGGTACATAATCCTCATTGAAAATTTTAAGGGTATCTAAAGTAATCTCGCCGTTTCCCAGAGAAATCTCTTTTTTCTCCACCTTTCGGTTGTCGGAAAGACCAACCCATTTTAATTCATAAGGCTTAATGCGATCGGTATAAATACCGTCTATTCCCAAAGCTAGTAAATCTTGAAATTGCTTATAACGGTTAATGGTATGGGCATATACCTTAATTTCCTTTGCATGAAGAGTATCAACCACGTCCTTTGTGACACGGGCATTCTCGATGGTTACTGTCCCAATGCCTTTTGCTTCACAAAATTCTGCAATCTTTGGATAATCAGGATAATAATTTAAATAAAGCGTATATATCCACTCTTGAAAAGGATAAATATCCTTCACCCAATCATACATTTCTTCGTTATAAATCTGAGGAATAATCCGATTCAAAATTTGTGGCTGTTCCATGGCCTCAGCAATTTGTTTTAGGTCTTTAAATTGCTTTTCCACAGTAGCCTTATCTGTATCCTTTGTGTCTGTAATCAAATAAACATCAGGATATTCCACCATTAAACTCAATACATCCACAGCGGTCAGCGGTGTCTGGTCAAAGCATATTTTACTGGTTTGGAAAGTATTGCGATCCATCACTAAGGGTGACTTTGCATCCTGTTCCAAGCGGTAATAAGAGCCATCGGCTTCAAAATCATGACGAGCAACCAAAACGCCATCTGAGGTGTAGGTAAAATCTACTTCCATAGCACGAAATCCGCTTCCCCATGATTCCAAAAATGCTTCTTTTGCATTTGTCTCAATTTTCCCGCGGGATTCGCCCAGCGCATGAGCAACCAAAGGGTTGCCATCCTGCCATCCTGCAAATGCCGTAAGAGACATGGCTGAACTAAATACTGCCGCCAGAATCATAGGCACTATTTTTTTTGCAAACATTTTGTTACCTCCTAGTTAAGACGAAGGGCGTTTTTATTTTACTTTTAAACATTGTTTCAGAAAAATAATAATGATTTCCCTTCGTTCTAAATTTCAGATAAAGCCTAGGGTGCCGGCTAAGCCGACACCCCTACTGAGTCCATTTTATTCTTCGTCTTCGTCCTCAAACAAATCATTGAATGCAGCAGAAACTTTGTCAAACAGTGCATCCTCTTCGATGACTTCCAACTCGATTTCTTCGCCAACTTCTTTGTATTCATACAGCAATACGGTTTCATCCTCCAAAGGCATTAAAGCAATAAACTGCTTGTCCTCCACACCTTCAACCTCAAATACACCCAAAATGCCGCATTCCAATTCAGTATCATCATCCAATGTTAAAAACATTGTTTCCAATCCCATTTCTTCATGTTCATGGTCATGTTCGTGATCGCATCCACATCCGCATTTGTCACTCATAATTAGTACCTCCTCAAATAAATCTTTTTACCTATCTATCATACCCTATTCTAGGCATTAGAACAATTATTTTTTTTGGTTTTCCAGCTTATTTTTAGCTTTTTCTGCTTGTTTTTTTGCTTTTTTCGCAAAAAAACCTAGTTCCTCTTTTTGAGGCTCTTTTTTATCCTTCCCTTTCACTGTTGCCTTATACGTAACTTTTGCCTCTTTTTTTGGTTTTTCCGCCCAAACATTAGATTTTTCGCTAAATTCTTCATCTGTCATCTTTTTTGTTTTTTGTGGTCTATCTAAGTCTTTTTTGGTCATGGCACTGTTTTCCAACTTTCCAAAGGCCATTTCTTTCTGCACAAACCGAAGGCCCCACACCTTTTCATACTTATGCACCCATCGTCTTTCATAAGGTGTAACCAAGGTGATTGCCGTGCCTTCTTCACCTTTTCTGCCGCAGCGTCCTGCTCTGTGGAGATAATGACTTGGTTCCTCGGGCACGTCCATATTGATAATGTGGGTCACCCCTTCAATATCCAAACCTCTCGCTCCAATATCGGATGCTACCAATACATTTGCTCTGCCATTACGAAAATCCTCCAAAGCATTTTTTCTGTCCAGCTTTGCCGCTTTGCCGTAAATTCCCGCTGCCTTTATGCCATGAAAACAAAGCTTATCCACCGTAACCTCAATATTTTCAGGATTATTCAAAAAAACAATGGCTCTTTCCGGTTTTTCTCCAGCTAAAATTTTACGAAGCTGTAAAAACTTATCCCTTTGAGCTGTCAGAATATAATAATGGGAGATGCCTTGAGGAACCAGACTGCCTGTCTTTGCCTCAATAAATAGACAATCTTCCTTCATCAGCTTTTTGCTGCGCTCCCTTGTTTCCTCATCAACAGAGGCAGATAGCAAAACAATCTGCCTCTCCTTTAGCGTAGATTTCACAACGTTGGAAACATCATCAAAATTTCCATCCTCTAAAAGGCGGTCTCCTTCGTCCAACACAATGGTTTTCACCAAATGAGCGGGTAACTTCTTCCGCTTAATAAAATCCAAAATTCGCCCAGTGGAACCAATGAGAATACGTGGTTTCTCCTTTAATCTTTCCAATTGACGCTGAGGCCCCGCAGAACCAATAATGAGCATACAGCCAATATCCAGTCCGCTGTTTTCCTCCAAAAGTTGTGCCTGATGAAACACCTGTGCAGCCAACTCATGGGTAGGGGTCAAAATAATTGCTTGCGCACCCTTTACTCCCAAATCCAAACGTTGAAAAATAGGCAAAAGATATGCTAACGTTTTTCCCGAACCGGTTTCGGATCGGCCGATCACATCTTTGCCTGTTAAAATATAGGGTATCATATGCTTCTGTATCTCTGTGGGCGTTTCTATTCCTTGTTTCAACAATGCTTCCGTCAAAACAGAGGACAAGCCCATTTTTTCAAATCCATTCTCCATGTTCTATTCCTTCCTTATTTTAAAAACAAGGGTAATACCGTATCCTTCTGTAAGTAGAATACAAAACATCAGCTACGAAATATGCGTAGTTGCCCAAGCTCTTAAGCCTATAATAACAATTATAGCCTGTTTTGATCAGCCTGTAAACAAAATCATCAAACGCTTTCCTTTTGTGAAAAATAATCATTAATACCCAAATAAATTGCCCA
>NZ_DALYUL010000030.1:0-18772 GCF_031981185.1 Anaerotignum sp. | reverse complement strand
CCCAAGCCAGCTTTGTTTGATACGCCTCATCATTTAAAAGCTGCTCTTCCGAGGGATTGGAAAGAAATCCACACTCCACAATAACGGCGGGAATCTCTGTGGTACGTAATATGTAATAATCGCTGTTTTGTTTTGCCAATCGTTTGTTTTCGCCATCAACATTCGCTTTTAGACGTTCCTGTATCAATTCTGCTAAATTTTTGCCATCTTCGCTGGATTTATGGTAAAAAACTTGCGCACCTTTTGCTCCTGTGGAAGGAAAAGCATTTTGATGAATGCTTACCAAAATATCTCCGTTGCTTTCATTGGCAATTTTTTTTCGTTCTGCCATGTCAGCTCTTTTTTTACTGCCCAAGGCCTCATCTGTGGCTCGGGTAATAAAAACTGTAGCACCTCCTTGCTCCAAATACTGTTGCAATTTTTCCATCACTGCTAAATTAATATTTTTTTCATCCTTCCCCAGAGCCCCGGTCTTGCCCGGATCCCATCCGCCGTGCCCTGCATCCAGAATCACTATCTTTTGATCAACAGGAAGCATTACTTCTTGCGCTTTTTTACTTCCAACAGCTGATACACAAATACATAACCCGATTACAGCACATAAACAGCCAATTTTAATGCCTTCTTTGACGGAAATTATTCCTTTCATTTGTCCGCCCCCTTTCTTAATAACCTTATGAGGAAACAGCGAAAAACTTTCTTCCAATCTTTCAGAAATAATGAAATTCTTCTCCAAATACAACAATTGTCTGGTCGATATAAAACAACTATAGCCCATCAAAATTTTCAAACATAACATTTCTTGTAAAGCCTAGAAAAATAATATGTTATACTTTTTTTAATAAAGTCGCGCAAAACCCTGTGATTAGGGGATTTTTCGTATAATGCAAGAACTATATTGCATTTTGAACAAAAACGTGCTATTGTGTTATATTATGTTTTCCAGACATTTTAAAACGAGTTTTTTCACATTTCTCTGTGCATTTTGCCAAAGATTTCACAAAACCCATCTTGCTTTTTGCCCGTTCCTCCAAAAAAGCTTTGCATCCAAAGAAATTCCCTCTTTTATGTTGACGGTTCCCGTCAAGGTGTTATAATTCTTCTAAGACTAAATTTGTACATTTGCCCGCACCATAGAGACAAGACGGCAAATGTCCCATAACAAATCATTTTAGGAGGCTTATTTATGGAAAAAAGAGTATTCAATTTCTCAGCAGGACCATCCATGCTACCCGTAGAAGTATTAGAACAAGCACAACGTGAGCTTGTTTGTTATCCTTCCTCTGGCATGTCAGTTATGGAGATGAGCCATCGATCTAAGATGTTTGAGTCTATTTTGGCAAAAGCCAAGGCTGATTTAAAGGAATTGATGCATATTCCCGATAACTATAAAATTCTTTTTCTTCAGGGTGGCGGTTCCACGCAGTTTGCTATGGTTCCTCTAAACCTAATGAATAAAAATAAAAAGGCTGATTACGTCATCACAGGGCAATGGGCGAAAAAAGCTGCGGAAGAAGCAAAAAAATACGGACAGGTAAATATTGTGGCAAGCTCTGCCGAAACAACCTTTGACCGTATTCCCCAATTGGAATCTTCTAAATTCGACTCCAATGCAGATTATTTTTACATAACTTTGAATAATACCGTTTATGGTACCCGTTGGACAGAGTTACCCGATACAGGAAATGTAACCTTGGTGGGCGATATGTCCTCCTCCATTTTATCCGAGGAAATTGATATTACAAAATTCGGCTTACTTTATGCAGGTGCACAAAAGAACTTAGGCCCTGCAGGGGTTACTGTTGTCATCATTCGTGAAGATTTGTTGGGCAATGCTATGGATTTTACACCTACCATGCTTCGCTATGATATTCATGCAGAAAATGATTCCTTGTATAATACGCCTCCTACCTATGGCATTTATTTTATGGGGCTTGTTTTTGACTGGGTAAAGCGCCAAGGTGGTGTCAAAGCCATTCAAAAAATAAATGAGCATAAGGCGTCCTTGCTTTATGACTTTTTGGATGCATCTTCCCTGTTCAAAGGCACCGTTGTGCCAAAGGATCGTTCTTTGATGAATGCACCCTTCATTCTGCCCACAGATGAATTAAACGCAAAATTCATTAAGGAAGCAGATGCCCTTGGGTTTGTAAATTTAAAGGGACACCGTACCGTTGGTGGTATGCGGGCAAGCATGTATAACGCAATGCCTGTGGAAGGCGTGGAAAAACTGGTAGCATTTATGAAAAAATTTGAAATGGAAAACAAATAAGGAGAGTATCATGTTTACAATTCGTACATTAAACAACATTGCTCCCACAGGCTTGGGAAAGCTGTCGGAGAAGCACTTTCATATAGATAACACCTCAGAAAATCCCGATGGAATTATTCTGCGTAGCTTTGATATGCATAGCCTGCCCCTTAACGATAATCTACTAGGAGTTGCTCGTGCAGGCGCTGGAACAAACAATGTTCCTGTGGATCAGTGTTCAAGAAGGGGAATCCCTGTTTTTAATGCTCCCGGAGGTAATGCCAACGCAGTAAAGGAGCTTGTTCTCACAGGTTTGTTCATTTCCTCCCGCCGTATTGTTGATGGTTCGGCATGGGTGCAAACCATTGCAGAAAGCGAAGCTTTGGAAAAGGATATCGAAGCAGGCAAGAAAAACTTCACAGGTCCTGAAATTTTGGGCAAAACCCTTGGTGTTATTGGCCTTGGAGCCATCGGTGTATTGGTGGCAAATGCCGCCCTTGATTTAGGAATGGATGTTATTGGTTACGATCCCTATCTCTCATTGGAATCCGCTTGGCATCTTTCCCCTTCTGTGGAAAAAGCAGACTCTATTGAGGATGTTGTAGCTAAAAGTGACTATATTACATTACATATCCCTCTGAACGACAAAACTAAGCATACTTATAATGATACATTATTCTCCAAAACCAAAAGGGGCGCTCGTTTATTAAACTTTGCAAGGGGCGGTCTGGTTGATAATGATGCACTGAAAGCGGCTTTGGATGAAGGCATCATTTCCCGTTATATTACCGACTTCCCTGAAAAAGAACTTTTAGGGAATGATAATATCATCGTCACACCTCACCTTGGTGCTTCTACGCCTGAATCTGAGGAAAACTGTGCCATTATGGTTGCTGAAGAGTTGCGGGATTATTTGTACTACGGAAATGTGAAAAATTCCGTTAATTTTCCCAACTGTACTGTTCCATATAATGGAAAACCTCGCATTGCCGTTTCCCACAGAAATATCGTGAACATGATTGGTCAGCTGGGCGCTGTTTTCACAAAATACAGTGTTAATATTGATAAACTTGTGAATAACTCTAAGGGAGAGTTGGCATATAACATTATCGTCTGTGACAGTCTTCCACAAAATGAAGAGGAATTGATTAGAGACCTATATGCCATCAACAGCGTCATCAAAGTACGCCTATTGAAATAAGGAGGACAACATTATGGCTACCATCAGACCCTTTATGGGAATACGTCCCGAGGCAGACTATGCTCAGGCTGTGGCTGCTCTGCCCTATGACGTAATGAATAGTGAAGAAGCAAGAGAAATGGTGAAAGGCAAGCCTTATTCTTTTTTGCATATTGATAAAGCAGAAGTGGATTTACCTCAAGGTATCGATCCTTATAGCGATGCAGTATATGCAAAGGCAAAAGAAAACTTAGAAAGTATGATTGCAAAGGGCGTTTTTATGCAAGATTTACTCCCTAATTTATATATCTATCAGTTGACCATGAATGGCAGAAACCAAACCGGTTTGGTTGCCTGCACCTCCATTGATGAGTACCTGAATGGCACAATCAAAAAACACGAATTGACCCGTGCGGATAAAGAGGCTGATAGAATTCGCCATGTGGATACCCTTAACGCCAATACAGGCCCTATTTTTCTGGCGCATAAAAAAAACGAAATAGCAAAGACCATTATAGATGGCTGGAAAGCTACCAATCCTCCTGTTTATGATTTTGTGTCTGAAGATGGCATTGGTCATACCGTTTGGGTGATTGATAGCGACACAGAAATTGGAATTTTGGTGGATTCCTACCACAGGCTAGATAATTTTTATATTGCCGATGGTCATCATAGGAATGCATCCGCAGTAAAGGTTGGGTTAAAAAGACGAGAAGAGAAGGAGTTATATAGCGGAGAAGAAGAATATAACTATTATCTTTCCGTACTTTTTCCTGCAGATGAACTAAAAATTATGGATTATAATCGAGTTGTAAAAGACTTAAACGGTCACTCCTCCGAAGAATTTTTGGCTCTTTTAACAGAAAAATTCGAAGTTACTCCTTACTCTGGTGAGGGTCAATTGCATCCTGAAAATCCCCATCAATTTGGTATGTACTTAGATGGAAAATGGTTTTCTCTGGTTGCCAACAGCAATCTGATTACCAATGACCCCGTACTAAGCTTAGATGTTTCTATTTTGCAAAAAGAGGTTTTGGAACCCCTACTTGCCATTGGAGACCCTCGTACAGATAAACGTATTGATTTTGTGGGCGGTATTCGTGGTCTATCGGAGCTTGAGAAACGTGTTGACAGCGGTGAAATGAAGGTTGCCTTTTCCCTTTACCCTACCTCCATGGAGGAATTGATGAATGTGGCAGATGCAGATTTGATTATGCCACCAAAATCAACATGGTTTGAACCAAAATTAAGAAGCGGCCTTTTTCTTCATGACTTAGGCGAATAAATCATTTTAATACTTTATAAGAAAATAAGAGCTCCATTGCGAATCTTTTTGCAATGGAGCTCTTTTAAAAATTTTTATTTCCAATCATTACTACTCCTTATTTTTACTACTTTCATCATAAAAATTTCTGTTTTTCACATACTAAGTCAAAAGGAGGGATAAATATGATGAATAAATTTACAACAGGTCTTTTCATTGGTGGCATGGCAACAATGGCAGGTATTGCTTACATGGTGCAAGATCAAAAAGCTTACCGCAAAGTTATGAAAAAAGGTAGAAAAATGGCAGTCAAAGCCGAAGAAGTTATCGACGATATGATGGATGATTTGGTTGAAAGATAATCTAAGCACCAATAAACTCTAATTGCCTTTCACAGGCTGCTTCATGGTGTTATTAAATGCGTTTAGAAAAAGCCCGATTGCTCTTAAAAAGATTTGTTTCGCAAATCGTGCAATACGGGCTTTATTTTTACATACTACTATTCTAATCATGAACACAAAAAAAGCACACATCCCTCGCTCTATAACGATAAAATGGGTGCTTTTGATTTCTAAAATTAATTTTATTAAATTAGGGAAAGGTCTTAATTAATTATTTCCTTCAGACTCTGTTTCCTTAATCTCCTTTGACTGATCTTCCTTAGGCGCTTCTGTCTCATTACTTTCCGCCTTTGGTTCTTCCTTCTTGGAAGCTTCTTCTTCATCATCCTCCCAAGAACCCATATCTGCATCACCAAAAGTTGATTTTAAGAAACTTTCCGCATCATCAATTTGACTAAGTTGCATTTGTAATGAATTCAGAACAGATTCCACATTTTTAGCATATGCCTCTTCTTCTTCTGTAGGCGCAGCAGCTTCCATGTCGTTTTCAACATCCCAGTCCTCAGCCTGATCTCTTTCCTTTTTTTCTTTCATTTTATCACGGTAATTTTTAACATCCGCCATAAAACCATCCATCATTTCTGCCATACGAAATGCAGCACTTCTAACAGTTGGCTCTATATCTTCCGCCTTTTCAGAAACCTTATTGGCCATATCTTTCATAGCAGGCTGAATTTTTTCTGCCTTTTCACCTACTGCCTTAGCAACGGAATTTAAAGCTTCTCCCGCTTTGCCAAAAACATCTTCTACTGATTTGCCAATGCCATCCTTATCAAAACCGTTGCTGCTTTGAAGTATTATCAACAAACGTTCTGCCTCGTCTGCATTAATAATGCCTTTCTCCAGCATGCCCAAAATTGCCATACGTTCTTCCTTCATCGCCTGTTCCTCCTCATTCTTGGGATTGATGCAAATATTATATTCATCGGGTCTTTTCCCTGTTCTGCCAAAGGCGAATAAAATACTTTCCACAATACGTCTGGAGGCCTGCCCATCCCCGAAAGGATTTTTGGCTTGAGCCATCTTCTCATATGCAGCCTTGTTATCCAAAAGTTCCTTTGCAGCAGAATAAATGGTATCCTCATCGGTGCCAACAAGCTGTAGTGTGCCAGCCTCTACGCCCTCTGGGCGCTCGGTTACATTACGTAGCACCAAAACAGGCTTGCCCATTGAAGGAACCTCCTCTTGCAAGCCCCCACTGTCGGTCAATACCAAATAAGAACGACACATCAGGTTATGCATGTCTTTTAAATCCAAAGGCTCCGTCAAGTGTATTCTGTCCGTTTCTCCAAGGATTCTATTCACTGGTTCCATTACTGCAGGGTTTTTATGCACCGCATAGACAACCTCCACATCGGGATACTCTTCTACCAACCGTTTTACACTGCGGCAAATATTCTCCAATGGCTCCCCAAGGTTTTCTCTTCTATGGGCAGTCATGGCTAAAACACGTTTATTTTGAAAATCAATGTGGTTCAATTCCTCCACAGAAAAGGAATACTCCTCCTCTATGGTATGAGCCAAAGCATCAATCACTGTATTTCCTGTAATAAAAATACTATCTTCATTGATATTTTCCTTCAAGAGATGCTCCTTCGCCAACGGAGTAGGCGCAAAGTGAAAATCTGTCAAAGCTCCTGTCAGTCGACGATTCATCTCCTCGGGAAAGGGTTGATATTTATCATAGGTGCGCAGTCCCGCAATAACCTCTTCCAAACCGGATAAGGCACGGGTAGTAATTCCTGCCAGGGTCTGGCGTGTCTGCATGATGTCCAAATCATATACTGGCTTCAAATCAAAAATCTCCAAAACTTGATCCAGCATTTCTCTATGCTGTGCCGTTACGCAAACAATGCTTTCAATTTCATCGTTTTTTTCCAATTCCTTCACAAGGGGGGCCATTTTGATTGCCTCAGGCCTTGTACCGAAAACACTCATTACTTTCAATTTATTCATTCTATGAGCCGCGCTCCTTTATATCTGATTTACACCAAATTTACTTAATAAAATTGGTGATTTTACCGATTCCATCAATCTCACATCTTACCACATCGCCTTTTTGCAGGAACTTAGGTGGATCAAAGCCCATACCTACCCCTGCCGGTGTACCCATTGCAATAATAGTTCCTGCTTTTAGGGTCATCCCCTGAGAAAGCATGCTAATTACCTCTGCAATTCCCGTAATCATAAGGGATGTGTTGCCATCCTGTCTTAATTCATCATTTACATAGCAACGAATTCCCAACGCTGGTGGGTTTTCAAACTCATTTTTGGTTACAATCCAAGGGCCGATGGCTGTAAAATCATCCAAACTCTTACCAAAATACCACTGCTTATGGGCAGTTTGTAAATTTCTCGCACTAAAATCATTGATAATGGTATAGCCAAAAACGTGCTCGATGGCATCAGCCACAGAAACATTTTTTGTATCCTTGCCAATAATTACTCCAAGTTCAACCTCATAGTCCAGACCATCTACAATATCCCAATGTCCGTCAATCATTTCTTCATCAGCAACCGCAAGGTTTACACGCTTGGAAAAGAAAATAGGAACTGGTCTTTCTCCGCCAAAGGCCTCATCATGAAATTTGGCCGCCTCTTCTGCATGGGCATAATAATTGATACCCAAACAAATTAAATCCTGTTTTGGCACAGGAATGGGGGAAATCACCTTTACCTCCCGCATGGGGATACCGCGCATCAGTTCCTTGTTTTTATCTAGTTTTTTTTCCTTTTCCGGTGTCATCAAATCTAAAAATTCATTCATATTATGTGCAGTACAGCCCAAGTAATTCACAGGCACAACTTCCAAACCGTCATTTTTCAGAACACCGACCTCAACTCTGCCGCCACGTTTAAATGTTAAAACTTTCATTTCCAACACCCTCCTTTATTCGGTCTTCTTTTGTAATCAATATTTTTCTGAATATATCATATCATAAAAAATGTACGAAGCAAAGAGCAATCCTGAGATTTCATCATGTATACACCCTTTTTCGCCATTTTTCGTATCAAATTTTTGCATAATTATACTGATTTTATTTATCAAAAAATGTTTTATTCCTTAATATTTTTTTCAGTATTATACGAAAAAATTTATGGACTTCTCTTCTTTTCTCTTTCAAAAAAATAAAAAATAGCAAGTTAATCTTTTGTTTTTAACCCCGAAATGATAATGACCATTTAGAATCTCCGTTAAAAGTGGACAAAAGTTCCCTTTGGTCAATACGTATTTTAATATTAATATACAAAAATATTCATTTCTTTTTATTTTTGTTGATTTCTATTGCATTTCACCCTCTTATTATGTATAATTCATTTATATTATTCATATCGAATTCAGTTTTTCATATAAGGAGGATAAAAATATCATGAAAGAAAAAATTGTATTAGCGTATTCCGGTGGTCTTGATACTTCCGTTATCATCCCTTGGTTAAAAGAAAACTATGATGCAGAGGTTATTGCTGTTTGCGGTGACGTGGGTCAGGGTAAGGAAACAGATGGCTTAGAAGAAAAAGCTCTGCGCACCGGTGCAAGCAAGCTTTATATAGAAGATTTGACAGAAGAATTCATTACAGATGCCATTTACCCTTGCATTAAAGCAAATGCGGTTTATGAAGGTAAATACCTGTTGGGTACTTCCATGGCTAGACCCATTATTGCAAAAAAATTGGTTGAAATCGCAAAAAAAGAAGGTGCAACAGCAATCTGCCACGGTGCAACAGGCAAAGGAAACGATCAGGTTCGTTTTGAATTAACCATCAAAGCTTTGGCACCAGAATTGAAAATTATTGCGCCTTGGCGTTTGGATACTTGGGGTATGGAAAGCCGTGAGGACGAAATGGCTTACTTAGAAGCAAGAGGCATTCCTTTCCCAGTGAAAAAGGATGATTCCTATAGCCGTGACCGTAATATCTGGCACTTAAGCCACGAAGGTTTGGAACTGGAAGATCCTGCAAACGAGCCTAATTATGAGCACCTGCTCCAGATGGGCGTTTCTCCCGAAAATGCACCTGATGTACCTGAATATGTAACTGTTGATTTTGAAGCAGGTATTCCTGTTGCTGTAGATGGTGAAAAATTATCCCCCATTGCTTTATTGACAAAGCTCAACGAAATTGGTGGAAAAAATGGTATCGGTATCATTGATATTTGCGAAAACCGTGTAGTTGGCATGAAATCTCGCGGTGTATATGAAACACCAGGCGGTTCAATCCTCTATTATGCACATCGTGAATTGGAATACCTTTGCTTGGATAAAAAAACATTGGCTTTCAACGAAGTTGCAAGCAATAAGCTGACTGAATTGGTCTACAGCGGTGAATGGTTCACACCTTTGAGAGAAGCTCTTTGCGCTTATTTTGACCATACGAACGAAACCGTAACAGGTTCTGTTAAAATGAAGCTGTATAAAGGCAATATCATCTCCGCCGGAACAACATCCCCTTACAGCCTGTATAATGAGTCCATTGCAAGCTTTACAACCGGTGAGCTGTATAATCATAAAGATGCAGATGGCTTTATCAACCTGTTTGGTTTGTCCATGAAGGTTCGAGCTATGATGCTGCAAAACAACCAGAATAAATAAAAATCAAAAACCTTTTTTGGGGCTTTGCCCCATACCCTAATGCTAAAAAAAAGCTAACTGGGTTTGGGACAAGGCCCTTTGGTTTTATGGATGAATAAGAAAGGATGCGTATTTATGAAACTTTGGGGCGGCCGCTTCACTAAATCCACTGATAGCTTCACCGACCATTTCCATTCCTCCATTTCCTTTGACAGCCGTATGTATCAAGAAGATATTACAGGCAGTATGGCTCATGCGGCAATGTTGGGCAAGCAGGGTATTATTCCTCAAGGTGATGCGGATTTGATTATCAAGACTTTAGGCGAAATCCTATCAGATATCGAAAAAGGCGAAATCAACTTTGATGAGAAAGCAGAGGATATCCACATGAATGTAGAATCCATTCTCATCAGCCGCATCGGAGACGTAGGAAAACGCCTGCATACAGGAAGAAGCCGTAACGATCAGGTGGCTTTAGATACCCGCATGTATACAAAGAAAGAAATAGTAACAATCCAGAACTTGGTGAAAGAGCTCATGAAGGTTTTAAATACCTTAGCTGAAAAGCATACAGAAACCATTATGCCCGGCTATACCCACTTACAAAGAGCGCAGCCTGTTACCTTGGCGCATCATCTTTTGGCATATATCGAAATGTTCAAACGTGATTATGACCGCTTGACAGATTGCTTCAAGCGTACCGATGTATTGCCTTTGGGCAGTGGCGCTTTGGCAACCACCACCTACCCCTTGGATCGGGAGTTTGTAGCCAATCAGCTGGGTTTTCGCGCAATCACCCAAAATAGTATGGATGGTGTTTCCGACCGTGATTTTTGTATTGAACTGGTATCGGATTTGTCCATTTTGATGATGCATTTAAGCCGTTTCTGCGAGGAGATTATTCTTTGGAGCAGTCACGAATTCCGCTTTATTGAACTGGATGATGCTTATTCTACAGGTTCAAGCATCATGCCTCAGAAAAAAAATCCAGATATGGCAGAATTAATTCGTGGAAAAACCGGAAGAGTTTATGGACATTTGATAGGTCTTTTGACTACCATGAAAGGCTTGCCCTTGGCATATAACAAAGATATGCAGGAGGATAAAGAAGCGTTATTTGGTGCCATTGATACCATAAAAATGTGTGTCCCCGTATTTACAAATATGCTTGCTACCGTTACCGTTCGAGAACAAAATATGCTGGAAGCGGCAAAAGGCGGATTTACCAATGCTACCGATGCTGCGGATTGGCTCGTGAAGAAGGGTGTTCCCTTCCGTGATGCCCACGAAATTATTGGAAAGTTGGTTTTATATTGCATCCAGAATAATACCAATTTGGACGATTTGAGCTTAAAAGAATATCAGGCAATTTCTCCAGTATTTGATGAAAGCGTATATGCCGCAATTTCCGTAAAGCAATGCGTGGAGGCAAGAAATGTAGTTGGAGGTCCAGCTAAGGCAGTCACAACAAAGGCAATTGAAGCCAATAAGGGTTACCTCAACTCTTTGGCCTAAAAATAAAATATACTGTTTTTAACATCAAAAAACGCTCGACCATAAGGGTCGGGCGTTTTTTGATACATAGGAAACCATTTCAAGTAAAAAATTTCAATTATATACTAAGAAACAATTATTAAGATTTCGATGTCTCTTCATTTTTTTCCAAATGCCTTCTAAGCACAAGATTAACATATTGAGAGAAAGAACGGTCGTCTTTTTCAGCCAGTTCCTTTATCCTATCAATAATGTCACTATCTAAAGTCATGCTAACCTTCTCTTTCAGTGGCTTCATCTAAATCACCTCTATTTGAATAATAGCATTATATCCCCTTTTTTATTGGCTTATAATATAAAGTAGTATAAAGTATTTTTATATAGGAGGTGATAAATCGTGCCTAAACAAACTTGCTGTTTTATTGGCAATAGACATTTACCAGTAAAAGGCATTCAAAGAATTTTGTTAAACCTTGACCGAGAGATTGATCATTGTATTTCTAACGGAGTCAGTACCTTCATTTGCGGAGGCGCTTTAGGTTTTGACCAAATAGCTGCTTCTTTTATTATTGCAAAAAAGGGACTAGGTAAGAAAATCCGACTAATCTTTGTACTTCCATGTAAAAATCAGGACAGATTATGGAATATGGAGAAAAGGGAATTTTTTAAAGACTTGTTAAATGAGGCAGACAATGTCGTCTATATTGCTGAGAATACTAGCCATCCATTCATAAGTGAGCAGAATCGCTACATAATTGAACAATCTTCTTATTGCATTTGCGCATTACAATCTGAAAACAGCGAAACAATTCAAATTATGCAATTTGTAAAAGAGAGGGGATTAAGGATTGTAAACATTGCAGAATGACTGTCTGTAGCTTTGTTACCAACTGTTCCTTAAAATAATCACAGATATCAATCTATCTATTAAAAACAGTCGTAGACTTGAGAAATCTACGACTGTTCTAAAAACTATGATTCTAAAACAACTCTTCCACTGCCTTTGGAGTCTCTGCAATATAATCCGCCCCGAAGGCTTCAAATTCAGCCCTATCTCCATAGCCAAACTCCACCGCTATGCAAGGAATGCCCACCAAATGGGCGCCTTCCACGTCAAACTTCCGATCTCCTACCATAATTGCATCCTCTTTTTTTGCACCCAAAGTTTCCAGAACATATTCAATTACTTTAGCCTTAATATCAAAATACCCATCTATTTCAAAATGTTTCAAAATCCGCACCGCAGTTTCCTCTTTTTTGGATGTGGCAACGGCCAAACACTTGCCCTTTTTCTTTAATTCTTCCAGCATTTCAGGAATTCCCTCATAAACCTTATTTTCAAATAAACCCACCGTGGCATATCGTTCTCTAAAAAATCCCAATGCTCTTTGGGCATCTTCTTGATTCATTTGAAAATCTTCGGTAAAGGTTTTGATTAATGGAGGCCCGACAATAAACTTTAAATCCTCATCCGCCCATTTGGAAAGGCCCATTTTCTCCTGCATATGCTGTGCAGAACGGATAACCCCTTCGGCAGAATCCGTTAATGTACCATCCAAGTCAAATATGATGATGCTTTGCTGTAATTTTTCCATTCTTCTTCTCCTTTACTTCGTAGTCAATAGATTTGCGCTACTTCATATCACTTTCTTATCCTTAAAGTTTTGTATATTTTACCTCAAATACCTATTAACTGCAAATAAAAAACCCCCTAAAGTTTCTCTTTAGGGAGTATCCGTTAATAGCACTTCTGCTAAAATTTTTGCCAACGGTTTCATGGCATTCATTGCCTCTTGCTTGGTATTGGTCTGTGCCCCAACTTCAATCAGCGCGGATCGAGGCATATAGTGTAAAATAAAACGATAGGGATTCAAATAAATCCTTCGGATAAACCCAGGATATTCCTGTCCTGCTAAGGTTTTCATCTGCAAGCTAAAAGCTAAATTTTGCTTGATATACTTATTCTCTAGCCACGAAACAGGTTCCGCATGCCCATCCTTATTTAATCGACAAATGCCATTTACAAACATAACTTGTGCTGTTGATTTACCATTTATGTTAGTAACCAGCCTTAAGCTCTCATCAATACCATCTCTGTGCAAATCAATACAAACCTCAATAGAAGGATATTTTTTTAATATCTCCTCCACCGCCGGGCCACTGCGTTCATATGCGCCTTCTCTTTTTAGAGAACCATTTACCGAATCATACACACTCATATCATGAAGTACGCTGATTCCGTATTGCTCTTCTAAAATGCGCTTTAACTCTTCCCCAACACCACATATCCCCTCTTGAAGCCCCTTAGACATATCGCTGTCTGCAAAATCCTCATGGGTATGGGTATGAAATATCAATATTTTAGGTTCTTTCATTGTAGGTTTTATAGAAAAATCCATAGAAAGGGCTTGGTCTACATTAATATCTCCCTCCAACAGCGCTGTTCTACTATCCACAGTATAAAAAGTGCTTTTTAAATAAGAAAAGTCCTTCATTTTATTCAGGACATCTGTCGTTATATGTAAGCTCTTCTGATTACTGGAAATTTCGTCTTTCTGCTGAAACTCCACATCCTTCACACCCCAGACGGCAACATCATCATGACCATCCTCAGCGGCTTTCTGCCCAGTCGTAAGACCTTGCGTAGACAGTTCCCCATGGGATACTTGTCCCGGTAGTACTTCCGCCAAAAGCCATCGTCCGCCGCCCATCTGTAAAAAAAACGGCATAAATAGCAGAAAGACGAAAAGTCCAAAAAGGCTTAGACCCACTTGCCTTCCGGCACCTTTTTGTTCCACCGGCACCGCCTCCCTTCATACAAAGTTTATGCCCACAAAAAGGGGCATAGAACTATAATATGCAGCGGAGCACTTCTCTTTTTACTGGAGCACATGCTTGGGGGAAACCTAAGATTTAATTCATCATTTGCTCAATAAATTCTCTTTATAACCCTATTCCTTATGTTCAGAAATATGATTCCTGTAAGTCACCAAAACTGATTAGCAGGGGTAACCATTTCTTAATTATTCCCTTTGTAAGAAAACTGTATCTACCAACTTCCGTTCTATTGGTTGATTACACATCCTAGAAGCCTAACTTTTTCCTAAAGCAAACAAAAATCAGCTCCCTACTTCCCATAAATCCATCAAAAAAAGCCTTTGTTATTAACAAAAGCCTTTTTCAAAATCTCCTAAAACATAAAACCCCCGCAGTGTTAGCTACGAGGGCTTTACGCATATGGAGTTATGGTTTGTATGGTCAAAGGAACAAGATTATCTCAAGTTCGCTTTGATAACTTCTCCAATACGCTTGATACCTTCTTCAATTTTTTCTTCAGGCATACAAGAGTAATTCATACGGAATGTGTTTTCGTGTCCGCCATTGGGGAAAAAGCTACCGCCGGGAACATATGCAACCTTCTTTTCCAAGCACTGTGGTGCCATTTCTTTTGCGTTGATGTATTCAGGCAATACAACCCATGTAAATAAACCACCATCGGGATGTGTCCATGTGCATTCCTTAGGGAAGTGGGCATCCATGGCCTTTAACATGCAATCACGTCTTTTGCCATATACTTCTTTGATCTTATTCACGTGTTCGTCCAAATCATACATTTCCAAGAATGTATTTGTTTCCATTTGGGCAACAGTGGATGCCTGAAGGTCAGAAGCCTGCTTCATAAAGTTATATTTTGCTAAGATTTTTTCCTCTGCGCAAACCCAGCCCAATCTGTAACCGGGAGCCAAAATCTTAGAGAATGTTCCCAAGAAGATAACAAGACCCTTTGTATCCAAAGATTTCAAAGAAGGCATGTTTTCGTTTTCAAAACGCAATTCGCCATAAGGGTTATCCTCAATAACAGGAATTTCATATTTTGTGATGATTTCCATAAATTTATGGCGTCTTTCCAGTGTCCATGTTCTGCCGGATGGATTCTGGAAATCAGGAATTACATAAATCATCTTAACATTTTCTGTTTTTGCAAGAATTTTTTCCAATTCTTCCATAATCATACCGTTGTTGTCGGTAGGAACTTCAATAAATTTAGGCTCGCAAGCCTTAAACGCATTTACTGCACCTAAGTAAGATGGGCTCTCCAATAATACAACGTCATCTTTATTTAAGAAAACGCGAGCGGAAAAATCTAAGCCCTGCTGAGAACCACTGGTAACTAAAACATGATCAACATCAGTATCAATATTGTTTTTTGCTTTCATTCTAGCTACAATTTTTTCTCTCAAAGGTACAAAACCCTCTGTGGTAGAATACTGCAAAGCAGCCCGTCCCATTTCATCTAAAGTCTTCATGGATGCTTCCTTCATTCCCTCAACAGGAAATAATTCGGGTGCAGGCAAACCACCTGCAAAAGAAATAATATCAGGCTGCGCAGTGAGCTTAAGCAACTCTCTAATTTCGGAGCCTGTTAAAAGATTCATTCTGTCTGCAAAACGTACCATTGGTCTTTTCCTCCTTAAGATCTGAAAATAATTTTGATGTCCTACAAGTTAAGTATTTTTTCTTGTACATAGACAATTTAATTAAAAATATGCTTTTCAAACTAATTAAAACACAAATAATTAACAAAGTCAATGCAATTTCACGAATTAGCTTCCTTAAAAATGACTTAAAACATTTTATTGCACTCAATTATTTTTGTATAAAAAATAAAACAATTTAATACAATACAATCCATTCGAAACCTTTATTGTTTCTATTCAAAAACATAACAACCAAAAAACATAGGGTTCAGAAAGTTCCTTTTTGTACGTATTTTTGTACATTCTTTTCTTGCACTTTTTCTCCAATTAAATCTATTTCATTCCAACGATATTCCATGTTCCTGTTTGGTCTGCTCTATACATAATAATTATTACCCCACCAGGAAACTTTTCAACCATTCTCCACAAAAATTCATAAAAACCCCCGTAGCACATCCACCTTTGGATGCCTATGCGGGGGTTATTTTTAAATCTTAAAATGTATAGAGAAAACCTTATTTCAGGTTTGCTTGAATAACTTCGGCCAACGCCTTAACACCTTCTATAATCTTCTCATCTGCCATACAGGAGTAGTTCATGCGGAAGCAATTATTCTTACCGCCATTGGGGAAAAAGCTTCCCCCGGGCACATAAGCAACTTTCTTTTCTAAACACTGCAAAGCCATTTCCTTTGTATCAATATAATCAGGAAGCTCAACCCATGTAAACAAACCACCGTCGGGATATGTAAACTTGGCCTCTTTGGGGAAGTATTCCTTCATGGCCTTCATCATAACGTCGCGTCTGTGCTTGTATACTTCACGAATCTTATTCACATGCTCATCCAGATTGTTCATGTCCATATATTTATTGGCCTGAAGCTGTGTCAAAGTGGAAGTCTGCAAGTCGGCGCCCTGTTTCATCGTATTAAATTTGGAAAGGATTTCGTCCTCTGCGCAAACCCAGCCCAAACGGAACCCAGGCACCATAATTTTAGATAATGTACCCAAATAAACCACAAGCCCCTTTGTATCCAAAGACTTTAACGCAGGCATTGTATCATTTTCAAAACGCAGCTCGCCATATGGATTGTCCTCAATGACAGGAACTTCATATTTATTTACAATCTCCATGAATTTCGTTCTTCTCTCCAAGGACCAAGTGCGACCGGTGGGATTCTGGAAATCAGGAATTACATAAATCATCTTTACATTTTCTGTGGAAGCAAGAATCTCTTCCAAGTTCTCCATCACCATACCGCCATCATCCGTGGACACTTCAATAAACGTTGGTTCACAAGCTTTAAATGCATTGATTGCACCTAAGTAAGAAGGGCTTTCCACCAAAATCACATCGCCCTTATCAATAAAAACTCTTGCGGCAAAATCAAGTCCTTGCTGAGAACCGCTGGTAATTAAAACCTGATCCGGCGTGGCCTGAATATTGTTTTTCTCAGCCATCCTTGCTGCAATTTTTTCTCTTAGCTGGGGCAAGCCTTCGGTAGAGGAATATTGACAAGCAATTGTGCCCATTTCTTCCATGACCGCAATACCGGCCTGCTTCAACGCTTCAACTGGAAACAACTCCGGTGCGGGCAACCCGCCTGCAAAAGAAATAATATCGGGTCTGGCAATGAGTCTTAAAAGATCTCCAATATCCGAACTATCCAAAAGGTCTAATCTTTTTGCAAAACGTACCATAAACTTCATTCCCCTTTCATTTGTTTTTTTAATAGAACATCCTATGTACTGAAATAAAGACATGTAACTATTAAGCCATAAAAACGCCTTGGTGTCAATGTAATTCAAAAAAAATTGTACATCATTAAATACAGTAATACTAGTGATATTCCTGCACTTTCTGGTCAAAAATCATAGGATTTTATAACAAAATAAACCCTACAGATTATAGGCTTTCTCCTTCTTGGGCAAAACATCAATGGCAGGTCCATATGATAAGTAAATTTTCATCATTTTTTTCTAATTCCATCTAGACTTCTGTCCCCCACGCTACTTTTTTCCGTATTTCTCCTGTGTTGTTTATAGTAGTGAACCTTCATGTTTTGTAATAGTAAACAATTGAAGTTATAGTCAAATTGCAAAAACCGATTTTCGCTATGCTATCAGCGAAGAAACTAAAAAAACTCATAAAAAAAAGCTTATTTTAATACATTTTGTCAAAAAGTTTTATATATCGAATTTTTTGTTTTATTTGTATTGCATTCCCCACAATATGCTGTATAATTATTGAGGTTTAGTAAAAATAATAGAAAAGTTTAGTAGTGCTAAATTTGATAGGAGTTGTTCAGCATGGATATCGGACATAAAATCAAGCAGCTTCGTGTGCAAAAAGGCCTGACTTTAGAAGAGTTGGCAAGCCGCAGCGAGTTGACAAAGGGTTTCCTGTCCCAGATGGAAAGAAATTTGACGTCTCCTTCCATTGCAACTTTAAACGATATTGTAGAAGCCTTAGGCACCACTTTGGCGGAATTTTTTAAAGAGGAAAAAAAGGAAAAATTGGTTTTTCATAAAAAAGATTTTTTTGTAGATGAAAGAGGGCATTATACCATCCACTGGATTGTACCCAATACACAAAAAAACGAAATGGAACCCATTCTCTTGGAATTACCCCAAGGGGGAGAATCCTTTCAAATGGATCCCCACAGTGGTGAAGAATTTGGTTATGTTCTTGAGGGCAGCATTACCCTTGAGTGTGGAGAAGAAAGCTTTATTGTACACAAAGGAGAAACCTTCTACCTTTCCGGCAAAACAAGCCATTTTTTAAGAAATGATAAAAAAATGAAGGCGAAAATCCTGTGGATTTCAACACCACCTTTATTCTGATATGTTAGGAGGCAGACATGAAAAAACTTATTCAGTTCAAAAATATTGTCAAGGATTGTGACGGAAAATTGGTTTTAAAGGGTATTAATCTGGATATCTATGAGAACGAATTTGTTACACTTCTTGGCCCCAGCGGTTGTGGCAAAACAACCCTTCTGCGTATTTTAGGGGGTTTTTTAACGCAAAATGAGGGAGAAGTGCTTTTTGATGGAGAGGAAATCACAAAGGTTCCTCCATATAAAAGGGAAATCAATACCGTATTCCAGAAGTACGCCTTGTTTCCCCACATGAAT
>NZ_DALYUL010000029.1:12657-34892 GCF_031981185.1 Anaerotignum sp. | reverse complement strand
ACTGGTATCTTAATACAATTGAACAAGATAAAACCACAATTACAGCCCCTTATGTAGATATGATTTCGAAAAAAACTGCAATTACTATTGCCGCCCCGTTGAAGGATAACAATGGAATTGTGGGAGCATTTGGTTTGGATATTTTGATGGAAAACATTCAAATGATTATGGAAAATTATAACTTGGAAACCGAGGCAGATATGGATTTAATATATGATTCCGGGCTCATACTATATAATGCAAAAGGAAGGGGATCTTTTCAACTAACCAATGAGTACATACAGGACATATTCCCTCCAGAACTAGTTGAAGAAATACTTTCAGGTAGAAGCGGTGTAGTACAATATTCGTATGAAGGGCAGGAAAAGTATTTAGCTTATTTCCCTGTGAAAGATACCAATATTATTGTGGTAACAGATATATTGCGTTCCAAGATACTGGCACCTATTCATAAATTTGTCTTAATGAACTTATGTATTTTAATTTTAATTATTCTGTTGTTATCTTTGGTTTTATTGATGTTGAGAAATCATTTTTCAACACCGCTCATAAAAATTTGTGATGAGATGAATCACTTTACACAAAACGGCTCTATTGTCTTGCCCCCTAAATATTTGGAAAGAAAAGATGAAATCGGTGTTTTATCAAATGGCATTGTATACATGCTGAATAAAATATCAAATTATATTTTAAAGTTGGAAGAAAAAAATCAGGATTTATTTGATGCAAAGGAAACCATAAATAAAGAAAGATTATTATTCAAAACAACAATTCATTCTCTGGGGGACGGAGTCATATCCACAGATCCATTTGGTAATATTCTAATTATGAATGATGTGGCAGAAAAATTGACAGGCTGGAGTATGCAAGATGCCCTAGGTATGCCCTTTGAAAGGGTATTTCGTATTATAGATGAAAATACCCGAGAAAAGTGTATCACTCCTATAAAAAATGTCACGGAAAACAAACAACAGAATATAACAGATGAAAATGTTTTACTGATAAAAAAGAATGGTGAAGAGATAGCTATTGAAGATTGCGCCTCTCCAATTTTGGATGATGGGGGAAATATTAAAGGCGTTGTTGTTGTGTTTAGAGATTATACGGATAAGAAAGAAAAACAGGCAAGAATATCTTATTTAAGTTCCCATGACCAATTAACAGGCCTATATAACAGGCACTTTTTTGAAAATGAAATAAACAGGTTAGAAAAAGAAGAAATTATTCCTTTATCTTTGGCACTCATTGACGTGAATGGGTTAAAGCTAATTAATGATGCATTTGGTCATCAGATGGGGGATCAGCTGCTACAGATTGTAACAAAAGCATTGGTAGATGTTTGCAGAAAGGATGACACCATTTGCCGTATTGGTGGAGATGAATTTGTTATATTGCTGCCAAAGACAGATATTCGCGAAACGGAGCATGTGATAAATAAAATTCATCATAAAATATCAGATCAAAGGCTTAAGAATACAATAATTTCTGTTTCTATTGGTTGTGCGACCAAAACCATTTTAGATCAAAAAATAATGGAAATTTATCTAAAAGCGGAAAAAAATATGTATCGACGTAAACTAGCAGAAAGTCAGCAAATGAAAGAAACTACCATACAGACTATTATACAAACAATCCATGAAAAGGACCCCAAGGAGAAGAGGCACTCTGAAAATGTAGGAGAAATGAGTAAAAGAATTGGTGAGGCTTTACAATTGAATCAGGAGCTTTTGCAGGAAATAGAAATGGCAGGTTTTTTGCACGATATTGGCATGATAGCCATTGACAGGGCAATTTTGGAAAAACAGGATAGATTAACGCCGTCAGAGTATGAAATCATTAAAAGACATTCTGAAGTTGGGTATCACATACTAAAGTCGGTGGACACATTTGCATATTTATCGGACTACATATTAGCACACCATGAGCGCTGGGATGGGAAAGGGTATCCAAGAGGTTTAAAAGGGAAAGAAATACCGTTGGCTTCAAGAATTATTATGGTTGCGGGTTCTTATGAAGCAATGACGTCTGAGCGTGTTTACAGATCGGCTTTGAGTAAGGAAGAAGCCGAGCAAGAACTGATACGTTGTTCCGGTACTCAGTTCGATCCTAACATTGTGCAGGTATTTTTGAACATTTTGCAAAGTAACGAAAGTAAATGATTCATGAATTTTAAAAGGCTGAAACTGGGTTATAAGTGAAAATTAAGTTCTCATATTTTTTTGCCGGAGCTAGAAAAGATTGGTATGCAAGGTGGATTTATAAACATTTATAGCTTTTTTGTGAACGGGACGAACATATGGGACAGGACAAACATAGTATATACTAAGAACGAAAGAAAGGCAGGAAAAAAGATAATAATAGCTATTTTCAATTGAATATGGAATAGCCAAATCCATGAGAAAGCAAAAACCTATAAGAAAACTCCTTTTTACCCTTTCGGGCAGACTGTAAACATATTCCGTTTGTAGCGATGAACAAGCGAGAATTGTTGAGTTGCACGAAAGGGTTATTATTTTTTCATAGGAATAGACCTAGATATTTGTATTAGATTATATATTGTTCTTAATAGTTGTAGGATGTATAAAAAGCTCTTAGAGTAATGTCTAAAATAAAAAGATTGACTTACAATAATTTGCAGCATATAATTATCGAAAAACAATAATTTTGCTTTGAAGGGAATGATGATTGCTATGAATCAAAAAGCTTTACATACTACGTTGTTAATATCAGCTTTACTATCTATACTTGGGGTTTTTTTAAAGTTTTCTGTTAGCAATGCATTTGGAAGCATTTTATGCTTTCCCCTGGCTCAAATTGGTATGGGGCTTAGGTGGTTGTCATTACAAGGTGGCTTGCAGAATGTAATTGCATTTATTTTTTACATTGCTTTATGCGTAGTTCCACTTTTCGTGAGGTGGTTGCTAAAAAAGAAAAAGAAAGATGAAGCTGCAGATGAGTTTTTAGTTGTGCTTTCCTTGCTACTATTTTATGTGATTTATATGATGATTAACCCAGGACTTATCCCCATGCCCACTGCAGCGGGTATAGAAAATTCAATGGCTCAAATTCTATTATGTGGCACGGTTTATTCAGTTTTGGTGGCATATTTGGTTTTGAGGTGGGTGAATGTTTTTTTCAATAGTAAAACAGAAAAGTTATACGGATATATGGTGGCTCTATTATGGTTTGCAGCGATACTTCTTACCATTTCAATATTTGGAGTGGGCCTCAATGATGCCTGCCTTGAAATGAAATCCATAAAGCTTAGTAATACAGGAAGCGAGGATGGATTAGGAATTACCTATTTTTTTACTGGTTTAAGATTTCTGATTGATAGTATCCCCAATTTTGTGAGCATACTCGTTATTTTTTCAGGTCTAAAATTCATTCGGGTATTTTCAACAGACCAATATTCGGTAGAAACCATTGGTGAATCAGAAAAGCTTTCACAGATATGCAAAATAGGGCTTACCCTTACGATGTCAAGCAATGTCGTTTTTAATATAGTACAGCTTTTTTTTATGCCTCTTTTGCGGAATATAAAAAGTTCAATAGAAGTACCATTATTTTCTATTATCTTTGTTTTAGGCACACTTATTTTTTCTAAAATGGTTATTTCAAACAAAACATTAAAAGATGACAACGATAGCATTATTTAAGGGGCGATAGCATGGCAATTACTGTACACCTTGAAAATATTTTGAAAGAACGAGGAATGACTTCTAAAGATTTGTGTGCTCTTGTAGGCATTACAGAAGCCAATTTGTCTATTTTGCGCAGTGGTAAGGCGAAAGGCGTGCGCTTTTCAACAATAAATAAAATATGTTGGCATCTGGGCTGCGACGTTGGGGATATACTGAAGTTTGATGGTAATTTGGGGGTGGATGAAGATGAATAAAAGAATTGGTTTAACAACTTTTGCATTACTGATTATGATTTTCCTTGCGGGATGCCAACTTGCAAGTGAAGATGGGGCAGAAAAAAGTGCAGATAAATTAATAGGTGCCTTTGTTACATCTGAGCATATTAATTTGTTTGATATGGAAGGCTTTCTCAATGATGATGGGAAAGTTTCGGGAGGAGAGATTTTAGTTGAAGGTAATCAACAAAAATATAATGGTCGATTGTATGCAACAAGGAAAGACACGGTAGAGACGACAGAAGAAGGAGGTAAATATACTAAAACTACATATGAATTCGATGGAATAGAGGGTACTAGGATGTTTTCTCCTACTGTATCAGAATCTCCCGATGATGAAAATTCATATGTTATGTCTAATAGCGACAATGGTGTTACTGATTTCAAAATAAATATGAAATATGGTGACTATGCAGAAGGAATGGAACTTGAGGGCAACATTTATGTTTCACCAAGTGGTCTGGAAAATGAAATATTTATTAATCCTGTTTATCAAAGTAAGGATGGTCAAGTTTACCTTGTTAGTAGTGTTAATGGTTACTGTTATTCAGCGGATGATATGGAAGATGGAAGTCTTTATACCCAAACAATAGCAGATAAAGTTACAGTGAATAATAATGGGAATAGTAAAGAATTTAGTACCTCTGTAAAAGTATCTATAGCTATCATGAAGCCTACAGCAAAAGTTGCAATAATTCAAATAGACAAAGATAATAAATTGCTTAAAAAAGAGGAATACAAACCTGGTGAGGTACCAAAAGAGCTCAATGCGGATTCTTCAACAGAATATATTATTGTAGAAAGTACAAAAACAATGAAATCTGGAGAAACTAAAGTGGAACGTACAATATTTTCAAAAAGCGATGATTCACTGTGGTATTTCTTATTAAATGATAACAGAGTATTCGTAAAAACTTATACGACAATTATATGGAATAAACTTGAAGATCAAGCAGAGTAAAATCAAGCTGGAAAATGAAATGAAAAGACGACTATAGGTACACCCCTTTATTTTAGTAGCAAGAAAAAAGTTTAAAGATTGGGTTAAAGTAAACTGTATTTACATTTACTGGATATATTTCTAAAAATTAGGATTTTTTGCAATATAAAATCATCGCCTATGCAATATAATTTACTATGAGAATAGTTAGGGTGATAGAATTGAATAGTAAAGTTGAAAATCTAGTTTTTGAGGGCGGAGGTATATTGGGAATATCGTATCTTGGGGTATTAGACTATCTATTTCGCAATGGTTTAATGGACGATGTTTCTCGGGTTGCTGGAACATCAGCTGGTGCAGTCACTGCATGTATCACTAGTTTTAATCTTCCTTTTGTAGAGACCCGAAAAATTTCCAACACCTTGGATTACAAGCAGGTTCCGTCAAAAGGAGAAATGGAGAATTTTGGATTTGTGCCGGAAGAAATAAATGAAAGGCTGGAAGGTTTTTTGGGGGATATGAGTTGCGTATATCGCTTAATAAACCGTTTCGGTTGGTACTCTACGGATTATTTTTATGGTTGGATGAAGGGTGTGATTGAGGAGCAGTTTGATCGTTCAAAAAAATCCCCACCCTATACTTTTGCTGATTTTAAAGATCCAACGCTCCATAAGGAGGGTAGGCCTTTTTTGGATTTATATGTGATTGGGACTGACATCTCGATGAAAACAACACAAGTATTTTCCTATGAAACAACCCCAAAAGTGGAGGTTGCCCAAGCAGTACGAATCTCCATGTCGGTACCGATTTTTTTTGAAGCTGTTTTTCGAGAAAAAACCAATACTCTGGGTAATTCCATAACAAATGTATTTTGTGACGGAGGGCTAATGCATAATTACCCTTTAAATATTTTTGACTATCCAATGTTCAGTGATAATCTTTACGAGGGCATAAATATGTCTACAATTGGTGTGCGATTTAAATTCAAGTATGGGCATACCCATATTGATAATCTTTGCCAATACATTGAAAACATTTCTCGAGCCTCAACATACATTCAACAGCAAATTTATGAAAGTAATCCTTTAAACAGAGAACGATCTATTACAATTGATACAAATGACGTTGAGGCCTTAAATTTTGACATTGAAGTAAATGATGTTACTTATCGATTTTTATATCGTCAAGGCTACGAAGCGGCAAGAGAATTTTTTAGTGATGGTAGATATGGAGCTGAAATTAATTAAAATTTGGTTACCCATGAATTGATATTGCAATGGGGCTACATTCATGTCCAAAGAATATGAAAAGGTACAAATAAAATTTATTATAATGATTGATATGGTTTTCAACCATAGTTAAGTAAAAGACGAATTTTGGTAAGGAAATAATACGCTTGTTTTTCACCCCTCCTTTATGGCATACTTATTACAAGTAATATTGGTGTTTCAATCCAATGAGATAGTTTCTAAGAAAGTAAAGACAAATGAAGAAAGGATCATTAAAATGGGTGAATTAGCTAAACTTGTAAATATTGGATCAGTGATTGAGGATCAGTTGAATTCTGTTGGAATAACAACGTATGATCAGTTAAAGGAGTTGGGTAGCAAAGAAGCCTGGTTAAAAATCAGGGCGAAGGACCCTTCAGCTTGCATGCACCGCTTATGTGCCTTGGAGGGTGCAATCCAAGGCGTTAAAAAAAGTTTGCTCTCTCAAGAGAGTAAGACAGATTTACAGGACTTTTACAGATTTTTTAATTCATAAACAATGTGGTGTATCACTAAATAATCGTTCAACAAAGCAAGTTTGGGATAAAAATATAAATTAGGAATGATTGAGAAACATGATTTTCCTAGATTAGAGTGGTTATCTGACTAGAAGGAGTTTGATACGCAAAGGCTTTGCCCCTTTGACAGACGGCTCTCTATGGTTTTAAAGTAGTAAAACAGCTGATAGTCGAGAAGCGTCTATCAGCTGTTTTTATTTGTTTTCAATTTTCAAAGATTCTTTTAGATCTGAATTTTCTTCAATCAGATCTTGTGCAGTGGTTTAGGGATGTCTTATCGTCCAATCCCCAAACTCCACACCTACAGGTGGGCGGGATAATTCACATTAATCCCAAGTTAAAACTCTATATCATTGAAGAAGGCCATCTAAATTGTTTTCTTGATTCAAAAAAATATTTCATAAACGACGTCGCAAAAAACAATAATTGGTAAGAAAAATCCGCCATATATAAATGACGGATAATGGAAAAGTCTTTGTTTTCTATAATTACTATACCATAAAAAGAGCAAAAATTCAAGTCTTGTACTTATTTTGCTTTGGGTGTATTAAGTATAAGAGGTGATTTAGAATGGAAGAAAAAAGCATGACAGCACTAGTAAGTGCATTCGCAAGAGCATACCACGTAGAAAATGACATAATCAAGATTTTTGATGACAGCATTGCTAGGTTACTCTTGCGTGACCAAGAATATTTTCAAATATCAAGGAGTATGGCTGAGGGGATAGGTTTTTTTAACCCCAAGTTTATGGGCTCTGGGGAGGAAGCATTAAGATGGATTGTAGATAACCAACTTTCTCCAACTCCCCTTGCTAGAGCAGTATTCGCCGAAAAGGCACTACAAGCGGCTGTATCCATTGGTGCAACTCAATATATCATTTTGGGAGCGGGTTATGATACGTTTGCATACCGTCAACCCATTTGGGCACGGGATATACAGATTTTCGAAGTAGACCTCCCTGCCACAGCAGAGGATAAGAGAATTCGCCTGGAAGAAAGGAAAATTGACCTGCCAGAAAACGTTCACTTCATTCATGCAGATTTTGCAAAAGAACTATGGCACCAAGAATTGATAAAATGTGCTGACTTCCAAGAAAACAAAATTAGTTTTTGCAGTCTGCTTGGCGTTGTATATTATCTATCGAAACAAGCATTTGAAAAATTCATCACGACTCTCAGCTTGGTTATTCCAGATGGAAGTTCACTTGTATTTGATTATCCCGTTGAACGAAGCTATTCAGACATTGATGACGAACCTTGGAATAAGCAGATTATGCTGGCAGAGTCTGCAAAAGAAAAGATGCTTGCAAGCTATTCGTATAAAGAAATGGAAAAGATTCTTTCGAAACATGGGTTTCTAATTTATGAACATTTAACCCCTGTGGAAATGACAGAACAATATTTTAAAAAATACAATCAAGGAAATCCGTCGCATCCTATAAAAGCATTTGAACAAGTGAATTATTGTCTTGCAGTAAGAAAATGAATATTCATCGAATCAAACTTAGTATATTGTGCTGAAATATTAATATAGAAAAATAGTTAAACAATTTATTTTAAAATAGGGCTTGCAAATAATTTTTAATCATTATATGCTTTCTTCAAGGATATCCTTTATACACTTAAAGGAGGAAATAGATGATATGAATAAAGAAAAAGCCAAAGAATTGGAAACGATAATGCAAAGAGATTATCAAAATATTGCAGGAATTGTAGTAGAGAAAAACGGAGTTAAATTATATGAAAGCTACTTGAATGGTTACTCAGCCCATGATGCTGTTCATGTAGCATCGGTAACAAAAAGTATCTTTTCTGTGCTGCTTGGCATTGCCATAGATCTAGGGTATATCGAAAACATAGAACAGAAGGTGTTAGATTTTTTTCCGGAGTTCCATATTCAGCCAGGGGAAAAGACGATACAACAGATTACGATAAAAAATTTGCTCACTATGACTGCTCCATATAAATATAAGGTAGAACCATACGAAATGTTTTTTGCAAGTCAAAATCCCCTTGAAGATGCACTAAATTTCTTAGGTGGAGGTAACCCCATTGGGGAATTCAATTATTCTGCAGTGGGGGGAACTCACATTTTATCGGGAATTCTGACGAAGGCAACAAGGCAGTCTCCTCTTGAATTTGGGCGGAAGTATTTATTTGAACCACTTGGGTTGAATGTAACCCAAAATGTGATTTTACACAATAAGGAAGAGCATATATCTATTATGAGCGATAAAAATACAAGGGGATGGGTTGTTGACCCACAAGGCAGAAATATGGCAAGCTGGGGTCTTTTTCTGACACCGTTGGAAATGGCCAAAATAGGTACTTTATATCAAAATGGTGGCATATGGAGGGACAGACAAATTATATCTTCAGAGTGGATTACTGAGAGCACAAGACAGCAAAGTCAATGTGCTGAGTGGGGCAATCTGGGGTATGGTTATCTTTGGTGGATTCTTGATAAAGATTCCTATGCCGCTTTGGGAGACGGCGGAAACGTAATTTATATCAATAGAAAGAAAAATCTGGTAATTTCTATTGCGTCCCTTTTTATGCCCAATGCGAAAGATAGGATTGAGTTAATCAAGAACTATATTGAGCCCATAATCGGAGACTCTAAGGACTGATATTTTAGGATTAATGGGGAAAAAGCAGATTACTAGATAAAAACAACCTTTCAAATGGAAAGGTTGTTTTTTTATGCAATGTCTGAGGCATTAGATAAAGTAGTTAGACAATGAATTTCATATTTCCAAGAGTAAATGGTTATGAAATCCTAGGAGCAAAAATTTGAAGGAGATTAAAATGATAAATGATTTAACAACGAAATGAAACAAAATGATCCACATACATAACTTTTACATATTTATTTATTACAATAAAATAAAAACTGGTAGGAGGAATGCAAAATGAAAATATGGAGCTATCTTAAACAAGTATTGAAAAAATATATTACCCAACTGGAAAAATCGAATCAAGAGGTTTTTGGTAACAGTAAGCCAGATTGCTGTAGCCTAAATCGACAGAAAGGGAAGCAAGGGCGGTTATAAGTTTGGCAAAACAAATAATGAGCGGAAATAGGAGGTCTTTTATGGAATCCTCTATAAAGGAGAGGCGGCTTCATATCGGAGGGATGACGTGTGTAAGCTGCCAGAATAAGATGGAAAAAACACTTCGTAGCACGGAAGGAATAAAATCTGCCCAGGTTAGTTATGTAAATGGTTTTGCAGATATTTGTTATGACGAAAGTACAATTGCCCTTGAGTATATCACCACTTTGATTCAAGGGCTGGACTATACTGTGTTGCCAAACAGAGAAGTTCAAAGCTTTCATAAGAAACAAGTGGTGGGAGTTTTGGTAATTATCCCTTCGCTATATTTACTTATGCAGCAATTTGGTATTCTAAATTTATTTACACCAAGTCAATTGGCAGATGTCAGCATGGGCCATGGCATGTTGTTTGTGATTGGACTTATGACTTCTGTGCATTGTGTGGCCATGTGCGGTGGAGTTAATTTATCTCAATGTGTTCCAGCCAATCAAACAAGTAACGGAAAAGGCGGTTTTATTTCTACGCTTAGACCGAGCCTTTTGTATAATTTGGGTCGGGTGCTTTCCTATACTACTGTTGGATTTGTTGTAGGTGGACTGGGTTCCCTGATTACCTTCTCTAATACCATGCAGGGTGTAATCAAATTAATTGCGGGTATTTTTATGATGATTATGGGATTGAATATGCTGGGGATTTTTCCATGGCTGCGTCGTTTTCAACCAAGGTTTCCCTTTCTATTTGCCCATTCCGTAGAAAATCAAAAAATTGCAAGGGGGCCGTTGTTTGTTGGTCTGCTAAATGGACTTATGCCTTGTGGTCCTCTTCAGGCGATGCAAATATATGCCTTATCAACAGGAAGCCCCTTTTCAGGTGCATTTTCTATGTTTATGTTTAGCTTGGGAACCGTGCCATTGATGTTTGGGCTAGGGGCACTAAGCTCATTCTTGGGGAAAAGGTTCACCAACAAAATTTTGACAGCAGGGGCAGTGCTGGTTGTTGTTTTGGGGATGTCTATGTTTTCTCAGGGATGGAGTTTATCTGGTTGGAAACTTCCTCAAATATTTCCCGGCAATCTAGCTGCTAAAGTGGATACCCCTGAAAGTAACGTGAAGGTTGAGAATGGTGTTCAGATTATTAATAGTACCCTAGCATCCGGTAGGTATCCTTCCATTACTGTAGAGAAGGGAATGCCTGTAAAATGGGTTATAGATGCGCCTGAGGGTAGTATCAATGGGTGTAACAATCGAATTTTTATCCCTGAGTACAACGTTGAATATCAATTTAAGGCTGGTGAAAATATCATTGAATTTATGCCAAGTAAAACAGGGGAATTCCCCTATAGCTGTTGGATGGGAATGATAAGAAGTTCTATCCGAGTTGTGGAAGGGAAATCTACTATTCCAATAGGGGATGAGTCTTTGGAACAGAGTGTTGTTCCTAATGGCCCAGTTCCAACAAATTATACAATACCCACGGAGGAAATGGGTCTTGGAGAAAAGGGTGATACCATTCAAAAAGTGACCATTGAACTGACTGATGATGGATTCAGGCCAGGGGTGATTGTTTTACAAAAGGATATGGAAACAGAATGGACCATTCATAATTCATCTTCGAAGGAAAGTAGCTCTAAGTTGTTGATTCCCTATTTTGCAGTACAGATTCCTTTGGATACTGCCGAGAACCTTCTTAACATGTATCCTACGGATGACTTTTCTTTTTCAAATGGTGACAGCAGCTTTTTTGGATATGTAAAGGTAGTAGAGGACAGTTCAAACATCAACATAGATGCCATCAAGAAGGAAGTGAGCAATTTTCAGCCCATGATTTGGCCTTCTGAAACCTTTGCATCAAGGGGAGGTGCACCCAGTTGTCATTAATGTCAGCCATGAACAATCTGATTTTTCACCATTTTATGTAGGAGAAAGCTTTTTTTAAGAGTGATTCTTTCCTTTCGTATAATAAAACCAACAGACTACGCTTTAGCGAAGGCTGCATTTATTTAAGTCAATAAGTGAATTTAAACACTTTGAAGGGAGTCATAATATATGGGATTTTTAATAAGCCATTGGCATTGCATTCTTCCCATCATGGGAGTTGTCATTGGAATTTTGTTATTAAAAGACAAAGGTGAAGGCCAAAATGAAAAAGAAAACAAGAATATATAAATAAAATCAGGAGGATTTATTATGAAAAAAAACAGTAACTTAATGAATGCTAAAAAAGGCGAAGCAGATACAAAAAAGAAAATATCTCTTAAGAGAGTATCAATTTTTATTACGTTATTGGTTGTTACCACAGTTGTGTCTGCATGTGGCAGCAAGGAGACGGCTGAAGTGCCGAAATCCACAGCGGATAATACTTCGGCCGCTGTTTTAGCCGATCAGGACATTGTAATACCAATCAGTGAAGTATCCGAGACAGCAAAATTCTATCCCGTTGATGTGGATGGAACACGAATGGAAGTAGTTGCCGTAAAAGCATCAGATGGTTCCATTCGAACAGCTTTTAATACCTGTCAGGTTTGTTACGATTCAGGGAAAGGATATTATGAACAGCAGGGGAATTTATTGGTCTGTCAGAACTGCGGTAACCAATTCTCCATGGACCGGGTAGAAATTGAAGCAGGTGGATGTAATCCATGGCCTATTTTCGATGAAAATAAGACCGTGACAGAAGATTCCATCACGATCTCCTATGATTTTCTCAAAGAATCCAAAGAGATTTTTGCAAATTGGAAAGGCTCTTATTAATCATTTGCTGACATATGCATCTTCATAGAGCAATTGATTTCTCGACCACTTTTCTTCAAATAATCTTCTCCCCAGCTATACATAGCCTCCAAAATGGGTCGCATGCTGATTCCTAATTCGGTCAGACTATAATCTACCCTTGGAGGTACCACGGGATATACTTTTCGCACAATGAGTTTGGCATCCTCTAATTCTCGTAGTTGTTGGGTAAGCATTTTAGGGGTTGCTTGGGGAATTAATCTGCTGAGTTCTCCGAATCTTAATGTGGAGTCAATTAGATGCCACAAAATAAGTGACTTATATTTTCCGCCGATGATGTCTATTGTTGTTCCCACGGGACAGTTGATTTGGCTAGCATTACATTTCATTTTGTTTCCCTCCAATACTATCTTTTTGGGTAGTATGTCACAATTAAGTGCGTACTTGATAAATCTGCAATAACTGTCATAATAATATCATCAGATTGCATCTCGGTCAAGGATGACATAATATGAAAATTAGGTTTACGCATGGTCTTCATAACAAACGGGCAAAATAATAAAGATTGGTAATTTTTTGAGCGAGTGAAGGTTCTGGGCAAAAAAATCCGCAGAGCGTGCATATATTTTGAAAAGATTATCTTAAAATTGAAGGGTTCGACCATGCATGAACGATTCAATTTTGGAAAGGAGTAAATATGAATAGTCAAGTACTTAACATAAGAGGGATGACCTGCGCTGCTTGTGCGCAAAGAATTGAAAGAACAGTTCGGAAGTTATCGGGAATAGAGGAGGCATCCGTAAACCTTGCCAGTGAAAAGCTGTTTGTGGAATATGATGAAAATGCCCTTTCTCTTACTACAATTAAAGAGGCTGTGAAAAAAATTGGGTATGAGGTAGAAGAAAAGGCCAATAGCAGTGTAACTATTCCCATTGGTGGCATGACCTGCGCCGTTTGCGCTCAGCGTGTGGAAAAGGCTATGAAGAAGCTGGATGGAGTGACAAGTGCTTCCGTTAATTTTGCTTCGGAAAAGGCAACGGTGGTTTATGAGCCTCAAACGGTTCGATTGTCCGCGATTCGTCAGGCAATCCAAAAAGCGGGATACGAAGCCTTAGAAATAAATAAAGAGGACGCCGTAGATGAAGATAGACAAAGAAAGCAAAAAGAAATAAAAATTCTTCAAACAAAGCTTATTGTATCTGCTTTATTTTCCGTTCCGCTTTTATACATTGCCATGGTTCCTATGATTACCATTGTTCATTTACCCTTTCCTGGGGCCATTGATCCAATGGGATTCCCTTTGCTTTATGCATTGGTGGAACTGTTATTGGTAGCCCCTGTCATTGGTGTGGGCTATAAGTTCTATACTATAGGCTACAAATCTTTATTTCAGCGCAGTCCAAATATGGATTCTTTGATTGCCATAGGAACCACTGCCGCTGTGCTATACAGCCTTTATAACACATGGTTGATTGCCAACGGAAACTTTGGAGCAGTGGAACATCTTTATTATGAATCAGCAGGTGTAATTATCACCTTGATTCTCCTGGGAAAGACCCTTGAGGCGATTTCAAAAGGACGTACTGGTGAGGCGATTAAAAAGCTCATGGGGCTTGCCCCGAAAACTGCTATGATAATAGAAGATGGGAAAGAAAAAGAAATTTCTATTGATGAGGTGGAAATTGGCGATATTATAGTTGTAAAACCCGGTGGAAAAATTCCCGTTGATGGTTCGGTGATTGAAGGGCATACTGCCATTGATGAGTCTATGCTTACTGGTGAAAGCATGCCTGTTAATAAAAAGGCAGGTGACCCTGTTTATACAGCTTCACTAAACACCACCGGTACCATTCGCTTTCGTGCAGAGAAGATCGGCAGTGACACTGCTTTGGCTCAGATCATTAAGTTGGTTGAGGATGCACAAGGCTCCAAGGCACCTATTGCCCAAATGGCAGACATCGTATCTGGATATTTTGTACCTGTGGTATGTGTTATAGCAGTTTTGGCGGGAATAGCGTGGTATATTGGCACTGGCAATATAGAACTTGCCCTCACCATCTTTACTGCGGTTCTGGTGATTGCCTGCCCTTGTGCTTTAGGCTTGGCAACGCCAACGGCGATTATGGTTGGTACGGGCAAAGGCGCGGAAAATGGCATTTTAATTAAAGGCGGAGAAGCCCTGGAAACGGCTCATAAGATAGATACGATTATTTTTGATAAAACAGGAACCATTACCGAAGGCAAGCCTACTGTAACAGATGTACTTACAGTAGAAGGTGTTGAAAAAAACCAGCTGTTACAAATTACTGCTTCAGCAGAAAAAGGCTCGGAACACCCACTGGGGCAGGCCATTGTTCGTGGGGCAGAGGATATGGGATTACAAATGCTTGCAATGGAACACTTTGAGTCCCTTACAGGCAGAGGCATTGAGGCAAAGATGGAAGGGAAAACTGTATTGGCAGGAAACCGCAAACTGATGGAAGAAAGAAATATTTCGCTAAGCCCTTTAGAAGAGGCAAGCGACAAGCTGGCGGAAGAAGGAAAAACACCTATGTATGTGGCTTTAGATGGTAAGCTTTCTGGTATTGTGGCAGTTGCCGATGTTGTGAAGCAAAGCAGTCGTGATGCTATTCGTGAACTGCATAACATGGGGATAGAAGTTGCCATGATTACGGGAGATAACAAGAAAACTGCATCTGCCATTGCCCGCCAGGTTGGCATCGATCAAGTTTTGGCTGAAGTGCTCCCGCAAGACAAATCCAACGAGGTGAAGAAGCTTCAAGGGCGCAAAGTTGCCATGGTTGGTGACGGCATTAATGACGCTCCGGCGTTGGCACAAGCTGACATTGGAATTGCTATTGGTTCGGGTACTGACGTTGCCATGGAATCTGCAGATATTGTCCTTATGCGTTCAGATTTAATGGATGTTCCTACTGCTATTCTTCTGAGCAAAAAAACCATTCGGAATATAAAGCAAAATTTATTTTGGGCATTTGGTTATAACGTAATCGGAATACCCATTGCGGCCGGCGTACTTCATCTTTTTGGCGGACCACTGCTGAACCCAATTTTTGCGGCAGCAGCAATGAGTCTAAGCTCTGTCTCTGTGCTTACCAATGCACTAAGACTTAAGAGATTTAAGGCAACAGTCAGAAAGGAAGGAGGGGGTTCAGCATGAAAAAAAATTCTCAGCTTATTTGGGGAATTATAATTGGCGCAGTAGTCCTTACCGCAATTTTGTTTGTTTTTCTTAGAGCTGCGGGCGGTAGCATTGATGTTGTGGGAACAGGCTCCACCGCTTCTTTTGAAAAGCTACTCACCGCATCCGACGATAGAGTGAGGATTGATGTGAAAAATGTAGGTTGGTCTCTGGAAGCGCCAGATGGTTCAGCAAGGTTTGTCTGGAGTGGTGATTACAGTAAAAGTCCTCTTTACGATATTATGTTGGAGGTAGATGAAGGGCCTTTTATTCAGGCGGGGTTGGATGTGTCAAAACTGCCGGAATATTATAAGTCATCTGAAGGAATGCTTACAGTGGGGGTAAAACTTGGCAATAACAATCTTTCCTATGATGGTGATCCTACTCCACTGATGGCTTATGAGCAAATAGTAGATAAATATAGAGAAACTCTGGGTTATCATATGGCACTGGATCACTATAACGTGAGTCTTGGCAATGGAAATATGTTTGAATGGGCTAAGGATATGCAGTTAAACAGTGTTACAAAGGCGGGACAGGACAAAGATATTGTGTTTGTCCTGAATCCGGAACCTCTGATTGCCGCCGGTGTTGATCCGAAAAAAGTAGAGGGTTGGATTTATACAACGGTTAATGTTGATATGAGCGGAAAAGCCCAAGATGTTTATAAATTCCTAAAACCCTTTGATTTAGAGTGATTGGAAGGCAAATTTAAATGTCAGAAAATCGTCCCTACATTGGACGTTATATAAAACTATAAAAATATTTACATGATTGATGGGAGGAACTACAAATGGAAGAAACAACATTGAAAGTCGAAGGAATGTCTTGCGAACACTGTGTGAAAGCTGTTCAAACAGCCGTTGGAGCTCTGCCGGGAATAGAGAATGTCTCTGTAGATTTAAAAAGCAAGACCGTGGCAGTGAAATATGATCCAGCCCAAAGTACGCTGGATGCGATCAAAGCAGAAATTGACGATCAGGGATATGATGTGATTGGCTGATTACAAGGGGGGGATACGCTGATATAGCGTCCCCCCTTTGCGTTTTGAGATGGAGGTGATGGGTTTTGCGCAGCGAAAATAAAAGTATACTGGTTGTGGATGATGAGCCAAAAATATTGGAGGTTGTATCTGCATTAATGATTAGCAAAGGCTTCCGCGTTTTTCCTGCTGATAATGGTGAAGACGCACTAGATATATTCAATCGTCAAAATATATCATTGGTAATCCTAGATTTGATGATGCCAGATCTCACTGGTGAAGAAGTATGTGTGCAAATTCGAAAAAAGTCCCGTGTACCTATTATTATGCTCACAGCCAAGGTTGAGGAAGAAGATGTGGTACAAGGGTTGGAGTTTGGTGCTGATGATTATATTACGAAGCCCTTTGGCTTAAAGGAGCTCTATGCCAGGGTGGAAGCACTGCTGCGTAGATCGAGAGATGATTTGATTCCATTGACGTTACGCAATTCATGGAACAATGGAGATTTGGTGGTGGATTTTGAGAAGGGCATTCTTTTGAAAAAGGATATTGCCACTGTTCTTACACCAACGGAAATGAAAATTTTATCCGCATTGTTGAAATATCCTGGTAAGGTTTTTACTAGAGAGGAATTAATTATCATTGCTTTAGGAGATGATTTTGATGGCTACGATCGGGCAATTGACAGCCATATAAAAAATATACGCCAGAAGATTGAAGATGACCCCAAAAACCCTGTATATATACTAACTGTTCATGGATTGGGATATAAGTTTGGAGGGGAATAATTTGGGGAAAAGTCTGCGTTCTCAGATTTCTTTATATATTATGACCATCGTTTTGGTGGTGGTGGCTCTTGTCAGTTTTCTTGCAAATGCCGCAGTCAATCGGCAGTTTGAGGCGTACATGATTAATCAGGAACGCGGGCGAAGAGAAAAAATAATAAATGATTTAGAAAATCTATATAATGCAATGACGCGAAGCTGGGATTTAGATTATATACATGCTATAGGCATGTATTCATTATATGATGGTTATGTTTTGACAGTGTACGACACCGATGGAAAGATGATCTGGGATGCAGCAAGTCACGATATGGCTCTTTGCAAGCAGATAATGGGTGACATCACAGAACGTATGAGTCAAAGAAACAATAATGGATTTACCACATACTCTTATGATTTGATGCAGGGTGACCGGAGGGTTGGAACTGCTTCTATCCAATCTTATGGGCCTTATTTTTTGAAAGAAAACGAGTTCCAATTTGTCAATGACTTATCTGAAGCTTTCCTGGTCATTGGTCTACTTTCTTGCGTTGTCTCCATCTTGACCGGAACGATTTTGGCTCATAGAATTGCTCGCCCAATTACCAAAACCGCTGAAATTGCCCAACAGATATCCAATGGTGACTATAATATAAGACTGGAAAATGAGACAAATACAAGGGAATTGAATATGCTACTTTCCTCTATCAGTCACATGGCAGATTCTCTTAGCAGGCAGGAGCAGCATCGGAAACAGCTTACTGCCGATGTTGCTCACGAGCTTCGTACGCCCCTTACCGCACTTCGTTCTCATCTAGAAGCTATGGCGGAGGGGCTTTGGGAGCCCACTGCTGAAAGATTGAATGGCTGTGTGGAGGAGGTGAAGCGGCTGAGTAGTTTGGTGGTTGATTTGGATGGACTGGCAAAATTGGAGCAGGATATTTTTCAGTTGAAAAAGACAGAATCAAATTTACTTGAAATTGTACAAAATGTTAGTAGGAATTTTGAAAAAGAGGCTGATAATAAACAGATAAGGATTCTTGTAGAAGGGGCTCCTTCAAGTATTCTTTTGGATAAAGATAGAATTGTTCAGGTGATAACCAATTTGTTATCCAATGCGATTAAATATACACCGGAAGGGGGACAAATCAAGGTTCAAGTAAAGGATGAAGTCACAAGAGGGATAGTAATGATAGAAGATAACGGAATTGGCATTCCTCAAAAAGACTTACCCTATATTTTTGAAAGGTTTTATCGCACAGACCAATCCCGCAATCGGAAAACTGGGGGTGCAGGAATTGGATTGACAATAGCTAAGTCTATTATTGAAGCCCACAAAGGGAAAATTACGGTGGATAGTAATGAGGGGGCAGGAAGTAAATTCACAGTACTGATACCGAAATAATTTTCTCAAAATTGTGGTGATTTTATCTAGTAGTTGGTTTCATCTGATTAGAAAAAATTGTTTTTGTATTGCCCGTAGAGATTCTGATAAGGTTTTGTAAAGTGAACGGTAACTTTGATAGAGTATAATAGTGTTTATAAAAAGGACATCAGCATATAAGCTTCTGGTGTCTTTTTTTGATTGTATCCCAGAAAAATAGTTGCCCAAGGATAAAGAATGCTTATCAGTTACAAATTTTTAAAAAACATATGTGGGAAATTATGTGGGTAACAAAGGAATAGATTCTTAGAGCAAGTACAATATTGGATATGAGAAAAAGGCATAATACCAAGGAAAATGAAGCTTTGACTTGTATGAGGATGATAGTAAAAGGGGAATAACGACTTGGTTATAAAATTGCCTGAATTAGGATATTCTCCAAGCAGAGACGGATTTTGAAGTTTTTTGGAGTTTTTTTTGTTATTGAAAATGCGTGTCTCAATTTGCAGCATAAGTTTGTATCATTTATTCACAAATTTTCACCTCTATTTAAAGGCAAAAACTATATATAACTAATAAAAAAGTAGGATTTATAAGACATATTGATAAAATATTGGCTTTTTGGCATGATAGTTGCTTTAATATTATGTGAAGAGATAAGCAAAGTAGAAAAGAAAATATGTATTCATATTTTCGTTATCATTTGTCTAACGTGTTTTGTTAAAAACAATAAGAGACGAGGCAAATTGACTATGAGGAGTATCCAGAGTAGCAAACCTAAAAAACCTAGAAAAACAGCTAAACAAGAGGATTTTTCACTTTCTGTTATTTTTGTGTGAACAATTGTTGCATTTGCTCTTCTATATTTTAAAAGAATGTGCTACGATAAAACACAAAAGATATTTGTATAAAAACAGAGAAAAAAGTCTAAAAATGGAGACGTTGTCGCAAAATGGAGAATTAAATCTCCAAACGGAAACAATCTTGCATGTTGAGATTCATAATTACGTTTTGAACAAGGCATACTATCGATGGAAAGTAGTCAATTATTTTATTGCAGATTTATATGAAAACACGATTCAATTTCATGGAAAGGAAGAACTTTTATGGAAACCAATCATAACAGATATAAGTACATATTTGACGAAATACTTAGTCTCTCGGATGATGGATTTATTGTGGTTGACACGAAGGGCATGATTACTGATATTAATGATCAGTATTGTAAGTATCTGAAAACCACAAAGGAAGAAGCAGTAGGAAGATGCATCAAAGAAATAATACCAAACACGAAAATGCTTGATATTATCAAGAATGCATATAAAGAAGAGGGGGCGATTTTGCGGCTTCAGGAACAAAGAGATGATGTGGAGGATGCAACTTTTTTGGTAAACCGTTCTTGTGTTTACGATGATAACAAAAAAGTTATTGCTGGGGTTGCCCAAGTAAAATTCAGACTTCAGACCTTGGATTCTGCCCAGAAGTTAATTCAAGAGTATGCAGAATTTGAATTTTACAAAGAAGAATATCGTAAAAAAAATACAGCAGGATATTGCTCTTTTGATACGGTGTTGGGAGAAAGCCAAAAGTTCAGAGAATTGAAGAAGCGTGGTATAAAAGCCGCGAGAACATCATTTTCGGTGCTTCTTACCGGGGAAACAGGAACCGGTAAGGAGGTATTTGCCACAGCGATTCATTATAGCAGTGACCGTAGAGAAAAACCCATGGTTAGCATAAACTGCGCGGCTATCCCTGCAGAGCTTCTTGAAAGTGAGCTCTTTGGATATGAGGAAGGTGCCTTTACTGGAGCCAAGAAGGGTGGAAAGAAAGGGAAATTTGAACTTGCCAACAAAGGGACATTGTTTCTCGATGAAATTGGTGATATGCCATTAGGTATGCAAGCAAAGCTCTTAAGAGTTTTGCAGGAACGGGAAGTTGAAAAAATAGGAAGTTACAAACCGGTTCCCGTTGATGTACGAATTATTGCGGCTACCAGAAAAAACCTTTATGAAATGATGCAAAACGGCGAATTCCGAGAAGATTTATATTACAGATTAAATGTAATTAATATCGAGATGATTCCCCTTAGGGAGCGTCGGGAAGATATCCTAGAGTTGGCAAATCATTTTCTAAAGCGTCTGAATAATGATTATAAGACTACAATTTCTATTTCAAAAGAAGTGAAGGAGTGTTTTAAGAATTACTCATGGCCGGGCAATGTTAGAGAACTGGATAATGTGATAAAAAGTGCATACGCTGCATGTGAAAATTTCACCATTCAACTTTCAGATTTACCCAGTAAAATGGTATCAAGACATCGCTTTGGTTCTTTTGAAGAAAGCGATGGCAAAAAGCTAAGTCAGATGATGGATGAGTATGAAAAGAATTTGATTACAGAGGCGTTAGTAAGTAATGAATGGAACTGCCAAAGTGCTGCAGAAGAGCTTGGTATTCACCGCAGTGCAATTTACAAAAAGATTACGAAATATGAAATAAAGCAATTCACAAGAAAAGCATCAGAGTAATCTCGGCTAACAAAATAACAAAAATTTACATTAAAATTATGCAGATTGACATGCCATAATTTTGGTGTTATTTTTGCACTCTTTTTCAAGATGTATGTAAAAAAATACAATATAATTAGCTGGAAATTATGCAACTTATACAAATTCCGTTCAATTTATATTAGTTTGCAAAAAGCTTTTTACAAAACCAGATTGCATAATTTACCAACGGGTTGAAAGGGAAAAAGAAAGACTTAGATGGCCTTTAATCTACTACTACAAAAGACAATCTTGCTTGAATACATGCATTTTAATGAAAGAAGCACCTGAATTTAGATAATTATTTATTTGGCTTACGCTTATAAGTGGAGCCACTGAAAAATGAAATGATTCGAGGTATAAAAATGAAAAAAATTAAGATTTACAGCGCAGAAGAGGCCGCTCTGCTCGTGAAAGACCAAGATACCATAAGTGTAAGTGGATTTGTGGCTTGCGGCTTGCCAGAAACATTAAACTCAGCTTTAGAGAAAAGATTTATTGAGACGGGTTCTCCTAAAAATTTGACACTGTTTTATGCCGCAGGTTTAGGAAACCGCGATGGCAGCGGAGCAGATCACTTTGCCCATGTGGGCATGACTAAAAGAGTAATCGGCGGTCATTGGAATTTAGCCCCCAAACTTGGTCAATTAGCGATTGAAAATAAAATCGAGGCATATAACTTTCCCCAAGGTACCCTTTGTCAGCTATATCGTGATATTGCGGCACATAAGGTGGGAACCTTAACCCATGTAGGCTTAAATACCTTTGTTGATCCTAGAAATCAAGGGGGAAAGCTGAACGATGTCACTACCGAGGATATGGTGAAATTGCTTGAAATTGACGGGAAGGAACAACTCCTCTACAAAGCAATTCCCATAAATATTTGCTTCATTCGGGGTACATATGCAGACGAATATGGAAACATTTCGTTAGA
>NZ_DALYUL010000029.1:7610-12647 GCF_031981185.1 Anaerotignum sp. | reverse complement strand
CCATTTGAAGTTACTTCTTTGGCACAAGCTACAAAGAATAGCGGTGGAAAGGTCATTGTTCAGGTGGAAACTATTGTTCGTGGGGGCACATTGGATCCAAAGCTTGTAAAAATCCCCGGTATTTATGTGGATGGCATTGTTTTATCCAAAGAAGAAGAACATCAGCAGTGTCTCAATGGCAAGTATGACCCTAGCCTTTCCGGCGAGATTCGTGTTCCAACAGATAGCATTAGCGCATTGAAATTGGATGCAAAAAAAATAATAGCAAGACGTGCAGCAATGGAGTTGAAAAAGGACACTGTTGTTAATTTGGGAATTGGTGCTCCTGAATACGTTTCTGCTGTGGCCAATGAAGAGGGTATCGGCGATTTTATGACACTTACCGTTGAAGTTGGTCCGGTGGGTGGAATTCCTCAAGGTGGTACACGCTTTGGCGGCAGTATTAATGCGGATTGTGTTTTGGATCAGCCATACCAATTTGACTTTTATGACGGCGGTGGTGTAGATCTTGCTTTCCTTGGTCTTGCACAAACAGATGGCGACGGAAATGTAAATGTAAGCAAGTTTGGTCCAAGAATTGCAGGTTGTGGCGGATTTATTAATATTACACAGAATGCAAAAAAAGTATTTTTCTGTGGGACATTTATGGCAGGCGGCTTAAAAACAGCAGTAGAAAACGGCAAAATGCTTATTACAAAAGAAGGGGCCGAAAGAAAGTTTGTTAATGCCGTGGAGCATATCACTTTTAGCGGTAAATTCGCAAACAAAACCAATGAGCCTGTTATGTACATAACGGAAAGAGCTGTTTTTGAACTAAGACAAGATGGCGTGCATCTGATTGAAGTTGCTCCCGGAATTGATATTCAAACACAGATTATCGATCTAATGGGATTTGTTCCTAAAATGGAGAAGGAAGTTCAGCTTATGGACGAGAGAATCTTCAAGGAAGAACCTATGGGTCTAGGCAAATAACTACTAAATCTAAGTAATTTAAAATTAAACAGAGGAGATGTCATAATTGAAATTAGCAGAACTGAAAGAAAGCATTAAAAACATTATTATTGAGATCGAGGGCGAGGTTGCTATTTTAACAATGAATAGACCCAAAGCACTGAATGCGCTCAATGCTGAAACCATGCAGGAAATGATTCAAATTATGGAATGTATTGGCGCAGATGAATCTATCAATGGTGTAATCATCACAGCAGAAGGCAAGGGCTTTATTGCAGGTGCGGATATTACACAGTTTGTTCCCCTAGATGCTTTGGGCGGAAGAGATTGTTCCGAACTTGGACAAATGTGCTGTAGTTCTATAGAAAGACTTGAAAAACCAGTTATTGCCGCTGTAAATGGCTATGCTCTTGGTGGCGGAAACGAAGTTGCTATGGCTTGTGATATTCGAATTGCCAGCACAAAAGCAGTTTTCGGACAGCCGGAAGTAAACCTAGGAATTATGCCATGTTTTGGCGGAACACAGCGTTTAACAAGACTGGTAGCTTACGGTGTTGCAAAAGAACTTATTTATACAGCTAGACAGGTGAAAGCTGATGAAGCTCTTGCCATCGGACTTGTAAACAAAGTGGTTGCCCCTGAAGAATTGCTTTCTTCTGCAAAAGAAATGATGGCTACTATTCTTACAAAGGCACCAAAAGCAATTTCCATGTGTAAGGTTGCAATCAACAGAGGCAAGGAAATGGACTTGGACAATGCCCTTGAGCTTGAAAGAGATGTAACAGGCCTTCTGTTTTCAACAGCTGATAAGGTTGAAGGCGTTGCGGCTTTCCTTGAAAAAAGACCTGCTAAATTTATTGGCAAATAATCAATTCGCTTAACTTCTTTTTGCGCAGGATAACCCGGGATTCTTGCGCATTAGAAACTTCATAATAAAACATACATAGCAAAATGAATTCATACTCAATTTTTTGCGCAAAGTCTGCGACTTGCGTATTTAAATAAAAAAATTAAACAGAATAGAAAATATTCTCGAAAGGGGGATTAGGGAAGAAGAAAAATTTTGGGGGTTTGTGGTTTTCTATCATAATTTAGGAGGATTAAAAATGATTGGATTTATAGGTATTTTAATATCATTGTGCCTTTTGATTTATCTCGCGTATAGAGGTTGGTCAGTTATTCTTTTGGCACCTATTTTGGCTCTGCTTGCAACAACTTTTTCCCTTTTTGATGGTGGGGAAGTTCATCTTTTGGCTACATACACAGAAACATTTATGACTAATGCCGCAAACTACGTTAAGAACTACTATCCTGTATTCTTATTAGGTGCGTTGTTTGGTAAGGTAATGGATGATACGGGAACAGCGAACTCCATCGCTATGTTCATTGCAAAAAAAGTTGGTAAAGGTAAAGAAATTTGGGCAATCGTAATTGCTGGTGGTATCATCGTTTATGGTGGTGTTTCCATGTTCGTTGCAGCATTCGCCCTTTATCCAATTGGTGCTGCTTTATTTAGAGAAGCAGATATTCCAAAGAGATTGTTACCAGCTACCATTGGTATGTGTCCCCTTACTTTCTCTATGTCAGCTCCGCCTGGTTCACCACAGATTCAGAATGCAATCCCAATGAAATATTTAGGTACTGACCTTTTTGCTGCACCTGTTTTAGGTATTGTAGCAGCACTGATTATGTTCTTTGGGGGTACTCTTTATATTATTTCAAGAGCTACAAAAGCGAAAAAAGTTGGCGAAGGTTATGGTAATCATCCTAATGAAAACTTAAACACTGTAGATTCAAATAATTTACCTAGTTTTGGTACAGCTATTATTCCAATTTTAATTGTATTAATTGGTAACTTTGTTCTTTCTAAGGTTGTTTTCCCTGGTATGGATTTTGGCTATTTGCAGGACAAGTATAATATTGCTCCTTCTGCAGTTCTTGGAAACTGGAGCTTGATTTTATCTTTAATTGTTGCAATCGCTTTTGCAATTTCGTTAAACGTAAAGCGATTTGAAAAAGGCATCATGTCTACACTTAAAGAGGGTGTTCAGGGATCTTTCCTTGCTATTATGAACACTGCCAGTGAAGTTGGTTATGGTAACGTTATCAAAACCCTCGCTGCCTTTGGTATTGTTGGTGGTGCATTAATGGGCATATCTTCAAACCCTCTTGTTACAACAGCTATTTCTAGTTCGGTTCTTGCAGGTATCACAGGTTCCGCTTCTGGTGGTGTAAGTATTGCCCTTGAAGCATTTGGACAGACATTTATAGATCAAGCTATGGCAAGAGGTATCGACATTCAGGTTCTTCATAGAGTTGCTGCTGTTGCTTGCGGTGGTCTGGATAGTTTACCTCACAATGGTGCAGTAATAACACTTCTTGGTATCACAGGTATGACACATAAAGAGAGTTATGCGCATCTTGGTATGGTTACAGTAGTTATCCCTACGATTGCTGCAATTGCGATAATTGCATTAGGATCTCTGGGTATTGTTTAACAAGTAGATTGAGTAACAAAATACAATAGTTAAAAAACATTAAAAAAAGCTGTCGTTCTACAATTCAATCAGAATTTGTAGGCGACAGCTTTTTGTTTTTTTAGATTTGGGGTTATTATTTAACTCTGTGTACATCATATTTCAAAGGATTTTTGAGGTTATATTGATTTTTTAAGCTTTATTGGAATAGTCCCACCTAATTTTGGAAAACTAAATTAGATCGGAATAACGACAAGGAGGTTGACTAATGGAAAATTCAATGTTTTGTTATCAGTGCGAACAGACATTAGGTGGAAAAGGTTGCGTGAAATCAGGTGTGTGTGGAAAAAATCCTACGGTTGCAAACTTACAAGATGTATTGATTCATGAATTAAAGGGAATTGGATTTTATGGTCAGAAAAATTTAGAAAAAGGTTTAAAAATTCGAAGCGAAATCAATAAATTTGTTGTTGATGGCATGTTTTCAACACTGACGAATGTAAATTTTGATCCAACAAGATTTGTAGAATATGTGAAAAAGGCTGAGGAAATAAAAGAGGAATTGAGGAAGGCTATTGGCGATATCATGAATGTGCCAGAAGCTGCAAAATACAAAGCTCCAGATACTATGGAGGGGATGTTGGAAGATGCAAAAAAAATAGGTATTATGGCTGATGAAACCTTAGACATGGATATTCGTGCATTAAGGGAATTGCTGATTTATGGTTTTAAAGGTATGGCTGCTTATGCCCATCATGCATATATTCTTGGCAAATTTGATGATGAAGTAAATAATTTCTTCTATAAAGGTTTATCTGGCACAATTGATGATGGCCTAAGTGTTGAAGATTTGTTTAACCTAAATATGGAACTTGGGAAAACAAATATAAAATGTATGGAAGTGTTAGATTCAGCTGTTACAGGGGCATATGGTAACCCAGAACCAACACAGGTTTTGATTACAAAGAAAAAAGGCCCATTTATTATTGTTTCGGGTCATGATTTTAAGGATTTAAAAGAATTACTAGAACAAACAGAAGGAAAGGGCATTCATATTTATACCCATTGTGAAATGCTTCCTGCAAATGCCTACCCAGAATTAAAGAAATATAAACATTTAGTTGGAAATTATGGTGGGGCATGGCAGAAACAACAGGAGGAGTTTGACGGAATACCAGGATGTATTTTAATGACTACCAACTGTGTACAGAAGCCAAGGGATAGTTATAAAGATAGATTGTTTACAACAAGCATTGTGGGGATGCCCGATTGTCCCCATATTGATGAGGTCAATGGTAAAAAAGATTTTACACCAATCATCGAGAAGGCATTGGAGCTTAAGGGCTGGCAGGAAGATGAACCAGAAAAAAGAATTACAATAGGTTTTGCCCATCATGCGATTTTAAGTCACGCCAACGAAATTGTTGATGCAGTAAAAAGTGGTAAAATTAAGCATTTCTTCTTAATCGGCGGTTGCGATGGAGCAAGACCAGGTAGAAATTATTATACAGAGTTCGCAGAAAAAACCCCTAAAGACACAATTATACTAACATTGGCCTGCGGTAAATTCCGTTTCAATAAGCTTGATTTGGGAACAGTAGCAGGCTTT
>NZ_DALYUL010000029.1:5256-7571 GCF_031981185.1 Anaerotignum sp. | reverse complement strand
GGTGCTGGATTGCGGACAATGTAGCGATTCCTATTCTGCTGTTAAGGTGGCAACGGCTTTGGCCGAAGCATTTGAATGTGGAGTGAATGATTTGCCTCTTTCCTTAGTGCTTTCTTGGTATGAACAAAAGGCGGTGGGCATCCTTCTGTCATTGCTTTCCTTGGGAATAAAAGATATTCGTCTTGGACCATCCCTACCGGCATTTATTACACCAAATATTATGCAAGTTTTGGTTGATAAATTTGCATTGAAACCGATTTCATCTCCCGATGAGGATTTGAAAGCGATTTGGGCAAAATAATGAATGATGTAATCAAAGACAAGAAAACTATTTAATTTTCCTTTATATTAAATAGGTAGAAATAGAACAATAATTGGCAAAGAAAAGCTGTTGAATAATTAAGTAATTGATTATACAACAGCTTTTTATTGTAATTTAGGTATCAGCATAATTTGGATGAAATGCAGTGTCTGGTAAGACGAAAGAAATTATTGAAAGTTTATTCAAGGCATTATAAATGAATATTTTATATACCAAATTTGGTGCTTAGATTTATTTTTGCTGATATTTGTTTTATGGTTTTCATTGCAAATCTGACCACTTTATGGCACTATAAAATTAGGTTAGGACAAACAGCAAATGGTAACTCCTTCTGTTTTTTTATAATTAATCTGCCAAATTGAGGCTAAAGAAAATAGGCATAGGGTGGGCAGGAATTCAAAATCACTTCGGATGTTACTGAGAGGCGAAACATTATAAAGGAGAGATGAATTAATATGAAGTTTTTATGGACAACTGTGCATGTGAATAATTTGGAAGAATCCATTGCTTTCTATTCCCAAGTGATAGGGCTTAAGGTAGTGAACCGCTTTAAAGCAGGAAATGGAGTAAAAATCGCTTTCATGGGAAATGGGATTGATGGCGAAACTTTGGTGGAACTTTTAGAAGACGAGAATCAGGACAATGTTACTTTTGGTGCTGTTTCTATAGGTTTTGCAGTTGCATCTGTTGAAGAAATGATGAAATCGTTGGTGGAGAAAAACATAAAAATATGTGGAGGACCTTTTGAGACTCCTGATGCAACTTTTTTCTTTATAAAAGATCCCAGTGGATTTAGTGTTCAGCTATTCCAATATAAATAATAATAATTTTATTAGACTAAATGGGTGTAAAACAGATAATTGCCTGTTGTGAAAACACGTTTCTTAGAAAATAATTGGATCAAAAATAAGCTTATTAATAGTCACATGTAAAAAGTTGTTTACTTTAACGAGTAAACAATTTTTTTTAATCTTTTTAGTTTAGAAAAATAGGAAGGGGAGTAGGTATTTAGAAAATGAATTGAAATTTGTCTAAAAGTCTAAAAAAGAAAAAAGTTGGAATAATATTAAAAATGTAAGTTTCATAAAGACATTAGTATTTTTTGACTATATTTGAATAAGTAAAGTTCCAAAAAATGTAAGACAAAAATGCAGATTCGTTAATATGAAGTCAAACTTATGAGTAATTAATGCAAGAAATAGGTATAATTTCAATGCAGAGTGTTTTTTAAATTAAAAACAAAGAAATTTATTGTTAAAATTCTATTTATGTTGTTTTTTTTTCAAAAGATAAAGCAAATATTGATAACTCTTTATTTTTAGTCAAGAGTTTAAGACAGATAATGCTCTATTATAGATGAAAATTGTACGTTAAAATATACTTGAAGTATAATTAAATTATTTAGAAAAAAGGGGGGATTCCCTTGGAAGGGACAGAGTTTCAAAAGATTATAAATGGATATGACATTTGGTTTTGTGTAATTATTATGATTTCTATTGTTATATTACAATCGGTTTTCTTTATGAAAGAAGCTATAAAAGAAGCAGCAAGAATTGGAATTTCTGAGCATGCAAGGAAAGCTGCAATGCGTTCTGCTAGCATTACAGCCATTGGTCCTTCACTCTCTCCTATAATTATAATGATTGCAATGAGTGCAATGCTTGGGACTCCTTATACATGGTTTGTATTAAACAACGTGGGGGCAGCCCGTACGGAATTGGCGGTAGCTGCAATGGGAAGTTCTGTTGCGGGGGTAACGGTTATGGATGCCAATATAGGTATAAAGGCATGGACATATGGGATTTGGGCCGGTGTGCTGAATAGTGCCGGATGGTTAATTTTTGTTTTTTTGTTTAATCATAAAATGGAAAGCATGGTAGATATCATGTATTCCAGATATGACAAGAGGTGGATTAAGGCTCTTTTGGGCGGCGCAACCCTAGCCTTATTTGCTTATTTGCTTAGCAGTCAGCTGGTTGGAAAGTCGACAGCC
>NZ_DALYUL010000029.1:524-5246 GCF_031981185.1 Anaerotignum sp. | reverse complement strand
ATTATGCTGCTGCGGCAATTGCAGGAATATGCAGCTTTGTTCTTGGTACAGCTTTGAAGAAGTACAATCGGCTTCAAGAAGTATCACTGGGATTATCTATGTTGGTGGGTATGTTTTTGACCCAATTTCTATTCGGATAGTTAATCACGAAATTTTTGCAATTTAATAGGAAGAAATATTTTTTTCAATATTAAAGGAGGGAAAATTATGGAATATCAACAAATGATTAATAGTCCAGGGCTATGGATTGTTTCAAGCTTCTTAGTAATTATATCCGTATCTCAGGCTGTTGTTTTTATGAGGGCTGCTTTAAAGGAAGCATCATCAATAGGAATTGACAAAGATAGAAGAAAAGCCGCTATCCGTTCCGCTAGTATTACTGCTTTGGGACCATCTCTATCCCCTGTAATTACGCTGTTATCACTTATTGTTGTAGTTGGCGCACCAACTACTTGGATGCGACTTTGTGATGTAGGTGCTGCCAGAACAGAATTAGGCGTTATTTCACTGACCTCTACTTTAGCGGGGGTGGAAGTAGGCAGTGCTGGTTTTGGTTCGCAAGCTTTTTCATATGCCCTTTGGGGTATGGCCCTAAATAATTTTGGCTGGCTGTTAGTCGTATTCTTATTAGGCCATAGAATGAGGAAAGTTGTAAGTAGTATGAATGAAAAATATGATCCGGCGTGGGTTAAAAAGTTAATGGCGGGTGCAACGGTTGGTTTGTTTGCCTATTTGCTGGCAAATCAGATTAAGGATATGGCAATGCCTAAGCTGGCGCCGGCGATTATCTCTGCGGCTGTAATGTATATACTAACGACGGTATTTAAAAAGAATCAACGTTTGCAAGAGTTATCTTTGGGTATTGCAATGCTAGTTGGTATGTTTGGCGCTCAATTATTATTTTCTTAAAAAGGATTAGAGGTGACAATTATGTATGATAGCAAAATGATAAAAATAGGTAGAATCTCCATGGGCTTAGCGATTATTGCAAACTTTATTCCTGCAATTTATATTGGAATTCGCTTTGGCGAAATGCCAGCACTGTCTGTTATATTTAAAATCTGGGGATTGGTTGCTGCAACGTACGGTATCAGTTGGATTGTGCAGCCCATAGCATATTATCCAACGCTCGGAGCCAGCGGTTCGTATATTGGCTGGTTAGCTGGTTCCGTTGGCGATATCCGAATGCCCGCTGCATCAATGGCACAAAAAATTGCAGGGGTGGAGCCTGGTACCCACGCCGGTGAAGTCATTGGCACCATTGGCACTTGCTGTTCGGTATTGGTGTCTGCGACAATGATTACAGTTTTCACTATCATAGGTTCACAGGTAATACCTTTGTTACCGGAATTTGTAACAAAGTCCTTTGCATATATTCTTCCGGCATTATTTGGTGCAATTTACACGGATATTGCGAGAAAGGATTTACGTACAGGAATATCTACAATTATTATGGCGCTCTTGCTTATGTTTTTTGGTGGCAAAATTGGAATTCCCGGCGGTGTGCTCACATTGGCTATTGTATTAGGCGGTGTATTAATCACAAGAGGTTTCTTTGTTTTTGATAAGAAAAAGGCATCGGAATAATAATAAAATTTAGTTTTAGCTTATTTCACGAAGGGGACTGATTTATATACTGAACTTAGAATAAATAGATATGTATTTTAAGAGATTCTAAATGGGGTTTTATTCATATAGTTTTGGGAAGGAGTTTAGAGAAATGTTTGATATAAAAATTGTAAACGGCACAATTGTTGATGGTACAGGAGAGGCACGCTTCAAAGGGGATGTAGGTATTACAGGGGATAAAATAACCGCAATTGGTGATTTGTCTAATGCAGAGGCAAATCAGACAATTAATGCAGAAGGGAAATTTGTATCTCCAGGATTTATAGATTTTCATACCCACTCTGATTTATCTTTGGTTTATGACAGATATACCAGAAGCAGAATCTATAGTGGTGTAACCATGGATGTTGTGGCAAATTGCGGAATTGGTGTGGCACCCATTAGGGAAGAAAGAAAACAGGAATTGATAGATTATCTTGGTACCAGAATTATTGGAACAATTCCTGCAAAACTAGAATTACCATGGAATACAATGGAGGAATATTTCAATTATTTAGACGCAAATACTCCAGCAGTAAATGTTGTTGGGTATGTGGCACACGGACCTGTTCGTATTGACGAAATGGGATTTTCTAAAGAAAAAGCGACACCCCAGCAGTTGAAGAATATGAAGGCAGAGGTTAGGAAAGCCATGGAGGCGGGATGTGTTGCTCTATCCTCAGGTCTGGTATATTTACCTGGGGCGTACACAACAAAAGAAGAACTTGCAGAATTATGCAAAGAATTGATTCCCTATAATGGCTATTATATTTCTCATATCCGTGATGAAGGTGATGAGGAGATGGATGCACTAGATGAAGCAATTTATATTGCAAAAACAGCAGGTGTACCTCTTCATATCTCACATTTGAAGATAATGGGACATAGCAATTTCGGAAAAATAGACGAGGTAATTGCAAAGTTGGATGCTGCTGAGGCAGAAGGTTTAGAGATTACTTTTGATTGCTATCCCTATGCCGCAGGTATGACTTCTTTAGGTGCACTCTTACCACCATGGGCGTTTGAGGGTGGTGTAGAAAACATGATTCAGAGGTTATCAGTTCAGGAAAACAGAGAAAGAATCGTGAAGGAGCTAAAGGATGGGATTCCTGGTTGGCAGTGTTTTTACCGCATGGCGGGAGGATGGGACGGTGTTGTGCTTGCCTCTGTTATGACAGAAAAAAATAAATACGTAGAAGGTAAAAAACTTTCAGAGGTGGCAAAAATAAATGAAGAAGACCCATTTGATACATTTTTCCGTCTTCTCATTGAAGAAAAGAGCAAAATTCAGGTGGTTGTATTTACCCAGGGACAAGAAGATACGGATAAAGTTGTTTGCCATCCAAAGACGTGTTTTGGTTCAGACAGCATGGATCTTTCTACGGAAGGATTACTTTCCATTGGAAAGCCCCATCCCCGTGCCTTTGGTACATTTGGACGTATATTTGCCCATTATGTTAGAGAAAAAGGCTTGTTGACCTTTGAAGAAGCTGTGAAGAAGATGACTTATCTTTCTGCAAAAAGATTGGGGATTGTAAATGAGAGAGGTTTGCTAAAAGAAAACTATTTTGCAGATATAACAATTTTTGATCCTGAGGTCATCGCGGATAAGGCTACTTATGATGATCCAAAGCAATATACTGTTGGTGTGGACTATGTTATCGTAAATGGGAAGATTGCCCTTGCTGATGGAAAGCAAACAGATATTTGTGCGGGTCGTGTGATTAAAAATCCAAGTAGATTTGGAAAAAAGAATGGGTAAAGGCTGTGGGGTTATATAAACCAATATTAGACTAAGGAAATAAACCATAATAATTACATAGTTTTTTTCCTTAGTTTCAATAAACAATCAAAGCCAGCGCCTAAATGACGCTGGCTTTTACTTCGTACTAGTACTGAAGATATGTTCTCGTAATTATCTAATCAGTATAATCACCATCCATCCTAACGGCAACATAGCCTTGAGTGTCCATATATATAGTTAGGATGATGCTTAAAAAGCTTTAATCTTACTTTTCGCCAAGCTTTCTCAATAAAACCATACTATAAAAAAATATTGAGATTAAAAATTAAAAGACAATTTTAACTCGAATCGCTTATACTGTAACTATTCAAATGATAAGGGGGGTTATGTATGAAAGTACTATATGTGGGACCATCAATGATAACCGATAAGTTGCTCTTAGTTAGTAAGAAAAATTTTCCGAACCTGGAAACTGGTTGTATAAAATATAAAAGATATATAGAAGTTTCTGAACTAATGGATGAGTATCAAGGAAAGGCAGATGCTGTGCTTTTTGCAGGTAAAACACCTTTTAAATATTATGAGAAAACACGAAGCGATTTTGTCTTATGTGACTATTTGCCTCGTCATGAGACTACCTTATATCGTGTTTTGCTGGAAATCACTTATTTACTGAAGTACGATATCAGCCGATTGAGTGTGGACACTTTTGACAAGAAGATGACGAAACGACTTTATAAAGAAATTGGAGTTGATTTTAAAGATGAGCATATGTATTTTGCGGAACAAAAATATCTGGAAGACAGCTACACTGATTTTATAATCGAATTTCATAAAAGTAACTATAAAAACAATAAGGTTTGCTGTTGCATTACTGGGCTTGAAGAAGCGTATTATATTTTAAAAAAAGAAGGTCTTCCGGTAGTTTTAGCGACCCCTTCAGAAGATGTGATGCTTCAAGGTATCCAAAGTATTATGATGCGCTGCATTGCCCAAAAAAACAGTGAAAATCAAATTGTGGTAGTGACAATTAAATTAAATATTCCATCTGAGTATTCATTAATGAAAGACGATGAGTATGCATATCTTTCTCAGAGAATAAAGGTGTTGGATAAATTATATCACTTTAGCAGTCGAATAGACGGGGTATTAGTTGAGCAGGGCAGAAGTGAATTTATGATTTTTACCACCAAAAAAATAATTGAATTGGAAACGAAAAACTACCGAGATATTTATTTGTTAGATTTACTGAGAGAGGTTTCTGTCATTAACACTTATATTGGAATTGGTTATGGAAAAACGGCAAACGAAGCTAAGTTTAATTCCTATGAAAGCATTAAGCTATCACAAAGGCATGGGAATCAAGCTGC
>NZ_DALYUL010000029.1:0-514 GCF_031981185.1 Anaerotignum sp. | reverse complement strand
AGATCCTTCGACCATTAGAACCGAATTCATTAGGAAATAAAGAGAAGAATTTTGATGAGCGTTTCTATCAAATTGCAAAGGAGACAGGGCTAAGCGCCAATACAGTATATACTATATTCAGTAATATTACGAAGGAAGGAAAAACAGAATATACCTCAAAAGAGCTAGCGGATATTTGCCGTGTCAGTATTCGAACGATGGATAGAATAATTTTACGATTAGCTGATGCTGGGTACTGTCAGGTAGTTGGTGAAAAATTAATGAGCAAATACGGTAGACCTAGTAGAATACTTCGCTTTAAACCGTTTTTGCTATTTTAAATTTTTAAAGTGAGATTAACGAAAACAAGAAAATACATTTATTTCATTACGGAATATATTTGTAGTGAGACAAGTATTAACAAGGAGTAATATGGCAATACTAGATAGTAGATAACTCTCTGTTCTAGTACTGAGGACAAAATTGAAAAAAACAACAGAAAAAGACAAATTAGTCTTGACAGGATAGAAATGGC
>NZ_DALYUL010000028.1:22583-35117 GCF_031981185.1 Anaerotignum sp. | reverse complement strand
AGTGGAAAAATTTTACAGGTTCTAGGGCCTGTTGTTGATGTCGAATTTGAAAGCGGTAAGCTGCCCAATATTAAGGATGCGCTAGAAGTTTACATGGAAGGAAAACGGCTGGTAATGGAAGTTGCCAGTCATATCGGAAATGGTATTGTGCGTTGCATTATGCTGGCTTCAAGTGAGGGTTTAACAAAGGGGATGGAGGTTATTCCCACGGGAGCTTGTATCAAGGTGCCTGTTGGCAAGCAAACCCTAGGACGAATGTTCAATGTTTTGGGCGAGGTGATTGACAATGGCGAGCCTGTGGAAGGTGAGGAACAGTGGAAAATTCACAGAGATCCTCCTAGCTTTGCAGAGCAAAGTCCGGTTGTAGAAATATTGGAGACAGGGATTAAGGTGATAGATTTGCTGGCACCCTATGCAAAGGGTGGAAAAATCGGCCTATTTGGCGGCGCCGGTGTGGGAAAAACGGTTCTCATTCAGGAGCTGATTCGTAATATTGCAACGGAACATGGTGGATATTCTATTTTTACCGGTGTTGGAGAACGTTCCCGGGAAGGGAATGATCTTTGGCGTGAAATGAAAGATTCTGGTGTTATTAGCAAAACGGCTTTGGTGTTTGGACAAATGAATGAACCACCTGGTTCTCGTATGCGTGTTGCTCAAACAGGTCTTACCATGGCTGAATATTTTAGAGATAAAGAAAATCAAGATGTATTGCTTTTTATTGATAATATTTTTCGCTTTGTTCAGGCAGGTTCTGAAGTATCAGCTTTGCTTGGTCGTATGCCTTCTGCGGTGGGGTATCAACCAACGCTGGCGAATGAAGTGGGGGAATTGCAAGAAAGAATTACATCAACCAAGAATGGTTCTATTACATCAGTACAGGCAGTATATGTGCCTGCAGATGACTTGACAGATCCTGCTCCTGCAAATACCTTTGCCCACCTTGATGCAACAACGGTATTATCGCGTAAGATTGTGGAGCAAGGGATATATCCTGCGGTAGATCCTTTGGAATCCACCTCCAGAATTCTTGAACCTGAGGTAGTAGGTGAAGAACATTATGAGGTGGCTAGAAAAACTCAGGAGCTTTTGCAAAAGTATAAAGAACTGCAAGATATCATTGCCATATTAGGCATGGAAGAGTTGGATGAACAAGATAAGCTTGCGGTATACCGCGCAAGGAAGATTCAAAAATTTCTCTCTCAGCCCTTTAATGTGGCAGAAAATTTCACAGGTATGCAAGGGAAATATGTCCCCATTAGCGAAACAATCAAAGGATTTAAGGCCATTATTCAAGGCGAGATGGATGAATATCCGGAATCTGCATTTCTTATGGTAGGCACCATTGATGAAGTGAAGGAGAAGGCAAAAGAGATGGAAGAAAATTAATTTAAAGGGAAAAAACTGGAGCAGTAATGCGTCAGTCTTGGAATAGGAGGAGCTATGGCTAAGACGTTCAGGATTGAAATTCTGGCAAGTGATCATCCCTTCTATCAGGGAGAGTGCGAGATGGTTATTTTCCCTGGAATAGATGGAGAAATCGGCGTATTGGCAGACCATGAGCCCATGGTAACCTGTGTAATGGCCGGTGAATTAAGATATAAGGTTGACGGAGAATGGCATTATGCCGCTGTATCAGATGGTATTGTGGAAATTATACCGAATCACGTTGAGATCCTTTCAGATACCATAGAAAAACCGGAGGATATCGATCGTCACCGTGCTGAACTGGCAAAACAGAGAGCCGAGGAAAAACTGCGTCAGCAGTTAAGCAAACAAGAATATTACCAAACGGTAGCGGCTGTTAACCGTGCAGTGAATCGTTTGAAGGTAAAATCAAGACATAAGTAAATGCTAAGGCCATTGAAATACAAGAAAAAGACTTTCTATAAGAACTGAACGGTTTTTATAGAAGGTCTTTCTTTATAAAAGCAGAGTGTCTTTCTTTCAAGTTTTTGATTGAAGGAGTTTGTTTATGGATGAAGAGCAGTAATGGATTTTTGTGTTCAAGCACACAAGGAGTATGAAATGTGGCTGCATTCTATATAAGTTGTTATTCCATTGTTTATTTGTTTGCCTTTAAAAAATTGAATAAGAGGCCAAATACAAACTACTTACTTCTCTAAAGCCAATAAAAAAAACTCCGCTTAATATTCCGCTGAGTTTTTTTTATTGGCTTGCATTTTGGATAGGCAATACCATAAGGCTACTTTTGGTGAAAATATAAATAATTATATACAATGGGAATGGTCACCAAAAATATTTAAAGTAATAATACTTAATATTTTCCTATGCCGTGTACATTGGCATATGGAGTTCCATTGCTTTCATGTAGTGCAGAGTTTTTTTCTTCCCTAGGGGAATTTGGGGAGTAACCATTGGTGTCCATAAGCTTAAACCTGCTGACTTCCTGTTGAAGGGTTTGTGCTTGAGCAGCCAATTCCTCACTGGAGGCAGAGCTTTCCTCAGCCGTAGCTGCATTTGTTTGCACAACGGCAGACACTTGATTTAACCCTTCATTAATCTGTTCTATTGAAGCTGCCTGCTCGGTGGTTGCATTTTCGATTTCCTGAATGGATTGCACAGCTAACTCGGCTTTTTCGGAAGCGGAAATGAGTCGCTTTAATGTATCCTCTGCCAGTTGCTCACCTTGAGACACAATTGTTACCGATTTTTCTATGAGCTCGGAGGTTTGTTTTGCTGCCTCAGCGGAACGTGCCGCAAGTGTACGTACTTCATCGGCAACCACAGCAAAGCCTTTTCCTGCATTACCAGCTCTTGCTGCTTCTACGGCAGCATTGAGCGCTAAAATATTGGTTTGAAAAGCGATATCCTCAACAAGCTTTGTGATTTTTGAAATTTGTTGTGAGGACTCCCCAATTTCACGCATGGAGACGTTTAGACGTTTCATAAATTCATTGCTGCTCGAAATTTCTCCACCTGCTTGTCCTACATATTCTACAGCATCATGCACACTAGTTGTATTCAGCTCTGCTTGTTGAGAAACGCTTGCAATGGAAGCATTGAGTTCTTCTACAGTTGCTGCCTGCTCCGTCGCACCAGAAGATAATGCCTGTGCTGCTGCCGCAACTTGACCTGCGCCTGAATTCACCTGATCTGCTGCGGTACGGATGAGCTGTAAGGTTTCGTTTAGTTCGTTTTTTATTTTTTCAAGGGCTAGACCCAGTGTATCTTCATTTGATCTGAGGGGCACAGATTGGGTAAAGTCACCATTACTAATTCGTTCTGCCACAATAACCTGTTTACGGATGCCATCCAGCATTTTAGTAAAGGAAGTAGCTAAAATTCCGGTTTCGTCTTTAGAATCTAAATCACTTAAATCAATATCCACACGACCCAGTGCCAAATGTTCGGAAGCGTCAACCACCCGCCCGATGGGGTTAGTGATACTGCTGGAAATTTTCCGACCCAGTAAAAAAGAGAAGATAGCTCCTATTAGAATTACAATTCCTAGCACAGCAATGAGTATAAATGCTGTGGTTTCATTTGTGTCGCTTGTTTTCTTTGCGGACTCCATACGAATATTTATCAGTTTATTAAAGCAGGTAAGCATTTCATTAGCTTTTGCAACAGCGTCACTAATAGTGTCATTTGCTTCATCACTTTTATTTTGACCTGCCAAAGTAACTGTTTTCTCCACGATGGGGATATATGTATTTGTAAATATCTCAATTACTTTATCAAATGCCACAATGCCATCTGGGTCAGTTATACTTGGGCGATAAAGTTGCATTTGTTCTAAAAATATATTTTTATTTGATGCATTGCTTTGTTTTATTTTTTCTATTTCTGTGGAATTTCCTGCCTCGTTAATTGCTCTTCTTACATCAACACGCAATTCGCTCAAAGCAGACATTGCTTGAATTAGATTGTCAATTGGAGCTGTTTGTTGCTCATACAGATAGGTATCAGAGTTGTTAATTCTTGTCATGCCGAAGATGCCTACGCTGCCTACAATAAGCATCACCAGCACTAAAACAGAAAAACCAGTAGCGAGTTTACGAGAAATGCTGAAATCTTTAAAATTTTTCATATGTAGGGTTCCTCCTAAGATTGTTGTACATTACCACTGTGTCGATCATTTTAATTTCTTTCATTATTTAATTCAATCATAATTGCATTTTACGGGAGCTTTGCGTATTATTAGCCATTGAGGACATAATAACAATGCTGTGTTTAGACATAAAAGTCGCAGTTTACCCGAAACTAAGATAAAATTCAAATATCAGCTGATTTAGAGGAAACTCCGGAAGGTATGACCACAGAATTGACGGTGAATTCTGGTTTTTGCATATGCAGTCTATGCATCTCATTAAACTTATCAATTGCAATTCTCTTTTGCTCCATTAACGAATGGGCATAAATATTTAATGTAATGCTAACATTAGAATGCCCTAAAATTTCACTTAAAGTTTTAATATCCACACCCAATTCCAGCGCTCTGGTGGCAAAGCTATGACGGATGGCATGAAATTTTCTGTCTCTTACACCGGCTTCTTTTAATATTTTTTTATAAATTCTCTGATATACCCGTGGATCAAATGGTTCATTTTTTCCCGAGAGGATGGAGGAATTTTCGTCATAGGAATCTAATTTGTATTGCTGCAGTAATTCCAGCAAAAAAGCTGGAAGAGGAATTCTGCGCAAAGAGGTCCTACTTTTGGGGGTTCCCACACTTAATCGCGTTTTTGCGCCGTCAGAATGAAAGTTTTGAATGCGAGAAACCGTCCTTGATACCATCATTGTTCCAGCATCCATATCAAAATCACTCCATTTAAGAGCACAGAGTTCTCCGATACGTAATCCTGTATAGAAGCACAGAATAACACCCAGACATCTTTTGTCCGCTGAACATTGTACGGCGTATTCAATAAGTCGCTGTTCTTTCATGGTAAAGACAGGAACCTCTTGCTGTATTTTTACAGTGGGCAGTGAGATATTGGTTATCATAGATGCATATTCAGGATTTTCTATTGATATTTCTCGCAAGGCAGTTTTGAAAATAGAGAGTATTTTTCTTTGGTAAGATTTGGAGATACCATTATTATCTTTAATTTGTTTTACGAAACGTACAACAGATATATCAGTCAATTGTTCATTCTCAGGTTGATTAAAATGGGGAAGTACATATTTATGCATACACTGATAATAACTTTCATATGTTGAAGGTTTCAAACGCTCTGCTAGTTCGCTGTTTAGCCACGATTCAAATAAACCAAAGGCGTTATTACTACAAAATGTAGGTAATTTGGGAACAGATTTTTCTTGTGGCTTTGCATTTTTCATTTTTTCCCGAACTTCTCTGTAGGATTTTGCATAAAATGAATAGTATTTTTTATTTTGCATGAGGACTCTGCCTTCCCAGCGGCCGTCCTTTCGTTTATAGATATTTTCTCCTTTGCGTGCCATTGTTTGTTCTCCTTTCGATTGACGTGATAATTGACGGCTCATTTTCTGTGATGAACACAAAATATCATTAAATTTTAAAAAGAATTTGTCATTTCTAGGCCTTGATACACCAATTTCCATTGCATTGACAAGTGAGATTGAAAGATATATAATAATAATTGTCATATTGCGTCGAAAAAACGCATCTTAGTTTCGGGTAAACTGCGACTTATTTTGTATTTTTATGGAATTTAATAGATCCAGCATTATGAATCTGAATTACAAATTTATGAAAGAAAATGTCAAAAAATCAAGTCCTCGGCTTTTTAATCTGAGGGCTTGTATTGTTTTACGCATGACAGAGGAGTATTTGTCTATCTTATATTGCGCAAAATTCTTAAAAGCTTAGTATAAGCTTTTTTTTATATGGAATTAATTTTTGTATTCTATGCATTTTATTTGTATTATTATATGCTACAAATTTTGTAAAATCAAGTAAAGTTCACATAAAAATGAAGAACCTGTATTTTATGTGAACTCATCTTTAAATAGCTGTTTTTCTTAAATTTATGTTTTTTTCTTGGATATAAATTTGGCTGGATGAGATGGTTATGAAGGCTTTCTTAGCTCGAACGACATTGTTATAGTAAGCTAACAAAGTGCAGAGATAAAGCATAAACCAGATGCTTTATCAACTGCTCTTTGTTTGCAAATAACACAACGGAATAGACTAAATAAGGGAATGAATATTAATTCAGGTGGATTTTAACAAACGAGGTTATGAGAAAGGATATTTTATTTGAGAATGAATGACTTTTATTCGTTTGAAGTATGGCGGATTAGGACATCAATCATTTCGCTAATCATTTCCATTTGGGTTGGTGTAAGATGTTTCATCTGAATACTAAGGCGTTCAACGCTTTCTGGCATAACTGGATGATTCAGTAAGTCGCCTAGAAGAAAATCTGAAGATACATTAAGGATGTTACATATCTTAAGAAAAAGTGAAAAGCTTGGCTGGCTACCACCACTTTCAATCTTGCGAATGTGAACAGCATTAACACCACATAATTCAGACAATTGTTCAGAAGTATATCCTTTTTTTTTGCGCAATTGATTGATTCTTTTACCAAAAGCATTGTTTTTCATAAAAAAACCTTCTTTCATGTAGCTTATAAATTATTATTGTATATTTAAATATTACATTGGCATGAGTCTTACTAATAGTATTATATAAGCTACAGAAATAATTACAAGGATACATTAAAAAGCGGTGTAGTTCTTTTCTTTCTATACCGAATGAAAACAAATCCGACGAAATGATTAGATATCAGCTTAACTTTAAAGAAATAAATCAAAGAATTGAAAGAAGGAATGTTGGTATCTACTTGATCTTGTATATTCAAAAATATATTAATTTCAGGGTAGTACAAAGAAGACCCGTATGCTTGTTTCAGATATTTATCTGTGATAAGATGGGGCTAAAAGACTCTCGAAAGTGTTAGGAGATGATTTTATGGACAGAAATATTTCTTGGTACATGGAAAAACAAGTTGAAAAAGCTTTGGATGGATTAAGTAAAAACAATATGAAAGGAATTTTCGTTCAAGATGAAAACGAACTTCTGGAGGTAATTAAAGAGCTTGTTGCTGAAAATTCTGTTGTTGGAGTGGGTGATTCGGCCACACTTTTAGAAACAGGTGTGTTGGATTTATTGCGTAATGGAAATTACAATTTTTTAGATAAGTATAAAGAGGGAATTACCAGGGAGGAAAAAAGGGAAATTTACATTCATAATTTTTCGGCAGATACTTTTCTGTGTAGTACCAATGCGCTGACAGAGGATGGAATGTTATATAATATTGATGGAAACGGAAGCCGAGTTGCCCCTATGATTTATGGTCCGGAACAAGTGATTATTGTTGCTGGAATTAATAAGTTGGTTCAAACAAAAGAAGATGCGGAGAGAAGAGTCAGAAATTACGTAGCTCCAATTGACGCAAAAAGATTAAACAAGGATACACCTTGTACAAAAATAGGGCATTGTGTTGATTGCAAAAGTCCGAATAGAATTTGCAATGTATTTGTGACGATTTCAAGGCAGTTGGTTCAAGACCGGATTAAGGTGATTATTGTAGGGAAACCTTTCGGATATTAACAAACATTGGTTTTTACTTGAAAAATGGTAGGATGACAAACTAGATGCTCTGAGTTTAAAAGTAAAATTGTTTTAAAATATCTATGGAAATTGAAAAAGAGGAACCCATTATTTATCCTTAAAAAAGGATAATGCAATTTACACAGTGTTGATAGACAAAGGCAAAATCAGTAAAGATATCTTTTATGGGTATACTAAAAGTGGAACTTTTAGAGAGGAGTGTTATTTTGTCACAACAAATTTATACAAATAAATTGATTGAGGAAACTTCACCCTATTTACTGCAACATGCCCATAATCCTGTGCAGTGGTATCCTTGGGGAAGAGAGGCCTTTGAGAAAGCAAAATCCGAGGATAAGCCGATTTTTTTGAGTATTGGCTACAGTACCTGTCATTGGTGTCATGTAATGGCTCATGAAAGCTTTGAGGATGAGAAAGTTGCAGAGCTTCTGAATGAATCTTTTATTGCAATTAAAGTTGATAAAGAGGAGCGTCCTGATATTGACAGCATCTATATGTCGGTTTGTCAGGCCTTTACAGGAAGAGGGGGCTGGCCTACCAGTATTTTTATGACGTGGGAGCAAAAGCCTTTTTTTGCAGGAACCTATTTCCCAAAGGAAAATGGATATGGAATTATGGGCTTCAAAAGTTTATTGAAAGCTATTCACGAAAAATGGAAAACAAACAGGGAAGAATTGCTTCATTCAGCAGAGGAGATTGTGACAGTTTTTCAAAGAGAGGGTTCTTCCCAAGGGGAAGCGGACTATAATTTAATTGACAATGCCATAGAGCAATATCAGAAAAGTTATGACCAGTCTTATGGTGGGTTTGGGGTTGCCCCAAAGTTTCCTGCGCCTCATAATTTGTTGTTTTTATTACAGCAGTATGAGAAAAAGGGATTGAAAAAAAACTTAGACATGGTAGAAAATACCTTGAGCCAATTATACAAAGGGGGGATTTTTGACCATATCGGGTATGGCTTCAGCAGATATTCTACAGACCGGCAATTTCTAGTACCCCATTTTGAAAAAATGCTGTATGATAATGCACTGCTTATCCTTGCTTATTGTAAGACTTTCGAACTCACAAAAAATCCATTTTATCGCAAAGTTGCGGAGAAAACCGCGACTTATATTCTCAGGGAAATGACCTCTCCAGAAGGGGGATTTTATAGCGCCCAGGATGCAGACAGTGATGGAGAAGAAGGAAAATATTATGTGTTTGAGCCCTCTGAAATTATTGAAATTTTAGGGAAAGAGAAAGGCGAAGCATTTAATCGATATTATGACATTACTCAGGGAGGAAATTTCTTAAGAAAAAACATCCCCAATCTCTTGCGGAATCGGGACAACGGGGATGAATTTGAGAAGGAGCTACCCAAGCTCTATGAATATCGCAAGAAAAGAAATCAACTTCATTTAGACGATAAAATCTTGACTTCATGGAATTCGTTAATGATTGGTGCAATGTGCTGGCTTTACCGTATCAGCAGAAACAAACAGTATTTAGATACTGCACAAAAGGCTCAGCATTTTATCGAAGAAAAACTCTTTCAAGATGATGTTTTGTTTGTGAGTTACCGTGACGGAAGGAACAGGCAACAAGGTTTTTTGGATGATTATGCAAATTATATTTCTGCTTTGCTATCCTTATATGATGCAACCTTTGATGAGGATTATCTTAACAAGGCCGATAAATTATTACGAAAAGCAGTTGATGAATTTTATGATGAAAAAAATGGTGGATTTTATCTTTATGGAAAGGACAGCGAAGCGTTGATTTTACGTCCAAAGGAAAGCTATGATGGAGCTATGCCAAGTGGTAATTCCATGATGGCATATAATTTGATTCGGCTGAATCAATTAGAGTCTGACGATCGCTTTGACCAAATTATAAAGGGTCATTTAAATTTTATGCATGGACAAGCAAAGGAGTATCCCTCTGGTTTTGCTATGTATCTGATTGGTCTTTCAGATTATTTTATGCCTCCACAGAGTATTACAGTTGTACTTAAAAATAAGGAGGACTTAAGAGATCTGCCATTTCGGGCTTCACTAGGAAGTGTGGTTAAGGTTATAAAAGATTCAACGGCGGAATATAAGCTTTTAAATGATGAAACAACGTATTATATTTGCAGCAATCACTCCTGCATGCCCCCTGTGAATGAATTAATTAATACAAATATGTAGGATAATCAGGGGGATGCTGTCAGGTTGCTTTAAAAGATATATAAAGGCACAGATATGAAATACTCTACGCGGAAAGATGAATTTAAGAAACGGTGAAATGGTTCGTTTCACCGTTTCTTAAACCATTAATAAATCAGGATAAAGGTGATTATATAGTCGAGGAGGTGACTGATAAATATGATCCTAGAAGTATTGATGGAGATTATAGTCGAAGGTGTGATAGAAGGAGGAAAATCAAAAGCTATTCCAAAGGCTGTAAGGAATATTTTGTTTGTTTTTGCTTGTGTGCTTTTTTCTAGCGTAATAGGGCTATTTCTTTATTTAGGATTGATGAGCCATTACAGCTTTTGGTTAAATATTGTTTTTTTAGGTCTTGCTGTGGCAATTACGCGTTTTTTCGCCAAGTTCACAAGGGAGGGTATCCTAAAATTGCGAGAAGGAAATTTAAATGATCCGGATTAGATTACCATTGAAAACTGGATAGACCGAAAAGCCACATTTACATTGTGGTTTTATTTTTTGGAAAATTACTGTTGGAAAGGTTTGGAATTACCTATGATCTGGACATAATGATTGAAAGAACCTGGCGGAAGTGAACTTTCAAAAGGCAATTTAGAATTTATCAAAAATAAACTGTTATTGATAAATTTTATAGTTGTACTTTTCTGGAAAAGACTTGACAGGTAAAATAGGATTGCTTATAATCAATGTTGCAAATGCAAATCATTTCTATTTGCAACTTATTAAATAGATTCAACTAAGGAGGAATATATACTATGAAAAAAGCAGGCTTATTTGCTTTTGCGGCACTGACAATGGTGTCTTTTATGCTGTCGGGTTGTGGGAAAAATCAAGCCAATGGGGATATAAGCACGGAAGTGGAGGAAAAACCTATTGTAGCAGTAACTATAGTGCCGGAGCAAACCTTTGTGGAAGCAGTTTGCGGTGATTTGGCAAAGGTAGTTACCATGGTTCCACCGGGGAGTAGCCCTGAAAGTTATGAACCAACACCGAAAGAGATGGAGCAGTTTAGCAATGCGGAGTTGTATTTTACCATAGGGGTACCTTCGGAAGAAGCATACATTCTGCCTAAGGCAAATGAAATTGACAGTTTAAAGACGGTATCTCTTCAGGATGACGTAGCAAAGGTGTATCCAGATCGGGAACTGGCTCCCGGGGAAAGAGATCCTCACATTTGGCTTTCTCCCAAAAGAGTCATTGTAATGGTTGAAAGCATTGCCCGGGAAATGGGTGAAGTGGATCCTGCAAATAAAGAAACATATGAAGAAAATGCACAAGCTTATATAAAGGAGCTTAGTACCTTAGATGGTGATATTCAAAATGTGTTAAAAACTGTGGAAAATAAAAAATTCGTTGTATTCCATCCTGCATTTGGATATCTTGCAGATGATTATGGACTGGAGATGTATGCATTAGAGGAGGAAGGGAAGGAATCAACGCCTCAGCAGATGCAGAAAATGATTGACTTAGCGAAAAAAGATAATATCAAGGTGATTTTTTACCAGGCAGAAATTTCTAGCAAGCAGGCTGAGGCCTTTGCAGAAGAGTTGGGTGGAAAAACAGTTCAATTGGAACCTCTTGCACCTAACTATACTGAAAATTTAGAAAAAATGGCAAAGCTTATGGCGGAGGTTATGCAATGAGTAACACAAGTAACATGAGTGATAACGAATATCAAGAAGAAGCAATTTCCATTGAAAACCTGACCGTTACGTACGGAGAAGCACCTGCGATTGCAGGTGTTTCTCTTCATGTAAAGAGGGGCGACTTTTTAGGAATCATTGGACCAAATGGTGGAGGGAAAACCACTTTACTAAAAGCAATTTTGGGGTTAATTCCTTCACGGACGGGAGAAATTTCTGTTTATGGAAAAAAAGCGGGTAAAGTTGGGAAGTTAATTGGCTATGTGCCTCAAATAACAGTACTTGATAAAAGCTTTCCCATAACGGTTCATGAAGTTGTGTTGACGGGTTTGTTGAAGCCTTCATTTACTCTGTTTCATAAATATACGCAACAAGATAAAGAAAAAGCAGATACCTATTTAAATCAAGTAGGGATATATAAGCTTAGAGATAGAATGATTTCTGACTTATCCGGCGGTGAATTTCAAAGAATGCTCATTGCAAGAGCATTGGCTGCTGAGCCTAAGCTTCTGCTTTTAGATGAGCCTACGGCAAGTGTTGATGTAAATTCCAGCGATCAAATTTTTTCCCTTCTAAGAGAGTTGAATAAAAGTATTACAATTATCATGGTCACCCATGATCTTTTTGCTGTTGCTTCTCATGTAAAGACGCTGGCTTGCGTGAACGGGAAATTGGTCTACCATGGAGTGCCCCAGTTAAATGAAGACATTGCTCAGGCATTATATGGCTGTCCCATTGACCATATTACCCATGGAATACCCCTTAAAACAGTCGATAACCATAAGGAGGAAATGTGATATGATAGCAGCTTTGTTTCAATACCAGTTCCTTCAAAATGCAGTCATTGCAAGCATTTTAGCAAGTATTGTATGTGGCGTTATTGGTGTAATTATTGTGGAGAAGAAGCTTATTATGATGAGCGGTGGCATCGCCCACACGTCTTACGGTGGTGTAGGATTAGGATACCTTCTAGGTTTTGAACCTATATTCGGAGCCCTTTTTATATCAATATTAGCGGCTTTGGGCATTGGCTATATTAAAAGAAAAGGCGGTACTCGCGCCGACGTAATCATTGGTCTTTTTTGGTCCCTGGGAATGGCCCTTGGGATTATGT
>NZ_DALYUL010000028.1:0-22573 GCF_031981185.1 Anaerotignum sp. | reverse complement strand
GCTATGATGCCTGGATATCCTCCTGATTTGACTTCTTATCTATTTGGTAATATTCTTTCTGTAACCCGCAGTGATCTTTATTTTATGGCTTGTTTTACACTAGTTATTGTACTTGTAATAGCAGTTTTGTTTAATTATTGGAAGGCATATTTGTTTGATGATGAATTTGCATCCATTATTGGGATTAAAACGGGATTTCTGGAATATCTTCTTTTTGTACTCATTGCCATTTCCGTGGTGGTACTGATTCGTGTTGTTGGAATCATTCTGGTGTTAGCTTTATTTACTGCACCCACGGCAATTGCAGGGTTAATGGCAAAAAGCTTGAAAGTGCGGATGGTATTATCTATAATCATAGGAGGTTTGTTTTGCTTCATGGGATTATGGCTATCCTATACGTTAAATGTGGCATCGGGGGCAGCTATTGTCATACTTTCTTCCGTAGGCTATTTACTAGCCTATTTTGCCTCCTCTATAAGATTTGGAAGAAAAATAAAAGGGTAATAAAAATATTTTTTTGGGCGGTGATTTAGTGGGAGCCAATCAATATAGAGAAATCTTTCGTAAAAACAATATTAAAACAACAAAACAAAGGGAAGTGGTTTTAGATATTTTAATGAATGCCACTGTGCCCCTTACTGCCGAGGAAATTTATGTAAAACAAATGGAAGGCGAAAGTAACATTAGCCTATCTACCATTTATAGAGTTCTTGATGTTTTTGTGTCCAAGTGTCTTGTACAAAAGAGCAATATTTCTGATAATAAGGCTGTTTTTGAAGTAATCGGAATGGGGCATAAGCATCATTTGATTTGCCTTATCTGTGGAAAAATCATTGCGTTAGATCATTGTCCCATGGGAGAGTATGAAAAGGCCCTGGAGGAAGAGACACAGTTTGAAATTACCAGTCATAAGCTTGCTTTTTTTGGTTACTGCCCCATATGCAAACAAAAAAATGAAAGGACTCCAAAAACATGACGAAAATAGACATTATTTCAGGCTTTTTAGGCTCAGGTAAAACCACTTTAATAAAAAAACTTTTGGATGAAGCACTATTTCAAGAAAAGATTGTTGTGATTGAAAATGAGTTTGGAGAAATGGGTATTGACGGAACAATATTAAAAAAATCCGGCATTGAAATTAAAGAACTGTATTCCGGCTGTATCTGCTGTTCGTTGGCAGGGGATTTTGAACAAACGATACAAGAGGTGATACACAAATTTCAACCAACGCGGATTATAATTGAGCCTTCTGGAGTGGGAAAGTTATCAGAGGTTTTGAGAGCTTGCAAGGTAGTGGGACTTCAGGATACATTGCAAATTAATATGTTGATAACTGTGGTAGATGTGCTGAAGTTTGAAATGTATCATACCAATTTTGGAGAATTCTTTGTGAATCAGATTGCTCATGCCAAAACCATACTATTAAGTAGAACGGAAAAAGCTTCATCAGAGGCGTTGGAAAAGGTGTTAAGAGAAATACGTAAAATAAATGATAAGGCAAAAGTTGTAACGACCCCACTGGAGAACCTGAACGGAGAAAAAATCATCTCCATCGCTGAAGGAAATGAGGTTAAAACCCTAGAAAATCTCATGGAAGAGGCGAGAGTAGCCCGTAAAGGTCCCTGCCTAAGAAGTTATCAGCAAAAACACAATCATCATGAAGACTGTGGATGTAATCATGGGCATCATGCTGATGAAGTGTTTGAGGTTTGGGGAATGGAAACACCCCAAATTTTTAACGAAGAAAGAATAAAAAATAATCTTGCAATGCTGGAGGATGAAAGCAAAGTTGGAGTTATTTTAAGAGGAAAGGGCTTTCTACAAGTTGAAGATGCTTGGATTCAGTTTGATTATACGCCGGGAGAAATTAAAGTGGAAAAGGCAGAACCTGAATACACAGGAAAAATTTGTATCATCGGCTGTCAACTGAATCGAGATGAACTTGAAAGACTGTTTCAAACTGTAGAATAGTATGGCGCAAAGGAATGAAAACCCGTGTAGATATTGTCACCGGCTTTTTAAATGCTGGAAAGACAACTTACATCAATGCATCGCTTCAGAACAAAAGTTTAGAAAATGATAAGATCGTGATTATACAATTCGAGGCGGGAGAAAGCTCCATCTCGGAGGGATTGCTAAATCAAAATATAATATTGGTAAATGCACTGACAGAAGAAACTGATTTAAATGATCTATACATAGAATCCATTATGAATCAATATAACCCAAATAAAATAATCATTGAATTTAATGGAATGCATGCATTGGAGAAGGTTTTTTCTATTTTTGAGAAACCTAATTTGAGAAAAAAGTGTTTCTTGGGGAAGATTATTTGCATAGTGGATACATCCACATTTGCGGTGTATGAGAGAAACATGGGGGGGATATTGCAAAATCAGATTATTGTTGCTGACCGAATTCTATTAAATAAAATAGAAGATGAGAATGATAAAATGATCGAAACAGAAAAGAAAATCAGAGAACTCAATAAAAAAGGTGAGCTTTGTTATGAAGTTGCCAATTCAAAGAAATCGGAGATTGATTTTCAAGGAGCCACCATCTATGAGAGCCGTTCTTACATAAAGATGTCACATGTGGTATCTAGTCTGTTTTTCGTTTGTGCCTTATGGTATCTCCTTTTTTCTGTGCTTCGGGGCTTGAGTAGTAGTGCTGTAAAGTTGGATTTTTCTAAGTTTGAGGCTTTTCAAATGGTCTTTATCAGCATTTTATTGCAGACCTTTCCTTTTATGCTGGTGGGGGTATTCATATCTTCTATCATACAGGTCTTTCTTTCTAAGGAGACCATGATTAAGTTTTTCCCAAAGAAATATGGATTAGGGTTTGTGACAGCCCTGTTCGGCGGGCTCCTTTTGCCCGTATGTGAATGCGCTATTGTACCTATGACGGCTGGTTTGGTCAAGAAAGGAGTAGCATTGCCTGTAGCAGTAACCTTTATGCTGGCGGCACCAATTGTGAACCCCATTGTAATTATATCCACCCTTTATGCTTTTCCGGGACATCCCGAAATAACAGTATACAGAGTTTATTTTGGCCTTGTAATCGCCCTTGTGGTGGGAATCATACTAACTATTTTCCCTGAATCAAAACCCGTTTTACTGGATCAAGCCCATCTTTCGACTTGTGATTGCGTTTATTGCAATACAGAATTTGTTCAGGAGGAACGCTTTTGGCGTAAGCTTCAAATGATGTTTTTGCATGCGGGAGATGAATTTTTCAGTGCAGGTAAATTTCTTGTTCTAGGGGCAATTTTGACTAGCATGATACAAACAGTAGTTTCAAAAGACATTTTTTTGCATCTGTGGGGAAAAGAGGGATTAGCCCTTGGGGTGATGATGGCAACTGCTTTTTTCTTTTCTGTATGCTCAACCTCAGACGCATTTATTGCTAGAAATTTTTGGAACAGTTTCTCTACCAGCTCTATAATGGGCTTTTTGGTATTTGGTCCAATGATGGATATTAAAAATTTGTTTATGTTGTTTTCTGGCTTTCGGAAATCCTTTGTAATTAAGCTCACGTTACTGATTACGGGAGTATCCTTTGTACTCCTTTATTTTATGACATCATTATTGATATAGGTGGAATGTATTGTGGATTTTTTCAGAAAGAGAAGTTATAATTTAGATGCGGCGCTTAAGTCATTGTTGTTGTTGGGGTATGCATTCTTTTTCTTTTTGACAATGCAATCTGGTCAGATTTTAAAGTATGTTCATCCGAGAAATGTACCAGTGATTATATTTGCAGGTATGGCCATGGTAATTTGCGCTGTTTTTTTTATGAAAGAGGCATTGAAGCCCAAAAGAGTACTTAAAAGTTCAAAATCACTTTTGCTATTTGCTGTGCCATTGGTGATGGCTTTTTTGGTGCCTGCTCAAAAGATAGACTCCACTGTCTTATCTTACGATGGCATAAACATAGGTGGGGCAATTGGAAGTGGTAATAATATTACACAAAATGTAGATTCTACAAATAGTCTATATGGTGATGATACAATTATGGATGGTGCCTATGATGAAGAAGCTTTTTATCTAGAAGCCTTTGGGAATATGTATTCAGACGGTAGCTTAGGTACCGCTGATCAAAACGCAACAATAAGTGATGAAGGGTTTCAAGTAGAAAATGGAGTAATACTTGTAGATGATCAAAACTATGTGAAGTGGATGGAGGAAATCTACAATCACCTGGACAAATATCGTGGCAAAAAAATTCAAGTGATAGGCTTTGTTTACAAGGATGATGCCTTTGGAAAAAATGCCTTTGTATCAGCTAGGATGTTGATGGTTTGCTGTGCCGCAGATATGCAAACTATTGGATTTTTGTGCAAATATAAGAATGTGTCAGATCTTCCGGGAGATTCTTGGGTAAAGGTCACTGGTACCATACAAAAAGAAACCTTTGAGGGTAATCCTATGACGGTTATTGTAGTAGATCAGATAGAAAACACAAAAAAGCCAGAGAATGAGTATGTATATCCCTTTTAAAAAACACGTCCTAAAATTAAGGCGAAATCCGTCGGGCTGTAGGGGAAACGACTTAACAAGTGAATATAGAAATCTATGAAAAATAGCCAGAATTGCATAATTAGGAGTATATAAGAATGGAAAACATCAGAAAGAAATTGAAGGAAATAAGCAAAGATCCTGTTTTGCTTGTAGCCTTTGCTGTGGCAGTGCTCTCCATGGCATTTGTGCCACCGTCAAGGAAATATTTTAACTATATTGATTTTCATGTATTAAGTCTATTGTTTACAATGATGTTAGTTGTTGGGGGATTACAAAAAGCAGGGGTTTTTGGATGTATTGTAGAGTATTTATTGAAGTTTGTACATAATACCAGAGTGCTGGCCTTCGTTTTAATAGGGGTCTGTTTTTTTTGCAGTATGCTGATCACCAATGATGTGGCGCTGATTACCTTTGTGCCCCTTGGAATGATGGCTTTAGCTCAGACCAAACAGCAGAAATTATTAATACCTATTGTAATTTTGCAGACAGTAGCCGCAAATTTGGGTAGTATGTTTACACCCCTTGGCAACCCACAAAATCTGTATTTATATTCGGTTTCTGAAATGACGATGATGCAGTTTATAAGGATCATGGCAATGCCATCGATGATATCCTTTATCTTGCTTTGCATTTGTCTTTTATTCATTCAATCTGAAGAAATTCAACCTTCAACGGAAATTAAGTCGAAAACAGAATGGTGTAAACTGATGCCCTGGTGCGCCATGTTTCTTGTGTGCCTGTTTTCTGTTTTACGCTTAATTCCATATGGTATTGCACTGATGGCGGTGATTGCAGGCGTCATCACTTTTGATAGGAAGATATTGTTTTCTGTGGATTATGGGTTGCTATTAACCTTTGTTTTGTTGTTTATTTTTATTGGAAATATGAAAAATATTTCTTCAATTAGCAATGCATTATCCGCTTTGGTTGGTGGTAGAGAGATAGTTGCGGGTATTCTTCTCAGCCAAATCATCAGTAATGTACCGGCGGCAATGCTTTTGTCCAAATTTACAATCAATTATTCTGCCTTATTAATTGGTGTTAACCTTGGGGGATTGGGTACACTGATCGCTTCAATGGCCAGTGTAATTTCCTACAAGTTATACGCCTCTGCCAGTGATGCTCAAACGGGTAAGTATCTTGTTGCGTTCACCGGAGTTAATATATTCTTTTTGGTAATTTTGTGTGGGACTATGGCACTTTTTGCAGGGATATGAAACGAGAGGAACCCATACGAAAATATCAAATTATTTTAATCGAAATCGAATACCCTTTTTCAGCGGAAATTTGCATATCCTCTGCTATTTTGCAAATACTTGTTTCGAGGTGATAAAAATGGCAAAGGATAGTCAACTTGATCCGAAACAAGTTCGTAAGGAAAAATCCAATGGCGGCCCAACTATGGCAGAAAGCGCCCTGGACGGTGAAGGTAGAAACAATAAAAAGCAATCAGGCAACCGTCATAAACCGGGCGCAGACAAGGGCTAAGTAATTGGAAAAACATAATAAAACAAAAATTAATTATGTTAAAGCGGGCTTTCCATGAGAATATGGAAGGCCCGCTTTTGGCTCAAAATCAATAAATTTGTGAATATCTAACAGATACTTTAAGTGCTTAGGTTTATATTTAAATTGTTACTGACATTTCTTTAAAAATTCCTGATAATTATTCTGTTCTTCTTCTAAATTGCTACCCAAACGTCCCATTCTGTCACAAAAACCTAATAAAGCGATTTCCTTTATTTCTGTTTCTATCTTCATGTCTTGTATATTTCCGAAAGGTAAATTTTTCAGAACATACAAGGGGTGCATATGATATTTCACCAGCATGCTAACCGTATTTATAAATGCATCATCCTCTGTTAGCTGCGATAAAAATTCAACACATAGCTTTGCACCGATAGTATCATGGTCATAGGCAGTGATTTTTCCACGGCGCATTCGTGTCGTTTTTGCTTTCCCTATATCATGCAAAAGAGCTGCCCACATAAATTCTTTTGGAGCATGACTTTTTTGGCGTACCTGCGCTGCCTGATCTACAACAAGGCAAACATGGTTCCACACACATCCTTCCGGATGATGGACTGGAGATTGAGGGACATTTTCTAAAGCTTTTAACATAGAGAAGGGGGTGGCATTAAATCCACCCGCATCAGATACCATATTTAAGTATGCTGAAGGTTTGATGTCCTCACACAAATGAATTGTTAATTCTTTATAAATCTGTTCTGGTTTCATTTCTTTTAACCTTATTTTATATGAATTTTCATCTAAAATAGGACTTTGCATTTCTGCTTTTAGAGAACCCATTGCATTCACCTCAAAAATTATTTTTCACCGTTGTAAAGGCAGATATGCACTTTTAAATAAAAGATTGCCTTGAAAAGACCAATGAATTGAGGGCAGGTCTTAAATTTCCATAGGTAAAGATGATTGTAAATATATGCAATAGAAAAACGATGCAGAGACAATCCTTTTAGGAAATCGCTGCATCGCTTTTTGCAAATATAAAATTACAAAGGGAATGTATTAATATAAAATATTAATCAAAAATGTTGATACTGCTGGTATATAAGTAATTACCAGCAAATCAATAACAAGCAGAATATAGAAAGGTATAGCTTCTTTAATAAAGGCAGCTGTTTTACACTTTGTAATTCCGCAGGTAACGAACATCAGTGTTCCCATAGGGGGAGACAAAGCACCGATAGCGTTATTGAAAATATAAATCATAGCAAACTGAATTTCGTTGATGCCATAGCTAGCAGCAATGGGTGCCAACAGAGGAACAAGAATAATCATGGAGGCATTACCTTCAATAAACATACCTACAATCAATAAGAAAATGTTGATTGCTAATAAGAAAATATATTTATTATTAATTGTGGTTACAATCCATTCCGTTAACTGCTGAGGGATGCGCTCTTTGGTTAATACCCAAGAAAATGCACTTGCAGCTGCCACAATCAGCATAATGGATGATGTGGTACAAACGGTTTCTCGTAAACCTTGGAAAGTATTTTCTAAACTCAATTCTTTATAAAATGCACCAAGCAGTACTGCATAAATAATTGCAATTGCACCAGCTTCTGTAGCAGTAAAGATTCCCAAACGAATGCCGCCAATAATGATAATAGGCAGGCACAAAGGTAAGATTGCAGGCTTCACAGCAGAAATAAATTCTTTCGCTGGAACTTTCTCAGTAAAAACAGGCTGGTATCCACGTTTTACCGAAATAAAACGTACTAAAATCATCATAGAGGCACATAATAAAGTGCCAATTCCAAGGCCTGACATAAACAGCTTACCAATGGATACATTGGCAATACATCCATATAAAATCATGGCGATGCCCGGAGGAATCAATGGTGTAATCATGGAAGAGGCAGCTGTAACAACTGTTGAAAATTCCTTTGAAAAGCCTTTTGCCTCCATTTCGGGAACTAACATTTTGGCTTCCATGGCAGCGTCAGCTAAGTTTGAGCCAGATAGGCCGCCCATTAAAGTAGAAAGAAGTATGTTTACCTGAGCCAAACCACCAGACATACGACCTGTAAGTACAGAGCAAAAATCTAAAATTCGTTTTGTTACACCGGTGTAGTTCATTAAAATACCGGCACAAACGAAAAAGGGAATTGCCAACAATGATATACTTTCAACACTGGTAATTGCTCTTTGAGCAAACATAATGGTGTTTATTGTCGGATTTAAAATAAAATAAATTGCAGTGCCGCCTAAAACGGACAAATATACTGGAACCTTTAAGAACAAAAGTACCAGCAAAACAATGGCGGAAAGAGCAAGAACACTATTCACTTTCTACCGCCTCCTTTGCTTCAGATTTTACACCTTTTATAAGGGCATAGAAGTAATTAAAAATCATCAAAATATAAGATACAGGTGCAATACCGTAAATAAGTGCATAGGGGATATTTAACATAGGGGTTGTACGTCCACTGCTCACAAAAAGCTGTATAAACCCGATGCTTTGTACAAATAAGTATGAAATAACAGCCACAACAACTGCAGATATAAAAACAGTAAAGACCTTCTGGATTTTTTCAGGCATAAGGTCAACAATCATTTCAATTGCAACATGATTACCAAAACGGAATGCTGCACCTGCTGCTGCAAATACAATCCAAACCATGCAAGCAAGCTGAACTTCTTCCAACCATGTAAAGGGCGCGCCAAAGACACGGCGCCAAACAACGCCTAAGAACGTAAGAAAAATCAGCGTTACCAATACCACTGATGCAATCAATACGTCTAAATTAATAAGGACAGATAATTTATTTTTATTTTTCATATTCGCTCCCTCGAATCTAATTCTGAAAACTACGGCGGAGGAAGATTTCCTGCCGCCGTAGAGGTCAGATTATTTGTGTGGATGTTATTTATTTTGCACCCATTGCAGCGCGAACTGTGTCATAAAGACCTTCGGACCAGCCAAATTTGTCGCCCATATCATAGAATGCTTTTGCTTTTTCACGGAAGCCTGCCATTACTTCTTCAGAAGGTTCTACAACTGTTACGCCTTCGTCTTTCATCTTCTGCAGATAATCAGCTTCTGACTCCTGCTGAATCTGATTGTTGTAAATACCAGCTTCTTTACCTGTTTCAACAAGGAGGTTCTGCTGTTCTTCAGTCAAAGAGTTGAACCAATCATTAGAGCAAACCCATGTTGTGAAGTTCAAAACGTGAGCATCAAGAATCAGGTTTTTTGCAACTTCGTGCAGTTTACGTCCATACAATGTTGCAAGAGGATTTTCAGCACCATCAATTGTTTTTGTCTGCAATGCCTGGTAAACATCACCGAGGCTCATGCCTGTGGAAGCTGCACCTAAAACATCAAAGCCTAAAGACTGAATCTGGTTACTTGGAACACGAATCTTCATACCAGCCAAGTCTTCTACATTGTTTACGGGTTTTACTGTCAAAGTATGACGAGCACCGTATGCCCAGTTGGAAGTAATAATTTTTAAGCCTTTTTCCTGCAATTTTGCTTCCTGTTCTTTGTACCAATCGGATTCAATCAAAGTCCAGCACTGATCCCAATTGTCAAACAGGAAAGGTCCGAATACAATACCAAAATCCGGAACGCCGTAATCAGCATAGAATGCACCATCAGCCAAAGTTGCAACATTTTCGCCCAAAAGCATGGAATCAATTAAGTCTGTTTTACTACCTAACTGAGAGTCGGGGTAGAGGACAATTTCCATTGTGCCATTTGATTTTTCAGCCACTAAATCAGACCATTTCTGTAAAGCCTGACCGATTGGCTCGGACATAGAGTTTTCAAAACCAATCTGTAATGTTACTTTCTCCTGTGGAGTTTCTGCTGGTTTTGCGGCATCCTCTGCGGGTTTGGTGGAACAACCTGCGAAAGAAGCTACGGAGATTGCTGCAATACACATAGAAGCTACTAATTTTTTAAATTTCATTTCTTTTTCCCCTTTCAAGTCTTGTTTTTTACATGTTTTTATGAATACACGCCAATTCTCATTGGGTGAAATCCAACACAACCTTTAACATTTTATCGGCATTTTCAGAGAAATCCGCAAGCGCCTGTGATCCATCGGTCCATTTATAACGATTTGTAACTACTTTATTTAATTTTACATCATTGTTCAATACTAAGTCGATTAATTCTATAAAATCTTTTTTCAGGGCATTACGAGAACCATAAATATTTAGTTCTTTCTTCTGAATGATAGTAAAGAAGAAGTCGTCAATATTCTTTTTGGAAACGCCGATTAAAACAACTTTACCTCCAAAGCAAGCTGCATCAATGCAGTTTTGGAAGGTGACAGGCAAACCAACAGCTTCTATAGTAACATCAAAGCCGTTATTGTTTGTCAATTCTGATACACCTTTTTGGAATGCTTCGGGGGAGGAGTTTAAAAGCTTATGATCAATTTCAAAGGTTTCGTAAGCATATTTCAATTTTTCTTCTGCTACATCACAGATGGTTACTTCAGCGCCTTTTGCTTTTGCAGCAATCGCTGCCAAAACGCCAATCGTTCCTGCACCCATAATTAAGACTTTATCTCCGGGCTGAACCTCAGCGCGGGATACACCGTGATAACTGATGCAAAAGGGCTCAATTAAAGCCAAAGTTTCTGCGTCTAAACCCTTACCATCATAAATTCTTTCCACTGGCATGGTGATATATTCGCTAAATGCGCCTTCACGCTGCACGCCCATGGTTTGATTGTCATGACATACGTTGACTCTACCTTTTTGGCAGGAATAACATTCATTGCAGTTAAAGTAGGGGCTACAGGTTACAATCATACCTGCTTTTAATCCGTAGCTGTTTTCACCCACTTCAATGATTTCCGCGGAAAATTCATGTCCGGGGATACGAGGGTAAGATACATAAGCATTTGCACCACGGTAAGAGCTTAGATCACTTCCACAAATACCGCCATACAAAAGTTTTAGTAAGGCTTCGCCTTCCTTAGGAACGGGCTTTTCGATTTCGGCAATCGAAACATCACCCGGTGCGTTAATTCTTAGTGCTTTCATAATATTTTAATACCTTCCTTTTTCAACAGCAATTTTTCACTGCTTCGTTTGATGATGTATACATCACTCTATAAGAGGAGTATAATTGGTTTTCGTGGTTGGTGTCAACTTAAAATTATTTTTCTTCTTAAATTTGAATAGTATAAACAATTTAGTAGTATGCTATTTAAGCAATTTTCACAATAAAAACTGTCATATTACAAAAAATGTATTTTAAGATATATTATTTTTCGGATAATTCCTAGTAAACTTTGTCAATGATGTATCCAAAAGAGAATTTATATTTAAATACTGTCAATTTCAATAATTTATAATAAAATCTCCCTTCTTTTTATTTTCTTGTTGTAAAATAGATTGAAGTTATAATAGAATGATATTTGTAAAAAAAATCAATTCTTAACAGACTCTACATATTTTCTCTTTGCAAGAGCAAAAATATGTAGTATACTTTATGCAAATTTTGGGGGAGGCACAATAAAATGTCTGGGAAAGAAAGTTTAAAGCAAAGAGCGTATCATTCAATAAAAGAAAAAATTATTTCTTGTGAATATGCGCCAGGGATTATGCTGAATGAAGAGACTTTGCGGGACGAGCTACATGTAAGTAGAACGCCCATACGTGATGCCCTTAGCCGTTTGGAGCAGGAGGGGCTTATTTCAATTCTATCGAAAAAAGGCATTGTGGTATCGGGGCTGACCATTAATGACATCAACTTTATTTTTGAGGTTCGTCTCCTATATGAACCATATGCTATTTTGAATTATGGGCCTAAAATTGGGGATGAAGTAATTCACAAATTTTTCGAGACATTCTCTTTGCCTGTTGATACCCACGGGGAAGAGGAATATTACTCATTGGATGATGCGTTTCATGTAGCTATCGTTGAAGCTATTCAGAACCCTTATCTTCAAAAGACGTATGATTGGATTCATAATCAGAATTTACGTTTCCGTGTGATGACAGGACAGTTTGTAGATTCTAGATTAGAGAAAACAAATGAAGAACACCTCAGGATTGTAACTGCATGTTTAAAGCATGACTGGGTTCTGGCGGCAAAAGAAATGGAAGCTCACCTTATTGCATCGAAAAATGCCACCTTTGATTTGGCACTGAATAAAAACTGTGAAATGCAAAGAGGTAGGTAGATGGTATTTGTTGTAATAGGGTAAAAAAAGAAATTTTATGGATTTCAGTATAAATAAGCAACAAGATGAGAAATTAAAGTATGTCTTTTTCTGTGAAGAAGACATACTTTTTTTGGTGATAATCTTATAAAAAAATAGGATGTATACATCAAAATATAACAATAAAATTAGGATTACCCTAAAATTGCACAAAAAATTGAAGTCTATATTGTTTTGATTCACCAAAAAAACATTATTTCTATTTTTGTTGTATACAACAGGTCATTCGATGTTGTATACTGTTCCTGAGATTATCTTAAACCAGAACAACTTGGAGGTATAAGGTTTATGAAAAAAATTAATGAAGTATTGACTCCTCAGGCACCAGCTTTCAAGGAGAAGGTATTACAATTTGGTGAAGGAAATTTCCTTCGTGCTTTTACTGATTGGATGATTGATAAAGCAAATAGACAGGGGCATTTTGATGGTTCCATCGTTTTGTGTCAGCCTATTGCAAAAGGTATGGGAGAGATTATTAATTCTCAGGATGGTATGTATACCTTGATTATGCGTGGCATTGAAGATGGAAAGCCTGTAGAAAAAATTGAGCCAAATACATCTGTTTCCCGCTGCATTAATCCCTATGAAGATTATGAAGCTTTATTGGCAATGGCTCGCTCTGAGGATTTAAAGGTAGTTATTTCCAATACAACTGAGGCTGGAATTTCCTATAAAGCAGGGGATAAGCTGACTGATAGACCGGCACAGTCCTTCCCAGCAAAGGTATGTGCTTTTTTATATGAAAGATATCAGTCGTTCAATGGTGCAACAGATAAAGGCTTGTTATTTTTACCTGTAGAATTGATTGATAATAATGGGGCAAACTTACTGCGTATTGTTTTGCAGTATGCAGAAGAATGGGGTTTGGAAGAAAACTTCAAAACATGGATAAAGGATAGCAATCATTTCTGTTCCACCTTGGTTGACCGCATTGTGACAGGTTACCCAGGTGATGAGTTGGAGTATCTGTATAATGAAATGGGCTATGAGGATAAATGCCTTGTGACCAGTGAAGTCTTTAACCTTTGGGTAATCGAAGGGAAAAAGGAGTGGGCGGAAATATTGCCAATTCACAAAACAGATGCAAACGTTATTTGGACAGAGGATGTAACACCCTACAAAAAGCGTAAGGTTAGAATTTTAAACGGTGGACATACGGCTACAGTTTTGGCGGCATATTTGGCTGGACATAATATTGTATTGGAAATGATGAATGACCCATTATTTGTAAAATTCTTAGATGAACTTCTTTATGGCGAAATCATCCCTACCTTGGATTTACCTAAGGCGGAATTGGAACAATTTGCATCTGATGTAAAGGATCGTTTCCGCAATCCATATATTAAACATAAATTGTTGGATATTTCCTTGAATTCTTGCTCCAAATGGTGCGCAAGATGTATGCCAAGCTTACTGGGTTATGTGAAAGAAAAAGGCCAGTTACCTAAGGCATTGGTTTTCTCATTGGCGGCATTCATTCGCTTTTATAAAGGAAGAATGGAAGACGGCAACTATGTTGGCGTTCGTGCAGACGGATCAACTTATACCATAAAAGATGACAGTGAGGTATTAGAATTCTTCGCTAAGCTTTGGGCAGAAAAAGACGCCAATGGCATTGCAGAGGCAGTTTTATCTAATTCAGCATTTTGGGATGGCACAGATCTAAATGCCATTGAAGGCTTGACAGATTTAGTTGCTTCTTATTTAAAGGAACTGGAAGAAAAAGACGTGAAGGAAGTTTTGACTTCTCTTCTGGCTTAAGGAGTGTTACACCATGAAGGATAACATAATTGTTGTAAATCCAAAGGACAGTGTTGCAGTGGTTCTTTGTGATATAAAACAAGGGGAAACTTGCCAATGCGGTGAAATTACCCTTGTAGCCAAAGACGATATTGCTTTTGGACACAAAATTGCTCTTTTTGATATTAACGAAGGGGAAGACGTATTGAAATACGGCAGCCCTATTGGTCATGCTACAAAAAATATTGAAAAGGGACAGCATGTACATGTTCATAATGTGAAAACCAATCTGGCGGAAAGTGGTGACTATGAATTCCGTAGTACCCAAGAGTACCTTTGGAATGAACAGGATGGGCATTTCATGGGTTACCGTAGAAAAGACGGTGGAGTTGGTATCAGAAATGATATTTGGATTGTACCTACTGTGGGTTGTGTAAATAAAACAGCGGAACGTTTGGCCAAGGAGGCCGAAAAAATGGGCATTCCTGTGTTGGCTATGACCCACCCCTACGGCTGTTCTCAAATGGGTGAGGATCAGACTACAACGCAAAAAACATTGGCAGCTTTGGCAAAACATCCTAACGCGGGTGGCGTGCTTGTTTTGTCTTTAGGCTGTGAAAATAATAATCTGGATGTTTTCAAGCCTTATTTGGGTGAGTATGACAACGAGAGAATTCGTTTTATGATTACACAAGAGGAAGAAGATGAGATGGAAAAGGGATTAGCCCTAATTAAAGCTCTTTTCCAGCTGGCTGAAAAGGACAAAAGAGAAGAAATTCCCCTTCGGGAATTAATTATTGGTTTTAAGTGCGGTGGTTCCGATGCTTTTTCCGGTATCACCGCAAACCCCCTATGCGGTCGTTTGACAGATTTGCATACATCCGCAGGAGGGAGGGCAATCTTAACAGAGGTTCCTGAAATGTTTGGTGCTGAAGATAGTTTGTTTGCCCGTTGCCAGAGCAAAGAGGTTTTTGAACAGGCTACAGAAATGATTAACGAGTTTAAAAATTACTATGTAAGTCATAATCAGGTTGTATATGAAAACCCTTCCCCGGGAAATAAGGCGGGGGGCATAACGACACTGGAGGAAAAATCTCTTGGCTGTATTCAAAAGGGTGGTGCAGCTACTGTTACCGATGTTTTGGGTTATGCAAAGCCAGTGAAAAAAGCAGGACTTTCCTTATTGACAGGCCCCGGTAACGATATGGTATCTTGTACCAATCTTGCGGCTTCAGGTGCCCATATCATTTTGTTTACTACAGGCCGAGGAACACCCTTTGGCACAGTGGTACCTACATTAAAAATTTCTTCCAACTCTGCGTTGGCTGAGCACAAAGCAAATTGGATTGATTTTAATGCAGGCATGGTTTTAGAAGGAACCAGCTTTGAAGAAGCAACGGAAAAGCTAATGGGCTTGTTAAAAGAAACTGCAAATGGAAAGCTTGCAAAAAATGAAGAAAATGAGTATAGAGAGATCGCTATTTTTAAAGATGGGGTGACATTATAATGATTCAGTTGAGACCAAAAGAAGAGTGCATGTTTGATCAGGTTTCCTTAGGGGAAGTAATGTTAAGATTAGATCCCGGTGAGGGCAGAATCAAAACAGCAAGGCAGTTCCGTGCTTGGGAAGGCGGCGGTGAATATAACGTTGCCCGGGGTTTACGTCGTTGCTTTGGATATAAAACAGCTATTTTAACTGCTTTTGCCGATAACGAAATCGGTCGTTTGATTGAAGATTTTATATTGCAGGGTGGTGTAGATACCTCCTTTATCAAATGGTTGCCTTATGATGGCATCGGCAGAACCACACGTAATGGTCTGAATTTTACTGAAAGAGGTCATGGTGTGCGTGGTGCTGTAGGTGTTTCCGATCGTGGCAATACAGCCATTGCCCAGATGAAGCCCGGCGATTTTGATTTTGATTACCTTTTTGGTACTTTGGGTGTTCGTTGGTTGCATACCGGTGGCATTTTTGCAGCATTATCTGAAAACAGTGCGGCAGTCACCATTGAAGCAGTAAAGGCAGCAAAAAAATATGGAACCATTGTATCCTATGACTTGAACTATCGTCCTTCCATGTGGAAATCCATTGGTGGACAGGAAAAAGCACAGGCAGTAAATAAGGAAATTGCAAAATATATTGACGTAATGATTGGTAACGAAGAAGATTTCACAGCTTGCCTTGGTTTTGATATTGAAGGCAACGATGAAAATTTAGTTGAATTAAACTTAGATGGGTATAAGAAAATGATGGCAAAAGCCGCAGAGACATACCCAAACTTTAAGGTGATGGCTACCACATTAAGAAGTGTAAAAACTGCAACAGTAAATGACTGGGCGGCAATGTGTTGGGCAAATGGAGAAATTTACCTCTCTAATAAATATGACGGTTTGGAAATTATGGATCGCGTTGGTGGAGGCGACAGCTTTGCTTCCGGTTTGATTTTTGGATTGATGGAAACAGGTGACCCTGAGATTGCAGTAAATTATGGTGCGGCTCATGGTGCATTGGCTATGACAACACCTGGGGATACCAGTATGGCAAGCCGTAAGGAAGTAGAAGCATTGATGGGTGGCGCAGGTGCCAGAGTGCAGCGCTAAGGAGGAAAAAACATGACTATCGCAGAAAGAATTTCTAAAATTGGTGTAGTACCTGTTATTAAATTAGAGCGTCCTGAGGAAGATGCATTGCCTTTGGCAAAGGCACTTATTGAGGGTGGTCTGCCTGTGGCGGAAATTACATTTCGTGCCGAGGGTGCAGATAAAGCAATGAAACTAATGCGAGAAAACTACCCCGATATCATTGTTGGTGCAGGCACAGTTTTATATAAAGAGCAGGTTGACAGAGCTTTGGAAGCAGGAGCACAATTTATTGTATCTCCTGGTTTTAACCCCAAAATTGTGGCTTATTGCATCGAAAAAAATATTCCTATTTTCCCTGGTTGTGTAACACCAACGGAAATTGAAGCTGCCCACGATTTGGGTTTGACAACTTTTAAATTTTTCCCTGCACAGCAGTATGGCGGATTGTCTACTATAAAAGCATTATCCGGTCCTTATCATCAGTTTCAGTTTATGCCCACAGGTGGTATCAGCTTGGATAATTTAAAGGAATACCTGTCCTTTAAGAATATTTGCGCTGTTGGGGGTTCCTTTATGGTTACCGATAAACTGATTAACGGGAAAAATTGGGCTGAAATCACGTCCCTTTGCCGTAAGGCCGCAGATATTGTGGCTGAGGTAAGAGGCTAAGTTTGCGGTTTGTTGCATGAAGGTTTGCTTTCTATTTAAAATGTAACCTTATTTCATTAGCACTAAATATCTTTCAATTTAATAGATTCTAAAGGATATGCCCCTGTTTGGACCGTTCATATTCCGGCAGAAGGCATACCCGCCAAAAAAAGACTGGAGCAATTTATATTTGCTTCAGTCTTTTTTTAAATACAGGGTTCGTATTACTAGTATTTCATCTGTTTCATCAAATGGAGTTCTTCAAATTCGTGACTGGGCACAGGTCTACCGAAAATATAGCCCTGCACTTCATTACAGCCCAACTTTTTTAAAATTTCCAGTTGCGCTGCATCTTCTACGCCTTCCGATATGGTTTTAAGATTCAGCCCTGATGCCATCATAATGATAGCTTGTACAATCAAAAGTGCGTTTTGATCATATGCAATGGTATTGATCAACTCTTTTGCAATTTTCAAACGTTGAATATTATATTTTCGAATATAACTTATTGAGGAGTATCCCGTACCAAAGTCATCAATAGATATACTAATTCCCATTTCATTTAAGAAATCAAATGTTTTTTCAATGGAGCTTGTGGAGATCATAGCAACGCTTTCAGTGATTTCTAGGTCAATCCATTCTGCAAGAATATTTTCTGTGTCCATTTTTTCTTGAAGCCATTCAATAAAACCTATATTTTTAATTTGAACAGGTGAAATATTAACACTCATTTTTAAATTCATGGAATAGGTTTCATTCCATTTTTTTATTTGAGAAAAAGCAGTTTCAGCAACCCATTCTCCAATGTGAATAATCATACCTGTTTCTTCAGCAATGGGAATAAACTCTGATGGTGAGATAAGTCCTTTTTCAGGGTGGTGCCATCGAATTAATGCCTCCATGCCAATAAGCTTTTGGTTTTCAATATTGTATTGTGGTTGGTAAAAAAGCATAAATTCTTTATTATAATCTGCTTTTTGCAGCATAAATTCAATTTCATGTTTCTTATTTATTTTTTCAATGAAATTTTTATCAAAAAATAAATAGTTATTTCTATGCTGGCTAGATTTCACTTCATACATTGCAATATCAGCATAACGAATCAGTACATCTTTATCTAGGGCATCTTCAGGATAGAGGGTAATTCCGATGCTTGCCGTCAAAGTAAAGGTATAGGGTGAAACAGAAATAGGTAGTTGCAGGGTTTCAAATATTTTGTCAGCGATATCAGATATTTCGGATTTATTCTTATAATTTTCAATGATCACGGCGAATTCATCACCGCCAATACGAAAAGATGTGCACTTAGAAGAGCAGAACGCTGAAAAACGATTGCCCAATGCGGCCAAAACCTTATCTCCAATTGCATGTCCATAGGAGTCGTTGATTGGCTTAAATCGGTTTGCATCTATGTAGAGGAGGGCAAAATTTTCTACTCCATTTGTTAAAACTAAATTTTCTAAATGATAAATCAGATATCTGCGGTTGTATAGGCCTGTTAGGGCATCACGGTTAGAAATCTCCTCTAGATTTTGATTTACAACATTTAATTCTTTCGTCCTTTCAGTAATCTGCTTTTCAAGGTACTCGTTGATTTCTTTTTCTGTTTTTAACATTAGATGATCAAGCATATTGGCCCGGATATTGGTAGATAAAACCCAATAGATTACACATATCATGATGATTTCAATGTAATTTTTAAAGCTTAAACAATTAAACAAATATAGTACTGAAAAAAAGGATATCATTATAAATATTGCTTTGTCGGGCTTTCTTACATTTTCAGACAAATCCTTCTGAGTTCGCATTTTGAGGATGGAGGGAGAAATGGTTTCATAGAAGGTACCTAATGAAAAAAGGACAAGGCACAGCATGTATGTGATATCCACCAAAGTATTTGCAGTATACTCATTATTTAAGCTAAGGTATGCATAATAAAAATCTGTAAAGGCGAAAATAAATATTCCTACTAGGATAAGTAAAAAACCTGCTTCAATTTTAAAGCCTTTGGAGATACATATAATCAAAATTTCTATTAAAACATAAAAATCTAAAAAGATATAAAAGACAATGAGAGTTTGATCAAAATTTATTAAAAACTCAAACTCCATATTAGTAAATATGGTTGACCAAAGCAAAAGCATTCCCAGTGCACAAAAAGCAAAAATATCTATAATCAGTTGATAGATATTCCAGTTAATGTGACTTTTATATATGTAATGGGTTAATAAAATAGCAAAAAGAACATTTGGTAGAACATAAAGCACGTAAATGGGGGGAATATACAGGGGATTTGCTCCCATATAATTTACTGAAATGAACCACAAAAAGTCTGCTGTTCCCCAAATAAAACAGCATAGTAGTAATAAAACGCTCTGCATTTTGTTGCTTCTCTTTTCCATGATTGAAAGAAAAATCAACAAGGAAGATAGGAATGCAATTGTAGGGGAAAGGATATTACTCCACAGTTCATTCCTTATGATGATGCTAACAATATAAAATAAGAATACAGAAAGCAGAGGGAACACAAGTAAAAGTTTCTTTTGATCATTTGACATAAGGCATATCCTCCTGGAGATATGATAGCTAAATCAACTTCAATTGTAAAACAAAAGAGGATTTAAAAGCTGCAAATACCGAATTGGTATTTGCAGCTGATTTATTAGATTTTTCTTCATATTAACCTGAGTGTAAAAGTGGCTAAAAGCAAACTTTCAAAGCCATATTTTAAGTAGGATAAAAGGTTGCACTTCAAACTTAGGGTCATTTCCTGAGTTACCATGGCTTAGACTTTCATAGTAGAGTCATCAAGTTTAAATTCAGAGATAAGGTCATTTAGAATATTGGATTGACCGGACAGCTCTTGGCTTGCGGCTGCACTTTCCTCAGCAGTAGCAGCATTGGTCTGAACGACAGCGGAAATTTGTTCTATCCCTAGATTGATTTGGGCAATGGCATTTGCCTGCTCCTGAGAGGCATGGGCAATTTGTTCGATCAAAACAATTGCCTCGTTGGTAACATCGGCACTGGTAGATAAGGAATCCGCCGTTTTTTCCGTAATTTGAGCACCATTTTTTACAGCATGAATTGACTTATCAATCAAAATAGTTGTGTTTCTAGCGGCTTCTGCCGATTTTCCAGCAAGATTTCTTACTTCATCGGCAACTACAGCGAACCCTTTTCCTGCTGTACCTGCACGAGCAGCTTCTACCGCGGCATTTAACGCCAGGATGTTTGTTTGAAAAGCAATATCATCAATTATCTTTATGATTTTTGAAATTTCCATAGACATAGCTGAAATTTCATTCATAGCTTCAGTCATTTGGGCCATCTGACCATTGCTTAAAGTCATTTCATTTCCCGCAAACTCTGCTTTTTCCTGGGCAACTGTTGTATTGGCTGCATTTCGTTCAATCTGTGCTGCCACCTCGGCAATGGATGCTGATAATTCTTCAATGGAACTTGCTTGCTCTGTAGCACCCTGAGAAAGAGCCTGAGCAGCGTTAGCTACCTGTTCGGCGCCACTATGTACTTGGTCAGCGGATTGGTTGATTTGAAGCAAGGTTCCGTTTAAGTTGTCAACAAGAATAACGATACTTTCTTTCAGTTTTTTAAATTGTCCATTGTATTCTCGATACAGCGTAACGTTTAGATCTCCTAAGGAAACTTTATGCAAGGCTTCTGCTATTTCATTTATGTAGCCCTGGTAATTTTCCAACTGCTCAATGGTTAGACGAAAGGCCTTGGCAAGCTGACCGATTTCATCTTTTGAATGCACTGAGAGTTCTACATTGAAATTACCTTCGGCTATTTGTTGTGCCGCAGAGGTAACTTTTTCAATGGGTTTAGCTATGCCATTGCTAATAAAATAAGTAATGATACCTACAATCAATAAAACAAGGGCAGCCAACGCAAGAACTATTTTTAAGGTAGAAAACAGTCCATTGGTCAAAATACTTTGTACATCCTCAACGGGAATACCTACAAAATAAACGCCAATAATCTGCTGTTTTGTGTCATAGATAGGGCGGTAACTGGTCATATATTTTGATCCAAGAATATCCGCTTCTCCCCAAAAAGAGTTGCCTTTACAAACTTCTGCATAGGCCTTACCTGCTGTATCGAGAGTGGTGCCGATCACGCGTTTTCCGTTCTCATCTTTAATTGTGGTAATAAGCCTTTCAAAATCATTGCCTTTCTTTACAAATACAGTAGCAACAACATTCATTTCCTCAGAAAACTTGTCAATATAGGCAAAGTTTCCTTCTATAGGTTGCTGATTTAATCCAACTAAATCACTATTTACATTAAAGCCCAGTGTACCAAATTGTTCTTTAAGATAGGTCTCTAGCATATTGTTAGAACTTGTCAACCTATCCTCAATTAAGGTATCCATAATTTGATCCGTATATTTAAAGCTTTCTGCTACTCCAATCAGTCCAGAGAGTGATGATGATACGATTACTAAAATCAGAATTGTAAAAATAAGTTTGCGTTTGATGCTTTTCAAGTTTCTTCCTCCTTAAAACCATTTTTATCGTTGTGTTTACTCTATTTCTTTATGGTTTTATGCTGTTTTTTGTATTGAATTATAAAAAAGCAATATGACGTGTTAAAGAAATAATCTTATGTAAATAATAGAGCATTTCTATTATAAACGATGTGTTTGCAAAAGTATAGATTAATTTGCCTGCATCAATGATAGGATTTTGAATCTAATTTTAGATTAGAGTAGAGTGATCTATTACAAAAAATTGCAAAAGTTACAAATTTTCTTTATTTCTACTATTTTTTTGATATAATTATATTGAAATTTCTTCTGTTATGAAAATGCTTGAATTTTATATTTCGAAAATACGAAAAGTACCTTTTCTGATAATATGAGGGGGCAATCAAATGGGTAGCATAAGAAACAGCATAGTTAAAAAAATTGGATTGACAATATTTTTATTTATTTTTCTGTTGTTTATAATTTATTATAATTTTTTGAATGTACAAATCAAAGATTATTTGGAACAAAGAGGGATGGAGCAGCTTAGCAAAGAGTCAGAAAATATATGTTCTGAAATTGAGGTGTTTTTGCAGAAATATACTTTAATTGTTGAACAAGCTAAGGAGAATGAAGAGTTCATAAAAATAGCAAAAGAGGTGAAAGACCGCCACCGAAAAAGAGAACACCCATTATATAGGAAAGTAAGCAAACAGCTTGAAAATATTCAGAGTTTGGATCAAAATATAGCCCAGGCTTATATTGCTTTGCCATTGGAAAATCAAGATGACTTGATTACAAATCATTATGATTATGACATGGACCCGAATTATGACTTAACAAAAAGAGACTGGTATCTTAATTCAATTGAACAAGAT
>NZ_DALYUL010000027.1:27350-38254 GCF_031981185.1 Anaerotignum sp. | reverse complement strand
GAAGGGAGTGTACTATCGCGAGTCTAGGAGGTGAAATGATGAATCAGGATGAAGTTTCGGAAAAATTAGTTGAAGTGGATCAAAGAAGCAAAAGTAACAAAGACAGACTAGACAAATTAGAAGAACGTCAGGATAACCTGGAGCAACTAACAAATGCTTTTTCTGTGATGCAAAAAGAGCAAGAATATATTAAGGAAGATGTGCGTGAAATTAAGGCTGATGTTAAGATTTTAGCTGAAAAACCAGTAAAGCGTTGGGAAAGTGTCGTGGAGCGTGTCATCACAGTTGCGGTAGGGGCGATGGTGGGATATCTTTTGAGTGGAGGCCAACTGCCATAAATGAAACAGATATTTAGGGTGGATGATACGAATTGCGGTTTGATATTAACTATTAACTTTTATGTCGAACTAGGTGTGCTCGTGGATAATTTAAAAGTGGAAAAAGGTAGACTGTACTGAAATTATGAATGGGGGATCATTATGAATTGGTTCATTGAAAACTGGTTTTTACTTGTAGTGTTAGTGGCAGGATTATGCTGTGTTGGTGTCTTTATATTTAATTTTGTAAAAAAACCAACACAGGAGCAAATTAAAACAATGAAAGAATGGTTGCTATATGCCTGCATAGAAGCAGAAAAAGAATTGGGTGGTGGAACAGGGCAACTGAAGCTCAGGTATGTATGGGATTTATTTATTTCTAGATTTCCTGCAGCAGCCAAGGTGGTTACCTTTGAGATGTTTTCTGCGTGGGTAGATGCAGCGTTAGAAGAAATGAGAACGCTGTTGACACAGAACAAGGCAATAAGAGAGGTTGTAAAGGGGGAAGATGTATGACAGGTGAACAGTTAGTGGCTTTTGCACGCTCAAAACTGGGAACGCCCTACGTATATGGAATGAAGGGGGCAGTTATGACTCAGGCCAATTTTAATTATTTACAGGGACAGTTCGGCGTGAAGCTTGTATGGAATAGTGACGAAAAGAAGGTTGGTAAGGTTTGCGTGGACTGCTCGGGGCTGATTTCATGGGCTACAGGGATTGTTTTAAGTTCTGCTCAGCTATTTGAAAAAGCAATCCGAAAGGAGCTAATTGGCACTATAAAAAAAGCACCAGTTGGTGCTTTGGTATGGAAAAGTGGACATGTAGGAATTTATACTGGTCTGGTAGGAAATATTCCTCATTATATTGCTGCAGATGGTTCAGCATATGGTGTGCGCGAAGTGCCTCTAAGCCAGAATAGCTTTACCCATTGGCTATTAATGGATTATATAAACTATGATAAGGAGGATGATGAAGTGGTAACAAGAGAAAAGATAATTGTAGATGGTAAAGAAATTGTTGTAGATCTAATATTTAAGAACGGAACCAACTATGTTAAAATTCGAGATGTGGGGGATGCTTTGGGGTACGAGGTGAGCAATCAAGGCAAGATTCCCGTACTACAAAAGAAATAAATAAACTTATGCGATTTTTAGAATAGTATGGATACTAACATGAAATATTTGCTCAACACAGAAAAGCAGGAATTATAAGAACTTCCTAATAATTCCTGCTTTTATTGATTTACATAATGATACGATGAAGCCAGTTACCCTTTTGGGATGATTTCGATCCAATAGTTATCGGGATCACTGATAAAATAAATTCCCATTTCGTGGTTTTCGAAGCAGATACAGCCTAATTCTTTGTGCTTTTGATGGGCTGCGTCAAAATCTTCTGTTTCAAAGGCGAGGTGAAATTCATTTTCACCTAAGCTATAGGGAGCAGTTCTTTCTTTTAACCAAGTTAATTCCAAATTGAAATCAGTTATTCCATCTCCCAAGTAAACCAGTTTCCAGCTGCCATCGGGAGATTCCAATCTTCGAACCTCTTTTAGTCCAAGGGCTTTCTCATAAAAATTCATGCTTTTTTCTAGGTCTATGACATTAAAATTATAGTGATTAAATGTGAACATATTCCGCCTCCTTTATCTTATGTGTTATTAGTGATGCTTGTGGTCATGGTCATGTCCACAGTTGCATTCATGCTTGTGCTCATGGTCATGTCCGCAGTTGCAATCGTGTTTATGATCATGGTCATGCCCACAGTTGCAATCGTGTTTATGCTCATGTTCGTGGTTATGGTCTTCTTCTTGGTTAGTAATAGACTGATAGCCGTTATCGGCAAAAACCATACCTACCTTATCTACAATTAAAACCCGTTGCTCTTCGGTGGACACATTGTCTATTGCATCCATGATGCGTTGCATAATATCCTGAACTGTGCAAACAGGTGGCAATGCGCCCATCAAAGTTTGCATGGCTATTTTCCTTGTTTGTACAGGGAGAGTGTCGAAGCTGTTTCTTGTATTTTCTATAAAAGCATCAAATAAGCAGTTCTTTTCTTCTTGCGTAGCTGGAGGCAAGTCGCTTGGCAGGTCAAAACGAAATAATTCGTCATTAAGACTACCAAAGAAGCATTCCCGTATAAACTCTTCGGTCATAAGAATTTTCTTTGTATCCTCGTGAAAACCTTCAAATGAGCCGATTTTTTCCAGAAGTTCATACTCTTGCCGACCGATTTCATTTGCTCTATCAATGACTGGTTCTACAGCTTTTTCTAGCTGTTCATTTAATGTGTCTAAATAAGCAGCTCTTTCCGTTGCATTCCACTCTCCGCCCACAAATTCGCACACAGCGTGGTATAAATCGGCATAGGCTGCATCTTTTTGAGTTAGCTCAGCAAAGCTATAGTTTAGATACAACACAAGAATGCAGGAATTAATATCATGAAGAATACAAGAGAAATATTCTTCTACTTCTTCCAATACTTCAAACAATTCATTTAGATCACCATAAGCTTCGCCCAGGGCAACATCTTCCATTTTATGTGGCAAAAGCATGCGTTTAGTACCTAAAGCTTCAGCGATTTCTGGGAAATATTTCCCGTAGAGAGGATTTGTTTCGGGGCAACAAAAGCCCTCAAAGGTTTTTAAGGACATCGCAATAAATTCTTTGCTTTCCTCAGTAAAAGCGGCGTTTAGGCACTCTTTCACTTCTGAATAAAACTTGTCCCTGGTAATGAAAAGGGGAATACATTTTAATAACTGACTCATGTAGCTTTTTTGAGCCAAAGTTTGATCTGCACTTTCCATGAAAGCATGACAATCTGCAAAAAACAAAGACCATTCCACTTGCTTTTCAGTAACCTTGTCCTCAATATATTTTCTCAGAGCAATTTGATCATTAATGGTTGTGGAAATAATGTTCCATTGAGAAAAATAACTATATACCGTTTCATAGATGGAAAGAAGGCGTTTTTTAAGAGAAATACAGTTTTCTAAAACTGCAATACGCCCATCGGTAATACCATCTAATATGTCTTCTAAGTTTAAAAGATAGCCACGAATTTCCTTCCTGATGTCAGCAATATCTTGGGGAATTTCGTAAGGAAGTGGGGCCATGCGCTGTTCCTCTTCTTCCATGGCGCTTATTAAAAGTAGCAACAGGCTACCTATTGCTTGCTGATAAATATATTCCGCCGAAAGTGTTTTAATTTGTTCCTCTGATGCAAGATTTGACAAAAGAAGATCTCCTTTCTGAATTCAAAATTACAAAATAAGTTTCCCATCTATTATATAGGGTTTTAATAAAAAGTACAACGATACTTTTAATGCAAGTGAGGCGTTTTATGCTAAAAAAACCTATTTATAGCGTAGGAGTTGGTTTCTTCAGATGATGGTAAAGAGAATAAAAGATATAAAGCGTAAATTTGCAAAGTAATTTATGATACATATAGAAGGATTTTAAAAAAGGAGTGTAAAATTTTGGCGTTATTGTTATAATGAAACGGATACAAGAATTTTTTTAGAACGAAATGCAGAATAATATTGCTTTAAGGACACAGTGGTAGGATTTACGAGTAATTAAAAAGGAGATACAGAATACTATGAGGCTATTTCAAAAATTTACAAAATATTATAAGCCATATCGCTTTTTATTTTATATGGATTTATTTTGCGCACTAATTGTTTCAGCCATTGATTTATCTTTTCCGTTGATTCTAAATATTTTAAATCGCGGCGTTTTTCTAGGCGAAGGCCAGAACATCATAAAAACCATTGGCGTTGTGGGCGTTTTATTACTGTGCATGTATGTGGTGCGTTATTTTGCCCAGTACTTTATTACTTCTTGGGGGCATATTATGGGTGCCAGAATGGAAAGTGATATGCGACAGGATTTGTTCTCTCATTTGCAAAAGCTGAGTTTTTCCTATTATGATAAAAATAACACAGGGGATATGATGTCTCGCATCGTTTCCGATCTTTTTGATATATCCGAGCTTGCTCACCATGGCCCAGAAAATATTTTTATGTCAGTGCTAAAGATAACTGGTTCTTTTATTATTTTGTTTCTATTAAATGTGAAGCTTACGTTGATTTTAATTGGCGTTACCATAGTCATGATACTATTTTCCTACTTTAGAAACAAAAAAATGCGCGCGGTTTTTATGGATAACAGATTAAAAATTTCAGGGGTGAATTCCCGCGTGCAGGACAGTCTTTCGGGTATCCGCGTTGTGAAATCTTTCGTAAATGAGGGATATGAAAACGAAAAATTTCAAGAAAGTAACCGGACTTTTTTAGAATCTAAAAATAGAAGTTACCGCACCATGGGTGGTTATATGGCGGGGAACTCTTTTTTTCAAGGACTTTTTTACACCATTATTATTGTGGTGGGCGGGATTTTGATTGCAAAGGATGAACTTGTTACTACTGACCTTGCTCTTTATGTTTTGTATGTCAATATTTATATGAATCCCATTGAACTTTTGCTGAATTTTACCGAGCAATTTCAGAAAGGTTATGCGGGATTTCGTCGTTTTATAGAGGTTCTTGATACAGAGCCGGAAATTGTTGATGCAGTTGAAGCAACAGAGCTGGTTGAAGTAAAGGGCGATATTGCATATCGAGATGTATCCTTTAGTTATGATGACTCTGTAAAAGTTCTGAATCATATGAGTGTGCAAATCAAAGCAGGGGAAACCATGGCTTTGGTGGGGCCATCCGGAGGCGGAAAAACCACTTTTTGTTCCCTATTACCCCGTTTTTATGATGTGACGGATGGGGCAGTGCTGATTGATGGAAAAGACATTCGTTCTTTAACATTGGAATCGCTACGCTCTGCCATCGGCATTGTACAGCAGGATGTTTACATTTTTTCCGGCAACATTCGAGATAATATTGCTTATGGCAGACTGAATGCATCGGAGGAGGAAATCCATGAGGCTGCTAGAAATGCCAATATCCACGAGTTTATTCTCTCTCTTCCTGATGGTTATGATACGTATGTGGGAGAGCGGGGCACTAGACTCTCGGGAGGACAGAAGCAAAGGATTGCTATAGCCCGGGTGTTTTTGAAGAATCCCAAAATTCTGATTCTTGATGAGGCTACCTCTGCCCTTGATAATGAAAGTGAAAAGTATATTCAGGAGTCTTTGGAAAGGCTTTCGAAAAATAGAACCACAATCGTTATTGCCCATAGACTCAGCACCATTCGCAATGCTGATGAAATTGTAGTTTTGACAGATGAGGGAATTGCGGAGAGAGGAAAACACCAGGAGCTTTTGAAAAAGAACGGAGTATATGCTCGCTATTACAACATGCAATTTGAGGGTATTGAGAATTGAGATTGATTGGGATACTATTCTGTGTATAATTAATACAAATTAACCTCAAAAATACGAGGGAACTGTCGATTCCCAAAAGGATTAAACAAAAGGAGTAAAAGGCTGATTTAGAGATTTATTATCTCTAGAATCAGCCTTTTTTGGTTTGTTTATAGGGAAGAATGAAGGAACTATCGATTATCCCTTCATTCTTCAATCATATCCCAAAAATCCTTTTTTGCTACTTTCTTTAAATTACGCCACTTGGGCTCGTCTTCATAGTCGTTCCGGCAAATAGATTTGAAACGGCAATATGTACAAGGGGTTTGATCATTCTTTCGATAGGGCGAAGGGGCTATGACACCACTTTGTATGGAATTTCCCAGCGCTGCCCCTTGATTGACAACGAAGGAAAGGAGCTTTTTGTATTGTTCTTCATCAGCTAGATAAGCGGTGGAAGAGGGATCTCCTTTTTTTGTATATCCAACGGGGACGATGGCAGAGCTTTTCCCTTTGGTATCCTCCAAAAAAACATGGTCAAGGCCTTGAATTACCGACTCATCCTCTAAAATCAAACCTGACATTTGCATTTTTTGATATAAGGCTTCTTCGATTTCCTCAGCACTCATTTCTTGATTAAGCGACAGGTTGGGATCTGTAATTCTAAAATAAAATACACCGCCTGGTTTCAAGGGTGTTTCCGTTTGTTCATGATGTTTTAAATAAGCATCTAAATAAACAAGCAACTGAAGCTGCAAGCCGTAATAGATATCTTGAAAGTTAAAGGCTTTGGAGCCAGATTTGTAGTCAATAATTTTAGCATAACGCTTTCCGTGGGCATCTAAAAGATCCACACGATCAATTTTTCCCGAAAGCACCAATTCTTTTCCCTCGGCTAATTGGATGACAATGGGAGGGAGTACTTCGTGATTGCCAAAGCCGATTTCATAACCGGCGGGTACAAAATCTCCGCTTTTCAAATGTCGAACCAAGGTCCAAGCGGCACGGGCAGAAATACGTTTCAGCCTTCGGATGAGATATTGGTTTGCCGCAGAGTCCATTAAAACTGCTTCGCCTAATTTTGGTGCGGCAAGGTCAACGGCTGCATGAATCATTTCTTCCGTTTTTTCCTGAGACAAAGAATCCAAAGGAATATTTTCTGCTTGGATTTTATTGGAGAATAGCTCCAATACCTCGTGGAACAACAATCCTAAATCGGGGGTGTGCAGTTGATAAAGCTTCCGTTCTGTTGCTTTAAGTCCATATTCAGCAAAGTAGGAAAAGGGACAGGCGGCAAAGCGTTCTAAACGGGATACACTGGAGAATATTTTTTCTCCGTATAAGAGTTTGATTGTTTTTACAGAAAGACGTTCTTGCTTTTTTGTGGTGATAAAACCTTTGCGCAGTAAGGACAACCGTTTTTCCCATATTGGCTCAGTAGCAAAAAAATTATAAATATCCTGCCAAAGAGGCTCCATTGGTGCACTTTTTTTGTGGCTGCGCATTTTTTCACCTAGCAGATGAAAAACAGAGGAAGGAACCATTTCTTCCAGTTGGAACAAAGAATAAGATTCAATCTGTAGTGCGCTGTCCATTCGGCAAAGGCGATCAATGAGGGTTGAGGGTAAAAGGGCTTTTCCCTCCGTGTTGCCGTTTGCAAAGGTTAAAAACAAGCCGTGGGAAGGGCGAGTAAGCCCACGATAAATTAAAAACTGTTCCTCAAAGGCTTTTTGCTTTCCGCCGCTTGCCAATTCCATTCCTGTTTCTGTTAAAAGCTGACGCTCCCCTTCGGTAAAAATTCCTTGGGGTTGAGAAGGAGAAGGCAGGACGCCTTCATTTACGCCAAGGACAAAAAGGTATTTGATTTCCGGAAGGCGGGAACGCTCAATATCTCCAACCACAAGACAATCGGCGGTGGGGGGGATAACGCCCATAGTACACTTTTGAAGGCCGGCAGAAAGTATTTTTGCAGCTTCTCCAATGGTCATCGTCTCTTCACCCAAAATTTCCGTTGCTTTATCCAGCACTTGTAGAAGAAGCTGCCATATCTGTCGATGCTCCTCCGCCTTAGATGGGTTTCCGTTTTTTATGGATTCTTCCGTCCATGTCAAAAGGGTCTCGGCAACGTGAAGGGCATCTAAATGCTGAAACACAAGGGAAATAAATTCCTTTAGGGGAAGTTGTGCTTTTCTTTTTATTTGCAAAAACGGCTGGAAAGGTTCCAAAAATCGTTTCCGTAAAAGGTTCATATATTTGATTGTCTCTTCGCCTTCTTTTTTTAAACCATATTCCCAGTACTCTTTTTGCCACTTATAGCCCTTAATTCCATAGGCAAGAACATAATTTTCTAAGGCATCCTGCTCTTCGTAGGAAAAAGGAATTAGGCCGGATTTCAAATAGGAAAACACATTTTCATATTTGAAATCGTAAATGAACAAATCCAACAGCGCTGTCACCATAGTAATCAATGGATGGGAAGTAATTTCCCTTCGACTGTCTATAAAGCAGGGAATGCCATATTCACGCAAGATGCTCCGTAGGCTTTTCTCGTAAGCACCCATAGCATTGGTTACAATGGCAATTTCTTTATAGCGCAGACCTTGTTCACGCACAAGGCGGACGATTTTCCCCGCTGCAAATGCAATTTCCTCTTGCTTGGTTGGGCAAGCGGTAATAGTGATGCTGTCTGCCAGACTACATTTTTTATGATAACCTTGAAAATAGTACTTTTCTAAGGATTTTAATGCCTCTGTCTTTGCTCTGAGGTTTTCGGAAAGAAAAACCGGCGATTCCAAAGGAATACCATTCTCTTCAGCAACCCGTACCAATTTGTTTTTTGTGGTGTATGGTTCGTAAAACGGTGCTGATGGAGGTAAAAAAGAAGAAAAAAAACTTTTTTCATCCATTGGTAGCGTAATGGTCACTTGAGTGGAAAGCTTTAATAAATTTTCAATTACAGCATATTCTTGAGGGGTAAAGCCGTAAAAACCATCAAGCCATACTTCTGTTTCTTGAAAAGGTTTTGCTACAGAAAGCTGTGCTGCCAAAAGGGAAAGTGTTTCATCCCCTGAGATATACTCCTTTTTTGTGAAATTGATATAGGCATCATAAATTTTTGCCAAGTCTGAAAGCTTCTCTGTCACACCTTGAGTGAGCTGGTTTCCATGAGCTTTCTCCAGAAGCTGGCTAGGCTCGATGTAATATTGAAAAAATTCAGAAATTGTTAGACTAAGCTGATCGATAAAACCGGTTTTATTCATTACATTGCGGAAAAAGGAGAGATTTTCTTTTTCATCCAATAGAACCTTCTGTAAAGCCATGGATTTTCCGATGTCTCCCAGAGGAACCTTTTGTCCTAGTCCATTTTTTGAAAAGGTTTGGTGGGCTAAGCGACCAAAGCTTAGTACTTCGGCCAAAAGAATGGCATTTTGAGGGCTGTGGGCAATCAAATCACGCTCTGCCTGAGAGGTAAATTGTTCAGGCACAATATAAATTTCCCGACCAACGCCAGATTTTTGCTTTTTAATAATTTCATCCATGCAAAGATGGGTTTTTCCTGTACCGGCGGTGCCGATGATAAAGCGCAATGCCATTAGGGTATCCTCCTTTTTCTTAACATGATACCCAACTGTTAGCTTTTTTTCAAGGCAAACTTGTACAGGGGAATAAAGGGGAAGTGACAAACATATGGTAAGATTAAGGAAATGTATTCTAGGAGGGAGTAAGGTGGGCGGCACGAAATTTGTGGTAGTAAAGTTAAAGGAGCTCATCAAGACGGTAGTGTTTGCTGTGTTGGGCGTCGTTATTTTGGTTGGGCTGATTTGGTTTTTCTTAAGCTTGGGGAATAATGATTCAGGTACATATCGGGATGGGGTATACCATACGCAGGTAGCCTTGGGTAGTGAAAATGCAATGGTTTCCGTTACTGTTGATGATGGGAAAATTGCAGACGTTGCATTATCCGAGGTTTCTGAAAGCACAATGGTATTCTATCCTCTTTTGCAATCGGCGGCGGATGAGGTTTGCAAAGAGGTTGTCAAGACCCAATCCTTGACCATTCAAGTTTCTGAGAAAAACGCATATTCGGCACAGGCAATTTTAGAGGCAGTAGCAAAGAGCTTGGATGAGGCAAAGAAATAAAGAGGAAAGATGAGTTTTTCTCTTTAGGGTGTCGGTTTTGCCGACACCCTTTGTACGTTTCTTAATAAGGTTCATATCAGAAGGTGGGGGGATTCCTGCCTTTTTGTGTTTTATAGATGAATGTCTTCACAATCCTTTACGGTTATGCCTGCTTCCCTCAAGGTTTTTACAAAAAGGCCTTCTCCTTTTATTAGCTTACCTTGAAAGGTTCCGTCGTAAATCTGATTTACACCACAGGTTGGACTTCTTGATTGCAAAATTGCCAATTCTATTTCTTTTTCTTGTATTTGCTCCATGGAAGCAGCAACACCTTTTAAAAATTCATTGGTCACGTCCTTTCCATTTTTGGTCATAAAAATGCCATCAACTTTCTCCACGCTATCTCTGGGACAGCCCAGTCCCCCAAGTAGCTCCGGACAGATGGATATCACATGATGACCCTCTATAAAATCTAAAACATTTTGATTATAGTTATTATCTCCGTTGTATTTACAATTTTGCCCAATCAGGCAAGCGCTGACCAAGATGTTCATGATAAGCCTCTTTTCTCGAATAATATTTTCATTTAGCAAGAGCATCCGCAAATACGGATGCTCTTTCGTGTATATTTACTTACAAAAAACATAAAGATGAATTTCAAATTAGTTTTGCATGATATAACAATTAAGTTTTGTAATTCATATAAGCAATCTTTTCAATTTGAAACATCTTAATGTCGTCCACTTTTCTTTAAGCTTTTGATGTGATGTTTCGCTTTTTTCATGCCACCAACTTCACGAAACATTTCATTCAGCTTTTTTTCTTCGATTTCTTTTGAAGAAAGACCTTCATAATCTGTTTCTCGCTTTAATTTAAAATAGTTTTGTAATCGTCGGCTCTCAAGGTTACCCTCAGAAATTGCTTTTTGTACAGCACAACCGGGTTCATTGGTGTGAGAGCAATCTCTGAATTTACAGTGATTTGCCAGATCCTCGATATCTGCAAAAGTTTTTTCCATATCAGCATGGGCAATACCCAACTCCCGCATACCCGGGGTATCAATAACGATGGCACCATTGGGTAGTAAAAACATTTCCCGTCCTGTGGTGGTATGGCGACCTTTATCATACTGATCAATCTCTG
>NZ_DALYUL010000027.1:22052-27340 GCF_031981185.1 Anaerotignum sp. | reverse complement strand
CAAAAGGTTGACCAATGTTGATTTACCCACACCTGAAGAACCAATAAAAGAGGCAGTAATGCCCTTTTTTAGAAAGGTAGACAGTTTTTCTATTGTTTTAGCATCGAAGGATGAGGTCACGATTACGTCACAACCAAGAGCCACCGTTTGGATTTCATCCATAATTTGCAAGATGTTATCACACAAATCGCTTTTTGTGAGAAGAACAATGGGTTTAGCACCGCTGTCCCAACCAATGGACAGATACCGCTCCAAACGACTTAAATTATAATTTTGGTTGAGAGACATACAGATAAAGATGATGTCTATATTTGCAGCAATTACTTGAGCTTGATTAATTAGTCCCAAGGCGGCACGTTGAAATACACTTTTTCTTGTTAAAATCTTGTGGATGATGGCAGGGCTATGGGTATTGCCAATAGACACCATAACGAAGTCACCCACTGCAGGATATTGGGATAGGGTTTCCACTTCATAGGCAAACCTCCCTGAGATTTCAGCGAAACGCTCACCTTCAGCGCTGACGATGCGATACATTCCCTTATGCTGAGCAATAACCCTTGCCAAGGAATACTCTGGATAGAGAGTGGCTTCTTGTATAAATCGTTCTGATATACCATAATTTTCTAATAAATTCAATGAAATTACCTCCGTAAGAATTCGTATACTTTTTGTTATTTGTATACTACAAGGAGGTTTTTAGAAGATTTTAAGCTCTGAAAACCTCCTTGTTTCCCGCAATATCCGTTCTATCAAAATTGCAATTCATATGCACAATCCCCTTTCGGTATTATTATAAAATAATTTTAGCAAAGGATTGGGCAGAAAGCAAATAAATAAAAGGGATTTTTATATTTTAAGTTCATTTTTCATGCTCGTTCATATTTTGAAATCTGGGGCATATATTTGAAATCAGGAGGGATGCGGTATGACAGATAAGGAAAGAAAGCGGCGCAGAATGGAAATGGAAAAAAGAATGAGAGACAGACGAGAAGGCCGTAATCCTGGTGAAAGTTCATCTCAGGGACTTTTGGTTTTTCGTACATATGTAACTGTGATTCTGGCAGGGGCATTGGTATTGGTTTCTGCTTTTCATACAGACACATCTGAGGCAGTCTGCAATCAATTAAAGGAGACCATCGCATATCAAATTCCTGCAGAGGATGTCGCAACGGCTAGAGAGAAAATTACAGCCTTTTGGAAAGATAAAAATATTACTTTGCCAACTTTCCATAATGAGCAGAAGACACCAAAGGAAAACAAGGTTTACAAACCCGATTTAGAGGAATCGCCCTAGTGTTTTGGCGTGGTCTTTCGTGAATTGGGAAAAGAAACAAGAAGGCTGGATTAACCCAGCTGAAGGAATGGTAACTTCCTCTTATGGGGTAAGGGAAAATCCTGTACTGAGCAAAATGGAATTTCATAATGGGATTGATATTGGGGTAGTGATAGGAACGGAGGTTGCCGCCGTTCATAGCGGTGTAGTTACGGAAATTCGTACCTCTCCTACCTTTGGTCACGTTTTGGAATATGAAACAAAGGATGGTTATAAGGTAATGTATGCCCACCTTTCTGAGATATTAGTAAAGAAAGGGGACAAAGTGAAGCAGGGGCAGATTGTTGCGAAATCGGGAAATTCGGGACTATCCACAGGCCCTCATTTGCATTACAGCCTTTGGAAGAACGGAAAGCTCATAGATCCTATGGACTATGTTGATTTAAAATATACACAGGAAGTTGCAGCAGAATACGCTGCAAGGGGGGCGAGTATATGATAAAGCAGACTAAGCTTAAATTTCACCCGCTGTTTCTATTGTTAGCAGCGAGCTTATATTATTATGGAATGGGTACCTTGTTTTGGGACATGCTTTTTTGCTGGGCAGTACAGGAAGTGGGTTATGCTTTTTTTTGTAGGCGTAAGGGGCTGAGGGTACGGCATTGGCTATTTACACCTTTGGGTATCAGAGCCCACTTTGCGAGCACAAACATTGCCTTTGAAATAAAGCTGAGACTGCATTTTATTGGCAGTGGCATTGGAATTATATTAAGTGTTGTACTGTTTGGGTTAGAACAAAAGAACTTTGCAGTTCTCTCTCTATTACTAGCGGGGATTCGACTACTACCGTTTTTACCTTTAGAGGGAGGGCGAATTTGGCTTGAGATATTGGGGAAATGGAAGGGAACACTGCGGGCAGCAAGTTGGCTAACAAAAGCCGGTTATGGTATTGGTTATGGATTATGTGTTTTTGGGGTGTTGTTTTCAATTATAGAGCCTTGTGCATTTTTGATTTTACCAGTAGGTCTTTATCTGATATACGTAAATCGGCATGAATTTATACAAATTGCCAAGAATTTATATTCTGGGATGTTGATTGATAAGGAAAAGCCTTTGCGTGAAGTAATTGTTTCTGGAAAAGAAACACCCTTTGAGTTGGCTTTACATATGAATCCCTATGAGGACATTTATTTTTTTCGTGAAAACCAAGGGGGAGTGTCACAGGAGCGGGTTATGTTGGCATTATTTACGGAAAAGGACAGTCAGTGGGTGTGGAAAATTGCAGATCAAAAAGATTTTGGTGCAAAAACCTATCAATTCGGGTATGATGATATGGAATAGATGATTGATAAAGTAGGTGTTTGCATGAAACGAGTTTTACTGGATATTGAAGAAGGCATCACCAGAGTTGCCTTGGTAGAGGATGGCAAGCTGGTGGAATTATACTATGAAACAAAGGAAGAAGAAAGCTTGGTTGGAAATGTGTATGCTGGGCGGGTTGACAATGTAATTCCCAATCTACAGGCATGCTTTGTGGAAATTGGCAGTGACAAAAAAGGATACCTTTATTACGGAAGCAAGCGTGCTGTTTCTGACCAACAAAAAAATCCATCCAGACCCAAGGTGGGAGACACCTTGATTGTTCAGGTGGAAAAGGATGCCGCAGGATCCAAAGGCGCGGTTTTGACCCAAACAATCTCGTATCCGGGAAAGTTTATTGTTTTGGTGCAAGAGGAAGGGGAAATTGGTATATCCCGAAAGATTACAAATAATGAGGAGCGAAATCGCATTCGTGATATTTTAAAATCCATTGTGCCCAAGGAGTTTGGTGTAGTGGTTCGCACCAACGGGGAGGGCAAAACTGAGGAAGATTTCCAAAAGGAGCTTCAGTCCCTCTTGGAGAAAGCAAGAGTCATTGAAAACGCCCAATTTAGAATGGCACCTTCTTTGCTTCTTCAACAAAGTTTGCCGGTGGAAAAGGCTGTTCGGGATTTTTATAGCGAGAAAATTGATGAATTTGTTGTGAATGATCAACAGACCTATGAATATTTGTTAAAAACGGAAGATTTTAATGGGGAGAAACAGCCAAGGTTGTTGTTATACCAAGAAAAACTGCCCCTTTTTGAGGAATTTTTTGTCGAAAGTCAAAGTCAGAAAGCTTTGGATGAAAAGGTATGGCTGAAAAACGGTGGGTTTTTAGTGATACAAGAAACTGAGGCATGTGTGGTGATTGATGTAAACTCGGGGAAGTCGGCGGGCAAGGGAGACTTGGAAAAAGCAATTCAAAAGACCAACCTGGAAGCGGCACAAGAAGTGGCCAAGCAATTGCGTCTTCGAAACCTCTCGGGTATTATAATTGTTGATTTTATTGATATGACCAGTCAAGAAAATAGGAACATCATTACCAAGGAATTGGAAGCAGCTGTAAATAACGACCGCATAAAGACTGTTGTTGTGGGAATGACAGAATTGGGACTGATGCAAATTACGAGGAAAAAAACAAGACCTAGTTTATCTAAGCAAATGACTACAAAATGCCGACAATGTGATGGGACAGGGAGAATGCCCTCTATTGACTGGACGGTAACCAAGATGCGCCGTGAAGTTGAGAGCATTTTAGCCAATACCATATATGATCAGGTGACAGTTCGTGCGGATGGTAGGCTGCTGCAAGCTTTTTGCGGGGCGCAGAATGCTTATTTGGACAAGCTTGATGAGCGTTTCGAAAAAACAGTCCGTTGTGAAAGTACTAGAGATATGGGTTTCTCTTTATATGAAATAATGAAGGAAAAACAAAGATAATTTGGAGGAAAAGAACCGAAAACAAAAAAAATTATTTGTTTTCGGTTCTTTTCTATTATTGTCGCTTCATTGTGTTGAATTGTTTCTTGACACTTCTGGTAAAAAGTAATAAAATGATAGGGTGTTTTATAACACTGCTTATGGTATGTGAAAACAAAAAAATAGAATTTGAAAATGTACTTTGAAAACTGAATAAGGGGAGGTGTTTTTCATAGGGCCGATAAGTGTAATCTGTGCTGTGATTGGCATACTAGTAGGCGCCATCTGTGGTTTCTTTTATCGTAAACGTATTGCGGAAGCAAAAGTCGGTGTGGCAGAAGAGAGAGCCAAGAAGATTGTAGAGGATGCGGCAAAAGAAGCAGAAGGGCGTAAAAAAGAAATTTTACTGGAAGCCAAAGAAGACAGTATCAGAACAAAAAATGAGTTAGAAAAGGAAGTTCGTGACAGAAGAAACGAGCTTCAGAGAAATGAAAGAAGATTGTTCCAGAAGGAAGAATCATTGGACAAAAAGACAGAAGCTTTGGAAAGAAAAGACGAGCAGATGTTAAAGAAGCTGGAAGAGCTTGAAAAACAAAAAGAAGAGACAAAAGCACTTCACGCAAAACAATTGCAAGAATTGGAGCGGATCTCTGGTTTAACCACTGAGGAAGCCAAGAATTATATTCTTGCCATGGTAGAAAATGATGTAAAACATGAAGCAACATTGATGATTAAAGAAATTGAAAGCAAGGCAAAGTTGGAGGCAGATAGACGCTCCAGAGAAATTGTTGCCAACGCAATTCAAAGATGTGCCGTTGATCACGTGGCAGAGACTACGGTTTCTGTTGTTCAACTTCCAAATGATGAAATGAAGGGACGTATTATCGGTCGTGAAGGCAGAAATATCCGTGCATTGGAAACTTTGACGGGTATTGACTTAATTATTGACGATACGCCGGAGGCAGTTATTCTTTCCGGTTTTGATCCTATCCGTAGGGAAATTGCAAGACTTGCTTTGGAAAAACTCATTGTGGACGGGCGTGTTCATCCATCCCGTATTGAGGAAATGGTGGAAAAGGCTAGAAAAGAAGTAGAGGTTATCGTACGTGATGAAGGTGAAGCCGCTACGTTTGAAACCGGTGTGAATGGTTTGCACCCAGAGCTTGTTAGACTATTGGGCAAATTGAAGTATAGAACCAGTTACGGTCAGAATGTTTTAAAGCATTCCATA
>NZ_DALYUL010000027.1:0-22042 GCF_031981185.1 Anaerotignum sp. | reverse complement strand
GGCAGGACTTATGGCTGCGGAGCTGGGTGTTGATACAACATTGGCAAAAAGAGCAGGTTTGCTTCATGATATCGGTAAAAGTGTGGATCATGAGATGGAAGGTTCCCATGTTAGCATAGGTGCAGGGCTGTTAAAGCGCTACAAGGAAAATCAGCTAATTATCAATGCAGTTGAGGCACACCACGGTGATGTGGAGCCCCAGAGTATTGTGGCTGTTTTGGTTCAGGCGGCAGATGCCATTTCCGCGGCTAGACCTGGCGCTAGACGTGAAACTTTGGAATCTTATATAAAAAGATTACAGAAGTTGGAAGAAATTGCTGACAACTTCAAAGGTGTTGAAAAATCCTTTGCAATTCAAGCGGGCCGTGAATTGCGAATTGTGATAATACCCGAGGATGTAAATGACGAGGGAATGACGCTTCTTGCAAGAGAAATTGCTAAGAAGATAGAAGAAGAACTGGAATATCCCGGTCAGATTAAGGTAAACTTGATTCGGGAAACCAGAGCAATTGAATACGCAAAATAAGTTTAAAGTCCACCATTTTTGGTGGGCTTTATTTTTTTGCTCTCAATGATAGTACGTTAGGCAACAGATTGAGATAGTGGCGTGATTTTTAAATGTTTAGGGGGAGGGTCAGAATGGACTATGGATATGGTTAATTTTAAAAAGAGAAATGCAAAAGTTTGTTTGCATTTCTCTTTGTTTTTAAGCTTATTTTAATACCAAGTTTGAATTTAATATCAGAGAAACACCTACCTGATTATCGCAAATAATGATATTGCTTATTTCCAATATAAAGCAGGCTAATCGCCAAAATAGCTGTCAATCCCTCAGCGATGGGAATGGAAAGCCAGATTCCGTTGATGCCAAGTACATTGGGCAAGAACAGAATGCAAACGGTAACAAAAAAGAACGTTCTTAGAAACGAAATAATAGCAGAAAGCAATCCATTGGACAATGCCGTGAAAAAAGACGAAGCAAAGATATTAATGCCGGAAAATAAAAAATTCCAAGCGAATATATGATATCCGTGGAGTGCAATTTCATAGGTATCTGTATGTTTAGGCGTAAAAATCGAAATGGTTGGAATTGCCATAAAAAAAGAAAAAACAGAGATTGCAACCGACGACACCAAAATAATTTGAGTGCATAGTTTAAACATACTTTTCATTCTTTGGTTATTCCTACTTCCGTAAATGTAGCTGAAAATAGGAGCAGCACCGTTGGAAAAGCCCATATATGCTGCTGAAAATAGAAATTGGGTATATAGAATGATTGTGATTGCAGCAACGCCATTTTGTCCTAGAGTTTTCATCATTGTTAGGTTAAACAGAAAGGTGGTGACTGCCATTGCTGCTGAGGTCACCATTTCTGAGGAACCGTTTAGAATACTGGAAAGTATGGCTTTTCCATTCCACTTTGGTTTTACAAAATATAGAATAGCCCTGGGTTTTGCGAAATACCAAAGGGGGAATAACCCTCCAATAAGAAAACTGGATGCAGTGCCCCAAGCGGCTCCTGCAATTCCCCAATCCAGCACCACGATAAATAGATAGTCAAAAAAGATATTTGAAACACCTGAAATGACATTCAACCATAGGCCAAGGTGTGGTTTTCCTGCTGTTACGAATAAGGTTTGAAACAGCACTTGAATTACGGCAACAAAATATAAAGACATAAGAATTTTGCCATAATCTATGCAGTAGGGCAAAAGGGAATTATTTGCGCCTAAAAAGCGGCATAAAGGGCTAATAAAGATAAAAGAAACACCAGAGAGAATGAACCCTAATAGTGCGCTAAAAGCGATAATTAAAGTAAAGCTGCTTCGTGCCTCGTCTGTTCGCCCTTCCCCTAACTGACGACCGATGACCGCACTGCCGCCTGTACCCAGCATAATGCCCACACCCATTAAAATATTGATGAGGGGAAATACAATATTGGTAGCTGATAAAGCTTCTGTACCTACATATCGAGCGACAAAGATACCGTCTACAATAGTATAGGTAGCCACAAACACCAGCATAGTAATGGTGGGAAAGGTAAAACGCAAAAGAGAGGACAAATTAAAATCTTTTGCTAGTTCATTTTGCATAAATAAACCTCAATTCAAAATTAGTAGTCCTAAAGTAACACCGTACAATTGGTGACTGATGACTTGTACGTACGCTTATATGATTGCACTTCTTCCCAGGTTGGAAAAAATACTTTAAATTGAAAACATTGTATTTGTTTACGCATCTGGACAAATCATATAAGAATTAATGGGTAATGCTTTGATGATCAGAAATAACTCGTTAAAAATAGGCGGAATTTTTCCGCCTTTTCTTCGATAGCAATTATCATTTAGGTGCAATCACTTATAAAGATTGCATAGATTTTACCTTTTCTTCATCAGGCGTTACATAAATGGTACGGTTGGTCAAATAAATGACCATACCGGGTTTGGCCCCATTGGGCTTTTTTACATTTTTCCGTTGTGTATAGTCAACCGGAACCATACTGCTATTTTTTGCTTTGCTAAAGAACGCGGCTAAGTTTGAAGCTTCTTCCAATGCTGTATCACTGGCGGTACCTGTTCCGTTGGTACGAATAATAACATGGGAGCCGGGAATTTCTTTGGTATGCAGCCAAATATCCAAGCTGTCTGCAAAGCGCAGCGTAAGCTCATCATTTTGCAGATTGCTCTTTCCTACATATATTTCATAGCCGTCAGAGGAGGTGAAATGCAAAGGCTTTGCTTTTTTTGCCTTAGGCGCACCTTTTTTTGGAGTTTGGCGACGCACAAACCCGCTTTCTGCCAATTCTGTTCTGATTTCCGACAAATCTGCTTCATCAGAGGCATTTTCCAATGCATTTAGCACACTTTCCAAATAAATAAGCTCTTCCTCATTTTGCTTTTCTTGTATTTCTAATGCTGCAAGTGTTCGTTTCGCTTTATTATAACGAGAAAAATATTTTTGTGCGTTTTCCGCGGGGGTTTTTGTGGGGTCTAGTGAGATTTCTATTTCACCCATAGCCTCGTCATAAAAATCTGTGGTGCGGAAGGTCGTGACCCCTTGCGGGATAGCGTAAATATTGGCAGTTAAGAGCTCACCTTTTTTTCTCCAGCTTTCCATATCTGCCACATCTTTGCGGGTTTTTAACTGTATTTCCTTTTTCTTTACACAACGTTCAATGTTTGAGCTAACCAACCGACGCATATCGTGGGCTTTTTGCTTGATGTGAGAAGCATGATCTCGTTCTTGATAGAAGGTTTCTAAAAGTGCTGAAATCGAAGGGAAGGCTTTTTGCTGGAATGCATTAAATTCCGTCATTTCAATTACCCCGAAATCCAAAACCCGATTGGAATTGGGATGGGAGTATAGTTTCGGAGTGAAATTTGCCAGCTTAACCTCCTTCATAACAGCCTGAAAGGCATAAAATAGGGCTTCACCTTTCTCTGGCGTTATCTGCTGACAGGCATCAGAGGGATCTAAAGCGGCACGGAAGCAAATTTCTCCTGCCATAATGGGGCTGATTCCTGTATATGTTTTATATAGAAATTCTTGCAGCTTTTGGCCTGCCTGTAGAGCAAGGGCAAACAAGAAGTCCGCCTTTTCTGCGTCAAGTGGGTTCTTTTTGTTTTGTGAGGGTGGTAAAACATAATCTTTCCCGGGCAATACTTCTCTTACAGAGCTTTTCTCGTGGGAAACACGCTTGATAGAATCTAAAATTCGTCCATTTTCGTCGGTCAAAATTAGATTGCTGTGTTTTCCCATAATCTCTAAAATTAAGTTTTTTATTGTCATATCTCCCATTTCATTTGCAGATTCAATTTTAAGTATAATAATACGTTCAAAATTGGGCTGGCAAATATCAATAATTTTACCCCCTGCAATGTGCTTACGCAAAACCATGCAGAACAAGGGAGCAGTCATAGGATTTTCCCTTGCTGTTTCTGTAAAATGGATTCTTGGATTACTGGAATTTGCAGAAGCTAATATTTTATGGACAACGCCCGTACTTCTTACAGAAAAACGTATTTCATCTGCCACGGGTTGATGAATTTTGTCGATTCTGCCGCCGATTAGATTTGTTTTCAGTTCGTGAATGATAGCTGCTGCGGTAATACCGTCTAAAGCCATGGACGTTCCTCCTTCATTGTTTTCATGTGTCGGTATAGTATAACATAGCAGGAAGAAAATTACACGAAGGAGAAAAATTAAAATTTGATTAAAAAATAAGTGCTAATTTCTAGGTTTTCCTTGATATTTGCGTGTCTATAGGCTATAATGGGGAGCAATGTATGTCTGAAGGATCGACTCACGTCATATGGGTTTTTGGTCTTTTGCAGGCTTTTTTGAGCTTGTTTGCAAAATACAAGCTAACAAAAAAAGCCTCTGTTTGTAATGAAAATTGAAGTGAACGCACAGAGAGGAAAAAGGATATGGGTACAAATGTTAGAAGTATGACGGGATACGGCCGAGGTGAGCACATTGCTGAGGACAGAAAATTTACCATAGAACTAAAATCCGTAAATCATAGATATAATGATATTAGTATTAAATTACCCCGATCTTTAGCTAGCCTTGAAGACAAAATTAAAAAACACATAATGAAACAAGTTTTTCGTGGAAAGACGGATGTTTATGTTAGCTTTGAAACCTTTGCCTTGGATGATGTTGAGGTGAAGCTAAATGAAGCTTTAGCAAAGGCTTACTATGAAAAACTTAAAGTTTTGCAGAGTAGCATTGGCTTTGATGGCGGCAATCTTTTGGATTTGACAGCAAAATTCCCTGATGTGATTACTGTGGAGAAATCCCAAAAGGATGAGTCTGTTATTTGGGATGCATTATTGCCGGCTTTGGATGAGGCGGTAACTCGTTTTGCTTCCATGCGTCAGACAGAGGGGGAAGCTTTAAAAAAAGATATTTTAGCAAAGGGAAAACGAATTCTGACTTTGGTTGGTGAAGTAAAGGAACGTTCTCCTTTGGTTGTTGAGGAATATAGGGAAAAACTGAATAACCGTTTAAAGGATTTATTGGGCGGTATTGATGTGGACCCACAACGCATTGCAACGGAAGTTGCGGTTTTTGCCGACAGAGGTTGTGTGGATGAAGAAATAACCCGTTTGGAAAGCCACTTGGTTCAGCTTGCCGATATTTTGGATAAAGGTGGTCAGGTAGGTAGAAAGTTGGATTTCCTTGTGCAAGAAATGAATAGAGAATCCAATACCATTGCTTCTAAGGCAAATGATATACAAATTGTGCAGGCAACCATCGAACTGAAAAGTGAAATTGAAAAAATTCGCGAGCAGATTCAAAATTTAGAGTAGTTGGGGTGGTGGCATGGAAAGAATTCAATTTTTGAATATCGGATATGGAAATGTAGTATCTGCAAATCGGGTCATTGCCATTGTCAGCCCTGATTCTGCCCCAATTAAGCGCATTGTACAAGAGGGGAAAGAAAAAGGAAATTTAATCGATGCAACCTATGGCAGAAAAACCCGTTGCGTGATTATTATGGATAACGGGCATTTGGTGCTTTCACCCAATATGCCTGAAACAGTGGGCGGCAGGCTTTTATCAGAGCAGAAGGGGAATTAACAATGAAGAAACAAGGTGTATTGCTAATTATTTCCGGGCCTTCCGGTTCAGGTAAGGGTACGGTGGTGGAACAACTTTGTAAAAGAGATAATTTTTCGTTATCTATTTCGGCGACGACAAGATCACCCAGAGATTATGAAATCGATGGAGTGCATTATTTCTTCCATACGAGGGAAGAGTTTTTGCGCATGCAGGAGCATAAAGAGCTTTTAGAGTGGGCAGAATTTTGCGGGAACTATTATGGTACACCCCGTAAATATGTGGTAGAGCAGTTGTCCCAAGGGAAAAACGTAATCCTTGAGATTGAAGTACAGGGCGCGCTTCAGGTGAAGAAAATTTATCCCGATGGCGTTTTGGTTTTTTTGATGCCTCCGAATTTAGAGGAATTGGGTAGACGCCTAACCAATCGAGGCACTGAGGATAAAGATACCATAAACCGTAGAATTCATAGAGCCTTGGAAGAAATGGAATTGGCTCAGGAATATGACTATGTGGTCATTAACGATACCGTTGAAGAGGCTACGGAGGACTTGCTTGCCATTGTTCAGGCAGAAAGAATGAAGTGCAGCAGAAATCCCAACATAAAAAAGATATTTAAAGGAGAGATGTAGGAATGTTAAGACCTTCTTATACAGATTTATTGGAAGTTATCAATGAAGAAACAGATGATATTACTTTAGGCAGTAGATATACCATCGTGATTGCGGCAGCAAAAAGGGCAAGACAGCTTGTGGATCACGCAGAGCCTTTGATAAGCAAGATTAAAGTGGATAAACCCGTTTCTATTGCAGTGAATGAGCTTTACGAAGGGAAAATCAAGGTGCGTCAGGCTAAAGAAGTTATTTATGAGGGTGAAATGATTCTCAGAGATGACACTGCGGAATTTATGGAACCAACGGAAGATTAAGAATTGAGGGCGATAAACATCTTACGCAGATTTTTTGTGAGGTAATTTGTTTATCGCCTTTTTGACAGTATATTTTATTATAGAAGGGGGTGGATAAAATGCGGTATGCCAGAGTTATTGTTGGAATGAACAATCCACAGACCGATCGGGTATTTGACTACCACATTCCCGAAGTTTTTCGAGATGAAGCGAAGGAAGGAGTTCGTGTGATTGTACCTTTTGGGAGGAAAAACACCAAAACAGAGGGATACATACTTTCTTTGGCTTACGAAAGCGAGATTCCCCCTGATAAGCTAAAAGATATCCTTGAGATTCTCGATGATGGCAAACCTATTTTTACCCCTCAAATGCTCCATTTAGCACAATGGATGAAGGAAAACTATTTTTGCACGTTGAGCCAGTGCTTGCAAGCCATTATGCCCACGGGGATTAAAACCAAAAGCATATGGCAAGTGGCTCTGAATGAAAATGCGGACATCTCTGCATGTAAAGGTGGGGAGATGGCGGTGTTAGAGGCCTTGAAAGAAATGGGCAATACCGTAGACTTGAGTGAACTGGAAAAAGTATTGGGCAGCGCCGGTAAATACGCAGTGCGACAGTTGCAAAAAAAGAAAATACTTCTCCTGAAACAAAAGATGATTCGCTCGGAATATAAAATGGAACAACGTTTTTATTCCATCAACGAAGGCTCTTCTATGTGGGAAGAGGTCTTGAAAAAAGCAGAAGTAGACAAGCGTCTTTTAGGACAAAGAAAACTCTTGCAATTATTGAAAGAAAAAGGTGAAGTTTCCCTCGAGGAAATTAAAAAAAGCGGAATTAGTGAATCACCGTTAAAGACCCTTTTGAAAAAAGGAGTCTTATCGGAACGAAGAAACCAAAGAAAAAGAGAGGTTTTTTCTCTTGAGGATTATGAAAGAACCATGCCTTTTTATCCAACGGAAGAACAAAGAAAGGCACTTGAAGAAATTGAACATCAAATGAATTTGGAAAAGAAGAAGCCAATTCTCCTCCATGGAATTACTGGAAGTGGGAAAACGGAAATTTATATGCAAAGCATTGCAAAAATACTTGCCATGGGAAAACAGGCGGTGGTATTGGTTCCTGAAATCTCTCTAACACCTCAAATGATGGAGCGATTTATTTCTCGCTTTGGTGATGTTGTGTCCATTACCCATAGCAGGCTTTCCCCTGGGGAACGGCTTGATCAATGGAAAAAAGCCAGAGATGGAGAGATTTCTGTCATGATCGGTCCCAGATCAGCACTGTTTATGCCTTTTACTGATTTGGGAATGATTATCATTGATGAGGTGCATGACAACAGTTATATTTCAGATATTACGCCGAAGTATGATGTAAGAGAAGCGGCAAAGATGCTTGCGGAGGATACAGGTGCGCTTTTATTAATGGGCAGCGCAACGCCTGATTTGGTGAGCTACCATAAGGCAAGGCAAGGAGAATATCTCCTTTTGGAACTGAAAGAAAGAACAGGAGGGGGAGCTCTTCCTCGAATGGAAATCATTGATATGTGCAAAGAGCTGGAGGAGGGCAATCGCTCCGCCTTTAGCGGGGTTTTACAAGAGGAGATTGGAAGGGCTTTAGAGAAAGGTCAGCAAACCATGCTATTTTTAAATAGAAGAGGTTTTGCAACCTTTGTGTCCTGCCGCAGCTGCGGTCATGTGATGCGATGTCCTGAGTGTGGTATTTCTTATACATATCATGCAAAAGAAGAAGTGCTGATGTGCCATTATTGCGGTAAGACAGTGGAAAGCCCCCGTAATTGCCCTGCTTGCGGTTCCAAGTACATTCGTTATTTTGGAACTGGTCCCCAAAAAATTGAGGAAGAAGCAAAGCGGCTATTTCCAAAAGCCAATATTCTTCGAATGGACTTAGATACCACTACGGGGAAAAACAGTCATAATCAAATTTTAGAGGCATTTCGCAACGGACAAGCCGATATTCTTGTGGGTACACAAATGATTGCAAAGGGGCATGATTTCCCCAATGTAACTTTGGTTGGGATTATGGCTGCTGACACGTCTCTAAATACCGGTAGTTTTTATGCGTCTGAAAACACCTTTCAATTAATTACCCAGGCTGGGGGGCGGGCCGGCAGGACTGATGATAGAGGAAAGGTTTATATCCAAACCTATCAGCCGAAACATTACTGCATTACCCATGCGGCTGAGCAAAATTATAAGGGGTTTTATGAGGAAGAAATTTTATTACGCGAGATGATGGGATATCCTCCCTTTGGTGCATTTTGCTCTGTGGTAATAAGCGGAGAAGATGGTGGGGAGACAGCAAGAGCGGCCGATGTTCTGGGGGGAATATTACAGGCAGAAAATAGAGAGAATAACTTCTTTATTATGGGGCCTGTGCCGGCAATGCTGTTTAAATTCAGAGGAGAATACCGACAACGGATTTTGATACAAGGGCCAGAAGAGAATGCATTGGTTCAATTTGTAGTCGAATGTGTGGGTAAAGGAGAACATAATGTGGGGAAGGGAATCCATTTTCAATTAACCCGAAATCCTTTGAATATTGTATAATAGAATACTTTATGTTAAAATATAGGGTAAACCCTGTTTTTTATCGTTATTTGGATGGGAAAAAGTTTTTTGGGGATTTGAAGTATTGAAGTTAAAGATAGAAAAGTAAAAAATGAAATTTTCTAGTGAATTTATGAAATTTTATAAATTCTGAAGATCGTTTTTGTATGGATAGTATTTGTAGGAGGTAAGATAAATGGCAACAAGAGAAATTCGCTTAAGTACAGATGAAATTTTGAGAAAAGTTTGTAAACCAGTAAAGGCAATTAATGAAAACACACTTACGCTGTTGGACGATATGGCTGAAACTATGTATGCTGCAAATGGTGTTGGTCTTGCCGCACCTCAGGTAGGTATTTTAAAGAGAATAGTTACTATTGATATTGGGGAGGGTTTGATTGAACTGATTAACCCTGTTGTTGTCGAAAAAAGGGGTTCTCAAATTGACTATGAGGCGTGCTTAAGCGTTCCCGGAAGAAGTGAATTGGTTGATCGGCCCGAATATGTTCGTGTGGAAGCCTTAAACCGCCATGGTGAGAAGATTGTTGTGGAGGGAGAAGAGTTGATGGCTGTGGCTCTTTGCCACGAAACAGATCATCTAGATGGAGTTTTATATATTGACAAAGCCATTCCACCGGAAGATGTGGAAGAGGTTTAAGGAGGAATAACTCATGAGAGTGATTTTTATGGGTACACCGGATTTTGCGGTGTATTCTTTAAAGGCATTGCTGACACAGCATGAGGTAATTGCTGTTGTGAGTCAGCCGGATAAGCCTAAAGGCAGAGGGAAAAAACTGACCCCTACCCCTGTTAAGGAGTTTGCACTGGAGCAAGGCATTCAGGTATATCAGCCTGAAAAGGCAAGAGACCCTGAATTTGTTGCCTTACTGAAAGAGCTGAATCCCGATGTGATAGCAGTAACTGCTTTCGGACAGATATTACCTGAAAGTATTTTGAATATTCCCAAATACGGTTGTATTAACGTACATGGCTCTTTACTCCCCAAGTATCGTGGGGCTGCGCCAATGCAATGGTCTATTATAAATGGTGAAAAAGTAACGGGAATTACCACGATGTTTATGGCAAAGGGCATGGATACGGGGGATATGCTTTTAAAGACGGAAGTACCAATCACACCCGAGGACAATTTTGCTTCTGTTCATGATAAAATGGCATTGGCGGGTGCAGATTTGCTTCTGGAGACTTTGACTGCCTTGCAGGCAGGAACAGTGGAAAGAATTCCTCAGAATCATGAGGAGGCAACTTATGCCGCTATGATTACAAAAGAAACAGGGCATATTGATTGGACAAAAAATGCAGAAGAAATTTTGAATCTCATGCGGGGACTAGATCCGACACCGGGAGCATATACAATGTACGAAGGGGAGCCTTTAAAACTTTTTAAAGGAACCAAAACGGAAGGGGACTATCGCCAGGGGAAATGCGGCGAAGTTGTTGAAATTACCAAGAAGGGGTTCGTCGTAAAGTGCGGCGATGGGGCATTGATCATCACAGAATTGCAAGCCACAGGCAAAAAGCGAATGCCAGCGGATGCGTACTTGAGAGGTCATGCCATAGATCAGGGCGTCCTTTTACAGTAGTCTTATTCCAAGAAATCTAGCTTACTCGGTGTATCCAGCATATCTATGAAGCGGATTTTCTTAGACTTTTGAAAATTAAAAGGAGGAACCAATTATGTTTATTTTATTAATTCTGGCTATAATACTTACCATGTATGCACAAGCCAATGTTTCAGGCACATACAACAAATATGCCAATGTTCGTAACAAACGAGGCTATACTGGAGCACAAGTAGCAACAATGATGCTGCAAAACGCAGGTATTTATGATGTAAGTGTGGAGAGAGTAGGCGGAAATCTTACAGATCACTATGATCCTCGCACCAAAACACTACGTCTTTCTCAAAATGTATATGACAGTGTATCAGTAGCGGCTTTGGGTGTGGCAGCCCATGAAACAGGCCATGCCATTCAGCATGATGTTGGATATGGCCCTCTTGCACTGAGAAGCTTTTTTTATCCCGTTGCAAATCTAGGGTCTAGATTGGCCATGCCATTAATCTTTATTGGGATGCTTTTTTCCAGTCACAGCGGTTATTTGATGATTCAGATCGGCATACTCTTCTTTGCGGCATCGGTAGTTTTTACACTAATCACTTTGCCTGTGGAGTTTGATGCATCTGCCAGAGCAACTGAACTTTTAGTTGAGCAGAACTTTTTGGACGAAAGTGAAGTTGAGGGTTCAAAAAAGGTATTACGGGCAGCAGCATTAACCTATGTTGCGGCGGCCATTGTGGCAGTCCTTCAGCTATTACGTTTGATTGGTATTTTTGGAAGAAGAAGTGACTAATTATCATAAGAAGGCTGATTTTTCATTTTGAAAATCGGCCTTTTGCCATTTCTTGTGAAAGTATGAAATCCTCGGAGAAATGGCGAAAAATGTTGCTCTATGGCACCGAATACTTTATAATAATAATTTAGTGGATTAGGAAACACCATATTAGTATTGATGGCAAGCTGCATCCTTTGTTTGAAAAGGGCGGACAGTTTCTATTCAGTGATAAACGAACAGAATGGTGGATGATACCATCCGTTTCAGATTATCGAATGATATATAAAGCGAGAGGGTTTCTGAGTAGAATCTGCAAGATGGGCTTCGACTGATATTGGTAAAAAAATATAAAGGAACCGAGCTTTTTTCAACGGGTGTCGACATCCGTGTTCGATGACATTCCTGATGAAGGGGTAAATAAAATGATACAGATTAATCCAAGAGAGATTGCCGCCGAGGCTATAATGGAAATTATGGAAGACGGGGCATATAACAATATGGCTTTAAGAAGGCTTCTGCGCCAAAATGGGGCAATGCCGCCGAAGGATAGAGCCATGGTAACAGAAATAGTAAACGGAACTTTGCGAAATATATACTATATTGACCATGTCATCAATCAGTTTTCTAAAACCAAAACGGAAAAAATGAAGCCATGGATTTTGGCGGTGATGCGTACCGCTGTCTACCAAATGTACTTTATGAAGATACCCGATTCTGCAGCATGCAACGAAGGCGTAAAATTGATTGCAGAACGAGGATTGGAACCGTTAAAAGGGTTTGTAAATGGTGTTTTACGCACCGTAGGGCGGGAAAAAGAAAAGATTACCTTGCCCCAGAGGGGTACGGCTGAGTTTTTGCATATTCAATATTCTCACCCCCTTTGGCTGATTAAAATGTGGCTTGCATATTTTGGATATGAAGAGACGGAAAATCTTTGTAGAGGGAATAATTGCTCTCCCGATGTAACCATACGGGTAAATACGTTAAAAACCCAAAAAGCTTTTTTGAAAAAGGATTTAGAAAAGGTAGGCACAACAGTAGCCGATGGCAGACTGGTTTCTTCTGCCTTGCATTTAAAGAAAACAGCTGATATTGGAAGGTTAAAAGCCTTTGCTGAGGGATTGTTTCATGTGCAAGATGAAAGCTCTCAGCTTGCAATTGAGATTATGAATCCCCAAAAAGGAGAAACAATTCTTGATCTGTGTGCCGCGCCAGGAGGAAAAAGTTTTACCATTGCTGAAAAAATGGAAAATGAAGGACGGCTTGTATGCGGCGATATATATGAGCATAAAATAGAATTAATATCCCAAGGTGCTGAGCGACTTGGCATTACAATCATTGAGCCTATTCAGCAGGACGCTACGCAGTTTTGCAATAATTATGCAGATACCTTTGACCGTGTTTTGGTGGATGCACCCTGCTCTGGTCTAGGATTGATGGGTAAAAAACCCGATATTCGATTAAAGAAAAATGGAGATGAAATTGATCATTTGGTGCCCATTCAGCGTCAAATCCTGGAAAATGGGGCAAGATATGTGAAGCAAGGTGGAATATTGATTTATAGTACGTGTACCCTATGTAAAAAGGAAAACGAAAAAAACGTGGAGTGGTTTTTAAAAAATCACCCCGATTTTACAGCAGAGAATATTACGGAGTTTCTGCCCCAGACCCTTTGGCAGGAAACCGCTGAAAATGGGTATATTACACTGTTACCCCATAAAAGCAATACGGATGGATTCTTTATTGCGAAATTGAGAAGAGGATAAACATGGCAAAAAACGATTTAAAATCCATGAGTTTAGAAGAATTACAGCTTTTTCTGTCTGATATGAAGGAACCCAAATTTCGTGGAAAACAGGTTTTTGAATGGATCCATAAAAAACAAGTATCTTCCTTTGATGAGATGACTAATCTTTCTAAGAGCCTGAGAGAAAAGCTACAGCAAAATGCCGTTTTAGGCGGCGTAGAAATGGTTCGTAGATTGGTATCTCAGGTTGATGGAACAAGAAAATATCTTTTTGCTTTGGAGAATGATTCCGTCATTGAGAGCGTATTGATGAAATATGAGTATGGAAATACTGTGTGCATTTCAACCCAGGCGGGATGTCGTATGGGTTGTAAATTTTGTGCCTCTACCTTAGATGGTGTGGAGCGGAATTTGACGGCAGGAGAAATGCTTTCTCAAGTTTATGAGATACAAAGGGATTGTGGTGAGCGCATTAGCGGCGTGGTGTTGATGGGCAGTGGAGAGCCTTTGGATAATTACGAAAATGTGGTAAAATTTATACATTTAATCAACCATCCGGATGGGCAGAATATGGGGCAAAGACATATAACCCTTTCAACCTGTGGGTTAATTGAAAAAATGTATCAGTTGGAAGAGGAGCATTTGCAAATTACCCTTGCGGTATCTCTTCACGCACCCAACGATGAAATAAGGAAGAGCATTATGCCAGTGGCAAGGGCAAATTCAATGGATCGCTTATTGGTTGCTTGCCGTGATTATGCTGAGAAAACGAAGCGGAGGATTACATTTGAATATGCAATGATGCGTGGGGTAAACGATAGTGATGAATGTGCCCTAGAATTAGCCAAAAAACTTCGGGATATGCTTTGCCATGTAAACTTAATTCCTGTGAATGACGTGAAGGAGCGTGAATATACAAAAAGCTCCAATGATAGAGTGAAGCGATTTGCGGCGTTGTTGCAAGAAAATGGAGTGGAAACCACCATTCGCAGAAAATTAGGCAGTGATATTGATGCAGCCTGCGGTCAGCTAAGACGCAGTCATTTAAAAGAAAAAAGAGAGTTATCATAGTAATCGATTTCTAAAAAAGAGGTTAAGCTTGAGGATAATTCATTACGGATTTTGTACACCGGGGAGGTGGATTGCTTGAAAGCGATAGGTATCAGTGATATTGGTAAATGCAGAAAGAATAATGAGGATGCCCTTTATGTGCCTTTACCTGAAGATGAGATTCAAAACCTGTTTATTGTTGCAGACGGTATGGGAGGCTGCAATGCCGGAGAAGTAGCCAGTCAATATGCCATTGACTCGTTTTTAGAATATATTAAAAAGGAAAGAGATTCTCATAGCGAGGATGATATTCCTGATTTATTGGCGGAAGCCGTGGCAGCATCCAATCGGGCTGTTTATGAAAAATCCAATTCTGAACGGGAATTTGCGGAGATGGGTACAACCATGGTTGCCGCTGCTGTTCAGGATGGAAAAATTTTTGTAGCATATGTTGGGGACAGCCGTGCTTATTTATTTCGCAAAAAAGAGTTAAATCCCCTTACTACAGACCATTCTTATGTTATGGAATTGGTCCGACTGGGCTCCATCACGAAGGAGGAAGCGGCAAGTCATCCTAAAAGAAATATTATTACCCGTGCTGTGGGGATCAAAGAAACCGTTGAAACAGATGCAGTTGTGGAGAATGCACTAAAGGGTGATATTTTACTCCTTTGTACCGATGGACTTTCTGGGATGGTATCGGATAAGGAAATGGCGGAAGTGATAGGCAAGCGGATTACCTTGGAAAAAAAGGCGCAGAGATTGGTTGAAATGGCCAATGAAAGAGGCGGATATGATAATATTTCCTTGATTTTGGTTGATGTAGGAGGTAAGAACTAATGTTGTTGAATCCCGGAACTATCCTTGGGGATAGATATGAGATTATTGAGAAAATTGGCTCCGGTGGTATGGCGATGGTATATCGGGGCAAGGATAAGAAACTGGATAGATATGTTACCGTTAAGGTTTTGCGTGAGGAGTTTATCGGAGATGATGAATTTATTGAGAGATTTCGCTCCGAAGCTTGCTCCGCTGCAAGGCTTTCCCATCCCAACATTGTTCGTGTTTATGATGTTGGAGAGGATGGCGAAACCAATTATATTGTTATGGAATATATTCACGGGGACACTTTAAAGCAAGCAATTCGTCAAAAGGCTCCCTTTGACTCCCGTTCTACCCTAAATGTTTCCATTCAGATTGCTTCTGCATTGGCTCAAGCCCATAAGGGGCACATCATACATAGAGATATTAAGCCTCAGAATATTTTGGTTGGGACGGATGGAGTGATTAAAGTTACAGACTTCGGTATTGCTAGAGCGGCCACAGTATCCACCATGACCACTACAGCTAATGCAGCGGGTTCTGTTCATTATTTTTCTCCTGAGCAGGCACGGGGTGGTTATGTGGATGAAAAGAGTGATATTTACTCTTTGGGTATCACTATGTTTGAAATGATTACCGGTGTTTTGCCCTTTCATGGGCATAATTCTGTCTCCATTGCCCTAAAGCACATCAGTGAGGAGTTGCCTGATATTCGGCAATATAACCCCAATTGTACCCCGGCAATCGAGGGCATTATAAAAAAGGCAACGATGAAAAAAGCGGATGAAAGATATGCTACCGTTGAGCTGATGCTAGCAGATTTGTTGAAAGCAAGGACAGATACGGCGGGGGGATTTTTACATACAGAAATACCTGTAAAAAAAGAAGTTGAAGCAGCGGTTACGGCAGCGACCTTAGCGGGAACAGTGGGCGGTAGTACACACGGCGTACGTCGCTCAAGAAGAGCGGAAGTGGCTGCGGAGCTTAGAGAACAACAAAATCTGGAAGAAAAAACAGAAGAGGCTAGTTCATCCAATTCTGCATCAACTACTGGAGAAAAAGAAGAATTAGAGGCAACTAAATCGGCAGACCCAAAAGAAGTTGAATTTATCAGAATGAATAAAAATACTTTTTCTGAGAAAACAGAGGAAGTAGAAGCACAGCCTGAAAGAGAACCAATGGTGAGCTTTGAAAAATACGGTAAGAAGCTTCGCTTATCAAAAGAAGACGATTATGAAAATGAATATGTGGAGGCGGAGCCTGTGAAAACAAGTAAAAGGCCCAATAAAATGCGTAGAAATCCCAGAAAAGAAGGGGATTATGGAAATGAACATGACCGTAAAGCGGAGAAGAAAGTTATTTTTGCTGCAATTGTGACCGCTTTGGTAATTATTGGAGTAATCTCCGTTTTAGGGATGAAACTTTTAAGTGGCGGTTTGATTGCATCGGAGAAGAACATTGAAGTTCCTACCTTTATTGGTGTACCACTTAGCGATGCCCAAGCGGCAGCAAAACAAATGGGCTTAGAATTGGTGGAAGAAGGACAAGATTACAGCAACTATTATGATGAAGGATATATTATTTATCAGTCTGTTCAGAAGGGCACAAAGGCTTCTTCTGGCACAAAGATTGGGATTAAAACCAGCCTTGGATTGACTTCACAAGACATGCCTTCTTTGATTGGTGAAGATGAAAAAACAGCTACCAGCAAAATTATTTCCCTTGTAGGGACTGCACCCAAAAGTGAGTATGTTTTTGACAAGGATAAAGAGGTTGGCGTTGTATTAGACCAAACACCTAATGTTGGAGCAAGCATTAACGCAAAAACTTCCATTATTTTAAAGGTAAGTAAAGGTGATGAGAATCAGAATGTGTCTGTTCCTAGTGTAATGGGCCTTTCGGAGGAACAGGCGAAAAAAGATTTGACAGTAGTGGGCTTAACTGTTGGCAGTGTATCTTATGCGGAAAGCCAAACTGTGGATAAGGGTAAGGTTATGACACAAACATTAAGTGCTGGACAAGAGGTGTCAAGTGGAAGTATTGTGAATTTGGTAATCAGCTCTGGTAAGGCTGTGGAGAATGAGCCTACCCCAAATGGTAATAATGGAAATACAGATAATAGCAATACAAATAATGGAAATACAGATAATGGAAATAATAATGGCGGCGGTGTGTCCACAACAGGAACAAAGTCATTTACAATTAGTGCACCTAGTGGTTCAGATGGGGATTTATATGTTCGAGTTGTGAAAAATGATGCAGATGGTCTTTTCCCGGTTGTGGATGAGACAAGAAATTCAACACAATTCCCTTATACTGTTTCTATAACTGGTAGAGGAAGTGGCACCGTAAGTTGTTATATTGACGATGAATTGCAATGGACACAAAATGTTAATTTTTCGGAATAAGATGGAGGGCATATGCTTGAAGGCGTAATTGTTAAGGGAATCGGTGGGTTTTATTATATAGATACAAAAAGAGGCGTTTTTGAAACCCGTGCAAGGGGGATTTTCAGAAAAGAGGGCATCCGACCTACGGTTGGTGATCACGTGAAAATTTCCATTTTGGATGAAAAAAACAAAAAAGGTAGTTTGGATGAAATACTGCCAAGAAGAAATGAACTAATTCGCCCTAAAGTGAGCAATGTTGATCAAGCGGTTATTGTTTTTGCGGCAAAAAGTCCTGATATGAACTTAGATTTATTAGATCGGTTTCTGCTCCTTGCGGAGGAGCAGGAACTGGAGATTATCATTGTGTTGAACAAAATTGACAAGGATAAAAACCAGGATTATGAAGAAGTTGCAAAAATTTATAGGCAGGCAGGATATTTGGTGATATGCACCAGTGCAGAGAGTGGCAATGGTGTGGAAGAATTGAGGCAGGCTCTGGAGCATAGTATTTCTGTTTTTGCTGGTCCTTCAGGCGTGGGAAAAAGCAGCTTAATTAATGCGGCATTTCCCGGTCTAGAATTAAGCACTGGGGAACTTAGCCAGAAGATACAACGAGGGCGTCACACAACTAGACATGCGGAGCTGATAAGAATAACGGAAAACAGCTATATTGTGGATTCTCCTGGATTTACTTCCCTGTTTTTAAATCATATTCCATCGGAAAAACTGCAGTACTATTTCAAAGAGTTTGAACCGTTTGTCCATGAATGCTACTATCATGGTTGTATGCATATTAATGAGCCGGATTGTGTTGTAAAGGCACAAATCGGCAAAGCAATTAATCCTATGCGCTACGAACGGTATGTAAATATAGTTCAAGAACTGAAAAAGGAAGAGGAAAGGAAGAAATAAAATGGCAATTTATCTTTCTCCATCAATGCTTTCCATTGATTTTACGAAAATCGGGGAACAGCTGGCAATCATTGAGCAGGCAGGTACTCCATATATTCATTTGGATGTAATGGATGGGGTTTTTGTACCCAATATTTCTTTTGGGATTCCTGTAATAAAAGGAATTCGCAAGGCGAGTAACATGATTTTTGATGCCCATTTAATGATAGTTGAACCTGAAAAATATGTTGAAGAGTTTCGCAAAGCCGGTGCGGATATTATAAACTTCCACTTGGAAGCTACACAAGATCCCAAGAAGGTAATTGATTTAATTCACAGCACAGGGGCAAAGGCAGGCATTACTATTAAGCCTAATACGCCTGTGGAGGCAGTGAAGCCATACTTGAGAGATGTGGAAATGGTTTTGGTTATGACGGTGGAACCGGGCTTTGGTGGACAAAAATTTATGGAGAATCAGGTTCCTAAAATTCATCAATTGGCTATGTGGAAAAAAGAAATGAACTTAGAGTATGATGTTCAAGTTGACGGTGGTATTACCCAGGAAAATGTTAAACTTGTTTTAGATGCTGGAGCAAATGTAATCGTTGCAGGCTCCGCAGTATTCGGAAAAGAGAATATTGCCAAGGCTTGCAAAGATTTTTTTGAAATTTTTAAGGAGTATGAGTAAAATGAAGGCAGTCATTTTTGCAGGTGCAAAAATTTCGGATTATACATTTTGCAAAGAGTATTTAGAAGGCGCCGATGTTCTTATCTGTTGTGATGGTGGGTTGCATCATACTATGGCGATGGGTTTAACTCCCGACTATATTGTTGGGGATTTTGACTCGGTGAGCCAAGAAGTATTGAACTATTATAAAGAAAAAAACATACCTATACACCAGTTTCCAGCCAGAAAAGATGAAACGGACATGCAGCTGGGGATTGCTTTGGCCTTGGAAAAGGGGGCCACAGATTTAATTCTTCTGGGGGGGCTTGGTTCTCGATTTGATCATTCCCTTGCCAATGCCCATTTACTTTTGGGGCTTTTGAAAAAAGGAAAACGAGCTAGATTGGTGGATGAAAATAATTGCGTTGAATTGGCGAATGAGCCGATTACAATACATGGAAAAATTGGGGACTTGGTATCCACCATTCCCTTATCCATGATGGTTAAGGGGATTACCCTTACAGGGTTCGAATATCCCTTGATAAACAGGGATTTGGCATTGGATGATGATATGGTGGCAGTAAGCAATGTTTTGGCAAAAGAAGAGGCAACAATTTATTTTACTGAAGGATATCTTTATGTAATTCGTTCCAAGGATTGAGGAAGAGGAAAAAAAACTCAAATTATCCACTGATTTTCCTTGCAAAACTTTGTCTTTTCTGCTAAAATATCTTTGTTATGTCACATAAAGCAGTAGTGGAGGAGGTGCAGACATGGCTAAATGTGAAATTTGCGAAAAGAGCCAGATGAAAGGTCATAGAATCAGCATTAACCGTAGTCAGGTTAGTAGACGTGCGAATAGAAAGTGGAAACCCAACGTAAAGAAAGTTAAAATCGTTGAAAATAACGGCAATGTAAAATCTATTTACGTTTGCACAAAATGTATGCGTGCAAATAAAGTTACACGTGCAATCTAATTGACCGAGAGCTAAAAGCCTTTTTCCGAGTTTGGAGAAAGGCTTTTTTTCGTTTTATGGAATTATGACGGAATACTTAACACTGATAGAAATTAAAGATAAGCCAAATACCCGCGCCGATAAACAGAAGTGCCAGTAGAGGAATGCAATAGGGTATTAGCACGGCCAGAAGCATTCCTATGCCCAAAGAAACGAAAATAACCCCGCATATCCATTTTAATGGTGTATATCGAAATCTCCTACGCATAAGAACCCCCCCTTAGTATTTCTATTCCGATGAACACGTTTATGTACCTGAAACATAAAATTTTTTTGCATTATAATGAACATTTTGTTTGGGGAGCCAAAAAAGGATTAAATTATACAAAAAATAAAATGTAGGAAAAGGAATGTTCTGAAGTGAGATAGAGCAGATAAGTTTATATCCTTATCATTTGCAAATAAAAAGTTATATAAAATGCAGGTAAACCTTTTTCAAGAAATCAAAAAAAGGAAAAAGTATATTGATGCTTTTCTGTGGCAAAACTTGTATTTTAACAAGGAATACGATATGATGAAAAGTAACGGTAATTTTTAAATTCAAAGGAGAAAGATATGCTTGATATTTGTTTGCTGGGAACAGGCGGAATGATGCCCATGCCCGGAAGATTTTTAACGGCAATGCTGGCCAGAATTAACGGGCGGCTTTTACTGATTGACTGTGGAGAGGGTACGCAGGTGACCATGAAGATGCAAGGGTGGGGGTTCAAATCCATTGATGTGATTTGCATTACCCATTTTCATGCGGATCATATCTCAGGACTCCCTGGGCTTTTGCTAACCATTGGCAATGCAGGAAGGACAGAGCCCCTTACGATAATCGGGCCACAAGGACTTGCTTATATTGTGGAAGGACTTTGCAGGATTTGTCCGGAATTGCCTTTTCCACTAACATATATTGAAATTGGAAAGGATACGCCAAATCCTATTCATGTGGGCAATTTTATGATCTCACACTGTTTGGCGGATCATATGGTGAAATGCTATGCGTATCGCATAGACTTGCAGCGTAGAGGAAAGTTTGATGTAAAGAAGGCGGAAGAATTGGGTCTTCCCAAAACCTTATGGGGCAGTTTGCAAAAGGAAGGCCGCTTAGAGTTTGATGGAAAGACATATACCTCTGACATGGTGTTGGGAAATCCAAGAGCAGGAATAGGCATAGCCTATTGTACAGATAGCAGACCAGCGGACAGACTGCGCAGTTTTATTCGGGGCGTTCAACTTTTTATTTGCGAAGGAATGTATGGCGAGGATGAAAAGATACAAAAAGCAAAGGATAATAAGCATATGCTATTTTCTGAGGCGGCACAGCTAGCCAAGGATGGGGAAGCAGAAGCTCTTTGGCTCACCCACTTCAGCCCTTCTCTCAATGAGCCTGAACTGTTTTTAGAGGTTGCCCAAAATATTTTTCCTAATACGGTATTGGGTTCAGAAAGAATGAGTACCACCATCCTGTTTCCTAAGGATGATTTGGAGGACAAAAAACATGAAAAATGAAAAAGATATTTATATACTAGCAATTGAAAGCTCCTGTGATGAAACGGCGGCTGCCGTTGTGAAAAACGGACGTGAGGTGCTGTCTAACGTCATTTCCTCTCAAATCGACTTGCATACCCTGTATGGTGGCGTTGTGCCTGAGATTGCATCTAGAAAGCACATAGAGGCTATTGATGGGGTAATTACCCAAGCTTTGCAAGAGGCAGGACTAACCCTTCAGGAAGTAGATGCCATTGGGGTTACTTATGGACCCGGCCTGGTAGGTGCGCTTTTAGTGGGCTTGGCAGAGGCGAAGGCCCTTGCTTTTGCAGTGAATAAGCCACTAATTGGCGTACACCACATTGAAGGGCATATTTGTGCAAATTATATCGAGAACAAAGACTTTGAACCCCCCTATATGGCCTTGGTTGTATCGGGAGGGCATTCTCACTTGGTTTATGTCTCAGATTACGGTAAGTATGAAATATTGGGCAAGACCAGAGATGACGCCGCTGGTGAGGCATATGATAAGGTGGCGAGAGTTATTGGAATGGGCTACCCAGGAGGTCCCAAAATTGATGCTGCGGCA
>NZ_DALYUL010000026.1:39488-49255 GCF_031981185.1 Anaerotignum sp. | reverse complement strand
GGAAGTTTATAATAACATGCCATTTCTATCCTGTCAAGACTAAATTGTCTTTTTTTGATCTTTTTTAAATTTAAATATTCCACTTCTTCAATAAAATCAGTATGTACTTATCTATAAAACTATAAAATCCTATTTGCTCAGAAATAAAAACCAGAAATCTTATAAAGAAAACTACTGATGTAATATGAATAAGCATAAAAAAAGCATATACAAAACATTCCATAAAGAAGCCTCCTAACATATCAACATCTAGTTTGACTACGCCAGAAAATAATATGAACCTGTAATCTAAGCTCAATTTTATTTAAAGGTTATTACCTTCTGACAGTTTCTACAGTATTCTCCCATTTATATATGGAAATAACAATAGCACTTACAGTTTACTTGCTAAAAACGTTTTGCATATCCACAACGACGACAAAGCTCCTCACTTGGATGCCGTATCGAAAAACCATCATAGAGGGCCCGCGCACGTTCACCCGATAAAATTTCAGAAAGAGGTGTTTGAAAAATATTGCCTAGTGCAATATCCCCTCGGCTATCCAAACAACAGGGCACTACCGTGCCATCGCACAACACGCCCATTTGACTTCTAAGTCCGTGACAAAAAATAGGTTGCTCCGTGGCAGCGTCATCCATGCTGGGCCAAGTAAATCGGGCGGCCTTTCCAAGGAAAAGGCGAGGCGCCAGGGTAGTGTTTCCACTTTCGCATATTTTGCTCCGTGCCGCTTCTTGTGCAGTAATATCTAAACCCAATAGACTGCATAAAGGATTGAACATAGCAACATTATCTATATCGTCCCCGCCCAAATTCCACATTCTTAACTCGCAAAAAATCCCCTTCTCCGTTGCAGCTGTAGCAAACAATGCCACGTCCCGTAAGTAATTCTCATTGCAATATGGGCTTCCATGTTCCATGCTATGCAACGATATACTCACTTTTCGCAGTGCCGGTGCATTCAATAGTGTATTTTGACATTTTGCCAACAGCGTACCGTTGGTGGTAATGTTTACGCTCATTTCATAGTGATGAGCCACATTCAAAATTTCTTCTAATTGTGGATGTAACAGCGGTTCACCCAGAATGTGAAGATAAATATGTTTCGTATATGGCTTTACTTGCTCAATGACAAATGCAAATTCATCAACCTCCATAAACTGCGGAGGACGAACGTTGCCAATACAAAAACTACATGACAGATTGCACATATTTGTAATTTCAATGTAGACTCGAGAAAAATTTTTCATAAGTTTTTCACTTTTCCTTATTTTATATTGATAGCCTATTTTTAATATCTTTACTATTTATGAGAATATAATTATTGCTCCAGTTAATTTCTATCATTATATAGAAGAATTCTTTGGAACAATTAAAAAAATGAAAATAATTCAGTTTCTTTATTTTAAAGATGTTGTATATCTTTTAGGTATTATATCATTATCGCCGACAATTACCAAATGGTTTTAAGTTTAGTATGGAGAGAATATGTACTTACACTTTTTCCTAAGAATAAAAAGTCTATAAAATTTTCATACTATAATGAGGTGATTTTATGGCAAAAGCAGATGTAAAATATGAAACAAGAGAAGAACTCCTTAAGCCCAAGGGGAAAAACAGAGTAAAAGTATTAGAACAAGGTAAAGAAATATTACCCTTTCCCGAAATACCTAAAAAATACAAATAAACTTAGGTGTTCATTCGTTCCTATAGTATTTCCTGATTTTTTTAATTACTACTATGGTAAAAAGGAACCTTATAGCGACTATGTTACGAAAAATGACATAGTCGCTGTTTATTAATATAATACATTGTCTGACTTTTTGGATATCCACAATCTTTATGATTTTTGTTTACCTGCGTTTAATTTTGTTTCTGTTTCTAATAAATCTAAATATTCGTGGTATCGATAGGGGCGAATGGGCCTATAATTAGGTTCTGTTTTAAAAACCAAAACCAAGCACTCTCCAATTTTGGGGTAGCTATTACTATAAAAATAGGTTTTCAACTCACCATTTTTGATTCTTTGTTTTATTTTATTATGGTATGGATACATAAGTTATCCCCCCTCATTTATAGTTATTTTTAATGTTTATTATTAAAAATTTAAAGGTTTTTATGAAAAGCAAAACTTTCTTATAAAAATCTTGAAAAACCTCAAGAAACACACGGTTAAATTCATATTTTTTATTGACAATTGATTTTTTATATTGTAAAATGAAAATGTTTCGTATATATGATTATTCGCTCTTAAATTCTAGCCGATAATTATTATCTGACTACAATTTAGGAGTTTTTTATTTATATGCTCGAGATAATTTTTTTTAGGAGGTACTGATTATGAATAACGGTACAGTAAAATGGTTTAACGCAGAAAAAGGTTTTGGATTTATTACACCTGACAATGGTGGCGATGATGTATTTGTACATTTCTCTTCCATCCAGTCCAACGGTTTCAAATCCTTAAACGAAGGTCAAAAAGTAACTTTTGACACAGAAGCTGATCCTAAGGATAAACGCAAAACACGTGCTATCAACGTTTGTGCTAACTAAGCTTCCTTAAGCCACCCATTTAGGTGGCTTTTTTTCTTCCCAAAATGAAAGCTTTTCCCTTAACTAAACCTTCTAAATGCAAATTGAAATCCTATCTTTCATTTCAACCTTAAAACATAACATTTTGTTTTAGTTATAATAAGCATTTTACAGTTCTAATTGCCTGCCGTCCATTAATTGAGCGAATCTGTCCTTTATTCCTTGATGCATCTCCAAACTTAATGTCGGATCCAACTCCAACAATTTCTCCGCAGCTTTTTGGGCTTCGATTAATATTGGCATATCCTGATACATATTTGCAATTTTTAATTCTGGCAATCCATGCTGCCTTGTTCCAAAAAATTCACCAGGACCTCGTAGCTTTAAATCCATTTCAGAAATAACAAAACCATCCTGGGAATCTACCAAAGTCTTTAGCCGTTGCTTTGCAATTTTTGCTTTTGCATCACTAACTAAAATGCAATAGGACTTTTCACTGCCTCGGCCTACACGTCCTCTTAGCTGATGCAACTGCGCCAAACCAAATCTCTCAGCATTCTCGATTAACATAATCACCGCATTAGGTACGTTAATACCAACCTCAATTACCGTGGTAGACACAAGCACATGAATTTCACCTTTTGCAAAAGCCTCCATAATTTCTTGTTTTTCCTTGGGCTTCATTTTTCCATGAACCCAAGAAACAACACATCCCCTCAATTTTTGCTGCAACTCCTCCGTAAAGTCTAATACAGATTGCAGTTCAAGCTTTTCATTTTCCTCTATCATAGGACAAATAACATAAGCCTGCCTGCCTAGCTGCACTTCCTTATCAATAAAAGTATATATCCTTTCATGATAGCTGCTGGGCACTGCCATGGTATCAATTTTTTGTCTCCCCGGTGGTAATTCATCAATAATGGAAACGTCCAAATCTCCGTATAAAATAAGTGCTAACGTTCTTGGAATGGGTGTAGCAGTCATAACTAAAATGTGAGGAGCTTCTCCCTTTTGATTTAAAGCACTCCTTTGACGTACCCCAAATCGATGCTGCTCATCAGTAATGGCCAATCCTAAATTATGATACTCCACCCCCTTCTGAATCACCGCGTGGGTACCAATAATCATTTTTCCCGCCCCTGACGCTATTTTTTCCAAGGCAACCCTTTTCTCCTTTGCTGCTTGTCCTCCTGTCAAAAGCACTGTTGTAATTCCTAAACCTTCAAAAATAGATGAAAAAGATTGATAATGCTGCTGTGCCAATACCTCCGTAGGTGCCATTAAAACAGATTGATACCCATTTTGTATCGCCCAGTAGGATGCTGCCATGGCTACTGCTGTTTTCCCGCTGCCCACATCCCCTTGTATCAGTCGATTCATCTGCTTGCCTATTGACATATCCTCTTCAATTTCCTTCAGTACGCGCCTTTGTGCATTGGTAAATTGAAAAGGCAGAAATTCTTGAAATTCCTCTAGTGCCCTTTGTTTTTTTAATAGAATTCCCTTTTTCCCCTTTTCTAAAAAAGTTTTTAGTGAAAACAACGCTCCTTGTAGTAAAAAGAGTTCTTCAAAAACCAGCCTGCGCCTGGCATCATAGAAACTTTGTTCTGTCTTAGGAAAATGTATTTCCTGTATGGAAAAATTGCGCTCTGCCAGTTGATATTCTTTGCGAATCCAATGGGGAATGTATTCAGGCAGACCCCCACATGTCAGACCCAGTGCATCTTCCATGAGTCCCCGTAGCTTCTTTTGAGAAATTCCCTCCACACTTGGATAAACAGGAATAATACGTCCACCTGCAAAATGCTCTCCTATACCTTCCCATTCAGTAACAGAAAACTCCTTACGGCCATATTTTTTTTGTAATTTACCCGTAAACAAATACCATTCACCGATTTTTAATGTTGTTTTCATATAAGGCTGGTTATACCATAGCAATCCAATTTCTCCCGTTTCATCCACAACCCTAAGTCTAGTAAGGGTGAATTTTCCATGCTTCATTGTTTCTCCATTTCCCTTGCAACGGGCGATAAAGGTATTCTCCTCATCCAGTTCTATCTCATTGATTTTCGCCAGACGGCTTCGATCCTTATAATCTCTGGGATAATGTGTGATAAGATCTTCAACGGTAAAAATCCCAAGTTTGTTCATTTTTCTTTCTCGTTGTTCACCAATTCCTTTTAAGCAGGAAATTGAATCTGTCCACTCCATTTCATCACCTCTTTCGTCCATAAGACCTTTATTCATTATAGATGTATTTTAGAAACATGAAAAGCCATTTTCCCACCTAAAACTCTTGTTCAATATTTGATATTAAAAAGTCTTTTAAATGCCTTTAAGTTTGATTTTTCTTTCAAATTTAAGGCAAAATTTTAAAATGACGCCATTAAAAATCATATACAAGATAAAATTCTACTTAAAAACCCAAGTTGATCCATTGGAATTGCATTACCAAGATAACCAGACAAAGATCTTCTCATAGCATCATATAGTAGGTTTATCGTGGTCTTAGAAATTTGTCTTACAAAAAAATAAGACCACAAAACCCAAATTTCAGGCTTTGCGGTCATTTTTGGTTTTATTCAACTGAAATGCCTTTTTTGAATTATACGCTATTTCTGTCTGCTTTTAAAGGCTTTTCTCTGTATCTATTTTTAATATTTCACCTTTTTCACACGTTTAAAAAATAAATAGTACGTTTTTAGTACGCTCTATTTTTTTATCCCGCATTCACACATACCCATCCACCCCTGATTTTACTGGGTTTGTGAAAGGCCTGACTTGCATCTGACTTGCATAAATTTCAAACCGTTTTTATGGTCTCGTGATACGATTAGAAATGTGGTTTAGATACCCACAAAAAGAGTCAGGCCTAGCCTGACTCTTAAATATATGTTTATTTAAATCTTTTAAGGAAAATCGCTTTCCTTCTTTTCGCTTGCGTATTCTTTTACATAATCGGCAAAGCTACCAACCCATGATTTGCTTGGGGTTTCGCTGATTTTTGTAAAATTCCAAGTGAAATCATCCAATATTAATTTAAAGGATAAATTTTCACAAATAACAGTCTGTTCTTCCAAAACCGTATCAGACAGATACACCTTTTTAGATTGAAGCAAATAAACATTGTCTTCCTTATTCTCGAAAGTACCCTCCAAAAAAATATCGTTTTGATAATCTTGCAGATAGAATACTTTTCCTGGACCTGCTGTTAATGAGCAGAGAGTGTTTTCATCACAAGTGTAAGTACCTATTAACTGATTAGAGAGTTTTGGTTGGGAAAGTGTACTGATGAAATTGACACCATAACGTTCATAAGAGTAAATAAAAGCAATAAGTAGCAAAACACAGCAAAAAAAACTTACGACTATGTGTATATTTTTCTTCATAAAAATACCTCCATAAATATGATAACATAATAAAATAAAAAATAATATGGATATATTATATAAAATAATATAAGAAAATATAACATTTTATATAATTATATTTGACATTAATAAAAAAATAGTATATATTGGAAATTAAATAACTAATACTAAATTTAACTGTATCATAAGGAGGAGATTGAATCATGAAAAAGTTAGCTATTACTGGTTTGTGCTTTATTTTAACGACGAGTATCTCAGCGCCGGTTTTTGCAAATACCGGTGAGACACAAGCAGTCTTATCAAATGTAATTGAAAATGCATCGGATAATTCTACAAAACGTGCTCAAGATTGGGAGTATAAACGAAAAAGTGGAAGCTCACTTATAAAGGCAGATCAATATATAGGTGTGGCTCCAGGACAAGGGGCAGACTGGACAGTTTTCTACGATGAGCCTGCTGGTTTTAATTGGACCCCCAGTGGAAGCCCCGTGACAGTTACTGTATCTGCTCCAATGGGCGTGTTTAGTATTTCTGCTAATTTAGGCAGTTGCGGCAGCTCTGGTAAGTTCTATGGTGCAAAAAAGAATAAACCATGTAGACTTGAGGTATATAAGGATATTGAGATTAAAGAATATCAAGTCTATAGAAGACCTATTGGTACAACTAATTGGGTTTTCTATAAAACTGAATATGAAACATCAATAAGCACTGACCGTACAAGAGTTGTCTACCGTTAATTTTCAGTATTTGAATAAGTGTGTTACATAAAGTCCTTATGAAAATTACATTGTGAACATAGTGTCATACTCTTATCACCTACAGTGGTATTAAGTATGACACTAGCATTATGAACGAAAACAGTAGAAATGAAAAAAATTTTACGAAATTCAATTGCTTTCTCTGTTTGCTACCAATATGTCTGTAAATTATTTATCCAACACAGGCACACTGCCTTTATTACCAACTCTCAATCCCAACAGCTCCGCAACGTCCCTTGTCTTAATAAACGTTGTTCCATCCTTGCGAATCATATCAACTTCGCATTCCTTACCATCTACAATAATCTTTTCTCTTGTTACCACTTCATCATCCCTTTCTACATAATTAATATAGTCCATTAGCAACCAATGAGTAAATTTGTTCTTATTTAGTGGTACCTCCCGCACCCCATATGCCGAACCGTCTGCAGCTATGTAATATGGCACACCATTTTTCACACCGGTATAAATACCCACATGCCCTTTCATCCACACCAAAGCGCCTACAGGAGCCTGTTTAATTGTACTAATAAGCTCCTTTTTGATTGCCCTATCAAATAGTTGGGCGGAACCCAACATGACCCTGGTAGCCCATGAAATCAACCCCGAGCAGTCCACACAAACCTTGCCCACTTTCTTTTCATCGGAATCCCATACACACTTTTTCCCGTATTGCCCTTGCAGATATTTGAAGTTGGCCAGTGTCATTACTGTGCCCTTCATACCGTATACATATGGCGTTCCTAACTTGGAACGTGCAAAAGCCACTAATTCCTGTCCTGTCATGCCACATCCCCCTTTACAACTTCTCGAATCGCCTTATTCTGTGTCAGCATGATACGCATTTCCTCTAGTGCTGCATCTACCCAACCAGAGAAAACGTTAAATGAAATCATTCTGGCCACCGCCGGAAAACGTGTAATAAATAAATCGTAAACATACCTTAATTTAAGCTGTCCTGTGCCATTGCCTAGGGCTTTCTCTGCTTCAATGCAAGCATATAGTAACCACTCTTTAATTGTTTCAATCTGCTTCGCTGAGGGTAGTCCATAGAAACGATAAATGGCTATAGCAGCCACCATAGCTACCGCCAATATTGCAACTACAATAAACCAATTTTCAACCAGCCACATCATTATAATTCTCCTCTCTGGATACAACGGAATCATAAACGACCCCACCTGCTGTATTTTCTCTCATGCTTTTCATTGTGTACCCTGTTTTACTTACGCCCCATGCCGCCCACGGTAGCGATACCATTGCAGTAAGCCATGGGAATGCTGAATCTGCGCCACGGAATACGCTATAATAGGCTAGTCCGATAACGCCTAGTGTATTTACCCAAAGCAAAGCCATTTCCATTAGCATAATTCTTTTAGAAAACTCACCTTTTACATTTCTTCGTCTCATGGCAACCGCCCCCCCGAAAGGAGATAGCCGACCACCGCACCCACTACAACAGTAATCACACGCTCTACAATACTTTCCCAACGTTTTGCTGGTTTCTCGGCCAGAGTCTTTACATCCGCTTTAATCTCCCCCACATCCTCTTTTATGTACTCCTGTTCTTTCTGCATCACAGAAAAAGAATTGGTAAGCTGTTCCAAATTGTCCTGACGTTTTTCCATGGAGTCTAACCTGTGTTTATTGCTCTTACTCCGCTGGTCAACCTCAATCAGCTTTTCTGACATTTCATCCTGATTCATAGATTCCCTCCCTTATGTAATGTTTACGTTTGAATCTTAAATTGTTTTATATGTACCATTTACCCTGGTTCTGCTAAGTCTCAGTCCTCTGCTGCCAATATAGAATACTTTTGTTACTGTATCTATGGAATTGGTGTCTACACATATAAAGAGACCTCAATCTATTAAAGTGACAACCCCATTTACTAAATTAAATAAAATTACCATAGTATGAATCAAGCCAGAAACCACTACATCCATGTGTTTCACCCCTTTACGCAATAAAATCACTCCTTTTCGAAATAAAAAAAACCGGATATGCTCCGAGCCACCCAATGTCATATGCAATTATTGCTCCGTGAGATCCTCACCGGTGATTTCTTTGTATTCCTCCGTGGTAATCTTACCGAAACCAACAAACTTTTGAAGCTGGTCTTTCCTAACAAAATTCTTTTCAAATCTTAACTTTAAATTATCAAACATAGGACTCATTATTTGTCACCCCCCAATAGTGCCACCTCAATATCTGTCATTTGCTGTGCTAATAGCTCCTGATTTTGCTGAGTTACCATGTCTCGCAATTCTGCATCAGTCATGGCCTGCATGAGCTGTTCTGTTTCTGTTGATTCTTTTATGGTTTCTGGTACTGAGGAAATAGGCTTATTCGCTTTATATTCTTCAGATGAAACTTCCATCAATTTCTCAGATGGTATATTATCTTTCGAATATTTTAAAAACAAATTCCCCTCATGCAAGTAGCTTTCTTCGTAAACACACCCCGTCTTTATTACAGGTGGTTCATTTCCATATTTTTTATAATACATAATAATTAACCCCCCTCTGCTTATTCATATAAAGAATACGATACATCAACATATGTCGAAACTGTTCCTGTATCTATTTTGACTAATAGTGAATTTTTAAATGGTACGGCTGCATCAATTATCATTTCGGTGCTGCTTGCATTTGCTACTTTTATCAAGTTTCCACTATATGCTATTGACGGTTTATACCCAAGATAAGCCGATCCATCAGATGACATGTTGAAAACAATCCCATCTATAAATACTTGTACTTTTGTCGCTCTAGTATATACTCCATAAAATTCGCCAGTGCCCGTTACAGATAAAACAACATAGCTAGTTAAGTTAGCTCCTATAATGGTGCTCAAAAGTTTATATGCCCTAAACTTTTGAGCAGAAATTATTTTATTCAGTTTGGCAAATACAGTGCCTACAGTTTCCGTTGCACCTGCGTCTGTCGTACTTCCAATTTTATTTACCTCAGCTAGTATGGCATTTTCTTTCGCCATTACTGTTCCTGCCGAGGTTGAACCACCTGTATCCGTGGTCGTCCCTATTTTCAAGCAATTATTGTAAACACTAGATAAATAACTGCTTATTTGCGAAACCAAATAATTCAG
>NZ_DALYUL010000026.1:0-39478 GCF_031981185.1 Anaerotignum sp. | reverse complement strand
CAGCTTACCAAAAACACTCCCTGCGGAACTACTCCCCCCTGTATCCGCGGTATTTCCTATTCTTCCTTTCACCTCATCCAGGGTGGCCTTATCCGCTAAATAAAACTTATCTCCACTGGCCATGGCCTACACCTCCTCTAAAAATAATCCGATTGCGTCCATTCCCCATTTGTACTTTTCCCCGGAGGGTGCAATGATGAATTTCGCTTGTGCAATGGCCGCATCAATCTTATCCATATTCCGATTCTGTACCTCCACATTGTAAAATTCATTCTGGGCAGGTTTCTCCAAGTTATAATTCGTTGTAAACTCAGCCATTTACCAACGCCTCCTCTCTTAAAGCAAAGTGACTATACGCTTTCATTGCCTCGTGGGTAAATTGATGTAAAAGCTGATGCTGATTGTATAGCAACTCAACTTTTAGCAACATATTTACTGGTACAATCCTTTCGAGCATCTCCTCTACGGCTTCAAAATTCTTTTTATTGGTCAGCTCCAACTTGGCCTTCAAGGAAAATGACCCGTAATTGATCTCCAGTCGATACCCGTCTTTGCCACAAAGGATGGTCAGTTGGCTATGTAGGGCTCTCAGGGTATAGGGTATGTTTTCGTTGTACCTTGCAAGTAAGCGGAATTTTCTTTCATCTAGCGTATCTGTTGCCTTAGGGGATATCTTAAGCATCTTCTCTCGTCTTGCAACGCCTGTTTGCTTTGCGGTATCTAAGAATTGATTATCTAATATCATTCCTAATTCATCCCATAAAAAAAGAAGCTCTGGGTTTTCTGCTTCCGCAAGTTTCTGAAACTCCCGCATTTCTTTAAGTAAATCAGGAAAGTAACTTTCTATTTTAGCCAATCACATCACCCCTTATAGGAATATCGTTTGCTCCTAATACATAATTCTGAGCAACGCCGTTTAGCGCTGTGTTTCCAATATCCACAACCCCATCTAAATCCAGTAACCGTGATTCTATTTGAGATATTCTTGCTATCAGATTATTGCTATCCGGCCACTGCTTACTTAATTCTATAAAGTAATTATCAATGGTTGCTTGTATATAGGGTTGACAGTCTGTGAAACTCCATCCATCAGCATAGGAAATCACAGACGCAATATCAATTCTTGTTTCCGTCACGCCCGCAATTGTTACTACGTGGTCAATGGGCGCGATGCCTAAGCCTTCCCCCGCATTTTGAGTAGGATCAACGGCGGTCTGTACATCATCAATCAGACTCTGTGTAGGCTTTTGAAATTCCGAATTTATGATTACGCATTTAACGGTACCACCACCATTCCACGCACGATACACCTTGCATCCACCCACACCAGGTATCGCCGTCACCTTGTCGATATAGTCCGAACGATTTCCACCAAAAGATTGTTTGTCAAAAGTTGCAAGATATCTTTTCCGGATGCTCTCAGTACGTTCTGCATCTTCTCCTGGCGTTAAAATCTCAGTTATCTGGGCAGATACTAGACCTTGTATGTATTCAATTGGAATTAAAGTACCTAAGGTGTGATTTGGTTCACTACCTACTGTTTCACAGACTGACTTATAAACAAATCCTTGTTCCGGTAAAACCTCTGCTACGGTATAATTGAATCTATCAATACTGAAACGGCTTCCAATTGGTACCGACATATTAAATACGGCTTTCGCAATGGCTGGTGTAGCTTTATAAGGTATAACCCCTCTTTCCTTTGCTCTCAATATCAAGTATTCCCTACTGGCTGTATCAGCAAAGGTTTCATTCATCACAACGTCGAGGTCAATATACATTTGACATAATTCAGCCGCAGCGGGAGCAAGGGCATCATAAATAATACTACCTTCTCGCTTATCCACATCATTGGAAACCCTGTCCATCATGCGGCCTAATATAGTCTCAAAGGTCATTTGTTCATACATTTATACTCAACTCACTTTCAAAATTCCCCTCTGTAGATTCTACGTTAAACGTGATATGTAAAGTGTCTCTTGCTGTTTTTTCGTATGCAAAATTTGAAACTTTACTGATTCTATCATCTTGTAAAAGTGCACCCTCGATACGTCTTTTCACCTCAGCATACACATAAGTCAATTGCTGTCCAAATAAGTCTTTCAGCTCCGCCCCATAATTCCAGCTATAAATGAGGTAATCGTACCGCTCTGTATGCAGGGCCTTATAAACAGCCTGTTTCACGGCTTCTATACCATCACAACTCCCATACACATTATCTGTTCCTATGTTAAGTTTGTACGTCCTTGAGGGCATTTTTTGTCTTACAATTGTACTTGCCAATTCTTCATTTACTTTAGGAATCACAATATACCACCACCTACTACATCAAGTACAACATATTGCTGCCCACCCTGCACCCTTAATAACATCACATGATCGTCTACCTTTAGTTTATTATGTATGGTGAATGATTTTGTTCCTACATAAGCGTGGTTATGGGTGTGTAGTTGAGTTGTTCTGGAAGTGCTGTCATCCTGATAGCTATGGCTATGGGTATGAGTTTCTGTGGTATGGTTCACCGTCATATTTACGGAATAGTCCACCACAGCCTTGGTAAGCACAAGGAATTCTTGGGTCAGTCTCAATTTTTGGTCAAGCTGTATTTCAAGGGGTGCAGCGGATACCACTTTTCCTATCATAACAGCAACAGGCTTTGATGATTCAACTTGCTCCTTAGCTGCTTGTTTTATGAGCTGTAACAACTCAGACAAAACCATCACTCCCTCTCAATGTTAGATCCATTACATGCATATCTGATTGAAAAGTATGGGTTACCTTTTCACATATGAAGAAATTGTTTACATTCACATCGCCCAAAGCCAAGGTTAAACCAATGCTACACCCCGCACGAACTTTTGGAGATCCAATTGCATTTTTGATGCTCAACTGCCTTGTTTTGCGGTTATATAATTCCAACAGCGCATTAACTCTTTGTTGTAAGCCGACATTACTTTTGGCCTTCTCGTAGTATTGCAACACGCCCCATTTCTCAATATTCCCACTATCCTTAGAAATGTAAATGTCTCTTATTCCCGTCTTCTCATCGTCGTAGGCAATCTTAATTTGATTATAGGTTTCGCCATCAATGCTACTGGTGTAATCAAAATCCTCAGCAGAACCATTGTCTAAAACAATATTGAGTTTCATATCTTCTATATTTTTTAGTGTCAACTTTCCAAAATCATCATAGAGCACATACAGCTTTTTAGTATTGGTAAGGGTAATATCCAACAATTCCTGAAACATATCGAACAGCGTTTTATTGTCTAGCACCCCTTTTTCTATAACATATTGGGTATCCACAATTTGTCCTGTTTTAAGACGGAAATCCTCGGCAACCATAAATATAAATTGACTTGCGGTTTTGCCTTTAAATAAGTAGCTATCTTTGTTTTTAAGATATCGCAGCTGATCGTAAGCAGTTACACTAATCGTTTCACCTTTGTTCCTTTTTTTCTGAAAAACAAATCCATAAAAAATAGGACCCTGATCCACATATAAGTGAACTGCGTTCCCCTCTTGAAAATTCAAAATACCATCCTTAACAACTTCAAATGTCAATATACCAGGGGTACCGGCTCTCTCTGTTGTCCATTTCACCTCACCCACTACCACCGGGATATATTCTTTATCCCCATTTATAATTTTAAGATGTACCAAGCTTTATCACCTGCCCTGGATAAATTAAATTAGGATTGCTAATGCCATTCAACTTTGCGATTTCCCCGAACCTTGAACCATCCCCCAGTTGCGCCTTGCATATCTTCCAAAGAGAATCCCCCTTCTTTACAGTGTATGTCTTTGGAGCTACTTTATCTGAAGGTCGTGTCTTTTCTTCTTTTACAATGATTGCATTTCCAGCTTGCTGTACTACTGTATTTACTTGTGCTTTAATCTCCTGTTGCTGTTCCATTTCCTGATACTGCTTTAGCTTTATACTAACAGTGAGATCGTAACCCTCACCTGCGTCTTCCGTAATCGTATATTCCTCCAATGACACCAACATATTTGTATCAAACATGGTTTTGCCATTCGGCATTGTCCGTAGAATGCTAAAAGCAAAAGGCCTTTTACCAACTTTCAAAGCCTTTAAAGAAACCATATATTTCTCGGGAGGTTTGAACCCATCAGGATACACAGCAAATGGATATTTTGCATGAGGGAGTATAAATTCAAAGCTGAATTCCGTCAGCCCAGGCAATCGCAAAAAATTGTACTCGCTGCCATTAATCAAATCCATAGTTTTGTTGTTATTATTTATTTTCATTTGGATTTTTTGCGGTGCTATGGGGAGTTGAATATCCCCCAATAAAACTTTATACAATTACATGCACCTCCTCTGCACTGATGTCTACCGCTTCCCTAAGCTTTTCAGTAAACTTATCCACGACACCATCAATATCTAAATTAGAATTAATTGTAGACTCATTTTTAAAATCCACTTTGATTTCTGCGGTAGTGAATCGGTTAATTGCTTCACGTTCGGCCATATCCCGTAAATATTTTAATTCCTCTTGGGAAATTTCCATAGAGTTGGCCATTTTTCCTGAATTACCTGCAATATCATCCGTATTGCCTACAACTTGATCCATGGCATTGTTACCAAACACACCGGATACCTTATTAGCTATGTTTATACCGAAATCTTGCCCTGCTGAAAAAGCGCCCTTTAAACCTATTCTGCTTATTTGTGGTGGGTTATGCTCCAATGTGATAGCATTATTATTTTTACCCCATGCCAACACATTGTCTTGTAATGCTGTAAGTCCAGCTGTCCAGTCGGTACCAAATATAGCATCTATAATCTTGGTAACCACTTTGCCAAGTGATAAGAACCAAGAAATAATTTGACCAATTAAGTTTGCCACCGCACCCCCAAAGCTATCAAAACCACCATTAGCCACATTTAATATCCATTCAATGATACCTATAAAAGGCTCTACAAACATGGTCCAGAGAAACTGAATTGCAGCATTAGCAACACCAATGAACACATTCAGAATAGCTGCCCCCAGCCAAGCAAATGTACCAAATATTAATCCTGTAGCGCTTATTGATGTTCCTTTTACTTTATTAATTACAGCTATAACAGCATAAAAAACGGCTATCACAGCAATAACGGCTAAAATAATCCATGTAATGGGGCAGGCTAGCAATGCTGCATTAAATCCAACCTGGGCACCCGTTGCAGTAGTAGTTGCAGCAGCTTCTGCCAGTGTTGCCCCCGCTTTCATTGCAGCATTTGCTGCACCAATGGCTTGCAAAGTATTAGTCATACTTAGTGCTATATTATGCGCAGCAATAGCTGCTGTATAAATTCCAATCCCCGTTGCTAAACCAATAATAATCGGCTCGATGATGCTCCAGTTGTTGGCCAGAACACCAATTACTTGTAACAAAGGTTGCGAAATTTTGATTACCTTATTAACCGCCATAACCCAAACATCTGACCATGTATGCGGGATTTTATTAAACTTCTCATTTATTTCATCCGCCGCTGCAAACATTGCATTCTTGACAATACTAGCACTAATTTCGCCATCTGAAGCTAAATCTCGCATTTTCCCTATTGGTACATCCATATAGTCGGCCACCGCCTGCATTACATTCGGCGCTGCTTCAAATACGGCATTAAATTCTTCACCTCGAAGAACACCCGAACCTAACGCCTGTGTAAGCTGAAGCGTTGCGGAACCAATTTCCTGTTGAGATGCACCTGCAATCTTAAATTGCTTGTTTAACAATTCTGTAAATTTTATGGTTTCATTAGAGTTTTTAAAGACTGATCCTGCCCTAAGACCCAACTTTGCTACCGCATCCATATTACCTAAATAAGCTGTACGTGTCCGTTGTGCAGATTGGTATATTTGATCCTGTAGCCCTGCGACATTCTCCATACTGACCGTCATTAATCCAAGACGAGCAGTACTTCTTGAAAATTCATCTGATATACCAACAATCGTTTTAACCCCCAGTAAGCCACCTATTCCAGCGAGTGCGCCCCTAAGACTACCTGCTAAGCCGGTGCCACGACTTATGTCGTTATTGAGATTTCTCTGTTGTTGATCAGCATCTCGAATGGATTCTTCTACTTGGCTGAAAGCTGCCTCGGCTCTGTTTAACTCTACCCTTGCAGTTTGCAAAGAACTTACATCAATAGAATTTGACGATACCCTTTGCATAGTCTCGAAGCTGCTTATGGCTATATTTAACGCATTGGTCATGCTTCTTAAACCGGGTGTCATGCCATTAAACATTTGAATTGATGTTCTAATTGTAGCCACTTGTTTACCCCCTTTCATATTTTTTGCATAAAAAAAGCACCCAAATGAGTGCCAGTTCTTATAATTCTACAATCTTATTTCCTTCGACCTTTTTAAACCTCTGGTTAAATACTTCTACAAATTTACATGCCCTTTTATAGTCGTACGTTACATTAAACGAGATATATTTTTGTTCTTCGTTACTCCCATATGTAATAATAAGATATGTGGTAACATCTCTTATCTCTTTTTCTTTTGTTCTGCCGCCTACAATGGCACCAATGGGGCCAAAAATCATTCCTCCGGCAACAGCACCTCCAGCGCTCGAAACCATCGCTTTTTGAATTTCCACATCCGTTTTCATGCAAATATCTTCAATTTTTTCTAAATTCAAATTAAATGTTCTGGATCCATCGTCGATCATTATCCTATCTTCATAAAAGTATGTCTGGAATACTGAATTTTTCGACACCGGCAATCCACTAACCACTCTATTTGACATAAACGCAAGAGCATCTTTTTCTTTCTCTGTAATATCTTTTCTAACTTTTGGTTTAAACAGCCCCATTCATATCTCCCCCCAATAGTTTTTAATGCCATTATATATCACGACATGAAAACTTGCTACCGCCTTTTCCCATTTTTGGTCATTTTTTTAGTTTCTTGTTTCTCTTTTTCTGCCTTTAACTGAATTGAAGCCATGATAAAAGCCTTTTCATTCCTTGGCAACTTTATAAACTGCGAGGGCAATAGGTGGAGTTGATGCAAGCAATAATGGGCATAGTTACTTTCCCCATCACCCCCGTCAATTAGTTTTTTGCTTCTTCTACCAATTCATCCATAGAGGAATCAAAACCGTTCATTTCCTGTATCCTGGCAAGGAAAGCAGTATATTCACCGGCATGTAACATTTTTTTCAGCAAACTATCTGCACCCATCACACCATACCCGTTTTGCAGCTCTGCATCATTTAGATTTGGGCATACCGTACAAGAAACGGCTAACAGCCCTAAATACTTGTTCGTATCAATTTCTTGTATGAACTGTCCTTTTTTACCAGGCACCTGTACCTTTTTCGTACAGGATTTACGCAGGTACTCATCCTCTTCCGCTGTAATGGTTCTAATCTCCCATTCGATAGGCTTTCCGGTAGCATCAATGAAACGCTTGCTTGCTAACACTTTCTTATTTTCCTCTTTAATTGGGTTTAAAAATGCATGTAAATTCATATGTATTCCTCCTTAATTCATACCGTCTAAAATATTAAAAGTCTCAGGCATTTCAAAGCTCTCAAACGTGAAGTCCATATCCTCTGTCAAAGAATCATCGCTATCAGCATCGAACTTTGCAACAATGACACTATCGAAATTACAATCTCTTAGAATAACCGTCTGCCTGCCTGCTGCAGAGGTAGGATCTTCGTTTGTAATTTGGATATCGAAATAAACATCCTCGCCTGTATCTTGGAAGCGTTTCATAAGTTTACGAAACAAGGAAGTGTTGTAATGGAAGGTTGCGCTGCCGGTACCCTTTACCCCAGCTGCCTTATTCCCCTTTGACAGCCTACCAAGGACTGCAATCTCCGTCTTGGATTTTTCCATAGTTGCTTCCAAAGAAATGGCATTCATAAAATTATAGCGATTTCCTTCAATTGTAACAAAGCATTCTGCCATTTTCGCAGAAACCGCATCCTTGCTCAGCATTGTAATGTTGCTCATAGTCTACCTCCTCCCTTATTGTACAATTACAGTCATGTATAGTTTTGCCATAGCAGCAACAGGGGTCACGGGATTTGTCACTGTCACAGATTTTTTATCGTTGCCCTTTTCTACTTTCAACTCATCAGAAACAAAGTTTTCAATGGCCTGAATCTGCTCCATCTGCTTGTTATATGATACCAAGTCATTCCAAAAGGCAATCCGGCCAGCATCGTTGTTTTGCACCTTACCTAAATATCGTGTATTAAACAACACCGCTATATCATTACCAATCTGATCAAGCACACGCACTACCTGATTACTTTGGAAATCATCGTTTTTATCCACAGTTATTGACGTAAAGCTGTTGATATCATCTAGAACTCGGATTTCCTCGCCAACTTTATGAAACACAAACTCACCCGCTTTAATCGCAGCGGCCAGCTGGCTTTGCTTATAATCTGTATATACCTCAAACTCACCATCGTAAAGCTTGTTCTGATTGCTTTTATTTACTGCACACCCCGCTGATGCTCCGGTGAGCCAATATACGAGGTCAGTTCCGTTTGCTCCCGCATCTAGTGCAGCATTTTTCAGGTTAATAATGCCTTCATGATCAGCTGTTTTGTTATAAAGGACCGTCTGAAACTTAACGCCCATTTCATCTCTTAAGCGTTTCGTAAATGCAACAAATAAACTTTTTACAGTTTCCTCTGTGGACAAGCACCCAAGCGTATTAAAGCTATACGCCTCCACTTTGTCCAGAAATGTTTGATACGCTGTACCAACCACAGTGCCATTTGTGCCGCCTGTTAAGGGCATCCCAGCAGTTACTTCAAGCGTTGCGGTTTTCTTGAACACAGCAAAATCATTGTCAACTAATCCTGATGCTGTAGTTACCGTCTGATTATCCACAATAACCGTATCAAACATTGTGACAACATCAAATTTTGTTGGTTCATCCACATTTGCCGAAACAATTATTCTAAGATCGTTTCCACGAATACCGCTATACTTTGCCGTTGCATAAGTATTTTCAGCCTTAACACCGCTGTTTAAACGATAGGCATACAGAGTCTTTGCATTGAGAAATAAATCCCTTAGCCCCTTTAATTTAGGGCTTATATAGTCATATCCAAATATCTTTAAGGAGTCCGTCTGAAAGTCAGCATTCTCTACTGTAAAAACATCACCGTCAACACCCCAATCCAGCTCTAATGCCAGCGCTGCATAACCCCGATCAGATAGATTTGCGGATGCTCTGGCCGCTGAAACAAAGTTGATATAAGCACCCGGAAGGACTTTATTTTGTACCAAAAAGGTACCGCCACCTAATCCCACTTACCTCACCATTCCTTTCTGAAATTTTTCAATAAACCCATCAACTTCCCCATTGGTGTAAGCCTTTCCATCTTCCAACAGAGCTGTTAATACATCCCTGTAGTCTGCATACTTTTGACTTCGTAAAAGGGAATCTTTAGAAAACCTGATCTCCTGGTCTTCATCTTCCTGTTTTGCTAACTTTGCCATATACCTTCACCTCCTCCATATATTCATAAGTTCCTGCCTTGTGTGTCATATTCAAGTTGTAGTCAATAAAGAAATGGAGTATCCCATCCTCTATTTTGTAGTTAATGCTACTGCCTCGAATTAGATCGCCATCTACGGTTATCCATTCTAAAAGAGATAGCAGTGTTTCGGCAGTATCCCAATTCTCTGCATTATCCGTTTTGGGAAAATAGTGGATATCAAAGGACGCATCCAGACGGAATCTATCTCTTAACTTGGCATCATACCATTGGGAAACACAGAGAATAAAAAAGCAAGGCTTTGTTATTCCCTGCTCCGTTTTCTCTGTATAAATTTTATGGGTTGCTGCTGGAAATTCCTTTCGTATTGCTTCGGCTATCCCTGTTATCAACTTATTAACCATGGAACGCCTCCCCCAGAATCTTTATAAGCCTTTTTTCGATAATTCTATCTGCATCTTTTTCCAATTCCTTCTCAGAAATCAACAACATAAACCGCCCTGGTACCCATCCTTTGTGATCTCTGGTTCTGTGACCAGATTCCACATAAGAGGCATATTCTGTATTGTTATACACATCAATTTCATACACCCCGTTGTTGTAATGGGTGCCGCCAATAAACCAACCGTTACGCAACCACCCTGAATCAACAGGCGTTCTTTTCACAGCTTTTCGCAGCAATCTAGCCGCAAGCTCATAAACCATTTGTTCATTAAACTTTTGCAAATCAGTTTTTTGCAATTTTTCTAGCCGGTCTCTGAGCTTAACCAGTTGCCTATAATCTACATTGCCCCACTTGGCCACTACATCCACCCGTCTTTCAACGTTAATTCAATCTCTTTATGAGATACAAAAATAGCAGGTGCTCCCGAAGCTTTATACGCAGTGGTTACACCGTTTTGTGTAACCACGATTTCACAGCCCGCTTTCACCTCAATTTCAGGTGAAAGAAACAATTTAATGCTCTGGGACGCTACCGTAGCAGTGTCTGTTTGCTTACCACTGGGAAAGCTATGATAGGATAATCGACAAGGAATGTTTTCTCCAATTACCATAGGGACAGTGTTATTGATTAATCCTTCTTGACTTCGGAACTCAGTAATTGTACACTTTCCATCATACAGACTTTCTACATGCTTACGAATTAATTCCAAGGGCACCATTACCATCCCACCTTTCGGTATTGGTCAAGCTGCTTTGTGTAGTTTTTTAAGAATGCCATTCCTGGATTCTCTGAGATCGAGGACGCAGAGGAAAAGGACACAGATACATCCCCCTCTGTAACACTTTTGACTGCCCCCTGCAGTTGCTCTTGTCCTAATCCCTCAGCCCTGTATAAATCTACAGCCATGTTTAACGTGACATTTTCCAAGCCTTGTGGGATCTCTTGGATATTACAGTAATTGCATACCATGTCAGATACCTTATCAAGGATAAATTGGATGATAAAATCCTTATCACCCGTTGTTATCCCCAGCAGTGCCTTTAACTTCTCCGCCCTTGTCATCGCCATTTTCATCACCGCCATTAAAACTGCGCAACGCTTCTGTGATTTTCTTCAAAATCCCTTCTGCGCTGGCAGACCTACCAATATCAATACCGTTTTCAGCCGCAAATGCTTTCAACTCTTCTACTGTCATTTCAGACAGTTCATTTTCTTTGTGCTGAAATTCATCAGTCTGCACAGGCGTATATCCCTGGGCAAGGTATTCATCATACTTTGCCTTGCTCTCTGCAATTCTTTCAATGTTCTCCTTTTTTACAATATACATAAAGGCCTCCTTAAACTTTGGTGTCTTTGATATTAACAAACAAGGAATTCTTCTTGTTATCCAGCACCCAAATGTCATGATAGCGTCTGTAATCCATGCTCCATGAATTTGCATTCTGATACGTCTCGGGTGTAAAAATCCTCATCTTATCCTGCTTTGTCACAGCAATTGGAGACGTCCTGGCCACTATAATGAAATTAATATCTTTTGCCGAGGTTCCTTTAATATATCCGCCTGCCTCTTGGCCTGCTGTTTTGCCATCATACAAAGTAATTGAGGTATACATACGGTTACTAGGCACTGCAATTAATGGGCAGCCATCAATCTGTGGCACCTGTGTGTTGATCCCCCCCTGGGCAAAAGTCATTGCAGTCAGTTTCCCCAAAACAACTTCTTCCACAGCACCGATCACATCATATGTCGCAAGAATATCAAGCTCACCATCATAGCCGGCAGAACGAATCGCCTTAATACCCTTTTTAATCTTGTTAATGATATCATTTCCCACAGTGTAGCCATATTCAACTTGCGTATCTCCCGCCACACCCATGGCGGTTGTGGCAAGTTTGGAAATTCTGTATGCGTCAATTTCGGGAACAAGTCTTGTTCTCTGGAATTCTCCCATGACATCACTAGCATTAGCAATAAAATTGGTTTCATCTACATCCATAGCATCGAGAAGAAATTTTCTACCTCTATCTTGCGTCATAGTGAGTGTTTGGTAAACAAGAGAAACGCTACCGCTTGTGTAACCATTCTCTCTTGAATAATCACCAAGGCCCTGCACACTCATTTTGGGGACTTTTACTTCATTACCTCCACTATATTTTACCTTGCCGCTATTGCCGTCCATGAACCCTGTTTTCAGCGTTTGAATAGCTAATAAATCCAAATTTGTTTCAAAAAGCTTTGCATACTCTAATACATTAGGCATCTTTTATATCTCCCTTCTTATTTTGTAATAACTCCCATCGCCTGTGCAATTTGCGCATTAATCTCTGCTACACCACCGCCACCTGTGCCACCACCCGACTCAAATCCAGTACCGATTGTCTGCGTCTCCTCGGTATCGAACAAATAGCCGTCTGAATTTTTCAGCCCCTCAAGGTCAAAGCCTTCTAAAGTGCCATCCTCTTTCAGCTTGATTTTATCGCTGTTTAGGAGAGCCTTAATCGCTTTTGGATTTCTGCCTTTTGCCTGCATAATGGCCATATCAATGGCGCTGTCACGTTTGATGTTGGCAACATCGGTGTTGTATTTCGTTTCCCAATCACTTGCATCTTTTTTCAGCTGCTCAACGTCAACCCCATCAAACTTTTTAATGGCTCCCTGCAAAGTTGTGATGGTGGTATTGGCTGTTTGCAGCTCTGTCAACTTTGTGGTATGGGTTTCTTTGTCCACATACCCCTTTAGCTCCTCCTCACTGGCAGCAGCTACTTTTTTTGCAGTTTCCTCGTCTAAACCCAACTTGATTAGATCTTCCTTCTTCATATGAACTCTCCTTTCTGTATCATGCCCACGAAAAAAGAGCCTGTTTAACGTCTGTACTCAAAGACGAGATAAAGGGATCACCTCCACGCTAGAAACCCATTGGTAACTTTCTCATTTTGGTATCACCCCCTAATTTATTATATGTAAAAACCACTCAAACGTTTGTCCGAGTGGTCTACTTCACAACATTATTTATTTGGTCTAACTTTACGTCAATTGTATCCCAATCAGCAGGAGAACTGCCAACATCAACCAAAAAATCAGTATCACTGAATTTCTCAACAACACATCCAACTCTGCCATCCTTAAGTTTGACTGTATCATATTGCTCAATCTTCATTAAACTTCACCTCTTGAGCAAGCATTTAAGAAACAACTTCCCATTTGCCGCCTTTACTGCTTCCATCCAAAGGCGCAGGATTTTTCCGGGCGTATAAATAATCTTCCCCGCTGTCATCGATAACCCGATAATAGTCATCATCTTCAATGGTGGCCTCGTAAATATTTCCGTCTGTTAATGAATCCACACCAAAACTTTCACCTATGTATCTAAGTTTCATTTCCTTGCCTCCTTTCGTGTTTTTAGCTTCATTTCATATTGCTTACCGTTCAACTCATACCAGTGAACATCAAAAAAATACTTTTCACTCTGCACTTTGCCGGCTTTCTTCATCCATTCCCCTACGGTCCCACCGTGTCTTTCTATTAAGGCGGGTTCAACACGAATAGGTATTTCTGTTCCAAAGCCTGCAATCACTTTGCTTGCTTTAATTACAGCGTGGTTAGGAATGAAGTTTTCTTCTTCGTTTAAAATATATGAAAGCTGACTTTGCAAGAACTCAGAGCCTTGATACGTGGTTTTTAACAGGTTCCATTCATCAGGATTATTATACTTCATATTCCGAAACATATCAAAGGATTTAATCACATCACTGCCAAGAACTCTTTTGTAATTTTCATACAGCTTTTGGTCAAAGTAGAGATTTCTGAGCATTCTTTCCTGTTTCTGCATGTTGGGATTTGTTTTTACATACTGTTCGTACCAATCAGCATACTTTATATCCGCAGGTAAGAAATGAGTTTTTCCATTTTCACCTCTGGCAGCTCGTTCTTCTCCATAGGTGAATTCATCATCAAAGTAGGGGACTGTGGTACTACGGCAGTACACATGCAGAGGGGGTGCATTCAGTCCTACTTTATACTCTGATCTGTTGAACACCTTACCATCCATACTACGGCACAAGCTGCTGGTTTTCAAATCCAAAGTTGCCACAAACTCATATTGCTCGACTTCTAACGTTTGATAGGCATCTAAGCGGGAGGCAGATGCAAAGTAAGCACTCTCTGTTAATACCAATCTTCTAGCGGCATTCTTAGAGGATTTTAAGACTCTTGAAATATCCTTTACTATCCCGTCCGAACCCTCACCACGAATAATACCTTGCGTCAGCCTCGTTTCCAATTGATAAAGAAGCGTTGTTCTATCATCGCCCCATATTCTTTGTGAGAAATTTTTGCCGTCAGGTGCCCAGGGCTTAGACAATACCTTTTCAAGCTTCGTGGCATCCAACACAGCAAAAGCACTGCCTGCGCCGATACCTCTTTGAATTTCATAAACCGTGTGATAATATCCCTGTTCATATGTTTTCTCTAATACTTCGTGGAGTTTCTTTTCTTTCTCAGTCTCAAGCAGTTCAATTTGTTGTCGCATTTGGATCTGTAATGATTTCAGCCGATCCATACGGTAAATGGTGCTGGCATTTTCTAATTCTTTCATCCAGCGTTGGTCTATGGCATTTTCTTTGCCTTTTTGAATGTAATCTTCTAGAATAAGCTGAAACTCCTGTCTTTGGTCGGAATCAAGAATTTTCTTAGCATCTGCATAAGTAAGTTCATTCTCTGCCGCAAACCTACGGTAAAACACCTCAATCTCTTTCTGGATGTTATATATAGCCACATCATAGCGTTTTTCTATGTAAGGAATACTCTCCTCGCCGATATGTAGCAGCTGTTCATTAAGGGCTTCAAATCGTCCCTTCCAATACTCACTATTCCTCACCGCCATCACCTAAATTCTGATATTCAGCATACTTTTTAATGTTTTGCTCTTCCTGCTGTTCTAACTCAATCAGCTCTGCATTCACATCATCTACAAAGGGGTGCTTGCTCAGCAATGTTTTGTCAGAAACAATGCCCTTGCTTACTGCTATCATCTGTACAGTTTCAAGATCATTTGTAATCATAGTCTTGTTAATAGATAGCTGGATATCTGAAACTCTATAATCCGTACCACTTTGCCTATTGCAATGGTCAGTATAAAACCAGAGTAATTCCTTGATTGCTTTTTTGAGTTTAGCGGAAAGGGCATTGGCCTTTAGATCCAACAGCGTATATCTAAATTTCAAACTAACCCCTGATGGTGCGTTACCAAATTTTTCAGAATCAGTATCAATCCCCTGGCCAAAATGATAAATATCTCTACGGAGCATTTCTAGGTATGCTATCCGACCTTCTACCGGAAGACTTACTTGCTTAGCCTCTACCTTCCCTGCGGAATCGTTGACATGCACTGCCCGATTGATGCGCAATCTTTCAGCTATGGCATTGGCTGTCTCACCACCATACCCTTGGATAACCCAATATAGCTCTACTAAATCCAAAAAGTTATTTGTCCCTTCACTGGATAGTAAGTCATATGCATCAATTAAGCCTTTTATGGCTTGTAAATCTGTAGTTGATTTACTATTGTTGCGCAAGATGATAAATGGTACCCTGCCCCACGAATGCTTCTCTCTTCGCTTTTCAAACCCATTCAGTTTTGTAATATCCCACCAATGGGGAGCGGGATTATATGGCCTCTCCGTATCCTTAATGAATCGTTTGTTTTCAATTTCGGTGTAGTAGGTTACATCTGTTTTTGTCCACCATTCCACTCTTTTTCTAAGATATTTCTCTTTTCCTTTAATCACCGTAATATCATAGTAGCGGACGACTTCTTGCAAATCTTTCTCATGCACAGAATCGTAAATCGGTATGATTTCGTTTGCCGGTGCAATATTGTACCGAAATTCTCCTGCTTCGTCATAGTAAACGTGAACACACTCGAACCCCTTGTTGCTGGCCCCGATAACCCAATCCGAAAGCAGTTCATTAAATCCCTCGTCAGCAAACTCTGACAACAGACCTTCATAAGCTTTTTTCCCGCTGTCTTTTTCTGCCCCTATAACGGAAATGGTGGGCTCCCGTCCAATCAGATAAGAGGCTTTCTGATCAACCAGAATCTTATGAAATGGATTTACATTATGGTGATTGCTCCTATTTGGATTTACAAAGGGAACCCTGTGCCCCCTGGTAGTATCTTCGTGTTCATTTTCACCCTCGGATATAATTGTTTTCCTAAAATCCCTTTGGAGGACGTCGTGCTCACAAACATAGTACTTCTCACCATCCTTCATTAGTTGCTTTTGTGGGCTTAAGATATCGTCTTTGAGTAATGCCTCAACAATTTCACTATCATTCAATTTACTACCTATGGTCAATCTCAGATTAATCAAATCGGTTTCTGTTAAAAACACATTATCACCTTACCCTCACGTTTCTCATATCCATTTCACGACTGTAGCGAACAGCGTCAATGCTGTGATTATCCTTATCGGGGAATTTCGCTTTGAACCCACCATTATTGTCTTTTTCTAATTCATAGGAATTAAATTCCCTTGCAGTATTAGGACATCGTACAGGATCAATGATAATCTCCTCCAAATCCTGCAACCACTTGATTCCATATTCCACACTGTCAGGACCCTTTTTTGCGCCAATTACCCTGAGACCATATTCTGATACCTCTGCAATGCTTTTCGGCTCTGCACTATCACAGACAATCAATGCATTGCTCTTATTCTCCTGCTTGACTAATTCAGCGGCCTTTCGGTTGCTCAAATTTACAAGCTGGATTTCCCGGAAAATATAGAGCCGTCTTCGGGTCTTATCATAATGGTTGACTGTATAGTGGAATGGATCCGTAGCATATCCCCAGTCCAATCCTCTGGCGATTCTATCAAAGTGTTTTATCTCTTCGTTAGATATTTCCCTGATCGTAAGGTTGTGGAATACTTCGCCCCCTGTACCGGTTACCTCTCCAAGATACTCATGTTTATAAGCGTCCTCATTGACACTTTTCAAATGTTCTGCCTCAATGAAAAACTGTTTCCCTAACCAATGTTCGGGCACTTGTAAATAAGTACTGTGGTGTACAAATTTATCATCCTTCTTTTCGAGGATTTCTTTGTTTACCCAATTTCTTTGGCTTTTAGGCGGATTATAGGAATAAAAAACGCAGAAGCTTTCGCCTCCACGCATTAGACTTTGATTTATTGTTCTGATTTCTTCCATTCCTGCGAACTCGTCAACTTCCTCATACCATATGTACTTACAATACCCATGGCGAAACTTAGTTGACTTGATTTTCTTTGGCTTGTCAGCACCTCGGAAAATAATCCTTTGCCCTGTAGGTATGTATATGAGTTCTAACGGGCTTAATTTAGATTGCCAGTAATTTTCTACACCAAGCACTTTTATCGCCCACTCTAGTTGCTCATACACGCTATCTTTGAGATTTAACCCAACCTTTCGCAGGGCAACGCAATTGGCTTGTGGGTCCTTCATAACTCCCAAAATAATTTCAACAGACGCAAAAGAAGATTTCGTGGATCCACGGCCACCGTTTAACCAATAATGGGTATACTTTTGCAGTTTTAAATATTGATGTACCTCATAGAAAGAAGGTGCAATTACGCTATCAAGTTTTATCATCACTATCTCCCTCAGGAATATTATCAAGGATCTGTACGACTGTGCTTCCTTCCACTTTCACTTTGTCGGTAAAAATTCCCAAGTGTTTTCCTAACAGCTCAAGACTAGCTTTTTTATCATAGAGTTTCGTCTCTTTTTCAATAGTTTCCCCCGTATCAAAATACGATGTTTTTACTTTCACAGACTGCACACAAGCAAGATCATCATCAGAAGCATCCTTCCGAACAGATCCATCGCTCATATTGATTACATCTTTAGGATTAACAAAAGCCATCTTTGCCAGTTCCATCAAGACCCTGTCAGCACTGATTCCCGTTCTTCTTGACCTTTCAGCCATTGCCTTTTCTAATGCATTTTTAATTTCAGGTTTATTCAGGTTCTCTTGACCTATGCTATACGCTGTTTGCGGAGAATATCCTGCTCTGATTGCAGCTTGTGTTGCGTTCAGATCAATCAAATACTCTTCTACAAACATCTTTTGTTTTTTAGTCATTCCGCAACACCTCGCTCTCTTTTTCACACAAGAAAATTTCTTGTGTAATCGACTATCTCTAAACTTAAAATAGAAATTTACCAGAATATTTAGCGTAGGAAATCCCCAGTTCTTTACAAAATCTGAATTTAAACTAATACACATAAGAAAAAACATAAATGTACCGAAACTACATACCGCCACCCTTAACAACATTAAATCCAGCCCATTTTTCTTAACGCTCTCTAAAACTCTATTAAACCTCGTAAATCTCATACAACAACGCCTCCTAATTTATATTTTTCTTTGTTATATGCTCTACGTCAATTTGATATAGAATAAAAAGCTTTATATAAAAATAAGGCACCAACTTCCGCCAATGCCCATAAGGGGAGTTGTTAAATTTTCACGTTATTATAATATCATGAAAAAACCGACACTGTTAAATGTCGGTTTATCTGTTATTCATACGTTTTTTTCTTTTTCTTTTCAACTTGTTTTACAGTGCTGCCAGTGTTGTCTACAGTTTCCTTTTTCTTCTTTGTCTCTTTATTTTTCGGACTTTTGTCACCCATATTAAACACCGCCTTTATTTTTAGTATAACACAAAATTTTCCAGAATTATATCTTTCAGATAAAGTTATCTCCACAGAAAAAGACACCTTTCGATGCCCTTTCCCGAGGAGGTTTATCAAATCATACACTTCTTACTAATACCATTGTACTATATTGAAAACGAACATACCGAACAACTTTTACTTTTTTTCAAAAAATCTTGAAACAACCATCCTCATTCCATCCTCTGTGTTGTTTCCGCCCATCTTATCCGCCACAGCATTCCATGAAAGCTTATCAATAAACCGGTATCTAATTATCCTCCTCATGCGACAATCTTCAATGGAATTTATGTATTTCTCGATTTCACTTACTAACTCCATAGCACACTTTTCAGAATGCCGCAGTTGATTTTTATAACGATACAGCCGATCTAGTTTTTCATCTAGACAAATTACAGGAAAACCTTCAATACGGATATTTCCAATGGTACCATCTTTCCTTGTCCCTTTTACAGAGTCCAACACGGTACCGCCAGCCTGTATACGTTCAATCTGGCTTTCGGTTTTTCTGATTCTACGTTGCAAATCTTCAATCTCAGCCTGAAGGTCAGCATACTGCGATAATAATTCTTTCCCCAACGGCATCACCCCTAATCCACATCTCCGTCATATTCGCTCATTGTGGTTTTATCATTCACAATCCCAATATCATCAAAAGCACATGGGCTGATTTCCCCAAGCTGTTCCGCATCCTTGAAATAATCCATTTTGGAAATCTTGCTTCCCTTTACCCTATGCAGTTTCATAATTTCATTTCCTAATCCTGTTTTCAGCATGTACCCCTTCCATAGTCGTGGATGGGTTTTTCGCAGTGCAGCCATGTGATTATTTTTAAATGCAATATCCGTTGCACAACCCACACACCCGTTTCTTTTAATCTTAACCATTCGCCCCTTCTCGTCCTCATATTCAATATCGTAAAGAGGAGAATATGGCACGTCATATCTGTGTATGTACTCCCATATATCATCGTCTGTCCAAATCGCTATGGGAGAACAATGGAAGAAGTCTCCGCAATGGGGGCGTTTAGATTGGAATAGATAACCCCTCGTGGCAAAATTCAAATTGCGCATCTGGCTTTCACAGGCCATGAGACCCTTAAATATAACGTCAACCATAAGCTTTGCCTGCAGCTTCTCGCTGGGCTCTTTTTTTAAGATGGCACAGCAGTGATTGCTTATTTTTACCTGCCTCAGCAAATCATAATATTCCAGCAGTTCCGGATCATCACTTGCAGAGGTTGAATATTTCAAAAAACAATCTATGTTAATTCTCCGTGCCGTTAATTTTCCGCTGACAGCCTTCCCCAAAATCGGGTACCCGTACTGATCAGCGCACCAAAAATAATTTTTTCGGGTACCGGCTTTCCAAATGAGATTCCTCCGTTTGAAATCTTCGTACATTTCCGCAGGGCACACTTTTTGCAAAATGCCCGTCGACTTAAGCTTTCCGTCTTTTTTTAGCACAAGGTCAAGCTGTTTCGTATCCTCCAGCCACTTCAAAACCTCACATTGCGCCTCATATTTCAATTCATCCTTTTTCAATTTTTCCGGCTGTGCTTCAAAAAAATCATCACCGCCCCATTCCTCGCCCAACTTCCGGGCAAAATTAAGGCTTTCCGGAAACTCAACCCCAGTATTGCCGAATATGATGTAATACTGCTTTTCAGGGAAATGTGTCTTGATTAAATGCCAAAGCCCCGTGCTGTCCTTCCCGCCGCTAAACGCAATAGCAGGATGGTACTTGCTCGCAGAAAATCCCTCTTTAATTTCCCGCACAGCCACCTCAATTTTATAATCCAGGCTTTTCTTCTGTTCCTTTGATATATTGCTAAAATTCATAAACATTTTGATTCACAGGAGTAAACAGCTGTTTTCGGTCGACCAAACCTCTTTACTCCTTTCTTGTTTTTTCAATACTCCTTACTCATTATGTGGTATTGCAATCTCCATCTTTGTTTTCTCTTGAATATCCTTCACAATGTCACCCCAAGTCACCATATCATCAAGGAGACAGTCCACTTTGCTGTTAAACCTATCCCTAAATCTGTTTAGCCGTACCGAACGAAAATCAAACTCGTCATACAAAACCGCAACAGACATGGCCAACATGGTTGCAATCGTGCGCTCCTTGATAGGGGCAAGTGCTTTTTCCAAATCCTTTTGTGCTAAAGGTGTATGAATATTGCTAACGCCCCGAAACTTTATTTCCTTCTCCAGCGCTTCGATCCCGTCTTCTTTCACAATTTTCAACGCAAGTGCAAGGCCGTCATTCCTGCCCCTGCTGTAATCCGCCATTTTCACTTTCATTCCCCCTTTTTATACGCTTGTCAAAATAATCTACCACACAAACTATGACATCCTTGTACTCTTCATTTGGCTTTATTTGACCCATACCTTTTATCAGACAGTCACAAGCCTCTTCTATCCGCCTCCGTCCAAGCTGCCATTCTGTACTGGCCATTACTTTTCCGACTACTTCAAATGCCCCTAAATGCTGACAGGCCTTTTTATAACTTTCACGCATGAGCCGCTTTTGTGCTGAGGCTTGCTCCTGGGATATAACGCCTTGGCGGAAACGAAGTATCAACTCGCAAAAGTCAATCAGCACATCATTTTCCAGCAATGACAAATCACCCGGCTTTGGTATATCCCCAAAAGCAATGTTTTCTATCTCGTCAAAACTCCTCACGCCTATCGCCTCACAATTCTTCAATGCGTATGTATATTCCAGGCGGATCGTTCCAAAACTTTTCGCTTATCTCCGAAGCCACCAAAGCATCATCCTTCCAGTAGCGAAGATCCGTCATTACGTCTTTCAGCAGCTTTTGCAAATTATCTGTATCTGGCTTTGTTATTTTATACTCGCCATTCTTATGCTTCCCATCACTAGGGAAACACCATTTTGTTATTAGTCTCACTGCACCCACATATCGCTCTGCAGGAACATGTATGCTCAGGTGAGCCGCTAACTTTGCCCTTGCCTCCTTAAGCTCAGGTGGTTCATAAAACATCGGTTTACCATTCACCACCCGAACTTTCTTTTCTTGATGTGTGCAGGTAGGCGGTACCATTGCCATAAAGAACTCAATTGTTTTCATAATCTACACCTTGCCACTTACCTGTATCAGGATTGTAAAATACATCTTCTGAATTTTTAATGTTATTCCAAATGTAGTTAAGTATATCTGGTTGGTTTAATAACCACTTCACCACTTCACTCTGTTTTATTTCAAAAGATCTTCCTGGTATAGTATGTGAAAGGGGAGGCATCCTCTTTGCTATCTCTAAGTTCTTACTTCTAATTTTTCTTTTCATTCGCTTCACTCCTTTAAGTATAAAACTTCTTGTTTATTTAGAAAACTTCATTGTCAATGACAGGGGGAGGAGTTGTTGTTGTGCGTCAGCTATCGCACAACTACTCACCCCCATTGACCGTCAGGGAAAGCCGAAAATTATATATTTATATATATAGCGTTTTCCTTCCCTCGGAAAATCTCGGTTTTTATCGTGTTTTTCCCTCTGAGGGAAATTCTCGAACTTTCTCGAAAATTTCTCTTTAAAGGAAACCTCGAACTTTCTCGATTTTTTCCCTAAAAGGGAAAGGGAAAACAACTCGAGAATTCCTCTCACTTCTTACCTACATATCCTTCATCTATCCAGAACCCACCATGCTCTTTTATGCGATTACGGACTGTTTTTTCAGTCGTTCCCATGCTTTCCGCTAACCCTTGAACGGTTACTTTTCCCTCTGTGCTAAAACTTTTTAATGATTCAAATTGAGTCTCTAAACTCTCTTTGCGCTCCTTTTTACTTTCCTCAGGAGACTTTTTCTTCTCAAAATTCTTCTTCCAAGGCGGCTGCTCTGCCCCTGGCTGAATGTCGTTTAAAATCCCGATAGTATCAAATTTATGTATTGGATAGTCAAACCAAAGGTTTACCGGTGCGAACTTCGGAAACTCTCGAAGGGTACCTTCAATGCGCCATGCTGTTACTGTAGCAACAGCTTTCTTTGTACGCTCAATGTCTCTTTGCAGTCCTTCTTGTTCTTGTTGTGTAAGCAACCGTTTTGCAATATCTTGCATGCGTACCTGACTGCATTTATCATCCTGAGACACTTCATCTTCATACTCAGGGGCATGATTTTTCAGCCACTTATCGCATACAGCACAGACCGCCTTATTCTCTTCCTGCTTCTTGATTGCATCCGTAAGATCCAATTCAATCAAATCTAGTAGAGCATCGGGATCCCGGGCAAATACACCACTTCCTGAAGCTCTATCCATACTGCGCTTATTGCCTTGGCTGCCTTTACTATGATGGTGGCAATAAATTACCGCACAGCCCAGTTCCGTACACACCTTATCAAACTGATTACAGAAATGAGCCATCTGATCTGCGCTATTTTCATCCCCTGTAATTACTTTGTAAATAGGGTCAATGATAATGGCCACATAATCCTTCTTGGCAGCTCTGCGGATTAACTTTGGTGCCAACTTATCCATAGGAACGGACTTGCCTCGGAGATTCCATATATCAATGTTAGCTAAGTGATTGGGCTCCCATCCTAATGCCGTATACACATCCTTAAAACGATGCAAACAACTTGCCCGATCCAACTCCAGATTGACATACATAACTCTGCCTTGGGTGCATTTCCATGAGCACCATTCCCTACCTTCAGCCATGGCACAACACAACTCAATCAAACTGAAAGACTTACCGGCTTTGGAAGGTCCTGCAATCAGCATCTTATGCCCTTTACGAAGAATTCCTTCTATTAAAGGCTCTGCCAAGTCAGGAAGCTTGTCCCATGCATCTGCCATACTCTCTGGTTCTGGCAGCTCATCATTCATGCTTTCAATCCATTCTTTCCAAGCATTCCAGGATTCTTTTCCTATATCTTTTGCAACTAAGAATTGCTTTTTGCCGTTACGCAGCACACCGGGCATTCTGCTTAAACGAGAAGGGTTTCGGTTCTGGCTATCAATTTTCAAGCCGTTTTTCTGGCACACATCATATAAGTAGTCAACCCTTTTTCGGTATTCATCATAGCTCCCAGCTTCAATCTTTACTATGGCATGCAGGCTTTTCCCACCGCTGTGCACCAGGCATGCAACAGGTAATTCCAGTTCACGAATAATGGCATTTTGGCGCTCAATCTCCATGGTATCTGATTCTACCAAGGCATATCTAAACTCAGTAACATTGTCATTCTTAACCCCTTTACCATCTAGGGGATTAAAACGAATCCATGCACCTGCCTCTGTTTTGTAGTCACCAAGAACAGAGCCAATATCTCCGTTGCAGTTAGATAATGCTTCCACCAACTGCCCTGCCGTTCTATCATAATTCCCAGCGCTAGGAAGGTACCGTCCATCTTTCTCCCAGCTCTGGGTGACATAGCCCACATTTTCGGAGGCTTCAAAAATCGTTTCTAGGTATGTTATTAACTGCTGTGCAGGATTCCATGCATCCTCCGGTTCTTCTACTTCCTGATTTTCAATCCAGTTCTTATTGATGATAACCAGATCATCTTTTCCTCCAATTTCCCCATCCCATTCAATTTCATAGCTGTTCTTCTCAGGGGACCAGCCTTGGTCTTTTGCCATTTGCACTATGGTTCCTATGGTTACCGGCTTATTATTCCCATGAAAACCATTCCATTTTTTCTGGCATTCTCCCAAGCGGTACCGGTTCATATCTCTAGAACTCCACTGTTCCCATACTTCAACGGTATAACCGCCTTCTTTTAACGCCATTCCTACCATGAGCCAATCTGTATACTCAAGCATGGCAGGCTCAATATAGTCCAAAATCTCGATTAAATTCGTCATAAAGCAAAGTCCTCCCACGCTTTCTCATTACTTTGGTTTATAGGTACTCGGATCAATATCACGAGGAATACGCCAACCATTGCCTGCAATACGATCTATTAAATTCTTGGCCGTGCCAAAACCCCACGTTCCTACATGGGTAAAGCCTCGGCCTTCCAAAAAGCGAATTTGCTTTGGTGTTGTTAAACCTTCCGTCCTGCGCTTGTCTAGGCGTTCCAATAGCTTTGTAGCCTTGCCTGCATTATCAATCTCATCAGGCATAATTCCCAGCTTTTCTAATGTCTTGATTTGCTTATCTGATGGAGGTGCCATTTCCCAGCCAAAAGACGGTACATAGCTTGATAAATCCTCCGCCTGAATAGACATTTCAAATTGCAGAGGATCCACTAGCTGCTTTTTACGCTTCTTCATTTCTTCTAAGCGTTTGGCCAAAGCTTCTTCTCTCTGTGCCACAACATCCTCCGAAGCTTTTTCTTCTGCCTCTTCAATATCCACAGCACAGCCGGCTATCTCCAAATTTTCAGTCATTTTTTGAGCCACTTCCTCATTTTCGCAGATCAAAGAAGCTGGCCGACACAATTCATGTTTTTCAGTGTGCCATAGGAAATCCAATAATAATAAATGGTCTTTTCCTTCACATAATCGGGTACCACGCCCAACCATCTGACTATATAAACTTCGTACTTTTGTTGGCCGAAGAACAACAATGCAATCCACGCTAGGGCAGTCCCAGCCTTCTGTTAGTAGCATAGAGTTACAAAGCACGTTGTATTTGTCATTCTCAAAGTCTGCTAAGACTCGTTCACGGTCTGTACTCTCCCCATTTACCTCAGCGGCACAAAAGCCCTTCTCATTTAAAATGTCCCTAAACTTTTGGCTTGTTTTTATCAAAGGAAGAAACACCACTGTTTTTCTATCCATGCAATACTTACTCATTTCATCAGCAATCTGATATAAATAGGGATCCAAAGCTGTTCCAATATCTCCCACCTTATAATCTCCTGACTGTGTTCCTACCCCAGTCAAATCTAATTTCAGAGGGATTGTAAGAGCCTTGATTGGAGATAGAAACCCGCTCTTGATTGCTTTTGGAAGGGTATATTCATAAGCCAGGCTTTCAAATACCTGTCCAAGATTCTTCATATCCCCTCTATCAGGTGTAGCCGTTACACCCAGAACACGAGCGTCTGAAAAATGCTCCAACACTCGTTGATACCCGTCAGATAAACTATGGTGAGCTTCATCAATGATAATGGTATCAAAATATTCAGGAGCAAATTTTTCTAACCTCTTTGGACGTTGCAAGCTTTGAACAGAGCCAACTGCAATACGAAACCAACTCCCCAGGCATGTTTCCTCTGCTTTTTCTGTTGCACACCCTAAGCCGGTAGCTTTGGCAATCTTGTCTGCAGCTTGATTCAGAAGCTCTCCACGATGGGCCATAATAAGCACCCGATCACCTTTACGAACGCACTCCTCAGCAACCTTAGCAAAAACAATAGTCTTACCACACCCGGTAGGGAGGACAAGGAGTGTCTTTTGCACCCCGTTGTCCCATGCTGAAAAAATAGCGTCCTTGGCTTCCTGTTGGTACGGTCTTAATTCCATAACCACCAACCCCTTCTATTAAAATCTACCCGCTGTAAAGGATACTTGCTGTGGTGGAGCTGGACTGCCAGCTGTGTTTGTAGATGTACCTGGAGCTGTGTTTGTAGGCTCATGAAACTTTTTAATTTTGTTGCTTTTTCGCTCTACCTTATCATCGCCTGTCCAACTATCCTGGTAAACCCTACAACGACCTCTCGCACCAGTGACAGCATTCCAGTTCATTGTTACCTTTTCACCTTTCTTTTTCTGTCCAATGGATGTAAAGAAAGAGGAAAGCATCGTTTCCGTCTTGCTATGTAAAAACAGGTTATGGATAATGGTAATGGTGCCCTCTGAAGAGTCAATTTCCAGGGTTAAAATCGCCTTATTACATGGTGGTAATTTTTCACTTCCCTGATGTCTACCCCTTTCAAATTTCACAACCTTAAAATCATAATCCCCTTCCGGTAGCAATATAAAATCACTGTCTTTTTCAATAGAGTCATTCCACCCTAGTTCTCTTTCCACTGCATCTGACATATATATACCTCCTTATTTTGAAGCTTCTTCTAAACATTTTTGAAATTCTTTTGCTTCCTCACAACTATCACAATCATCATCACATGCAACATATCTGTCATGAAGTGGGCAAAAGTGTAATCCTTGCTCTTCTGCTAGTGCTTCACGTAACCATTCTTCCATACAAAACCCTCCTTACTAATATGGTATTTCATCAACTTTTTTTCTGTTTTGCTTAATCATTTCAAATACTTGCGTCCAAGCGGCTACCAGTACCCCCGAAACAAACCCTGGTTGGTATTCATCGTATTTTTCAACAGGAACATCCAACGGGAAATACCCTCTTGCCGCCACCACTTCTTGAATTTCTTCGCAGGTAACATAATTAGTTACCATTAGATCCTTCAGTGCCTTTGGTAAATGATCCAGTCCCGAAGTTTCAAAAGGATTCTGTTTCGCCTCTGATTCTGATACTGGTAAAAAAGAACTATCTTGCTCCTGAGCTGGCGTATCTGATTGCTTCGGCTGTTCTTGCATCGTAGTTTCCTGTGTGAACTGCATCTGCTCCATAGGTGGCATTTGTTGCACTTCTCTTGGTTGTGTTGCCATAAGTTGCGCTTCCACCATAAAGCAATGAGCAATCAAGCTATAGTCAAATGGCATTTCTGCAGCTAGTCCATGACGGTTTTTTGCATCCCAGCATGGATGATGGACTGTGTGCATAACCCGCTCGCCGCCTTGGGCTTTATGCTTTTTACCGTCCTTATCCGTAGCAACAGAGTAAGTTTTGTAGTTAGCAAACAGCACCATATCTGCCCATTCTTTCACCAATGGGGAAGTCTGGGAGGAAGTCTTTTTCCCAAGCTTTAACTCATATCTGTCATAAGCCCCCATTTCGTCAGGCTGTTCAAATTTACGAATCTGAGCATGGGCAGCTAATACCACATGGATTCCCAAGTCCACCACATCTTCCAGAAGGTTTAAAAATCTGCCAAACTCTTCTTTGGTATAAACATAGCCATTACCATAGCCAAAGTCTTCAATACCCATTTTGTTATGTCTTGCACAAATATCTTCAACACAAAGCTGTTCCGCCCAATCCACTGTATCTATTGCAAGAGTTTTGCAAATATGAGGGTTTGCCTTCACATATTTAACCTCTTCCAGCAACATCGTAAAACTTGATGGCTTCGGTAGCCTTGCCACATCCATATGCTTTGTACTACCTTCTGTGTCGATGAACAACACACCGGGGAACTGTGCCAGAAAGGTACTTTTTCCAATCCCTTCAGGCCCATATACAACAACCTTTTGGGCACTTTTCAATTTACCCGTTGTAATCTGCATTAAAATTCACCTTCCTTCCACTTCTTCGCAGGAGCTTCTTGCACAGGCTGACCAACCACATACCCGTCCTCAATGACAATTGAGCACTCCTCTCCTTTACTTACCCTTGTAGCAATCACTTGTAAGCCTTCCCGTTCCGCCCACTGGGCAAACTCATTAATGGTCTTGGTATCCATCTGCTCCAATTTATCCAGCAATATAAAGCCACAATTCGGATTAATTTTCCGTACAATGGCAGTTGCTACCTTTAACTGTTCACTACCTGACATGTTGTCCCACTTGAAACCATTAAAAATCAGCTCTCCATTTTCTACAGATAGCCCTTGCAGGGGAAGATTAGCTCCTTGCAAAAGGTCTGTTTTGGCTTTTCGGATATCTTCAATCTGAGTAGTAAGAGTGGCATACTGAGCTTCATACAGCTTTGCATCGTCCTCAGCTTTTTCTTTATTTAAGTTGCAACGTACCTTATTGTTAATTGCTTCAATCTGCAAAATATTGTTTTCTAATTCTGCAGTAGATGCATCCTGAAGCTCACTGGCGGACTTTTTAGCAATTGCAATATCAGAAATCAATTGATTTTCCTGAGCAATCAATTGATCCAACTTTTCATGTAACGAATGGATTTCATTTCGGACTCTCTGCGCCTCAGTCTCTAAACCGCCCAATCTGTCACGCTTCCTTTGGTTCTCACCATTCTTGGCAAGAATCTCCTGCTGTTGCTTGATTAAATCAGAAACCGAAACAATATCCTTTGGTACCCCGTCAAAGTATTCCATTTCATTGGCATACTTCTTTTTCTGATCTGCAATACGACCAATTGCTAATCTCTGATTGTAACAACGCTGTTCCTGGTCCTCTAACTGATGAAGCTTGTCCCCTACGCCGATAATTTGTAAAAGTGTATTTGCTTTCTCTTTGTTGCTGGATTCCATAAATTTGGGCAAGTCTAAAGCAAATGTCTCAACAAATTCATTTAATAACTGCTGGCCGCTTTTATTTCCACCTGGATCTGTAACCTTTAAAGTACTATTCTTGCCTGTACGTTCCACCACAAGTCCATTGCTAAGACTTATATGTAAGTTGGGCGGTATCACTGAACCCTCTCTATAAGGGTTGGAGGGTTTATATTTATCGCCACCCAACGCCCATGCAATGGCATCCAATACAGAGGTTTTCCCCTGACCATTGTCACCACCGATAATGGTCAAACCACTCTCTGTGGGTGTCAGCTTCACAGCTTTCACACGTTTCACATTTTCAATTTCCAGTTCATTTATCTTTACAGACATTGACAAATCCCGTCCTTTCTGTTAATTTCAACATAGACACTTATATTTGTCCCCCTTTGGTGCGCCATCACCGAGGGGGACTCTTTTATAAACTTTATTTCTTATCTCATAAGTACAATTTGCTTCCCTGCAATTTCTTCCGAAAGTTCAAACTCTAAGTAATCATAAATGTTTTTCTTCGCTGCTTCTTTCCACTCGCTGTGGAAAGACAACATATCTGAGAAAGACGGGATAAACCGGGACAGAACGGGAGAACGCGAGAAAACCCGATGATTACGCGGGAAACGGCATCATTTGAAGTGGGAAAGGAATTGAATTTATCAGAAAACTTGAGAAAAATTGGCGTCGATGCATTCGGCGTCTTTTTTAATGCTTGAATTTACCTTGAAAGCATCAACATAAATGAATGACGATTAGAGAAAATCCCCATAAATCAAGGGTTTGAATATAAGAAGAGCCACGAAACACCGTCCCGGAAGTCACAGCAGCGCAACCATGAGGACGGGCATCGTAGCCCTTAAAGATAATATAACAGAGTCGGTTTAATTTAGCAATAGGCTTAGCGTGATAACGAGGCGTTAAAGCGTGACAAATGTAACGATTAAACCCCACGAAACATGGTTTCTAGGTTAAAAACGTCAACAAGAAGCGTTATATAGGCGTTACTAAACCAATGATAGACATAACTAATAAGCCCTCTCACTAAGGAAAATTAGCAAGGAGCAAAGTGACAAAATCAAAAAAATACGTCATTACTGTCACATTGGCTAATTACTTGGGTTTTCTCATGGATTCATGCATTATGAATCCTGATATTTAACGTTTTGCAAAGTGACAATAAATTGATTAAGTTTTTAATCAAATAGGCATAAAAATTAAGCGGTTTCGTGGCGGGATTTTTGCTCTCCAATAGAGCCGCTTTTTTCATCCTCAACGGTGTTGCTTTCTTGCTGCTTTTTGGTGTTTGAATACGTTGAGTAAACGGAGCCCTTTTCTCCCGTCGTCTTCCCGTAAAGGAGTGTCACAAAGTCGAAGGCGTTTTCCTGGTCTTTGCTATCAAGTAAGCGAAACATAGCTACCAGATCAGACTCGGCTTCGGTAAGAGGTTCCCCATCGCAGATAGGAGCATCCATCCGTTCATGATTAGGTTTACTCGTAAGTCCGAGCAGATAGTCGGATGATACACCGAAATATTGGGATAAAGCTGCAAGTGCAATATATCCTGGCTTACTTCGTCCAATCTCCCAATCTCCAATATTCCCGGGTGACACACCAACCTCTTTAGCCAGTTGACTTTGAGTCAACCCCTTCTCTGCTCTTAATGTTTTAATCATTTCAGCAAACAAAAATACTCCCCCTTATCGTAATTACGGGAAATTACCCGTAAAACTATTGACATCAACCGTAAATACGGTTATAATAATTTTAGATTAAAAATTAAATCAAATAAAGCATACCACACAGACCCACAAAATGGAATACGAAATCAAGGAGGGAAAGCAATGCGCCGTGGAAAGAAGCCGACAAGGAAACAGAAAATCAGACTTGGACAAAAAGGTCTCTCCCCTGAGAACTGGCTCATTATCAGTCAGAAACCAGATGGACAACTTGTCATCCTCAACAAATACATAGGAACGGTTAGGGTAGTGCCCGCACCTCTTAGCTAAGAGCAGAAAGGAAGGAACAGCAGATATGAGAAAAATCAAGAAAGTAAATGGATACTTAATCGTAAAGTTTAACGATCGTGAGCTTCGCGCTTGGACAGGCACAGCATTAGGGAACTTTGGTGTTATTGATGCTGAGCTCTACACAGGATGCCTTAGTGTTGATCGCTCCGTTATGGAGTATGACAGTGCCGAGACTTTGGACGAGGCAATTGAACAGGCTCGCGGACTTGAATCAGAAATTGATATTCAATCACCAACCTCTTTTACTGTTATCAAGGAGACAGATACCTCCGAAGAATTGGCGGCAGTCGACCCCCAGACTATGGTGAATGAATGGGAGAAGGCTCTGACATATCAAATTGAGAGCACACACTATCCAGACGTCAACGCTATTACAGCACAGCATCAACTTTACGGTTTCATGGTTGCCCTTGAGCGATTAGGACTTATCGACGAGGAAGATTGTTTCGTTAGACCTGACGCCTTTAAAATGGAGCCTCAAAAAGACTTCATTCATGCGATAGAAGGCGCAACAACCGGAGAAGCTTTTGCCCTTGGTATGGAGCTCATGAAAGAGTGTCCGACAAATGACTGCATGGTTTTTCGCAACACTTTCAAAATGTGCCTTGACCTAGACGAACAAATAGACTATGTGACCGGGCTTGCCCGTCGTACTTTAGAGGAAAAGTTCTACAAGTATCAGCGTGAGCTTTTTAAGATGTCCTTCCACAACCACGCTATCCATGAGTATCGGAAAGAGCACAGAGTGACGAAAACATTTGGAAGCAGCAATTCAGTAGTTGCAACTCCGGATATGAAAAACCTACAACAGATAATTAAACATTTGAATTCGATTGTTCCACGAGAGCTTGCGATTGATCACGGGGATAGTTCCCCGAGCCAACCATACAGAGCCCATCTCAAAGAAAAACGAGAGCGAGGTTGTCAAAAGGAAACGGAGCCGCCTGTGCAAGAGACGACTCCATATGGTGAATGCCCCTTCCAGGGCAAAGGCGAGGAACTCAAAACCTTTGGAAAGTTCCTCAAGGAAGTTGAGGACTATACAAAACAGGTAACGATCCAGCAGAACAACAATACTCCATGGTATCCAGGCAAGCCCGGAGATGATCAATATCTTACCGAAAAATACTCTGATCATACGCTTGAATAGCTTTCATGGCATACACCCTGGCGGTCATTGCAGCCGCGTGATAGGTTTCTCGGCAGACTTCGACAATTGCATTTTTTTGATCTTCGGTAAAAGCACCTAAATATTCCGGTCTTTCTAATATCGTAGTATAGAGCTTTTCTCCAAGTTCAACCCAATTATCGGCGTGAAGATCATCGACACAGTCGAGTTGCTTATTAATTGCATTATAAACAGATTTTTTCATAGAAAACGTCCCTTTCGTTTTGGATTGTATTTCCATTATACGGCATAGGGGACAAGAAAGGAAGTGTAGCAGAATGACAGAAAGAATGTCAGAAAAGACAAGAGCTCTGGAGGAGCTCTGCAGAGGATTTCGAGAAAAGAAAAAAGCAATTGCCTTTGTCAATAAACTTAAGTATGACGCCTTAATCGACAAAAGAGCTTGTGGGCAAGTGGACAATCCTTTTAAAGCAGTCCCCGGCATGGAAGAAGAATTTAAAGAAGCCGATAACACTATCCGTTACTGCGATTATATTCTCAAGGAATTTGAGAAAAAGCCGAAACGTGAACGACGTAAAAAGGAAGTCACTCATGTTGGTTATGGCGTAGCGAATCGCTTTCTCATAATTGTGGGTGGAGCGGGTATCACGACAGCCACGGTATTAGGCATTATAGTGTTTACTCTGCTTCTTAAGATAAGTCCTCTTTCCTTCTTCATTAGTGCGGCGATGGTTGCAATTGTTACAGAGCTGTGGAGTCAGAGAAGAAGTCGGAAGTAACTCTAAGAACCATATCACAGAGAAAGGAGGAGCGCGATGAACGCGAACAGCAAACTCACGAGATTCGGGAAGCTTGTTGTCAAAGCTCTAACCGATAAGGATATGACAAAGACCCAACTCGCCGAAGAGATTGGCACATCCCCCCAATATTTGAGTTATATCCTCTACGGTGTCCGCTCCGGCGAGAAGTATCTCCCGCTGATTGTCGCGACCCTCAACCTCGACCCTCGAAAGGTCGAAAAGGCAATCGCAGCATGAGCAGCAGAAGGGAGGGACAGAAGTGCCGGAAATCTATATCACCCTTGATGAAGCCGCAGACATTGAGGGCATTAAATATAACACCATTGTTCAACGGATAAAGCGCAACCCGGAAGCGTTTAAAACCAAAACACAGGCACGAGAGGGAGGCGGCAAAGAGCAAGTCTTGGTTTCTGTCTCTTCTCTCTCCACTAAGGCGAGGAAGGCACACAAGGCCAAGCAGAAGGTTGACGGGAGGGATGTCATTATTGGACAACGAGCAGACGCGGCTCCCTGGTATGTTGAGGCAGACCTCAACCAATTCATAGAAAGCCGCAAAACACAATACTATGAGGCCATTGAATTATCGGGCAAGGTTCAAAGCTTCATTGAATATGAAGGCGAAGACCGCACGGTATATGCCGAACGCTATGCTCTGACTCTGGGAGTCAGTCTTCCCACACTTTACCGCTACGTCCAGACTGTACTTGAAGCCAATGCCTGGGCCCTTAAGTTTGAGAAGGAGGATGGGCAGAATTACGAATATTTCCGAGCCTTGGCTCTTTGTAGGAAACCCAAAGAAAAGGCAACATTCCCAAGTCTTACTGACGAACAAAAGGCAATCATAGAAAACATATGGTTTGACCGTACCTTTACCTCGAACATTGGCACGATGGAGATGCTCTATGAGAAGTTTGAAGAGATTGCGGAAATTCGCTCATGGGAGAGCTACCCTTCAAACAAAACTGTTGCACGGTATATCAAGTACCTAATGGAAAAACCGGGCGCAGAGAGTGCCCGATACCTTGCGGCAAACGGTGCAAGAGAATGGAAAAACAAGAAGATGCTCAAGGCACGACGTGAAACCGCATCTCTTGAAGTTATGGAGTATGTTGTGGGTGACGAGCATACCTTCGACATTTGGGTTCAGTACACTGCACCTAATGGCAAAATCAAGGCAGTTCGTCCGAAGCTTGTTGCATGGATGGATGTCAAGACGCGAGCGATTATCGGCGATGTACTTTGTGTGGACGCCAACTCCCAGACCTTGAAGGAAAGTCTTATCAAAATGATTTACAGCATTCCCGGGGGTGTCCCAAAGATACTCCATATTGATAACGGTAAGGACTACACAGGGGAAACTATGACAGGGCAGAGTCGTAAAAACCGAAAAATTGAGTTCGACTTTGATGCTGAGACAATCGGCTTCTATCAATCAATCGGCATACAGGAAGTTGGTCGTTCCCTTCCATATCAACCGTGGGACAAGTCAATCGAACGCTTCTTCGGCACAGTCTGCTCCAAGTTCTCAAAGTGGTTTGCAAGCTATACGGGAACACTTACAGGCTCCCAGACATACGCAAAGCGAAACAAGGACATCGACAAGATGCTTGAGAGCGGTGAGCTTCTCACTATGGAGGAGTTCTTCGACCTTTGGATTGCATGGAAGGATACGAAGTATCACACACGAAAGCATGGAGGACTTAAGGAAAACCATGAGAAGTGGCTTACTCCCATTGAGCTTTTTGAAAATGGCCCACGTTACATGAAGGCAGCTCCTCCCCGTGAGTATGCGGCGATGCTCCTCATGAAGGCAGACATTGCAACAGTACATAACTACGGAATACGAAAGTTTGGGGTTATATATGCGGACAGCGAACTAGGCAACTATATTGACCAAAAGGTCGGCATCAAGTGGGACATCGACGATGTGACAAAGCTCTATGTTTATGACAATAAAGGCCGTAAGATATGCGAGGCTGTTTCCGCTGAGGTTCTTTCTTATGGGCAACACTGTTCTCAAGTTGCCCTTGAAAAACACATGCGCGAGCAAAAAAGACAGAAACGAGAAGCGGAGGAATTTTTGGAAAGTGCGCGAATGCCTTATGAGGTTCGTCTGGAACAAGGCCGACAGTCTGATGCAGTGGGCAAAATCGACCTCACGATCAAAGCAAAGCGAAGTTCGAATATTGTATCATTTCCCAATGACAAGGAGTTTCGCCAAGAAATGGCGGCAGCTCCTCGAAAGAAAAAGGCCACAGCCGGAGACGAATATCTGGCGAAAAAGGCAGGAACAGCTCTTGCTCGCCTAAGAGCGATGAATGAATAAGGAGGAATACACATGGAAGTTACAGCAGCAACGGCAAATGCCGTTTACATCAACAACAAGACTCTCCCAGAAAGACTTAACGAGTACCTTGCAACCACAAAAACGAGTATCGCTTCTCTTGCTAAGGAGGTCAGCTATTCAAGAACCGCAGTATCCCGTTACTTGTCCGGAAAGTATGACAGTAACGCGAACGGACTTGAGGCAAAGCTAGCCGAATATTTAGCGCAGAACACAGGCGAAGCTATTGAGCTCACCACATCCACTCAGAGGGCGACACAACGCCCCCAGTTCTTTGAGAGCCGCGATGCAACCGCCGTCCTCGGTGTATGTCAAAGTTGTCAGGAATACATAGGGCTCGGGATTGTGGTCGGGCGTTCCGGCTATGGCAAAACGCACACCCTAAAGCAATACGCCAAGCTCCCCCGGGTTGCATACATAGAGTGTGACGATACCATGAGCAGTCGAGACCTTGTAGAAGCCATTGAACGCTCTATCGGTCTACCCAGTGGTTATGGTACGATCTGGCGCAGGGTCAACGGTATTCGAGAGTTCTTCAACGTAAACAAAGGTTATTTGCTTATCATTGACGAAGCTGACAAGCTTGTCAGTAAGTTCACTGCAAAGAAGATGGAAATACTCAGAGCAGTTTTTGACCAGAGTGACGTCGGTCTAGTCATTGCCGGAGAGCCCAAGCTTGAAGCTATGATTAAGACCTATCTCGCTCGAATGGCGAACCGTGTTGACTTTTACGCGATGCTCCATGGCCTCTCTCAGAAGGAAGTCGAAGAGTACCTCGAAGGCTACGACGTGCAACCTAATGCAATGGAGGAGATCAAGGCTCGTGCTTGCAATGTACAAACGGGATGCTTCCGTCTCCTTGACCGCACTCTTTCGAATGTGTTTCGCATCCTTGAGGAATCCGGTAGTGAAACGATTACCCCTAAGATTATTGAGCAAGCATCCTCTATGATGATGCTTTAACGGGAGGAGACATGGACAATGAAAATGAGAAAACAACGCTTCATGGGTCTTATCATGCTCGCACTATCTGCCGCCATTATTGCCATTGCTTTGACAGGTAAAACTCCGGAAGATGCAGATATAACGGCGGTACTAATTACCCTACCACTAGGGGTTTACATGTTATTTACAAAGGACTATGTTCTCAATCAAGGTGAGGAGGAAACAACCTCCGAGCCAAACTATACATTTAAAATGAAAGGAGCCGCGACATGGCAAGAAAACGAATTACCGAAACCCCGGCAATTAAGTCATGGGAAGAAGTCGATACAGCTCTCAGGGAGATCGCTGAGGCAGAGCTCGAACTGGGTGACATCGAGGCAGAGATGAACCGTCAAATCATTGGTGCAAAGAAAGTCGCCGAACAAGAGAGCAAGCCTCTCTCTGATCGTATCTCAAAGCTTGAGAGAGACATCAAGGAATATGTTACCGACCACCGAGAGGAACTCGGAAAAGCAAAGTCAAAGCCGCTGAATTTTGGAGAAGTGAGTTTCCGTCTTTCGACCTCTATCAGTATCCCGAAAGCAAAGGAGAAAGTGGCAGAGATTATCCGAAGGCTCAAGGCGCGGCATATGACAGACTGTATTATCGTTGAGGAAAAAATAAGCAAAGATGCACTTCGAAAATATGGCGAAGATACCGTCAACGCAGTCGGTGCCACATGGAAGCAAAAAGACGAGTTTGGTTATGAGATTTTCAAAGACAAGGTCGAGCGCACTAGCTCGTCCGGTATTTAAAGGAGGATTAGGAAGTGGCAGCAGCGAAAAAAACAGGAAGCAGAAAATCTGCTTCCATCCGTACTCTCTGGGCGATAGCTAAGTCGCCGGAGCTCTCCCTATCAGAGGAAGACCTTCATGCAGTCGTAAGCCGTGAGACGGGCAAGGAATCTATGAAGAACCTCACCCAAGGGGAAATTAATACCCTCGCCCGCGTTCTGCAAAATATGAAGGACGGTGTTCAAAGGGACACAAGAAGTAAACGAACCGACGAAGGCGGCGATGTCCGAACCGAGAAGCAACGGCACAAGATATACGCTTTATGCGAGGAACTGGGATGGAATGACGACAACCGCAGAATAAACGGTTTCGTCAAACGCATTTGTAATGTTGACCGCATTGAGTGGCTCAACATGGCACAGTGTAACAAGGTTATTGAAGCTCTTAAGAGCATGGTCATCCGAGAAAAACGGAAGGAGGCCGAAAATGACAGCACCTAAAAAAAAGAAACTCACGCAACGTGAGAAGGCAGACAACGCCCGTTTTAAAAAGGAGATGCAGAAAAAAGGCATCCTTCCCCCCGACAAACCAAAGCTCAATCGCAAAAAATTTGCAAAGGAAGTTATTACAGAATGGGAGAATACAGAAGGACTGCTCTATTCCTACGTCATGAATGCAATTATGTGGATGATACCGGGTAAAGAATCCCGCCGTCCTGTGACGCCGGAGGAAGTCGGAGCCCTTAAAGTTCTCAAGCTTGCCCTTGAAATAAAGAAGTTCGAAAGTGCCCTTCCAGAAGGGACGTATAAGTACAGCACAAATGACCTATTTGAAAAAGTCATAAACCCCATTTTAAAATTATAGGAGGTATACATATCATGGCAGAAACGAAAACAAATGAGGCTCCCAAGCTGGAAGCCACCACAACCCCTACGCAGGATGTCAACATTTCGGGGGAACAGGAACCTGAATTGAACGAGGCTGACGGAGAACCTATCTTCCATGCACCAGACGAAGAAGGAGATGACGACAATGAGTAACATTAAGGTTTGCCTTGACGCAGGACATGCAGGAAGTCAATATAACCAAAGTCCTGTTGTGAAGACCTATTTCGAAAGTGAGATGAACTGGAAACTTCATTTACTTTTGAAGGCAGAGCTTGAGGCTCGTGGTTTCGAGGTTATCACGACACGAGGAGAACAGAATACCGATCTACCAGTGTACAGCCGTGGTACAGCGGCAAAGGGTTGTGACATCTTTATTTCCCTGCACTCTAATGCTTGCGGCACTGAGAACGTCGATTATCCCGTCGTCTATCGTTCCTATGACAACCAAAATAACACTGATGCTCTGGCTCTTGCAATTGCAAAAAAGGTTGGCGAGGTTATGGGCACCAATCAAGCAGGACGTACAGCAACCAGAAAAAATGATGCAGGAGGCGAATACTACGGAGTCCTCCGAGGAGCTCGCGCCGTTGGCGTTCCGAATTACTTGCTAATTGAACACAGCTTTCACACTAACACAAATGCGGCGAAGTGGCTCTCTGCGGAAGTCAATCTCAAGAAGCTTGCAATTGCCGAGGCTGAACTTTTGGCGGCGCACTATGGCACACAGGCCAAGCCGGAGGGTAAGACCGAAATCATGGGAACAGCCGTCGCAACGGCTGCGCAGATGGCTCTCTACTGCCGCACTAAGAACACAGCTCCGCAGCTTACAGGGTGCACCTTGGAAGAACTTGCGCAAATATTTCTTGACGAAGGTAAGGCTGAGGGCGTTCGCGGAGATATTGCCTTTGCACAGACTCTAAAGGAGACAGGCTTTCTCAAATATGGAGGCATTGTTCTTCCAAGTCAAAATAACTACGCTGGCATAGGTGCACTCAATCAAAACAGCAAGGGACAGGCGGCAAGCTTTCCCTCTCCTCGTATAGGTGTTCGTGCTCAGATACAGCACCTTAAGGCATATGCATCGGGAGACGGTCTCAAGAATGAATGTGTTGACCCTCGTTTTTCACTTGTATCCAGAGCTTCTGCACCATTTGTTGAATGGCTTGGTTCCGCTGATAACCCAAACGGCAAAGGTTGGGCGGTTCCGGGTAAGGGTTACGGTGCAAGCATTCTCAATTTACTTGAGAAAATTATTGCACAAGAGATTCCTATGTCACCCGAAGAAACTCAACAGGTACTTCCTACAGATGATATTCCAGAGTGGCAGAAAGAAGGGTTTCTCGCTCTTGTAGATGCGGAAGTCATCAACTCACCGGAGTTCTGGGAAGTGAGATTTAAACAACCAGTCACAGTTGGTGAACTTATGGGACTTCTTGGGAAGTTTGTCGGCAAATAACTATAGAAGGAGAGGACGGACATGAGCGAGTTATCAAAGGACTTGACCATCGAAATGATTCCAGATGGGCTATATACTCAGATAGCCGAAGTTATTGGAATAGATAACTTTTACAAACTTGCTGAGGTTGTGGGCGGTGCAACTGTTTATATTCCGAAGCCAGAAAGCCTTGTCCGCCCTGTTAGAGATGCCCGTATTAAAAACGAATTCAACGGCTATAAC
>NZ_DALYUL010000025.1:32345-51148 GCF_031981185.1 Anaerotignum sp. | reverse complement strand
GTTTTAGCACTAATGATGTGCTTAACACTTACACTTTTATGGTACTAAATAGACCCAACCCAGATTTTAGAGTTAGGTCTTATTCTGCTGTTTCTTCGGATTGTTGATTTTCAGGGGCTTTTTTTGTTGAAATTTCTGTTTCTCGGAACTTCTCTACTACAACCTTCTTCCTATGCCCACTTGGTTTTTGTTTACTGAACGTCTTCTAACGTATCTTCGATTTCTTTTTCCGTGTGCTGTTCTGCTTCCACAGGTTCCTCTAATACCTTTTCTGTGTCATCTGAATTCTCAGATGACTCCTCCATATCTTTTTTCAACACGTTCTGGGACTCATCTTTCATTTCATTATTCGTTTCTTTATTCGTTTCTTCATTCGTTTCTTCATTTATTTCTTCATTCTGAGTATTTTCTAATGACCCATTGATATCTTCCATTGGTGATTCATTTGAAATTAAGCTTTGTCCTACTAAGCCCTGTGAATTTTCTTCTGTCTCTAACGCAACATCAATCGTTAAATCAATATCTTGCGTATATGCAGAATAACTTGTAATTTTAATAGAAACCCGTTGCCCATTCAGTGGGTTAAAAACCTCTGGTTTAATCACAAGCGTATAGTTATTACTATAGCTTGGTGCAATTATCTTTTCAGCTTCTACCTCAATTCCATCAACAAACACCTTTTTTATGGAGTAATAACTACTGTTACCTGTCTCATTCAGATTTACCTCCAAGCCTTGCTCTGTCCACTTGGTTTCGCGGGAATAATCACTAGCCAACTTATCATATATGGTAACATTTGTAAACATAATGCTGCGATACCCATCTGCAGTAATTTTCACACTTTTTCCTGTTCCATATAAATATTTTAATTCATTTACTCCAATGGTAATCTTTCCACTATCCTTTGTTAATTTTCCTGAAGTAAAATTTGTAGATCCGATCGTAATAGAACGAATTGCATTCAGCCAAGCATCGTCGTTAGAAGTAATGATGAAGTCTGTCTTTGATGAAATAACTTCTGGCAAACTTATGCTTTCTGATGGTATCGATAAATTTTCTATCTGAATAATCTGATCAGGATAATTTGTTGAGATAATCTTCACTTCAGAGGCTCCCTCTGAAAGGGCATCTTTTAATGTAGCCACATTACTTGAAATTGTAAAGTCTTCATTCTTTTTGAAAACCTTTTCTCCAATTATAATTTCAGTTATAGCATTCGCATAACTACTACTGCCAAAAGAAATCTTAGTCTCCTGCTCAGCTCCATTTAACAATAATTCGTAGGTTGTACCACTTGGAATGGCATTTAAGACATTGACTTCTAAAAATGCATTACGATAACCCGTTGCAGCAATCTTTAAAATATATTTGTCAGCTGCATACATCGTCCCAAGATTTATAGATATTTCTCCCTGGGTATCTGTCTCTTCTAATGTAGCGCCGATGCCACTTCCATTATTTCTAACAAATTCCACGCCGCTGATTGCTTTTTGCCAACCTTCGTCATCAGCAAATGTTACTATCATCTTTTTTGTTGATGTGTCCACCACACCCTTGAGCTGAAGTTCTGGCGTATCTAGCACATTTGTCTGTACCTCTATGGTTTTATCCATATATCCAGTAGAGCTTAAAAGAACTTGATATGCTCTTTTTTCTGAAAAACTGTCTTTTGAGATTGTAAAAGCATTTGTTCCTTTTGTGATTGCAGAACTTGCCACGTCCTGCCCATCAACTTTAACAGCAATATTTTTTACATATGTGCTACTATTACCACCCACAGTCATGGTTACGCTTCCATCTGCATTCAGCTCATAGGTTGTTTCGCCAGGAACTGCATCCCCAATTTCCACAGTGAAAGTTGCTGTTGTGTATCCAGTAGCATCAATGTACACTAAATATGTCCCTGCTCGTAATCCACTGCTGGCTAATGAAATGGTTAATTTCCCACTTTCCGTTTTAGTTATTTTATTTAACGAAATAACCGTTCCGCTGCCAATAGTTTCTGAAGTTTTCTTCATGGTTACTTTGCTTATTTTATCTTTCCAATCTTGTTCCTCTTCACATAATTTTAGTATAGAATCAATGGTACCATTCACAATCACTTTTGTAACTTCAGCCTGAATTTGAGGGGATTCTTTTCTCTTGCTATGCTCTTTTGGAATAGAGAGTGTAGCAGAAAAATCCATGTATCCATTGGATAAAACCTTAACTGTTGCCTGTGTGTCTGCCTCAAAATATTCAGATGGAATTGTCAATGTGGAAGGAGCGCCATAGCTTGTCTTCATTTCAAATAGACTAGGTGAATACTCCACACCATTAATCACAACAGCATTTAAATTTTCGGCTGAAATATAGCTGTAGTCAGAAGATATGATTACATAGCCATCTTCTGCACGATACGTTACTGCACTGCTTTCAGGCAAGACATTTCCTCTTTTTAGTGAAATTTTAAATTCGGGATAACCGGAAGACCGTATTAACAGAGAATGTTCTCCGCCCTTATTCCAATACTGCATACTGGATGCATTTAAAGTAATTGTTTGGTTCGTTTCATCCAATATCGCATCTGTAATATCATTTATTTCGTTGTTCGGACCAGAATATAATACATCCCTGATTTTTCCATACCACTCTTTTAGGTCATTTAAATTGCTTCCTTTTAGCACAATAGGGGAACCTTTTACGGAGAAATTTTGGGTAGCTGGTTCACCATTTTTGTCTAATAGGGTTAATGTTGGAAGTTGTTTCATTCCTTCTGTGCTTACTGTGAAGAAATATTCTAAATCATTATATCTCTGCTTTGCCAAACGAATTTCGTGTAGCCCCTGCGAAAGATTGCTGGTATAAACCCAAAGGGTTTTCCCACCATCGCCATATTTATAATAAGACAAATAACTGGAATTGCTTGCACTCTCATATGGTAAAAGCTTTCCGTCAATATAAATTCTGTCGAACTTATTAAAATAATCCCCACCAGATACATTGATGCGAATGACATCTCCTTGCATAATGGTACTGTTCTCCAACGGCGCATCCTGCTTGGTTTCATTCACAGCTTTGAATTCTAATAACCACGGATAGTCTATTAAAGATTCCGTTAAGGTGTATGTATATTCTGCATCTTGATAGCCTTTTGCCATAAAGGTTAGCTTGTTTTTACCCAGTCTAAATTTTTGATTAAGTCGAATCAGTATTTTACTTTTATCCGCCTTTTTTGAGCCATTCAAAAACGTAGTATCTCCTGCTGCATCGTTATACCCAAATGATGTATCCAAATCTCCATAAATCAAGCCTGTTTCATTGACTTTAATTGCATAAACAGCATTTGCCCACTCAGCATTGTTTTCAAAATCCAATTTTATAAACTTCCCTTTTACAGCAGCGTTGTTGCTATACTCATCATCTATCGTAAGCTGTGGCGGATTTATCCCAGAGGTTACATCTACTAAAGCACGCTTTCCGAAGTTTCCATTATTTAATAAATATTTCGCAGAATGTGGTGCTTTTGTTGCGCTTTGCTCAGAATTTACCTTAGCAAACTTCTCCCATGTAAAATCTTCTGTAATGGGATTGGCGTTAGCAATATCATCATAAGAAAAATCATAGGCTTTGCCCTTAGCGTCCGTATAGCGAACCACGTTTCTTGTAAGTTCATTTGTTTCATAAGAATCGAACCCTTGTCCTAAAAGAGGAATGCAATAACCATCTTCCCAAGTGGAGATGATACGATTCACCATATCATTATTAATCCCGTTATAGTTTAAAATTTTCGCATCAGCAATCAATCCCAAATCCACAGCTGTATCTATTTCTACAGGCTTATTATCATAAATACTATACGTTGCATGTGCCACTGCATCTATGGTTGCTGTGCTGATTGCATCTGGTTTTTCCTTTGCATTTTCTGTTAGATAAACATCCCACAAATTCATTTTTGTTGTTCCAAAAACTTCTAACGTGGCGGCAAATGCATCTACATTTGAGGTGATACAAAATGATGTGGCAAGCAATATTGCTATATATTTTTTCACGGTATATCTCCTTTCTATTGCAAATTGGTTAAAATAACTTCTGTATGTTGGGAAGCTCTCACCAGTTTTAAAGTTTGGTTACCAGAATTGTTTTGTAACAACATTTTGATAACCAAGACTGAATTATCTTTTGATTTCATGACTATGCTAATATCCTCTGCATCTACTTTTTGCCCATTTACGTAATACGTATATTCGGATGGATTTTCTCCTTTCATTTTCTCTAGTTTTAAAGCGACCACTGCATAATTGGCAAAGTCCACCTTCATGATTCCCGTTTTAGAAGCATCGATCCATTGCTCTGTTGTAGGATTTGTTCCTGGGTCTGTCCCCGGATTTGTTCCTGGGTCTGTTCCCGGATTTGTTCCTGGGTCTGTCCCCGGATTTGTTCCTGGGTCTGTCCCCGGATTTGTCCCTGGGTCTGTCCCCGGATTTGTCCCTGGGTCTGGCTTGGTAGAGCCGCCACCACTACTACCGCCACCACTTTTGTTCTTATTCTTTATATCCTTAGTTGTCGACTTTTTCCCCATATCCACTACCACAGTTTGACCTTCCGTGACAGTAACATCACCTGCTAAAATATTCTCGCCCTTTTCCACTGTTACTTGCGTACCATGGGTCTTAACAGAGATACCTGATGCCTTTGCCAATACAGCCTCAACTTTTCCATCTCCAGAAAACTCTGCGTTTTTTGCATACACTGTTGCAGCCTTAATTTCCCCACTTTCCTTTACTACAACCTTGGAACTATCCGCAGGAGAAAGAATTTCTATATTTTGAATTTCTCCAGCTAGAAGAGTAACCTCTGCTTTTTCAACTACAGTAAGATTCTCTATGGTTCCATCCAAATACACTTCATTCTTTATAATAACTTTCTTAAGAAGGGTTTTAGCATCAGCCGAAAGGTGAATGGGATAATTCACATTATTGATGACTACATCCCCTTTGATTTTTGATTCAATTACTTTAACTGTGTTTTTACCACCACCCCGTACAACCAGACGTCCATTAACTGTAACATTTTCTAATGCTATATCGCCACTGCCAATACCATCACAGAGAATTAAGTCACCCTGCACAACAGAATTTTTTATCGTTACGCCAGAGCAATTGATAAGTACATTACCTGCATGATTTTGTGTATATTCTCCCGGCGACGTTACAACCGTTTCAGTAATCACCGTCATAAGCTGGGCAAATTCCTCTCTGGTTATCTCTGCGCTGGGACGCAATTCATTTCTAGAACCTCGAACATATCCATGCTCAACCATAGCAGCCATACTGCCTCTCGCCCATGACGCAACGCTTGAACCATCCATATACTTTTCTAGAACACTGGTATCTCCTTCACCCATTTCTAGAACACGGCATATCACAGAAAATGCTTCTTGGCGTGTAATTTTACGCTGGGGATACAGTTTATCTCCTTCTCCCACCAGTGCTTTCATTTTCACTGCCTTAGCCATATCCTGTTCGTACCAGCTTCCCTTTGGTACATCTGCATATTTATCAATATCCTCAAGCATCTCAGTATTAAAAATACGATTGATTATTGCGGACAGTTCTGCTCTGGTTAATGGTCTTTCAGGATATATTTTACCTTGATCTGCTGTAAGCCACCCCTCGCTAACAGCTTGCTTAACTGCATTTTTCGACCATCCTACAGGCATATCTTCAATTTTGGTTTCTGTCGCATAAATTTGTACACAAAATGCAAACAAAAACAATGCGGATATTGCTGTAACTCTTTTTACTTGTTTCATAATTTCCCCCTTTAAAATAGATCATTACACTCACAAGGCAAGGGTAATAAAAACCTTCCCTTTTAATAGTTAGCTAAGGCTAACATTACTATATTCTTTTAAACCTGTCAATCCAATTTTTTAACTTTCTCATTTACGTAGAATAAAATAAAAAAATTCTCAATTGCAACTGCGCAGAAAAAAATAACACTAAAATGAATACAAACAACATACATTATTTCGTTCGTCGTTTATCCAATTTCTCTTATTATAAAATTCTATTGAAAATATTGCCTATCCGTATGAAGTTGAATTTGTTAATCTAGAAAACCAAGGGAGAGATAATTATATAAGAGGAAAAAATTTCGTTTTGACGGAAGGAAAAAATAATGTTAAATGTGAAGGCGAAGATTGCAAAGGCTTAATTTTTCAATTGCAAAATGCTCCATATGTGAGTAATGGAGTTTACTATTAACCTTTCTATTCTTACTTTTTCAATATAATCCAAATCTAAATCTAATGGAAATTATTTATCATTTTTTCCCATTCAGCTAAACAGTTTTCTTTCCGGACTCTAAACCATATATGAAATTACGAACAACAGGGATCATCCCCTTGCATGATATAAATGTAGTCCCTCTTTTCCCAGATAAGTATTTGCCAAGACTGTTCTCAATCGTTAAAAGGGTTTCTAAGTGTGCCTAAAGGAATATCAGATATACACAGTATGCTAATGTCTTTATCAGCATTATCCCACCACGGAAACGAAGCTATCTTTTTATTTAAACTTTGGTTAAAATAATGGAGATTCATGCCCCAATTACCTCGCCCTATCAAAGTGATCTGAAATCATCTATTAGCGGAAAAGCACTTAAATCTAGTGAAGGAAGTTGCTCCGAGTAGTTATTATCTCTTAGCCTTATTGACCTGTCATTCTTATACAGCTTTCTCTTTCCCATTTTTTATACCTCAATATTAATATAAAATAAACACTTGTAACTGCATGCTTTTGCCATATCTATATTCAAATTGTAAGAACTTTATTTCTTTTAACAGAATATAAATTCAGGTAAATCTTCATTTACTATTACACATGAATATTTTTTACCATAATCATAAGTATACTCATTCTGTGTTAGCAGCAACTGATTCTTCAATTGTTTCATATCTTCTTCTTGGATAGGAAATGTCTTGGAACAGTATACACACTGCAAAGAAGAAAGTCGATATATCAATTGTCACCAACATTTCCTGAAGGGAAATATCAGCTCCACAAAGCCCACCAATTACGGAAAAATGGCATAATTTGTATTCGAAATTAGCAACCGCCGACTTGACTTCCATATGCATAGGACCTTGACTCCATCCGAAGCATACACTACGATCAAATACACAAAATGCCTTTTTCCCTTCCAATGCCTTTGCAATACGTTCTGCTGGGAAGGGACGAATGAAACGCAATTTAATCAAGCCTGCTTTAATCCCTTTTTCTCTAGCAATATCAACCGCATCCTTGCCAGTACCCGTCTTTCTTGCGATAGTTACAATAACAATATCTGCATCCTCACTCCGATATTCTTCAATGGTTCCGCCATAGGAACGCCCAAATTTTTCAGCAAACTTCTTATCTACCTCGTCAATTACTGACAACGCTTCGCTCATGGCATCCAGATGGTTTTTACGATATTTCATTAACAAAGATCCTGATGTCAATGGATCCAATGCAAAAGGATTATCAGGGCCAAGAACAGGGTGGTTGCCAGCCACCATAGAAGGCAGGAACTCATCAACCTCTTTTTGAGTCGGCAAGTCAACACCTTCCGTTAAATGGGAACTATAAAACCCGTCATAGCATACATTAACAGGTATTAAAACACATTCATCTTCTGAAATCATATAACCCTGAACTACCATATCCAGAATTTCTTGATTGCTGTCGCAAAAACCTGAATCTAACCTGCATCACAGACGGAAATTGCATCCTGTTGACCACTCCATACAGTTTCTGGAGATGTCATTTCTCTTGTTGCTAAAGCCATAACCATAGGGAGCCTTAATGTAGACATTCTAAAGTATGGCTCATACATCAACGCTAATCCTTGGGCGCTCGTTGCTGTAAAAACTCTGCCACCACCTGCACATGCCCCCTGAACAACGCTCATAGCTGAGTGTTCACTTTCCACCTGAACCATAGCTGAATCAAGTTTCCCATTATTAACAAAGGAAGAAATGTATTCCACAACGGAAGACTGTGGTGTAATGGGATAAGCCGCAACCAAATCAGGACGACATAATACTGCGGCTTCAGCCGCCGAATAATTACCTGTTAATACTTTCTTTATTCCCATTATTCATCAGCTCCTTCCAATTTCATATCAATTGCTTTACATGGACATTCTTTAGCACAAATACCGCAACCTTTACAAAAATCATATGTAATCTGATAGTTTTTTGCAGTTACGCCAATAATTGCACCAACGGGACAGTATGCCATACACATCCCGCATTCCACACATTTTTCCTTGTCCATTATAGGACGAAATATTCTCCAGCTAGCTGTATCGAGTATATACATGCCATCGTTGCCAATCGGCGTCACAAATTGATGTTTGCTCATAATACTTCCTCCCTCTTATCTTTCTACAGTAACAACCTGTTTATAAGCCTGTATCGCCGCTTCTTTATTTTTAGCACCAAACGCCTTTTCAATTTCATGAAATAAAAGATCCTTATCTACAAGTTCCGAAACTTTCGCAAATGCGCCTAGCACTGCTGTATTCGGAACATTCTTGCCAAGAAGCTTTTCAGCAATTCCTGTCGCATCAATTATGGATACCCTTCCACACTCCTTAGGCATGCTTCCCTACAATCGTATGGACCTTGTTTCTTTGGTACATCCCTATTTGCTTGAAATGGCGAAAACTCTGGAGAAACCTGCCACTTTTCTATACTTGATGACAGTATTCATGTAATGTTTATCGATAAAGCCCTCGGAACTTCCTGTTTAAAAATGGGCACTTTCCTAGGCTATAGACAGTATGCCCACTGCATTGCAACAGGAAAAGCAATCCTTGCATATCAATCGGATCAAGTAATCAATCAATACATCCGAAAAGTAACTTTCGTTCAATCCACCCCTACCTCCATTAACGATGCACAGGAGCTTTTAAAAGTCCTCGACTAAGTTAAGGCTGAAGGCTATTCCTGTGATAATGAAGAGGCAGAATTAGGGTTAACTTGCTTTGGAAAACCTCTTTTAGACTCCTTTGTTATAGGCTTTCGGGATACTTTTGGATTCTGTGGTTTCAGCATTTTCTCTTAGAGAAATGAGAACGGAAAAAATGTGTAGGGATTTGATAGGGAATAGCTGGTTGCTCCTCACAAGAACACCACACACCGCCGCTTTTATCTTTGGTAAAGGTGTCTTGTGGAATCTTCCCATCTATGTCCATCCCTGCGAAGATAAGTTTGAAATTCAGCTAAAACGGACTTTGCAGCTTCCAGTTCCCCTTCCAACGTATCTACCGCTGCTGCTGCCATCTGTTTATCTTCATTTTGGGCTCCTTTTTTAGCTGCCTGATACTTCTGACTTGTAATTTCATATTGTGTAGCAATAGATTCATATTCAGATTTACTTACTACGTCGTTTGAGTAAAGAGTAGATATTCGATTAAAATTGGCTTCCGCCAAGTCATAGCTTGCTTTAGCCTGTGCCAATTCTTCAACTGTAGCCATCTTTTGATACTTTGCTTGTGCTGCTAACAATTGTCCTTTTACAGCCTTTACATTGGCCTCAGCCTGTTCTTCCTTTGTTAATAAAGTATCACTAATTCAAAAAAACGATTATGAAAAGATAACAGTAACTGAATTGGCCGAGAAAGCACATTTTATCTTCATTATGAAACAAAGGATAAACTTTTAGATGAAATTATACAAGACATTAAAGATTATGTTAAAAAACACCCGTTATCCTGATTTAATGCCTAGTAAAAACTATCATCTAGGTTCTGTAGAAAATGAAAATATATCTTCAGATAAAAATTTATTTAAATTGCTTTTTTCAAACAATGAAATGCAAAAACAAACTAAATCTATAATAAAAAATAGATTAATAAGTAATTTTGGGAAATTTTTTCTATTAATTCACATATTCCCAAAGACCTTTTTTCAATATCAATCACAGCTGTCACAATGGAAATGTTTAGATGGTGGCTAGATCAAGAAAAATACTCTGAAGAAGAAACAGCTCATATATTTATTGAACTACTGATAAATGGATTTACACAACTGGCTAATAGACCCTTCCTGTAATAACTATAGAGCGATATGAATACAATGTTAAATCAAATTTCTCATTATTATTGTTCAGCAAGCATGTTGAATTTAATCTAGTATATTAAAAATACTATTTATTCTTTTATCTCCCCTTATGGGAAAACTCCTTGCATAAATGGTCAATTAGATAATCTTTGATATATTTTATATCATTTTTTTGTCTTCTTATTTTTTTCTCTATAATTATTAGACACTTCTCATTGGTAAAAAGTTGATAGCAAAAAAAATAATCTCATAGAAATTATTTTTACAAGCAATTCAAACTTTCCTCGGATTACTTATCATATTTTTATCTATTTTAAAAGGAGCAAAAACCGTCCTTATCCATCCGATTTTTGCCCCCTATTTTCTTCAGAGCCACAACGTATTGTGGTTATGTTATATTTTATTTCTTTCAAACACCCTTTGTCATCTGTTTTGTATACTCAAGGGTTTCAATTGTCATGGTTATTAAAAAACGACACCGGATTCCCTTATTTTTCAACGTTTTTGCTACATTCCAGTAGGCAAACACATTCCGTATGCCTTGAGTGCGTAAAATGATGTAGGCAGAGCCTGATGGGACCTTCTTCCTCTCTTCTGTTTCTATTAGCTGATACTACTTCAACACAACTGTGACTTTCGTTCCTTTTCCCTGCTCACTATCATAATGAATCGTTCCATGCAGTAAATCCAAAATTCTTTTTACAATTGCAAGACCAAGTCCTGCGCCTTGTTTCTTGTGAGATTCTTCACACTGATAAAAACGATTATATATCTTGTCCATTTTATCTTTCGGGATACCTATACCTTCATCACAAATAACAATATAAATTTCAGTCTCAAGCTTAGTGAGCGTAATATGAATCTTCGTGTTCGCCTCTGAATATTTCATGGCATTATCAATCAGATTAATCCAAACCTGCATCATTAGGTTCTTATCTGTTACAAGTGTGACTTCTTCTAATTCGGGTACAAACTCAATATTTTTCTCCTGCCACTTTTCCGAAAGAAGAATCATACACTTTCGAAGCTGTTCATCTATACGCACACTGTCTTTTGCTGATATTATTTCCTGATGGTCTAATCTTGACATTTGCAACATGCTTTCACATAGATTTGATAATCGAATGGACTCTTGATATACAAGTGTGAGATACTCCTTTTGGTCTTCTTCTGAGAGATTCCCATCCAAAAGAATTTCTGCAAATCCCGTAATAGCCGCTACCGGAGTCTTTACTTCATGAGATACATTACTCATAAAATCTTTTCTCATATAATCCATGCCCTGCAGTTCTGTCACCATCTTATTTAGATTATGGGTCAGCTCATCTAATTCATTTTCATATTGATATCTATCATCCACTTTCTTATCATTTTGAATACGAACTGCAAAATCACCAGATGCAATCTTGGTGATTGCATCGTTTACACGAGTGATTGGTGTTGTGATTTTCTTAGTTCTTACAAAAAGAATTGCACCTGTCAGGCAAACAGTCAGACAACAAACAAACAATGCTAAGGCGCATATAACAAAGGGTGTCAAATCCTCCAGACTTGGAATTACAATCATGGCAATTGTTGCTACCATAATAACTGCAATTATACAACTAATCAGAATTGCTCTTAGTACCCCTTCCGCTAGAAAATGACCCAGATTTTTATTGTATCGACGCAATTGTTTTTTCTGTCTCACCAGTAATCACCTTCTCTCAGCATTTACTTTTGCTTTATACCCAAGTCCACGAACTGTTACAATTTCAAAATCAGAACATGCTTCAAACTTTCTACGTAATTTCTTGATGTGGGAATCTACCGTACGCTCATCCGCTTCTGAATCCATTCCCCAAATTTCATCCATGAGTTCTAACCTGGTAAAAATATGATTCGGACTAGATAATAATTTATATAAAAGGTAAAACTCCTTCGGCGGTAGATCCTGTGTCTCTTCCTGGCTCTTCACAGTTAATGCATCATAATCGAGAACGGTGCTTCCCAATGTCATTTGATGTTCATTCATTATCTGGGAGCGTTTCAATAGTGCCTGAACTCGAAGCACCATTTCTTTCATGTTAAAAGGTTTTATAAGATAATCATCCGTACCCACATGAAATCCCATTTCCATATCCTCAATCTGATCTTTCGCAGTCACCATTAAAATCGGTAATGTGAAATTCGCCTTACGAATTGAATCTGTCAGTTCATACCCATTCATCTTTGGCATCATGATATCGCATATGAGTATATCAACATGAACCTGATCCATGATTTCCAATGCCTGTTCTCCGTCAAATGCTGTATGCACTTCAAACTGCTCCTGCTTCAGCTTTGCGCAGATCATTTTATTTAAAGTTTCATCATCTTCTACTACTAAAATAGAAAACATAAGTTTCCTCCTTACAGGAGCGCTTCTACCTGCTCCTTTTTTTCAAACAGTACACATCCTCCTGCATGATCTTCCATAAGTATACTCTGATCCTGCAACTTTTGAAATAGTTTTGAATGCATTGCTTCCTTCAGAGATGTATCTCTCACATTAATATCGGAATATGGAGAAAACGGACAAGGTTCTGCACCTCCATGTGAATTAATGTGGAAGAAGCCTCTTCCAGCTGCCAGACAACCACCTGACGTCTTCTCATCTCCTGGAAATGAAATAAATATAGTATCTGGATGATTCTCTCGGATTTCCTGTAACTTATGATTCATCCATTTTCGCTCTTCATCCCCAGGTGCTAAATGCTTTGTCTCAGGTGTTACCGGAACAAATTCTATGTAGAATACAACCTTAGTTCCTTTTTGCTCTAATGTATGTAAAAACCCTTCCGAAGTAACTTCTTCCATATTCTCCGTAGTCAGTGTGACAGAAGAACCAAATGCAAGATGTCTTTCTTTTAAAGCATCCATGGCCTTTGTAATTTTATCGTATACACCTTTACCTCTTCTTAAATCGGTCTTATTTTCGTGACCTTCTATACTGATAACAGGCACTAGATTACGGTGCTTATCCAATACTTCCAAATACTTTTCATCAATCATTGTTCCATTGGTAAAAATGGGATAAATAATCTCTGGTATCTCTCCAGCTACATCAATGACATCTCTTCGAATCATTGGTTCCCCACCCGCTAAAAGAATAAAGCCTATGCCAAGGTCTCTTGCCTCATAAAATATTTTCGCCCACTCTTCTTTTGTGAGCTGTGAAAAAGCTTTTTCATCAGAGCAAGCATGGTTAGACCTTGCATAACAGCCTGCACAATGAAGATTACAGTTACTAGTAATACTTGCAATCAAAAATGGCGGAATATTCTCTTCTTGTTCCTTTGCAAGTCTTCTTTTTTTCGTTGCTTCTTTGCTGGAAATTGCATATTTTGCCATAAATATGCTTTCTTTTGGATCTTTTAATGTTGCTCTTACTGCGCTTTTTACAATATTCTCAACGCCGTTAGATAAATATTTCTCTAAATTAAAATCTTTCTCCATAATTTACTCCTCCATCATCATTTTTGCAAATACAGCTGCATCACTTAAATCTTTTTCATCTGGCTTTCCTTTATGTAGCAATGTAAATTCACCTCTACAATAATAATCTTTTTCTGCAACTGCAATGCCTCTTTGTTTTAGAAGTTTCTGAATTTCTGGTTTTGCACGCTCTGTCAGTGCAGATGTGGAAAAAACAACCACTTTTCCTACTTTTGAAGCATCCAAACTGTGTATGAATTTTTTTACATTAGGATCGATTCCTGCCCAATATACAGAAGCTCCTAAGAAAAGCACGTCTATATGTTCTGTTACCTTTTCATTTACTGTCTTAGCCGTACATCCTACTGTATCAGCAATCTTTGATGCCAATTTTTTTGTGTTTCCAGACTTTGAATAATAATATACACCATACCTCGTATTCGTGTTCATCTTTTCACCTCTTTCTTCATAATATTACTTTCTTTCCACTAATTGTCCTGCTTTTAAATCATAAATTTTGTCAACTAAATTCAGCACTCTTTCATCATGCGTAACAATGATTCCTGCTTTCTGATATTTTTTCACTTCCTTACGAATCATTTCCACAACCTGATACCCCCTCTCTGCATCTAAGCTTGCCGTTGGTTCATCTGCAAGAATCAATGATGGATGATTCATAAATGCTCTGGCAATGGCAGTTCTTTGCTTTTCTCCACCAGATAACTGTGCAGAATATCTTTTCTGACATTCTGTCAGCCCAAGATCTTCTAGTAATTCATCTATTTCTTTTGAAGTTGCCTTATCATTCATATTCGCAACAATTCCAAGCTGTTCTCTCACTGTCAAAAAGGGGAGCAACTGATGACTTTGAAAAATAAAACCTATTTCCCGTCTTCGTATCTCTGTAAGATGTTTCTGTGATTCTGAAGATATATTTTTATCATGAATCATTACAGTTCCACTATCTGGTGAAAGTAATCCGCCAGCAATTGACAAGAATGTACTTTTTCCCGTTCCTGATGGCCCAACGACCGCAACAAATTCTCCTTCACCTACTGTAAGATTTAATTTTGCCAAAATCACGCGTTTGCTCATTCCATCTTGAAATGATTTTGTTACATTCTGCATATTTAATATATCTTTACTCATGTTCTGCACCTCCAATCACCATCAAAGGATCTACTTTTGCAACATATCTTGTGGAAAACAATCCGAATACCAATGAAATCAATACAAATACACAAGATATTAATAATGCATCTGATAATTTTAGGTAAAAAGGCATTGCAGCGGGTAAAACTGAAGCCATTAAAAATGCAAGTAAATTTCCTATTACTACTCCACAAACTGATAACATCAAAATCTGAGACATCATAATTATATTGATCTCTGTCATTTTCATTCCAATTGCCTTTAACACGCCATACTGACTTTGTTTCTGCATCGTTAAAATATAGAAGAAAATCCCAAGAATAACTGCTGAGATTACAAGTAAAACCCATAGGATCATCTGAATTGTCATCTGCTCAGCAGCATAGCCAGGAAGTTCCTGTATTACCTCATCCTTACTTAGCACTTCCAGATTATCGAAGTGCACGTCTGCCACCTTATTCACTGCAATTGTATTATAGGATAACACATACCCTGGAACAGAACATTTTCTCATCTCTTCATAACTTTCTGATGATATAAATCCTACTGCTACATGTGAATACATGGCATCTTTTGCAAACCCAACAACTGTAAATTCATAGTCCGTTCCAGAATCTCTAATCACATCACCAATCTGAATTCCATTTTCTTCAAAAGAAGAATCCAGTACAATTTCATGTGTACCTTCTGAAAGTTGCTTCCCATCAATAATCTCTGGACTTAAGAACTTATCCGTCTCAATACCAAAATAAATCACATTAAGCTTTTCAACGTCATTACTGTTACTTACCGTAGAACGAAAAATTGAAAATCCTGCGGTGTCATAATTTGACTGCTTCTGTATAGATTCATATTGTTCCTCGTCAATATTAGACAATGCAAGCATATCTTCTGAATCACTGCTTAACAAAAATGATTCTGCCGACATATTTGATATTGTTGCGCTCACTGCTCTTGCCAATCCATTCGTTAATCCCGATAAAAACAAGACCATAAAAATCAGCAGAACCAAAATCAGTTCAACTAGTAAATACTTTTTCTTACTATGTTTTATTTCCTTCCATGCTAATAACATTTTATCATCTTCTCCCTTATCTTTTCTTGCTATGCTAGAGACTATATCAAGGTTATATGACCTGAATATGACCAAAATAAAAAATGTTCACTGGAGAATTTTTCAACAGTGAACATTTTAGTTTTTATAATTTATGGATTACACTTTATTACTTGACAATCAGATATTTGCTCCATTAAATTCGGATTTAAAATGTCCAAACAAACATCTCTATATTTCAAACATATGTTGACAGTCGGAGTCCATTGCTGTGACTGAAAGATAAAACAAGAGGCACCCTTTCTATATGATCCACATCTAGTCACATGCATAGGTGCCTTCTGACACAAGACCCACCGTGTCAATACACGAACGATTGCAACTATTCTGTGTTTCATGTCTAAAAATTCCGAATATTCTTTATCCAGAACCCTCCTATAAAATGTTTTGGTTCATATGAAATAACAAATGCATTCGGAGCAATTTCATTTACAAGCTTAATCAGTTCTTTTTCATTACTACGTTTCGCCAATACCTGAAGGACTAGACGTAATCCACTTCTACCTTCTGCCGTCCATGAAGTCACACCAAATCCTTTTTTACGCAAAAAGTTTGGAAGATCATTGGCAACGGAATCAACGATAATTTGCACTTGTACATATCCAAGTGCAAGATATTGTTCAATCAAGCTTCCAATATAAACTCCTAAACCATAGCCAATACAATAAGCAATAATTTTAATTGGGCTATTTAAATTGTTCAATACAATCGTAAGTCCATATAGATATACCCCAACTTCAAATACAGACATTACGGAAGCTAAAAGACGCTGACCTTTTATAACAAGGATTGTCCTTAGCGTATTAATTGAAACATAAATAACATTAATGCAAATTATTAATAATATTAATGACATTTCTTCCTCCGGCTTTTTAAATTAATTTTCAGCAATTTTATTCCTCAAAGATTTAAATATAGAGTAGGCAATGATAATTAGGCTATATTATTGTAAACCTACCTATACCAATGCTGTCTCCTCAACTTATCTAAAGCTAATCTGTCCACTCAACCTTAAGGATTGATCAGTTTCCAACAGATGATTCGGCAAGGAATTCCCATGATTCACACCTCAGAAAAGTTTCATATAAACCTAGGAAACCCATATTTCAGACCTTTTCGACCCTCTTACTTGTCCACCTTTATAATAATTCTATTGTCTCAACGTTGGGGTGAGTAAACAATAATGATATCTTACATCAGTTTAGAGATTTAAGCAAACATTTAGATACTCTCTTTATCCAAATTATCTTTCAAAAAAATAATCTATTATTTCTTTTAAACACAAAAATTGAGCTAAAAAGAATTATAAATGTGGCATTTGCCCCCTCTCTCTCCGTATCACACTCAATATCTAATTTACCATTTTAATATCTTTTAATACAACTGTCTAAGATTACTTTTTTCTCTGTTATTAGGTCTATCTTAGGGTGGATACCTTCTGGGTAGTTCACCTATGAACTCCACCTCAGACCACAGAAAAGGCATAGCATGCCCTTATGGGAAACTATGCCTTTTTGATGATTAACCAATTACTTTTTTCTAAATACTTTCAGCCTCGGATTAATTTCACCTTCTGCAATATGGTTATGCTGCTTACGTCCTTTTTTTGTATTTTGGTTATCCTCTGTTTCATCTACTAATTTAACAGCCGCCACTTGCCTTAGAATATTTTGTTCCAGCTCATCTTTATCTACATAATAAACCTTACGATAAGATTTTTCTTCCATTTGATAAACGTGGTTTATTGCTGGTCCCCAGCTCTTTTCTCAATCACTTCCTGAACGGTATGCCATGCCAGAACTGCGCATTTTACCCGTGCGGGCATGTTGGAAATATTCTTGAGCGCAACCGCTTCTTCCAGTGCTTCCAGGGATGCATCTTCCGTAATTTCACGCTTTATCATGCTCAGAAAAAGTGTAGTCAACGACTGTGCCTCTTCCAGAGATTTTCCTCGCAGCAAATCCGCCATGATTGAGGCGGATGCCTGCGAAATTGCACAGCCGGAGCCGGTAAAGGCGATATCCTCAATGGTTGTTCCAGAGAACTTCACCGCAATGGCCAGCTCATCTCCGCAGCTTGGATTAACGCCTTCCATCACGAAATCCGGCTTCTCCATTTCTCTTTTATTTTTTGTAGAAACGCTGTGTTCAGCAATCACTTCCGTATAAATTTCACTCAAATCCAAGCCCTAGCCACCTCCTGACATGTTTCAAGCTCTCCGCCAACCGATCAATATCTTCCTCCGTATTATAAAAGCACAAACTGATGCGTGCCGTGGCGGTCAGTCCTAAATAGCTCATCAACGGATGTGCACAATGATGACCGGAACGAACACAAATACCGTCAGCGTCTAGAATGGACGCAACATCATGGGGGTGAACTTCTTTCACGTTAAATGAGATGACCCCTGTCCGGTCTTCTGGATCTGGATTGCCTACAAGGGTGAGATACTGATTCTCACTGAGTCTTTGCAGCGCATACTGAATTAAAGGCTTTTCAATTCTTTGAATCTCGTCAAATCCAATGTTCTGGATATACTGAATGGATGCGGACAGCCCCACTGCCGCCTCCACATTTTGAGTTCCCGCCTCAAACTTTTGGGGGAGCGGTGCAAAGGTGGCTGACTGCTCGAACACAGCTTCGATCATATCGCCCCCATACAGAAACGGCGTCATCTGCTCTAAATATTTTTCTTTTCCATATAATACGCCGACTCCCATAGGTGCATACATCTTGTGACCCGAAAATACGGCAAAATCTAAATCAAGCTTCGCAACATCAAGCTTTCTATGGGCAATACTCTGCGTCAAATCCGCAATGACAACGGCTCCGACCTCATGTGCTTTCTTCACAATGCTTTCCATAGGACTCATGCCCCCCAACACATTGGAGGCATGGGTAACCGATACAATTTTTGCTTTTTGAGAGATTTTGGTTTCAATCTCCTGCTCCGGAATCATGCCGTTTTCGTCAAGATACAAATAGACC
>NZ_DALYUL010000025.1:0-32335 GCF_031981185.1 Anaerotignum sp. | reverse complement strand
TTTCTTAGCCGCTGCCACTTGCTGCCAAGGGACCAGATTGCTGTGATGCTCTGCGATGGAAATCACAATCTCGTCGCCTTCCTGAACGATGTTCATGCCATAACTGTACGCAAGCAGATTTAAGGATTCTGTGGCGCTTTTGGTAAACACAATCTCTCTTGTACTGCCAGCTCCAATAAATTCCCGGACGGTTTCCCGCGCCGCTTCATAAAGCTCTGTTGCCCGTACACTGAGTGCATACGCACCTCGATGGGGGTTGGCGTTATCCCGGCTGTAATACGCAGTCAGAGCATCAATCACTGTCTGGGGTTTCTGGGTTGTGGCAGCATTATCCAAATAAATCAGCCGCTTACCGTTAACCGTTTGTTTCAAAGCAGGAAAATCTTTTATATAGGGATTAAACATGGCTCAACCTTCCTCTCACATATGAGAAAACGCTTTCTCGTAGTCTCTCATCTTCAATCTTCTCAAGCACCGGTGAAAAGGATGCTTCCACAATCACCTTTTTTGCCTCTGTTTCATTAAAGCCACGAGTCATCAGATAAAAGAGCATATCCTCATCAATTGTACCGGTGCTGACGGCATGGGCTCCTTCCACGTCCTCCTCTCCGCACAATAGAAGCGGAGTAGAAATGTTGATGATTTCAGGGCTGAGCAATACAGTGACCTCCTCCTCGCTTCCCTTGGAACCTGATGCACCGCTTTTAAAGTCTATCGTTCCACGAAACACCTTTTTACACCGATCAGCCATGACGCCGCTGGACTGAATATTGCTTACGGTGTTTTTTTGAGAGTGAGTAACGATATAGTTGATGTCCAACTTACGTTCCCCGTCTCCCAGATAAACAGAGTCAATCCGCCCCTCTGCAGCTTCCCCAATCAAATCAAGGCTGCAATTGGTAATGGATTCCTGCGCTCCCAGCTCCGCCATCAGTACCTGTACCTTTGCGTTTTCCTCTATGGAAGCCGCCACGTGATCCACATGACTGCTACCTTCCGAGAGCATCTGTACCTTGACGAGTGTTATCTCCGCACCAGCTTCTGCCCAAATACGGGTAATTCCACTATGAGAAACGGTGTCAGCTGCCTCAGAGGTGTACTGGATTATGACGGTGGCTTTACTTCCTGTTTCAGCCAGTATCAGGATATCGTCCGTCAAGACAGGGGATATTCCATCTAGAACATAAGAAAGAAGAATGGGCTTGTCCATTTCTCTTCCTTCCGGTATACGAATCATATATCCGCTGTTACGCTTTTGCGACATATAGTCCAACAGCTCTTTTTTTGCTTTGATGACAGGCAACTGCTCAAGCGGCAAGGCTCCTATCTTTTCATAAGATGACACTTCCACTCCAGCTGGTAGCACATCCTGTACAGGGTTGTTTTGATATGGTAAAACAGCAGGGAAATCCTGCTTTAAATCCGCATCATTGACATGAAGCCAGCTCCATGTCAACATAGGAATTTCATTTAAATTCTTAAACGCTTTGTTCATTTCTGGCACCTCCTTTAGCCGATACTACCTTCCAGCTCAATCGAAATCAGGTTATTCATTTCAACCGCATACTCCAAGAGCAGTTCCTTGGTAATGGGCTCCACAAACCCCCGCACGATCAAAGCCTTGGCTTCTAATTCATCCATTCCTCTAGTCATCAGATAATAGACCGCATCCTCGCTGATCCGTCCGATTTTTGCTTCATGCCCGATATCCGCCTCATCATTGCGGATGTCCATAACCGGCAGTGTATCCGCACGGGAGAGGGAGTCCATCATCAGGGATTCGCAGCTTACTGCGGATTTTACATGGTGTGCCTGAGGCAGGACATTGACCGAACTTCGGTATACAGCAATTCCACCGTCCTTGGAAATAGACCGTGAGCTGAGCGTTGACGAGGTGTGGGGAGCGGCGTGAACGACTTTAGAACCGGTATCCAGGTTTTGTCCCTTGGCGGCAAAGCTTACGCCGGTAAAGTCGGTTTTCGCGCCTTCTCCATTCAAAATGCTGGTAGGGTAAAGCATGGTAATATGAGAGCCAAAGGTGCCGGAAACCCATTCCATGCTACCGTTCTTCTCAACCAGTGCGCACTTCGTATTTAAGTTCATCATATTTTTGGACCAGTTCTCAATGGTAGAATACCGCAGAGTCGCGCCTTCCTTGACATACAACTCCACCGCACCAGCATGCAGATTGATGGTATTATATTTGGGTGCGGAACAGCCTTCAATGAAGTGAAGCTTGGCACCCTTGTCCACAATAATCAAGGTATGCTCAAACTGTCCGGCGCCGGGGGCGTTAAAGCGGAAATAGGATTGCAGAGGAATCTTAACATCCACACCTTCCGGTACATAGACAAACGAGCCGCCAGACCACACAGCTCCGTGTAAGGCCAGAAATTTATGTGAAGTTGCTGGGAGGAGCTGCATAAAATACTCCCGTACCAAAGACTCATGTTCTCTTACTGCAGTTTCCATGTCAAGGTAGACAACTCCCTGCTTCGTTAACTCCTCTTTAATGCTGTGGTAGACAACCTCGGAATCATACTGTGCGCCCACGCCAGCAAGTGATTTCCGTTCTGCTTCAGGAATTCCCAGCCGTTCAAAGGTTTCCTTGATTTCCCTTGGGACATCTTCCCAGCTTTCCTTTGCAGAAGCCTTCGGCCGCACATAGGTGACGATCTCGTCCATGTTCAGTTCGTGAAGGGATGGTCCCCACTTTGGCATGGCCATAGAATGATAGGTTTCCAGCGAGGCCAGCCGAAGTTCCAGCATCCATGAGGGTTCGTTCTTAAGGGACGAGATTTCGCTGACAATTTCCTTTGTCAGTCCTCTGTTAATGTGATAACTGTCCTTATCTGGGTTTTTAATGTCATAAAGATCACGATTAATATCTTCTACGATTGTTTTTTTCTTCTCCATCGTTTGCACCTCACTTTCCGATTGAGTTTTCCATTGAGGCAAAGCCAGTTGTTGAGATTTGCTCAATCAGATCCGTGCTTCCGGTTTTTACAATCTTTCCATCTACCAGAACATGGACATAATCCGCACGGAGCTGATCCAAAATTCGAGTGTTGTGGGTAATAATTAAAATTGCGTTATGATCATTTTTAAACTGATTGATGCCAGAAGACACGGTCTTGACCGCATCAACGTCCAATCCAGAGTCTGTTTCATCTAGAATCGCCAGCTTAGGATCAAGCATCAGCATTTGGAATATTTCGCTTTTCTTTCTCTCCCCGCCGGAAAATCCAACGTTCACATGACGCTTGGCATAGCTTTCGTCCATTTGAAGCTCCTGCATTTTTGCAAGCACTTCTTTATGGAATGGGAACGCTTTTACTTCTTTACCAGTCAGCGCAGCTCTTGCAGATTTTAAGAAATTTTCCATGGTGATACCGGGAATTTCCTCCGGAGCCTGGAAGGAAAGAAATAGCCCTTTTTTTGCCCGTTCATTGGTTTTTGCTTCCGTAATATCTTCATCCTCAAAATAAAGATGTCCGTCTGTCACGCTATAGCCCGGATGCCCCATAATAACGTTTGCCAAAGTGGATTTTCCCGCGCCGTTAGGACCCATCAAAACATGGATTTCCCCTTCCTTTATTTCTAAATGCAGCCCTTTGAGGATTTCTTTTTCCTCAACGAATGCATGCAAGTTCTCAATTTTTAATAATGTTTTCCCCATATTTGCACCTCTTCTTTCTTTATTTGAGCGGCATGAGCCACGACTACGAGTTTAAAGCAGCTGTGTTTGCAGTTTTCCTAAATCGCCGCATATGCCGTTTATTTTCCGTGTAATTTATTATCCAGTAAGCGTCATCTAGCCTGTATTCAAAACAATATCAATACCTATATAACTTGCAACGTTCATATTCCTTTTAGTGAGATGTAATCATTTCTTTCTGGTCCGATGCATAAAAACCGGACATACAGTCTGTTAGTCCACATGCTTTAAAATTTAACATGTCCTTCCGCTTTGCGCTTGTTTTATAAAAGCACGCAGTATGTTTATGGATAGTGCTTGCACAGTACTAATATCATAAATATCACCTCCCTTTCAGTACCACGGTATTATTTTGCTTAATGGTTTATCGTGCCTGGTAAGGTCTTTAAGTACCGATTTCCACTCTCTGTAATTGTCAAAATTTTTGCCCCTCTATCACTTAATCCACAGGAGCCGGACAAACTGCAGCCATGGCATGACTCTCCGCAGCTTCCTCCGCTTCCTGAAAGGGTATATAAATACTTCATTTGGCAAAGCTGTCGGATTGCCGCATCAATTACGCAGACATCCGTATTTAGTTTTTCTGCTAAATCGCTATAGCTGATGATGTTTCCTTTACCGACCTCCAAAAGAATATTGTTCAGTAGCATAATTTCACCTCCCTATATAAACAAAGCATACCGGCAGAGTAACCCTGTTACCGCCGGTACGCTTCACATTCTTACAAATACCAAAGACCGGCTTTAGATAACGAGTAATGCAATCCGATAAGCCACCCCCGCCAGTACAAGCGCCGTAATGAAATAGTAAGCCACCACCTTCAATGTCCATTTGTAAGAACCGCTCTCATTTGCCGAAGCAGCAACCGCGGCCATGCAGGGAACATTAAAGAAAAAGGCAAATATAAACGCCAATGCCTGAGGAGCCTGCACGGCTGATAATAAAGCAGCTTCCAATCCAGTCTGATTGATGGCAACAGAACTGGTAACCATTGTTCCTGCCAGGCTGGAAACGCCCGTGCCTGCGCCGAACAGAACTGCTATCGCGCCCAGTGCGGCTTCTTTTCCCATTGCCGCCACAATAAACGCAATGACAAGCTGCCAGCTAAGTCCGAAAATAGAGCCCACCGGCTCTAAGAACTTACCGACTGCATAAATTACACTGTTTTCGATATTTCCGGTGGAGGTATAGGACAGAAGCCAAATAGCAATCGCCACCAACATAATAACGCTGAATGATTTAGAAGCGATGCCTTTTATTCTTGACCAAACATAGGTAAAGATTGTTTTCCAGTTTGGTTTATGATAGGGAGGAAGCTCCATAATGAGTCCTGCCTCTCCTTCCTGCTGGGGAAGCCCTCTTTCAAAAAACCAAGAAGTGAATTTCATGTGCAGAATTGCGACCACAAATAGGCTGATTATAACCCAAACGGCGTTTACCCCGAAAAACAGACTGCTCATGAGACCTACCACACCCCATGTTCCTGCGCAGGGAACGGCCCAGCTGGTCGCAATTGTAATCAGACGCTGTCTGGATGAATCAATGACCCTTGCGCCTGAGACACCGCCAATGGTACAACCAAAGCTCATTAGGAACGGCATGACCGATTTTCCGTGGAGTCCAAGTTTGGACATCAGGTTGTCAAATACATAGGCGACTCTGGCCATGTATCCGACATCCTCCATAAATCCAAAAACAAAGCTTACACCTGATACGAAGGCCACCATGTACAGAACCATCATCAGCCCTGGCACCAGCGCCTCGACGATCAGGGATACTAAAAACGGAGCCGTACCCGCTGTCAGCAGAGCCGCCCCAGCTTGAGCAGCAAGCGTAGTGACAGCTTCTGAAATCACCTTAGCGATTAGAGCAACAATAATGCTTACAATAAATCCAAGCAAAACCAAAATAACCGCCAAAGGCTTCCCCAAATGGGATGAACTGCGATCCTGTCAAAGCCGCTTTTCTTTTGCCTCTTATTTGGATGAGCCTGCACCGCATTTGCTAAAACGTTATCAATCCATTCATACTTACAATTGGCGCCAATGATTGCACCATCACTGTAAGAATTGAGAATAGACTCCACTATTTTCCAGATAGACTGTCCTGATTTTTCTTTGGTCAGCGCCTTAATGTTATCATCACCCTCAAACAGCTTGGCAGCAATCCATTCGGAACTGTAATTTCCAATTCCGTTTTTAGGAAGTGCGGCTATAACCTTACCAAAATCTGTTCCAAAATTCTCGTGGTATTTTTGTGTAATGAAGTCCGTTCCAATATATTTTTTATCACCTGTGGCCGCCTCTAGCCGACTTAAAAACTTGGTAATACCATCCTTCTGTGTTGTCACAATCGGTACAACAGGTACCCCAAGCCGTTGTTCCAGCTTTTTGTAATCAATTTTCTTGCCGTTTTTCTCAGCCACATCAATCATCGTTGGCACGACAACCAAGGGTACGTGCACACCGATAAAATCGGACAGTAAGTACATGCTTCGTTCTAATTGCGAAGCATCAATCATTACGACAATGGCATCACTTTTGCTGGAATAAACGTAGTCCCTGGTGATCAACTCCTCTTCGGAATTCGCCGCCAGACTATATGTTCCGGGAAGATCCACAATTTTGTAGGTTGTATTATGATAAGTAAATTCCCCTTGCTTTTGCTCAACTGTTTTGCCTGCCCAGTTTCCTACATGCTGCTTGGATCCTGTCAGACCGTTAAAAAGGGTAGATTTGCCTGTATTGGGCTGCCCCATAAGGCCTATGGTAATATTTTTTTGTGCAACAGCCTGCATCGGTTACACCTCCTCTACTAAAATATTGGCCGCCTCTTTTTTGCTTATGGCAATCATTGTGTCCCTTGCGTAAATCAGCAAAGGGGACTTGCGCTTATTTTGTACCACCTCAACGACAGTGCCGATTGACAAACCAATGGATGTGATTCTGCTGATAAACCGTGATGTCCCATTCAGCTTTTTCACTTCATATGATTTGTTTTCTTTTTGTTGACTTAAACTATCCATCATATTTCCTCCTCGTTGTTTTTTGTTGTATTGTTTGAGAAGTATTATTCTCTGTACAATCATATAAGAACGCGCTATTAAGACAGCTCAGCAAGAACGGTTTTGGACTTGCATTATTTAGCATCTAAAACATTTTGTAAACCCAAGCAAAGTAAGCGACAGCTAACTGCATGGTAAAAAAAACGGATCCAAAAGTTTAAATGTTTTAGTAGCTAAAATATTGCGCAAAAAAAAAACAGCTTATCTAACAGAGAGGCATTTTTTCGGTCAATTTATCAAATAACGCAATAATTACTTTAACATCATTTTCATTCAGGGAATCCATAAATTTAATTGCATCGGCATGCATTTCCTCGTGGTGGCGTTCATGCCCATAATAGACTGTTTCGCCTTGCTTTGTCAACCGAAAAAAGGTATCTTTTTTATTGCCTTTTTCCTTGTACCGTTCAATCAGACCTTTTTTAACAAGCTTATTTGCAACCTGCGTAACTGCTCCATTCGTAACACCTAATGCGTGAGCCAGCTCACTTGCATTTGCATCCTTGTGGTTAAACATTGCCACAATCAAATGAACTTCTGAATGATGCAATAAATCTCCCGTTCCGTAGTCTCTCGCTTGTTTGGATTCCGCATTAAAACTATTAATTAGTAAGTAAATTCTCTCCATGAGTTCGACTTTCATTCTTATCACCATATGAAATTATATAGCTGCTAAAGCATTTTGTCAAGTAATGAATTTGAAAATCAAGTAATTGTTTAATACCAAATTGACTACTTTCTTCTGCTTCCTTTGGCATTTTACATTCCTCCAAACTTCATATCATGATTTTGCAGTTTTATTTCCAATTCTTCAGACGTCTGCAAACTCCAGTTTTTTGCACTCCAAAAACTGACATACACCTCTTTGCCATTACATCTAATTTCTCTTTGCTCAAAACCTTCCCCCAACCGTCACTGGCTTGACCTGTAATTTCATCTTTTATTCTGGCAAGTTCCTTATCATCAAGGGGCGCATTTAAAATGAGGTTTGCAACTCCCATCAGCTGTTCATTCACTTCTTCCACTGAGAAATCATATCTTTTTACTTTCGCATTGACGCTATCTTGGTCGCAATAGTACCTCTTCAATCCTCGTTCCGTTTTTTTGGTCAAGGCACGGTCAGCGCCTACACCCACTTCATTACTGCCCTTTGCAAGATGAGCAAAGACCAGAATCATATCAGCGCAACAGAAAAGACTGTGGAAAATAAACGCCTTTCATGATAACTTCAAAATGATATATTTTCGTATTCTAAAGAACTTATCGGTTCGTTGCATTTGCGGGAACGGCATAGGATTCCATAGAAGTATCATTCATTCCACTAATGGCGTAAATAACCTTATCAATTACTTCTGTATGAAAGTAAGACCCTTTTTTCGACATTGAGGCCAGAGTTGTCCATTTGTCAGTGGATGGATCATAAACCTCTACTGATGATAGTTCATTATCAAGATCAAGATTATACGTGTCAAAGCCACCAATGGCGTAAATTTTATTATCAATGACTTCTGTTTGGAAAACTCTGCGAACTGTGGACATAGAGGTCAAAGTCGTCCATTTGTCAGTGGATGGATTATAAACTTCTGTAGTTGATAACGATTTTCCTTTCGAATCCCCAACTTTAACGTTATGACCTCCAATGGCATAAATTTCTCCGTTAATAACTTCTGTTTGAAACCAACACCTAGTTGTTGACATAGAAGCCAAAGTCGTCCATTTGTCAGTGGATGGATCATAAACTTCTGTGGTTGAAATAGAATCAATACTAGAGTTGCAACCGGGTCCAAGAAGGAGCACACCACTATATCCTCCAATGGCATAAATTTTACCACCAATAACTTCTGTTTGGAATCCCGAGCGGGGCGTTGTCATAGGAGTCAAAACAGCCCATGTATCGGTAGAAGGATCATAAACTTCAGTTGTTGATGTACAAGTGCCGTCTAGAATGTTGCCAATGACATAAATTTTACCGTCAACAACCTCTGTTTTAAAGTCGTCAGGGTCCCACAGAGTTATAGGCATAGGAGCTAACTTTGTCCATTTATTTTTAGAAGAGTCATACACTTCTGTAGATGATACTAGTTCCATATTATCAAAATTTTTACCCCCAATAACATATATTTTATGACCAATAACTGCTGTTTTGAAAGCAACTCGAGCTGTAGGCATATAAGCAAGTTTCTTCCATTTATTTGTAGAAGGGTCGTAAACTTCTGTGGGTGCTACGTAATCGCTGTTCCAACCGCCTCCAGTAGTATAAATTTTACCATCAATAACTTCTGATTCAAACATCGATCTAGCTGTAGGCATAGAAGCTAGTTCTTTCCATCCTGTTTCTTCTTCGTTAGTACATGCACTTGTTTCATCTTGGTTAACACATGCACTTATGTTCGGCACAAAAAGAGTTGCTACTACTACTATTCCCAAAATTTTAACCAATATTTTCTTCATCATGAACCTCTTTCACATTAATCATAATATGATAAAATAATATCTCAGTTTACATTTTTTGTAAATACCTTTCGACATTACAGTCAATGTATTTAAGATTGGAGAAAATGTTGGCTAAAAAACGAAACTGATGTTGGTAACATAAAGTGATCTAAACAACTAAATTTTAATTTTGTATGCCCATTTTTCTTTCAGATAATTTTACTAGTGAGTTTAATTAATCCTAAAAATATTCCTTCTAAAACTTGCAGGAAAAGTAATTATTATGTAGATAAGTATTAATGTTTTCTAATACTCTAAAATTAATCTTGTTATTATTTTTTAGGCAAAAAAAACTTATATAATTTTATCTAAATCATTTAATATCTCATAAAAAACTATTTATAGAAAATTTCACACAGACTTTTCTTTATTGGCCAATAAACTCCACATCTTCTTTTTCTATGTATAAGCCAAAAGCCCCAGGAAATGTAACGTAATAATTTGTATCATTTTCATTCTGAATTTTTCCAATCCTTGTACTATCAAGTATATAGGACGATTGTACTTCATTATTTTCAAGAATACCCACAGTTCCTTTTTTCACTCTAACCTCCATATTAATTACAGTACCTGAAGTTGAAAGAACTCCAATAAAGTCTTTTTTTACCCACATTTCAGGATAATTTACTGATGCTTCACTTAATAATTTAATATAATACCAACCATTACTTTCTCCAATTACTTCTATAGCCGTACCTTTTGATAATAATTTTATTGCTCCTGAATTTTCGTTAGCACCGTAGTATGCATTTGTTTTATCTAAAATATATTTTTCTTCACTTATTGATTTAAAATTTATATTTTCATCATTTTGAGTTAAATACCAAGTTGGTACATATCCTTCTATGCTAATTTTTGTAAAATATGCATCTCCACTTTCTATGATTTTTATACTATTTGGATTAACATTAATGCAGTATGGATTAATATTAGCAATTGGACCAGTTGCCGAAAACCATTCTTCATAAGCTCCGTCAATGAAATTATGAAAATATAGGTGAGGGACTTCTTTTAGGTGCCATTGTATGTTATCCGTATTAATTATAGAGACGTCATCTAAAGTTGTATTTTGTTGAACATTACCATTCTCATTAGCAAGATAATTTCCAGAAGAATTCAATTGTTTTTCATATGTTAAGATCGTAGATTTCAAATTATTGTTTAAAGAGTACTGTATAACATTAAAGCAAATACTCAAAATCGATATAAAACAAATACCTAAAATTTGCTTTTTCATAAGAATCCCCCTCTATAATATATTTTTAAACGATAATATCAACAAGGTACGGCGGCAGATCAATCCAAAATTGAAAATTGACGGTATCCTGCTCAAAATGGTAAAAAAATCAAGGTATTTAATCCAGACATCCCCCATTCCGTCCGTGCCGCCGAAATTACGGCGGAGGGTAAGACCATTTTCGCCCACGATCCGAAAGGTAAAGTGGCCGAGGTCATCAGGAGTTGACAAAGGAAGTGCTGAAGATTGAAAAGCAGCGCCAAAAACATATGTCTCCCTAAACCCGTTGAAACGTGTGTCCGTCGAACATATCCAAAAAAACATAGGTTGGCCTCTATATTTCAAAACCAACCTATGTTGCAAACCGGATGCAGACCTTTGTTATGCGGCATTACAGCATTTATGTTCTACTAGATTAACTGATATTCCTTGAGCAGTTTTTCAATATCCGTTCCTGCAACCTTTTTGAGAACTTCACCAAGAACAGCCTTTTGCTTCGGATCAAACTCCATTTCCGTAATTTTTTTGCCATCACTCATTTTTGATGTAGCATTCAGCAAATCACGAACATCATAAGTGCTTCCCCAAACTTCGGGTACACCCCTGTCAATATCCAAAAGTGTGTAAACACTCTCCATGGCCGTACGTACGGAATATTCGATCGTAAAAATTGTATCGCGTTTTGTTTCAGCAAATTGCCCAAGAAAAGCAAAATTCACACTGCCATTTGGGATAACATCAGGACGGTCACCTGCCTCACGAGGCATAAAAAATGCGGTAATATAAGGCATCATGCAAGGTACCGTGTTAGCACTATTCTCTGCCATTTCTTCAATTTGATTCTCCGGTACTCCAATATGGTATAGCCATTCCATACAGATTTCCTTACCGGTACAATCACGCATAGCCTTTTTCACAAAGTTGCCGGGCTTGTCGGTAAACAATCCATAGATCCAGCCGACCAGCTGATCTTTCGGCTGACTGCGAAAATGAGGCTGACGGTTAAAGGTCCAGCTAAGCAGCCAATTGGAATCCTTGGCAGTAACGATACCTCCAGTAACCACCTTGCCGCTGAAAGGATCACGTTTACAGATTTTCTGTATATAAGGAGGAATACGATCATCCAATGTTGTCACAGTAGCAGACATCCAATTGCTTTGCTCCGCATCATAACAGAATTTATCCGGGTGTCCAAAGGAAGGATCTTGTGCCGCAATTTTCCGCCACATATCCCAGCCGCCGCCTTTTTTAATTTCATAATTAAAGGGTGCCGGTGTATCCTGATTACCGATGGAAGAGTTTTCAACGCATCCGCCATTGGTGATAAACACCAAATCGTCTTCGGTCAAGTCAATGTGTTCCTCATTGCCATCTCGGATGATATCAATCACTTTTGCAACTTTTTTATCTGATTTTACATCAAATACAATATTTTCCACTTTGGTTCCAAAGTGAAACTGAACATTATGGGCTTCCAGATACTTCACTAATGGCAGAATCATGGATTCATACTGGTTAAGCTTCGTGAAGCGAACGGCTGTAAAATCAGGCATTCCACCAATATGATGAATGAAGCGCTTAATATATAATTTCATTTCCAGTGCACTGTGCCAGTTCTCAAAAGCGAACATTGTGCGCCAATACAGCCAGAAATTAGAGTTCAGAACCTCATCACTGAACACTTCGGAGATACGCTTATTGTATAGCGCCTCATCCGGTGTAAAGAATAACTTCATAATTTCCTGCATACCTTCATTTGACAAAGCAAACTTACCATCCGTATGAGCATCCTCACCACGATTCACCGTTGCACGTGTGAGAGAGCTGTTTGGATCATGCTTATTCAGCCAATAAAATTCATCCAGCACACTGGCACCCTCTGTTTCCAGAGATGGGATAGAGTGAAATAGATCCCATAGGCATTCATAGCGGTTATCCACTTCTCGTCCGCCGCGGATCACAAATCCGGTATTATCATATTCATAGCCGTCACAGGCACCCCCTGCAAGCGGATCCTTTTCTAAGATGTGAATTCTTTTCCCATCCATTTGTCCGTCGCGAACAAGAAAAGCTGCGGCTGCAAGGGAAGCAAGACCAGAACCAATCAAGTAGGCCGATTTGCGTTCCACTCCCTGAGGTTTCTCTGGGCGGGCAAGTGATTCATAATTTCCTTTTGAATAATACATAGCAATTACCTCCGTGTTTGTTTGATTTTTGTTTACAATAACCATTTTGTTTGATTTATATTTACAATAACCATTATAATTTTTATTGCAATTTCTACAATCATCAATAAAATGGCTTTGATTAAAATCTTATCACATCGGCAATTTTGTCTATTTATTAATCATTTAAAATGTTTTGTTTCGATTTGTTCTGCTGAAACTTACTTAAAGCTTTTGCTACGTCACCTTGAATTAATGTGCTGATTCTATCAATAATTACCTGAGGATCTTCCTTCATATCTTTTTTGATCCAATCCAACAGCAGCCCTACAAAGGAGAAATTGTAAAAGTCTGCAATAAATTTCTTATCGTCTTCCCTCACTCTTAGGCCAGCCGCTTTTTCCTCAACTACCCCCCGCAGCAGATCATAGGTAATTGCATAAAAATAGTCTACTATTTTTTCCCGGCTGATGGAATGATAAACATTTGAGACAAAAGGTTTATTTGCCAGTACCATTTGGAAGGTTTGCAAAAACCCCTGCTGCCAGGTGTCATAGGTTTTCTTGCCGTTGATTGCTCTTGCTGTTTCCTCAACGCAGATCCACTCAATCAAATCATAAATATCCTTAAAGTGATAATAAAAGGTCATACGGTTAATCCCGCAGTCATTTGTAATATCTGAGATAGTGATCTTATCAAGTGATTTTTGAAGTAAACGATTTTTAAGCGATGCCTCTAAAGCCCTTTTTGTTACCTCCGACATCCGAGATCCTCCTTTGTAATAATTCTTGCTACACTGTGCGTCTTAATTTTCTTCTAAATAATCCTTACAATATGTTCAAATACTCATGGATACCTTTCAAGAACAGACACATCATGACTGAGTAAAGGCATAACTCTTGCTCTCCTTTGTATTATTTAAAGAGTACTTACTTAAGCTGCTGTTGATCTGATCCTACAACTCATATCGATCTCTTTCCTAAGTATACTTACTATAAAAAGAGCACATCGTCAATAGTACGATACAGTAAGAGTGCGCTTCAAGGAGAAATAAAGATTAAAATACATATATCTTATAGTATCCCATCTTCAATGGTGGAATACTTTTATATAGGTTAATGTCGATAAAAAAGAATACTTAATGTTATATTAATGTATTTCACTATAATTTTACATATCCTCCACCTCAGTCTTTTTTTGGCTACTTCGTTGTCTTCCGTCTGATTTATAAAAGCTAACATAAGCAGAGTCTCGATTTGACATAAGGTCATCTAAATTTTGAGCAATTACACTAAAAAAGTTTGTTTAATTGGATCTGGTGCTATTACTGTTGAATGGATATTATATTAATGCAATTCTAATCGTGCGGCTTCACTTAATGCCTCAACGCTGATTTGGTCTAGGATGCTGCCCACACCTCCATTTACTCTTACACTGAAATTCACTCTTCAATTTAGGAGATTCATTTAAAATACTATCCATATGTCTATCTCGTCCACTCAACCTACCAAAGATTTTTTGGGTAGAGTAAGAGGATATTACTTTTGATAAATCACTGGAGATGCTGACACCACCAATTGGACGAAATTCCGGTCAACTGCAATTGGTTCCTCAGCTATTCCAAGGTGTATACTAAACATGAAAAACTTTTCTCTCTCATCTGGGCTAATCCGAATATTTCCATTGCCAAATGAATAGGTATACTACCAATGTAAGGTTAATGAAGTGATATTTATGCTTCAACAGAGGATTACGTCCGGCTGTCCATACAGTATAACCTGAACCAAATTACTTTTGACGAAAAGGCACCTCCTAATCGAGATAATGGTATAAAACTCTTCGGTTATAAGACACATTTTACAAATATTTAGCATGAAAATAGCAAAACCGCCAACAATAAAATCCTTGACACTTTAGGTGCTTTATTCTTAGTAGTTAAAAAATCAACAGGCACAGAGAAAACACCCTACTCCTATTTTAATGCCTATTCATAGTAGTCCACATCCTGTGTTACCACTATCCTCAAGTGTAACTGTATCTCCAGCTTCATGCCCTTATGTACCCTTATGGAGGAAAATCATCCTTTTCACAAGGTCTTGGTCAAAGACCCTTACCTGTGGGTTAACATAACCTATGGTTCTATCTAATTCCTCAGCCCTTTGAACATAACTTTCCGCATTTTTCTGTGCTTGAACCATCTTTATTTTTGCAGTTTTCAGTTCATTTATCTGCTCCGATAATTTCTTATACTCTACGTCGAATTCTACGCTGGCAGCTCCTTCTTTTGCGTTATTTTCTATGAAAATAAACATCTGATCTTGAAGCTATTTTATCTGTTCGTCATATTCGGTTGTAACCTCTTTGGTGCTGTAGTTACTGATAACTCTTATACATTTTCTTGGAATGTGTCTATAGACTCCCCTGTATTTTCTACTACATTATTTATGGCTTTATATAATTGCATCATGTAGTTGTTCTTCTTTTAATGTAGGTGAGTTCTGGCATGTTGTTTTTGTATCTTGATTTTATACCTTGTTTCAGCCTATCCTCGCATCTCCACACTGCCGATTTTTCACCATACTTGGACCATATCTGTCTACGGTAGGCATGCCCAAATTCTGCACATACCATCAGATCCTTAAGTATATATTTAGAACTGTATTTGCTTTTCTCTCTTAATTCCTTGTTCTTTTTTCTTGTAACTGCAGCTTTATTTAAACTTGCTCGCCTTGCTTTTTTTGCTTGTACTTGATGGAATAACTCCTTTGGGATGATTGCCTCATGGTTATCCTCTATGTAGTACTGTCTGACATATCCATCATTCTTCACCCTTTTCTTGGTGAGAAAATCTACTGTATAGGTCTTTTGCATACGAGCGTCACCGCATAGTTTTTCGTTTTAACAAAACTTTCTTCAGGGGTTTCCGTTCTATTTAGCCGTTACAGCCACCAACTATTTCATACACATTCAATCACACTCTAAGTTTGCTTTTCAAACATATCATAAATTATTGGTACCAGTATTAGATTTATAATCATAGCTACAAGTAAACCTATTATCATCAATCTAGCCATAGGAACAAATAGTTCATTTCCGCCAAAACCAAGTGGAATTAATCCAAGTACAGTTGTCATAGTGCTCATAAGAATTGGACGGAATCTTTTTCTTCCTGCCTCAAGACAAGCTTCATCCACAGTTGCCCCTAGTGCTCTTTCCTCATTAATAAATTCAATTAATACAACAGCATTAGCAAGTACACAGCCAAGAAGGCTTACCGCACCTAGCAATGCAAAAAAAGTTAAACGCTCCCCTGTAATAAATAGCCCTGCTACCCCAGATAATATTCCAAAAGGAACAGATGTAAAGATAAAAAACGGAATCTTTATAGAATTAAATTTAAACAATAAAATCATAAAGATAACTGCTATGGATAGAACTGCGACTTCTGCAATTGAAGTCAATACGTCCATAAAATCATGCTTCATTCCTGATTTTTCCAAAGTTACTCCATCTGGAAACTCTGTGTTTTCTAGCATCTTTTCCAATTTTGTCTGAAGGGTAATGTCACTGTAGTTTGACCTGTAGTAACACCCTATAGCCCTTCCCCTTCGTCCATCAATTCTTGTTATTGTACTAATTTCTGGATTCAGCTGTACATCTGTGAATTGCTGGAGGGCATACTTATTTTGATTAACAGAAGATTTTATTCGAAAATTCTTTAATGCATTTTGGCTTTCTATATCACTATCTAATACAAGTTCATATTCTTTACCTTCATTGCGATATATAGAAACATTTCTTCCCATCAATGCAATACTCAATTCATTTTGTACCTCTGCTTTTGTAAGACTAAAACTATTAAGTTTATTCGTATCCATATTAACATAATAATTATAAGTAGCAAGTTCTTGTCCTGCATCTATGTATTTAGCTCCTTCTAACTGCCTCATCAAACTAGCTACTTTTTCCGCAGACTGATTTAAGTCATCCAAATCATCACTATAAATCTTCATTTCAAGTGGTTTTGATGTAAAAGCAATTATCCCTAATTCATCAACTAAAACATTTCCTCCACTAATATTAGAATCTATCTCATTCTGCAAGAAGTCAACCATCTCATTCGTTTCATGAAATCTTCCACCTTTGGATAAATCAACTCTAACAAAAATATCCCCTACATTTTTTCCTGTTGCCTTTGGCATTATCGAATAATCATATCTTGGAATTCCTATTCCAATTCCAGACATATAATATTTTGTCTCAGGTTGTTTGTCTAAAATCTTTTCAATTTCATGTATCAGAGCCGCTGTTTTTTCAATATCATTTTCATCATTTCCTTTTACATTAATGGTTACTACATCTTTATACGCTTTTGGGATTACCTGCATATCAATCATTGATAAGGTTGACCCACATACAACCATGAATACTAATGCTATCAAAATGGTGCGTTTTTTATTTCTAAAAGCCTTTTTAAATATGTAGTCATACATAGTAACTAATTTTCCAGAATTCTCTTTTTTTACTTTAGATGGCTTTAAAAATAAATATGAAAAAAGTGGAGTAACTGCAATTGATACAAAAAAAGAAGCAACTAAGCAAGTTATAATTACTACTGGTAAAGTAAATGCCAATTGACGATATGCGCCAGACAATGCCAGCAAGGAGGCAAATGCACTAACTGTTGTGAGCATAGATATAAACACCGGCATAATCATCTTTTTCGTTCCTTCAATTACTGCACTTTTTCTTTCCATCCCAATATCTAGATTTGTTTGGATGGCATCACTAATCACAATTGCATTGTCTACCAACATTCCCAACACAATAATCAATGCTGCCAGCGAAACAAACTGGATTTCTGTTCCCATGAGTTTCATCACAACAAAATTAATTAGAATAGACAGTGGAATTGCAACTGAAACAACCAAACCATTTCTAAAATTCATTCCTAACATAACAACAATAAGAACTAAGATAATAGATTCTAGCAAATTCCAAATAAAACTATTTACAGCATCAGATACCACATCCGGTTGAAAATACACCTCATGTACCTGAATATTTGAAGGAATATAATTACAATATTGCCCAATACACTGACGTATAGAATCTCCAAAATTAACTACATTTATCCCTGAGTCAAAATACAAAGCTATTAAATTAGCATCCTCTTTATTATAAGTATAATGAGCGCTGTCTTCAGGGTTTTGTATCTGAATATCAGCTATATCAGAAAGTCGAGTAATTGTTCCCGCCGCAGATTGACCTATAACAATATTTCTGATCTCATCCAAACTTTCAAATTTTCCATTTGAATTAACAGTCATAACACTGTCATCAATATCAATGTCTCCTATTGGTATAATACTATTTTGTGCGCCAATAATATTTGCTATTTCTGAGAGTGATATATCAAGATTATTTAATTGTGCCGAATGTACATGGACTTTTACTTGGGAATTCCGCTGACCATAGACATCTACCTTACGAACGCCATCTAAAAGTTCCAATTGATTTTTCAAATCATCCGTTCTCTGTGCTAGTTCGTCTCCACTCACATCACTTCCTGTAACAGCCACAATCATACCTGCCGTATCCATGATGTCTGTATCAATTGACACAGATGTCACTCCTGAAGGTAAAGTTTCTTTTAATTCTTCTAAACGATTTCTCAAATCATCAAAACTTTCGTCCACTTCTTTTTGGCTAATATCCATACTTAAAGAAACCATAACTGCACTTACACTATTCATAGTAGTAGATGTACAAGTGTCAAAACCTTTTGTTTGCCGAACTACCTCCTCCAATTTTTTGGTCACCAGTTCTTCCATATCTTCTGCCGATGCTCCAGGGTATACAACACTAACAGAGGCTACAGGTAATACAACTTCTGGAAAATGTTGTTTTGGTATAGATATATAGCTGAAAATACCACTTACGATTACAGCAATCACAACAATTAAAACTATATTCTTTTTATTAATAATACTATTTACAAAACTTTTCACAAAATTTTCCCTCATATTTATTTCCCCTATCTTCCCTAGTTGCTTGCATTCTCACTTTTGTTTACGACATTTAGGGAGTTAGTTGAAATAACAACGTCATTTTCTTTTATATTTTTAACTCCATCACGAATTATAACTGTTCCTTTCTCAATTCCATCAACCTGCACCATGTCGTTACATAACTCTCCTCTAGTAATTTGTTTACGGCTTACTATTCCTTCCTCGTTTACAACATAAACATAATCAATACCATCAATATTAAAAATACTCTGCACCGGAACAAAACATCCACTATTTTTTCCAGTAATAATCTGCACTTCTACCATATCACCAATTTCATATTTATCTGATTCAAAAACCACATCTACAGTATAAGCCCTAGTCTTTTCATCAGGATATTGTCCAATGCTATCAATATTGGCAGTAATCTTCCCATCTACTTTAACTGCACTTGTCGTTGTCACCTTAACAATATCATCAGTTGATACTCCTACAGAAATTACTTTCTGACTACCTTTCATAATAACTACAGGATATCCCGCAGCAATTATTTCTCCCTCTTTATATGGAACCTCCATTACATAGCCATCTTCATCTGCATAAATAGTTGAATCTACCAATTGCTTTTCCGCCTGTTCTAAATTATTTTGAGCAATCTCATAATTTCCTTCAAGCATAACATATTGACTTTCTTGAGCTTCCCAATCTTTATCAGCAATAACACCATTATCGTGTAAAACTTCTGTTGCATCTAATGCTGATTTTGCAGTCTCCAATGAATTTTTCAAGCTATTGACATTTATTCTAGCAGTATTAGCACTGATTTCTAAAGAAGAAGTATCAAGTTGCGCAAGAAGATCTCCTGCTTTAATTTTTTCACCTGCCTCAACATATATGTGTTCTAATTTTCCTCCTGATAAAAAAGCGTAATTCTTCGTATCTTTGGCTCGTACAATTCCTAAATAATCCAAACCGGTATCATATTCCTTTATACTAACTGTTGATGTATTTACGTTTTTACTTTGTGTTTGAACTGTATTATCATTAGAGCATCCAACGAAAAGAATTATAAAAGCAAGTATTACGATTAAGTTTGTTTTCTTCATTTATGTTTTCTCCTTTTTATGACATATTTTCATATGCTCACATAATTATTTCTTAAAATTTATTATTTGTATTAGTTCCTTATAGGGTAAAATGAGTAATTTAGGAAAAACATAAAAATCTAAGCTCTTGATTCGTAAAATTAACACTAACATCTTTTAGGTTAATCTGTATATTTTTAGGTTTTTCTATTATTTGCATTAATTGCTTATCAAAAATAGTATTTGAAACTTCTTCAAAAGAATGTTGACTTCTCATAAAGTTCATCATATAAATGTTTTAGATATTAATTTAAATTCTTCCAATTTCAATAGTTAATAAGACACTTACAAATAAATAATTACTTACTCCAAATAAAAAAGCCCACAAACAAACTCTCCTGTGTATTTGAAAGGGCATTTGAGAGTAATCCCACTATTTTACATGAAATAAATTTTCCATAGCATATCCAGCTAGATAATCACCTTCACTACACAAAATAGCAGCAGATAAAAAAAGTATGATAGGCCTCTTAATATCTTGTAATATCGCCCAACATACCCAATATGGATCTAACAAGAATCCTCTGTTTATAAATTGTTTTGAATTAAGCTCTGAACATATGCTTAATTCATAAATCCATCCTACAAAACTATAAATTAAAAGCTCATAAAATATGTACAAATTATCTTTTTTTTCAAAAGTCACCTCCAAAAGATAGAAATAGTTCAAATTTCTTGATTTTTTACTCATGTGTGTATTATACTTCAAGTGAGATCTATCAACAATGGACACAATATCACTTATGCGATACTAATTGCACATTTAGTACTTAAAATGTCCAATATGCCACATAAATACATAAAAATGAATAAAATTGGGAGATATTATATGAATACAACATCTAAACGAACCGACCGCCGAATAATTAGAACAAAAAAAGCAATTCGTAACGCTTTTGCCGAACTTCTTTCAGAAAAAAATATTAATCAAATTACCATTAAGGATATTGCAGATAAAGCTGATATTAATAGAAAAACATTTTACAATTACTACAGTGGAATTCACCAGATCGTTGATGAGATAGAAAATGAAATTGTTAGCACTTTTGAAGCAGCTTTAAAAGATATTAACGTAAATGAAGACATAAGAAACCCGTTTATAATATTTTCAAAACTAACAACTATTATAAATAGTGATTTAGATTTTTATGGTTATCTATTAAAAACAGACAGCAATTCTAATTTGATTTCCAAGATTGTAGTTTCATTAAAGGAGAAAATAAAAGAATCTATATTAACCCAAATGGAAGCAGAAGAAGTTAAAATAAATTTAATTGCAGATTTTATTATTTCAGGGATGTTGGCTGTTTATCAAAACTGGTTTAATTCTAATCGAAGCATAGCAATTGAGAAAATTTCTGATGATGTCAGTATGCTAGTGTTCCATGGGATTAATGGACTACTGAAACTTCAATAGTTTTTTTATTTTTTATGATAACAAGTTAAAAAACAGACAATAAGACAATTATAAAATGTATTTATAGGTTTTATTGATTAGCTCAATGCAGTTCAGCTTTATCTTAAGATCCTCTATAGTTTTTTTATGGCTCCAAAGTTGAGAGGATAGCCTTGATACTTTATAGCTTTAGTCGTTGAGAGGAGCTAGTCCGCCACAAATTTAAATAGAAACTTATGAAAAGTGATTAAATATAATTGAACAAAAAAACAGCAAAGTAGAAAAGTATTTAAAGCCTTTTCTCCTCTGCCGATATTCAATCATTTGAAAAATCTTCATTCTCTTTTTTTCTTGACTTTATCCAATAAAGTTATAAATCGCTGTTCCTATCGGTATTGTCTTCTCTATAGTCAATCATTATTTTCTTGCATTTTCGACAGTTATATGCAACAGCAGATGATCCTGAAAAAATACCATGATCTGATGCTAAACTAATTGCATTTAAACTTGAAGATGCAAATGTAGCAATTTTACTTTTTTTGTTGTTCCATGAAACTCCGTCACGACATTGAATATAACCAAGTTCCATTTCTGTGTTACAATAAGGGCACTTCACTTCTTTTGCCTCCTTGATCTAAAATGTTTTACAAATAAGTTTTGCAGTTTAATTTTCGCCTTCAGTTCAGACCACATACAAAACAAGAATAGAAAAAATAAAATTCCTCTGTAAAATCTATATTTGGAACCAGTCTTTGGCGTTATAACAGGATTATTGTCCTACTGAAAACCCAATACTAGGGCTGCAAAACATGATGTTTCATTTTTAATTATCTTGTGGCGGTGATAATGATGCCTGTTGAGCTTAGCCATCCCTTGATATAAAATTGACTTCTAGGAAAAGATTAGTTTTCCTGTTCCTATAGTCACTAACACGGACACATTTTAAAGTGATTTTGCAAGATCACGTACTTGTTCTAACTCTTTAGCATCCTCTATGCTGCCCTTTTCTTGAAGATTCGGTATTTTTATAATACCTTTTAACTCCCAATTCAAATTAGAAGCTATTGACCTTAACTGTGCTTCGGCTGCATCATATACTCCGTCTGCACCAGAGTTGAGTAGCATTGCAATCGATTTAATGTGAAACCCCTTTATTGCAAAAGCATACATTCGATCAATAAAACATTTCGTCTGAGCAGAAACATCAAACCAGTAAATTGGAGATGCAAGTACCAACATGTCCGCCTGATTCAAATCTTTTAATATCTCATTCATATCATCATTTTGCACGCATACGCCGTCATGCGTAAAGCAATATTTGCAGGCAATACATGGATTAACTTTGTTTTCACTTAATTTTCTCACTGTTACCTGATGCCCTGCTTCTATTGCAGACGCTGCAAATACGCCTGCCATAATCTCTGTGTTTCCATTTTTTCTCGGACTTCCTGTAATAACCAAAATATTCATGCTAATTTGTCCTTTCTTTCGCCAGATACCGTTGCCTGAAGTATTTATACTTCTCCCCTAATTGAGCTATCGGTTTATTGGTCAGTTGATTTACAAATAGTTACTGGTTGGGCCCTTTGAGACTAGTTACTTTGATTCTATATTTAGACTTCCGTTAAAGTCAAATTCATCGCTCTCCCAACGACCTTGACTTTAAAAACTCTTTTTCCTGTACAACTAAAGATACTCGGATTCAGATGTCCTTTGCATAGTATAACCTTGTTCAAAGACAAATGTTTGAAGTTTGTTCCTCGTTAACTTTTCCAAAGGGGTACAGATTAAAACAAGTGCATCCGTTGATGTTCCTGCGGCATATTCCTCCAGGATACCATATAAGGAGCAAAGTTTCTACAATAAACGTTAGCACCATGTAAGGATTACAAAGAAAAAACATAGTATCCAACAGTATTGTACTTCTGGCTCATTTCTTTTACTTTTTTCGTATCAGGTCTGATCTCCTCTGAAATCTCTACGCTTCTTACAGGAACCATAATATCCCGAAGCTGTTGATATAACTTGAACCAACAAATCTGCTGTAATCTGGGAAGTACTGATGTTCAAAGTTTCTTGCTTATACTTACCTTGTTTTAATAAATGTAGACTTGACATTGCATAGAAAGTGGCAATTGTAGCATGACCACATAAGTCCACCTCTTCAATCCGTGTAAAAAATTTTGCAATACTTCGCTAATTTTCATCGATTTTGCTTCCTACATCTCATTTCTTGCAGGTGGCCTATGGCTAGCACCGATAAAAGGGCTAGTCCGCCAATGACTATATAAGGATTCCTTTCTTTTTGAATTCTTTTGCAGTATAATGTTAAAAAGCAATTGCATTGTAATCAGTAGCAAAGATAATCTCCATTATCACAAAGTATAATTTTTGTTGATGAATAGAGTATTTTAAATAACAGTAAATAAATATAGGTGCCGGGAGGTGAATCATGAAAATATATTTAGGAATGCACCCAAAGAATCGTTTAACCTCTGTGCGACTGTAAAATAAATTGTACAGAGGAGTATTTAAGGATGAATAGATTAAACAAACCAATCATCACAAAAGAAACCATTAAAGCAATGGAGGACATGTCATTTTTCACCCATGCTCTCATTTTTGATGATTTACTAATTATTGCACAAAAAGAAACCAATTGTTTCGTATTAAAAACCAATGATGGACTGATAGTGATCGAAGCTATTTGGCCATCAAAAAAAGCTTTTGATGCGATAGTGGATGCGATTAAATCTGTAGGTTGGAATCCAGATACAATAAAGAAATTAGTCTTAACACACGGACATGTTGATCATACTGGTTGCGGAAAGTATTTTGTAGAAACATATAATGCAGAAACATATCTTTCTGAAGTGGATGATATTTTTTGGAAAGAGTATCCAACAAAACCGGAACGCCCTGAAACGTGGAAAGATTATCAAATTGATACTTATATACAAGATGGAGACACTATAACTCTCGGAGATAAGACAATATATGTTTACGACACTCCTGGTCATACTCCCGGGTGCTTAAGCTTTATATTTCCAGTAAAAGAAGCTGGCGAAGCGCATATGGCAGCACTATGGGGCGGCACTACTCCTCCATGGAATAAGAACGGAGTTACACAGTATCTAAAATCCCTAGATTATTTTATTCGTGAGGCAAATAGCAGAAAAGTGGATGTAGCGTTAAGCAACCATACCGCCATTGATAATGGACTAGAGCGAATTTTATATTCGAAAAAAAGAATGTCCTATATGCCAAATATTTATATTATAGGGCAAGACGCATTTCAAAAATATTGTACGGTGTTTCAAACATTAAGTTTTGAAATGCTAGATAGATTATAAACTATTCGTTGTATAAAGTAGAAGCTTTACAAGCAGAGGGTATTTAACTTCCCTCTGCTTATTTTTATTAAGTGTGGGGGAAATACCCAAGACAATTTCATCTTGTTCATATAATAGATTTAAAAACTTCTCCCACGCCTGAATGCCAGCTCCATCATTATCTAATCTTTTGACGCCGATACTCCGCTAGTTTGCTTTCTGATAGATCACCTTTTTTTACTACTATTCTGCCCACAATAAGTCCAGCAATGGCAATTAAGATAGCTTCTTTCACTGGCATAATCACCAATCCCTTTAACGCTTCCCCCTTTTTTTCACAATAAACAAATAAACCAGAAAATTATAGTCCCTTTTTCTTGATGCTTTTTGCAACAATTTCTGTTGGTTCGCTTTAGGAAGCAGGAAAATTAGTTAAGTGCTTTATCAAGTTCTCTGTAATGCTATTGACGAAATTTTTTGTTAAAAACCAAGTCAACTGCCCTTGTTGCATATTAAAGATCATTTGGGGTGAATACAATTTTTTTGTAAAAACATCATCAGTCCTGGCAACAGGATTGATGAATTAAAAACTTTGCTTTTGGTATTACGCTTAACGTATATCGTAAACAAGTTCTTCCGCCGATATTTTTTTAAAATATTAAGGTTGTACAGTCATCATAAAGAAGTTGTTATGCCAATTTTTCCACAGAATTTTATTTTGTAAATTAACAAAAATAGTGATAGAATATAATTAACCCACTCATATATTTACCCAATCATATATATAGAAAGGAAAAAACATGACTAAAAATAATTATATTCTAGTATCAGGTGCAAGGGAACGAAATCTAAAAAACATAAATGTTCTGATACCCAAAAAAGAAATTACGGTTTTTACAGGTGTTTCCGGTTCAGGAAAATCATCTTTGGTATTTGATACAATAGCAGCAGAATCCCAAAGACAATTAAATGAAACCTACACCAGTTTTATCCGTCACCGTATGCCACATTACGGAAAACCCGATGTGGACACCATCGAAAATTTGTCCGTAGCCTTTATTATCAATCAAAAACGATTAGGGGGCAATGCCCGTTCAACGGTCGGGACAATTACAGATATTTATTCTGTACTACGTTTACTGTTTTCCCGAATTGGAGAACCATTTGTAGGTTATTCCGATGTATTTTCATTCAACAATCCATCTGGAATGTGCGAACATTGCGAGGGCTTAGGAAAAATTGAAACCATTGATATTGGAAGACTGTTAGATAAAAATAAATCCTTAAATGAGGGAGCTATCCGGTTTCCAACTTTTGAACCCGGCGGTTGGCGTTTAACCCGCTATATTCATTCAGGCTTTTTTGACAACAATAAAAAATTGAAAGACTATTCTGCCGAGGAATTGGAGCTGCTACTTTACGCTGACGGAATCAAGGTTAAAAACCCATCACCCGAATGGCATAAAACCTCCTTGTATGAGGGGCTGATTCCACGTATTGAGCGGAGCTTTCTAAAAAAAGAAGATGGCGAAAAGGTCAGGTATGGAAAAGAAATTGAGCGTTTTGTTGTAAAACAGGATTGTCCCCACTGTCACGGAACACGTTTAAATGATAAAGTGTTATCTTGTAAAGTGAACGGTAAAAATATTGCGGAATGTGCAGATATGCAAATAAATGATCTTTTGGATTTTGTCAGGTTCCTTCATGCTCCTATAGCCACTACAATTGTTTCTGAACTTGTGAATCGAATTCAGCACATGATATCTATAGGACTGGGCTATTTAAGTTTAAGTAGAGAAACAGCTACACTTTCAGGCGGGGAGTCACAAAGAATTAAAATGGTTAACCAACTTGGCAGTAGCTTGACTGACCTTACTTATATTTTTGACGAACCAAGTATAGGGCTTCACCCTCATGACATAAGCAAAATCAATGAACTTATGAGGTCGTTGCGTGACAAGGGGAACACTGTTTTGATTGTAGAGCATGATCCAGACATGATAAAAATTGCAGACCATATTATTGATATGGGGCCGGGTACGGGAACCGATGGCGGGAAAGTTGTATACCAAGGAAATTTAGATGGGCTGAAAACAGCGGGTACTCTCACAGGAAAATACTTATCCTACTGCCCTGAACTAAAACCTGTTACTCGTGCCCCGAAAGGCTGGCTTTCTATTCAAAATGCAACCATGCATAATTTAAAGAACCTTTCTGTTGAAATACCAAAAGGAGTAATGACTGTTGTAACCAGGGTTGCCGGTTCAGGAAAAAGTACGCTAATTAATGGGGTATTGCCACGGTTATATCCAGAAACTGTTTTTATTGACCAGAAAGGAATCCAAGCGTCAAAACGTTCCAACATTGCGACCTTTACAGGTATCTTTGACATCATCAGAAAATTATTTGCGAAAAAAAATGGTGTAAGCGCCTCCCTATTCAGTTTCAATTCACAGGGTGCTTGTCCTGCCTGCAAAGGTCTAGGCGTTACTTATACAGATTTGGCGTTTATGGACACAATCGTTACGGTATGTGAGGAGTGTCACGGAAATCGGTATACGGACGAAGTGCTTGCCTATCAGCTAAGAGGGAAAAACATTGCCGATGTTCTTAAAATGACGGTCACAGAAGCCTTAGAATTTTTTCAAGAAAAAGAAATCGTAACGGTTTTAAAACGACTTTCAGACGTGGGTATCACTTATGTTTCTTTAGGACAACCATTAAGCACGCTTTCAGGTGGTGAGTTACAGCGAATTAAACTTGCTTCCGAACTTGAAAACGGTGGTCAGATTTATGTTTTGGACGAACCGTCAACGGGTTTGCATATGGCTGATATCAAACAGTTGATTCGTGTAATGAATCGCCTTGTAGAACAAAATTCCACTCTTATTGTCATAGAACACAATTTAGATATTATCTGTCAAGCAGATTGGATTATTGACATAGGCCCCTATGCAGGGCAGAATGGTGGTAAAATTATGTTTACAGGATTGCCGAAGGATTTAATCAATTGTCCAGATTCTTTAACTGGAAAGCACCTAGTAAAATACATTGAAAATAAATAGGAGGTTAGTTTAATGGCTATCAAAGAATTAGAGGAAAGTTATGTGCCCTTTCAATGCATGATTGTATCAGATTCAAATCGGTTCAATGTTGAGAGCGTTTCGACAGCACAATACTATATACTGGATACATTGAATAAGCAGGGAGCGAAAACCACGAAAGAACTTGCCCAAATGAGAGGCATCTCACAATCTGGCATTTCAAAATTAACAAAGCGTTTGCTGGAAAAAAAATATATTATTCAGGAAAGGCAGACAAATGATCGCCGCTCTTATAATATTGTGCTTACCAAGGAGGGGCAATCGTTTTTGAATCGCGTTGAGGATTTTGGAACTGAAATTATGAACCTAATTGAGGAAGCATTAACAGAGGAAGAAGTACATGCTTTTTCAATGATGTGCAAAAGGATTACGAACTTATACGCAGAAAAGCATGACATACTTAGTTGAATACAGATAAACTGATCTAAATGTCGATTTATATTGAGAGAGAGTTCCATATTTATCATAAAATAGAGTAGATACAAAACAGGCAATGTGATTTAATTATAAATACAGATAATATGATCAATGAAATCGCTTATGATAGTGGTTATTCCAGTCCTAGCAATTTCTGTGCAGCATTTAAGAAACAATACGGTGTTACTCCACTAAAGTACAGAGAATCCTCTTTGCTAAGAAAAGCCGAAAAAATTAAAATTTATCATCTTAACCACAGCTTTAGGCCTGTGGTTTTTTTGATTTAGCATTGTTATCTTTCAACATAATTGGGCAGTGCAAGCAGTTACCTGAATGTGCAGTGCCACCGTTATCAATTATGCCTGTGATTTCAATATAGCGATCTCCCGATTGAGCATATGGAGTAACTCCAAATTTTAAACCATTGATTAGCGCGTTGCACTCCAACTCCGTGAAATCTCCAGCTTTCGTGATTGTTACAGTATAATAATATTTGTATTCCGTTTCATCCGTATAACCCGGAATCAAAACATAGGAAACCGAATTAAACTCGCGGTCAATTGTATTTTCAATAGACGTATATTCACCTAGTTCAACCCAATTTTCGTTATCTGTACTATAAACCACTGCAACAGATATATTTTCATAATTATCCGGCCACTTATCGCTGCTTCCTGTAGGGAGCTCACAGACACTTTTTATGACGTATCGACTAATGTAGTACGATGCGCCAAAATCCACTTTATACAACAACTTTTCATCTTCAAATTTCCAAAATCCACTCGTCCAGCGATCTGCTGGACCCGAAAGTGTGCCATTGACTGCTCTCTCTGGTATGTAGGGCAGTATATACGAGCTTGTCGTCACGGATTTATTCAATGCGTAATTATAATTTCCGCTTGCCATATGATGTATCCTCCTCTCAGGACCTTAACGGATACAGACCCGCGACTTCAATGTAATATTGTACCCCTGGCATCGGTTCCAGACCCTGCATATTTGGTAGTGCAAAGGTGTTGACGCCGTCGCCGCCGTAGGTTGTTCCAATCAATGAAAATAGTGCCGTGTTCATTCTAATTTGCATCAGCATTCCGTTGCACGGGAGAAAGTTCATTGGTGTTCTTCCGTATGGGAACAAATAAATAGTGCCGATAAAAAAATTCATATATTTCTCACTCCTCCTCTGGAATTTTAATTATTTACCCTTCTGCCGGATAAACTCCTACTGTGCTGATATAATATTTCATACTCGGAAAAGCTGTTGCTTTTGTCAAATCAGGCAATTTAAAAGTCGTTATGCCATCCCCTCCGTAGGCTGTTCCAATTATATCAAACAACGCAATGTGTTCGGCAAATTGTAGCGTCGCGCCATCACACAGCAAAAATCCATATGGCACAAAATCAAAGGCAAACTGAGTAATTTGACCCATGTAACTATCATCCATATCTTATTCTCCTCGTATAATATTTTTTAGTTACTTAGCGTATCTCGATCACTTAATAAATAATCGTGCGCTAAGTTTTAGTCAAATTGGGGGCAAATTCCATCTGTGGCGATATAATAGGCTGTGCCAGGAATCATAGCCGCATCCGAAAGATCCGGTACCTTAAAAGATGTCTCATCTCCACCAATTTTTTTCCGATGAGCGCATACAACTGCTGCTGTTTGGAAATCAACAGCGACTGTCCGTTACACAGAACAAACTGAGCCGGCGCATAATTAAATGCAAATGCTGCGATGGCTCCAACATAATATTCCATACTATTTTTCCTCCTTTCCCGCTAATGTGCCTTGTTCTAACCAAAATTCTGGCTGGCATTTATTAGGCTATCTTAACATGCTGGTTTTTAAAGTAAAATCACATCGATGTGAAGTTTTCAAAATTTTTTACGTTCCAAAAACCTCATTTTTATGTGAGCATATATATGTTGTTTACGAAAAAAAAGGGAGGGAGCATACCGTTGGTAAACTTTGAAAACCTATGAAGTCTCCAAAAACCATGTAGGTATTACTGCGGGTTTAAATGTGAAGCCAATTAAACTTTCGAAGCAGCAGAAATACATTCTTACATTGCTTGCTCAAAGCTATAAGAACGCAGAGATTGTAAAAATAACCGGACTATCTCTCAACACCATCCGTTCACACACGAAAATCATCTATCAGAAACTGGGGGTAAATACAGCGGCAGATGCGGTGATTGAGGCCAAGCAACTTGGAATTATTGAATTGTAAATCAAACTCAAAAATTGTCCGTATTTAAAAGAGTCCTGGTAGTTGGTGATTATGCACCTCCTACCAGGGCTCTTATTTAGATGTTGTATAATTGTAGGTATTTAATAATGATGTTCTTTGGGTTACTCATAATAAAATCCCTTATGTTTTTTGTTGCTTTTTATTGTTTTTTAAAGTTCCATTTTCAATAGTTATAATTCTATCTGCATTTTAAGCTATTTTTTTCAGTCTTGGAATAGGATACTAAAAGAGCTTTAGCATATTTGCTATGATAATGATAGAAAGGGATTTTCCAATCATCCATTAAGTTATACAATTAAATTTTGATAGTATAAGTTTGTAGATAATCTTTGTAATCTTTGTATTGACTTTAATAATATTTAGTATATAATTAATATTATTAAAGTAAATATGAAAGGAGATATAAATTGGATATTGATAAAATTCCACAATGGATACTTGCATTAGAGCAAGAAGATGCTACCTTTCTTAAAAATTTTATTTTAAAATCGGGTTCTCTAAAAGAGATTGCGAATCTTTATGAAGTTTCTTACCCTACTGTGCGATTACGTCTGGATAGACTAATTCAAAAAATCCAAATGAGCGACCAGCAGGAAGAAGAACCTTTTCAAACCTTTATTAAAGGTTTAGCCGTTGACTCGCGAATTGATTTAGAAATAGCAAAAATTATTATTGAAAAATATAAAAAAGAAAAGGAAAGATGATTTTTATGAGTATAAAACTTATTGTCAGCATTGGAATTACTGCTATATGTTGGGCCGTTGAAATCTTCTGCGCCAAACTAAAAAATCCGATTTGGGGTGGCATCATCCCTCTGTTGGCGTTGGCAGCCAGTATATATATTTTGGCTACTGGACTGATCGCCTTTAACGGTACATCCTCCTTTGTATTTTTTGTTTTGAATCTTTTCCTATTTGAAGGATGGATTACCAGCAGAGAAAAGTACAAAAAGAAGCAAAAATCGGAATTAGACAAGATGAAAGCACATGATATTGATAATTAAAAGATGACTTGAAACTTACAATACTATCCTAACATAAAATGTATAGTGGTAAACTCAATAATAATACAATTTTAAAACAGCCCGGTTCGAGATTGTCTGCGTCTCTACCACGCTCCAGAGTATCCTTGCAAGGACTCTAGATAAGCTTTAACATATATGGTATGATCTATCAACACCATCATTGTTTGAATACTCTTTCATAGTAATCCTCCTTTCGCTTTTGGATAAATGCAGATATAAAAAGCTCCTGTTCAGTAATTATCTTACCGAACAAGAGCTCCTTAGATTTTAATATTTAGTTGTTTAATCCCTCAGAAAATCCTAAAATAGGATTGATATTTTCCTAAGCTAATTTCGACAGAGTAACAGTAAACTTTTTCACATCAAAAAATCAAAGCAGTTCATCTGTGAAAATATGGTTAATGTGGTCAACAAATATAAATAAATAAGTGGTACTTCTAAGAAATAAACAGCAATTCAAATCTATTATAGGACATAAAAGCTGCAATTCTCTATTTTTAAAGAGTTGCAGCTTTTACTATTTAATATATTTTTTCAAAGTGTTTCAGCTCATCTTTAATTGACTCTACCCTTTCTGGCGTTACAGAACGATGGAATACTCCAATTCTTCTACTACGTTGAGAACGTCATACAAAACCACCGGGATTTTCCCGACACCCCCGCCAATCTCCACTTTCACGTTGATATGTGTGTCTGCATTTTGTGAGAAAGAAGTATAACCGTCTCAACGTGCATTAAACGGTCAATAAAGATGCCAGCTAAAGCTGGTGGGGTCTTGGCGGCAGGGTATATTTCTAAATTTGTTTTTTTAAACGTTTCACAATTCCAAACAAACGCTCTTTACTCTTACGAAATAGTAAATTTTACCAGTTATCATCATGAAATGGCACATTAATAAAAATCTTTCGATACTGCTTCTGTCGCTTTATCAATAAACGCAGCAATTTTGCTGGGACTTTCCTTCAGTCCACTATT
>NZ_DALYUL010000024.1:46845-51683 GCF_031981185.1 Anaerotignum sp. | reverse complement strand
GAGTATAAGGGGGCAAATTTATGAATCAGGATGAAATTTCAGAAAAGCTGATTGAGGTTGACCAGCGGAGTAAGAGCAATAAATATAGATTGGATTCCATGGAGAAACGCCAGGACAATCTGGAACAGCTCACCAACTCTTTTTCTGTAATGCAGAAAGAGCAGGAATACATAAAAGAGGACGTGGGGGAGATTAAAGCGGATGTGAAAACCCTGGCGGAGAAACCAGCGAAACGTTGGGATAGTATCGTAGAGCGAGTGATTACTGTTGTAGTGGGTGCGGTGGTCGGGTATCTGCTGAGTGGGGGTTGGTTGCCTTGAAGGAAAAACGCAGACGTCTGCGGATTAATGATGATACCATGACAACCATTGTGGTTTTGTCTTTGCTTTTCTGTGTAGCGGTGGTGGTTGCCGGCATGGTGTTGGCTTGCTTTGGCGTGGACGTTTCCACCATTGTAGGGAATGCCTTGACGGTATTTGGTACGGAGCTGGGCATTTGTGGAGTTATGACCATATTTAACCGCTGGGCAGATAGGCAGGACAAACAAGCGGAGAAGCGGCAAGAAAGTAGATTGAGACGGGAGGAATCGGAGAATGAAAGAAAACGAGACGAACAAAGTGCAAGTTGAGTTACTACAAGGAGCGGCAATCTTAAGGGAAAGCACAAAGGTAACCATTCAGAATCTTTTGACAGTGAAATCTATTGTCACAATACTGCTGACGGTGGTATTTTCTTATTTGGCCATCATTGGACGGATTAGCGGAGAGCAGTTTTTAACGATTTTCAGTGTGGTGATTGCCTTTTACTTTGGTACCCAGTATCAGAAAAACAGCGGAGGTGAGGAATAATGAAACCAATTTTATATATGCAGAATGATCCTAAATGGGCAAGTCATGATTATTCTGCACCGGGTGAAAAGACTACGATTAAGGCAGAGGGGTGCGGTATTACTTGTGCGGCTATGGTCATTGCAACGCTGGCCGACAAGAATGTTACTCCCATTACTACAGCGGAATGGTCAAAGCAGCGAGGATATAAGGCCAAAGGGCAGGGTACATATTATTCCTATTTCAAGCCCCAGGGAGCGGCGTATGGTATTGACATTACCATGCTAAACAGTGCAAATATTTACGGCTCTCCTGCTTCCAAGTATCACGACTTAGCAAAGAAATCCATAGAAAACGGTGATTTAGTTATCGCTTGCATGGGCAAGGGGAATTGGACAACCAGTGGTCATTATGTGTTGTGGTACAGCATGGAAGGGGGAAAGGTGCAAATCAATGATCCCTGGTCCAATAAACCAGCGCAGACAAATGCAGATTACAATTTATTCAAAAGTCAGGTGAAGTTTTATTGGGTGGTAAAGGTGCCGGATGAATTTAAGGAGGATGATGAAGTGGTTAAGCGAGAAAAAATTATTGTAAATGGAAAAGAATGTGAAGCTGATATGATCCGCAAGGATGGAACAACATATATCAAAACCAGGGATGTTGCAGAGCTTTTAGGCTTGAAGGTTGGTAGTAAGGGTAAAATACCAGTACTAGAGAAAAAACAAAAATAAGAAGCATATAATAGTGGGAGGTTTGGACCTCCCTTTTTTTTATTGCAAATATCTACAATTTATGGTAATTTATACTAGTATTTATTATTTTAAGGGGGAACTATTTATGAAAATGCAAAGAGTAAAAGATGTTGTAATGGGCGCTATGGTAGCTACATTACTAATTGGTGCAGCGCCTTCAGCTTTCGCTAAAGTCGCCGATGCCGTGATTTCGGTAAACTATAACAATATTAAGGTGTTAGTTGGCGAAAAGGAATTAAAAACCGATAAGGAGCCTTTTACATACGAAGGCACAACTTATTTGCCAGTAAGAGCGGTTGCTGAAGCGGTTGGAAAAGAAGTTAAATGGGATAGCGTAGCTAAAACGGTTACACTAACCAACACTGATGAAGGGCTACAAAAAGAGGAAACAAAAGAGGTTGTGAAAGAACCCTCCACAACAACAAAAGCACCAGAGGATAACTCCACCGTAAGAATTAATAAAGAGATTATTGACGAGAATGGTGTGAAAATTCGATGTATTGATATGGTTAAGAAAAATGGAAATTCAGATGATAGCTATGTATTGAATTTTAAGTTAAAGAATACCACATCCATGAATTATGGGGTTGGCCTTAATAAGATTTATGTTAATGACAAGCTGTTAGAGCCCTTTTACTATACTAATCTTGTTCCAACAGCCGAGGTTACAGATGACTTAAGAATATACCAGAAGGATTTGGATAGCGTAGGGATTACCAAAATAAAAGAGGTTCGGATTTCTTTCTATGTTTATAATAGCGATGATTATTCTGAATCATTTGAAACAAAAGAAGCAACTATTAAATTCACTAAATAATAAAATATATTTGCATAGTTAATGCGTTGAAATTTATATACAAAAGAGTCTGGCATTAGTCCTGACTCTTTTATTTTGTTTCGTACTAGCTATTTAAACCCATTTGAATTTATGGCTTTATAGATTCTAGTGAAATGTATCTTATCGAAAACAAATAAGGGATATAAGCTTACTAAAATTGTAAAAATACTGGTAAATAATGTCCAAATGTGTATAATTATGGTTATAGAGATTTTGCTTTATATGATACACTTGATAGCAAAAATGTGATGTTAATTATTCTATTCACAAATCAGTTATCATAGGAGTAGTGAAGATAGTTAAGAAGTGACAAGTTACAGGAGGAAGGAAAATGGATACTGGCACTGTGTCAAAAAATGTAATTAAAGTACGAGAAGACAAGGCCCCCCTTTGTTTTCATTGTTCCCAAATAAAGGATGACCAAAAAACTTTTGAACTTGATGGCGGTCAATCAGCAAAATGGATTGCCGACAATCAGTTTTCTGAAGAGGATCTGCGTGGTCGAATTGAACCATGGCTGACTTCTTTGTTTCAATCAGAACATCTTTCACTGCTCTTGGGTAGCGGCCTGACCTCGTCGATTCAATTTGCGGCCACCGGCAATTCTGGTAATGGAATGGGAAATCCTGAATTGAAGACTTATTATAAAGATCAAATTGTAAAGAAAGCAACGGAGAGTGCAATTCAAATGGGGCGTGGCAGTAAGCCAAATATAGAAGATTACATTCGTGTGATGAACGAGCTTCTTCGCGGTCTGAACATTGTTGGTGACGAAGCTAATTATAATGAACTCAAAGCCGAGACAGAAATGCTGATTGGGGCTTTCGCGGATAATATTTCTGCTATTGAAAATGCTATCGCATCAGCTACTGAGGGCAAGCGCAACAGTGCATTCAACAAGTTGGTACTGTTCCTTATGAGCTTTGCAAGTCGTACTGGCACACGGGATCGACTCAACATATTTACTACAAACTATGATCGTTTGATTGAAGCGGGTTCAGATATCGCTGGTCTACGTTTGATTGATCGATTTGTTGGAGCATTAACTCCAATTTTCCGTTCTTCCAGAATGGATATAGATATGCATTACAATCCTCCGGGAATTCGTGGTGAACCACGATACCTCGAAGGGGTTGCTCGGTATACAAAATTGCATGGCTCTATTGATTGGGTTAACTGTAACAATATAATTCGCCGAATTGGGCTGCCGTTTGGTGCCAAAAATATTGAACCGTTTTTAAAAGTTGCTAGTATTAATGCAGACGCTTCAAAAATAATGATTTATCCAAATGCATCTAAAGACAAAGAAACTGCGGAATATCCATATGTGGAACTTTTTAGGGATTTTGCAGCTGCTTTATGCCGTCCCAATAGTACCTTAGTTACATACGGATATAGCTTTGGGGATGACCATATAAATCGAATTATCCGAGATATGTTGACAATCCCATCAACACACTTGGTTGTTATAGCTTATGATGACCCAGCGGGGCGTATAGAAAAAATATTTAACGAATGGGGGCGTTTCAACCAGATTTCCCTTATTATAGGCAAGGATATTGCAAGTTTGGATGCTCTTGTTGATTATTATCTTCCTAAACCTGCTATTGATCGCACTACAATTAGAATGGCCGATTTGTTGCGGCAACGTTACGATCAACCATCTAAACCATCGAAGAAAGGTGGAGATTTTGAAGAATGATTACTCCAATAGCGAATGTTGAGTCTATGCAAATCGGCAGTGTGGATTTTGTCTCTCCAGATGAAATTAAAGTTATGCTTGATTTGGAAGCTCCAAATGATGTTGCTCTGAATTCAGGTGTGCCACGCCCTTTCCCGCGAATAAATAGCTATGTGCTGGTATCCTGTGAGGGTGGTTTTCTTGTAGCGCAAATCGAATGGATTACTATTGAACGATCTCAGTATCCAAAACGCCGTGGTATTCAAGATTTTGGCATTATTGATCTGCCCTATCCACTTCGTAAAATGAGTCTAACTCCTTTGGGTATTCTGCGAGAAAAAATAAATATTTTAACGAAACAACCATGTTATATGTTTTCTCGGGGCATAGATGTATTTCCTACGGTTGGTGATCCTGTGTTATTACCAAGTCAAGATCAGCTGAGATCAATTGTGGAATCAGGTTCTAACAGGCGTGTTAATATTGGAATCAGCCATTTAGCAGGAAATGCAACGGTATCTGTTGATCCTGATAGGTTGTTTGGTCGTCATTTGGCGGTTCTTGGTAATACTGGTAGTGGTAAGTCCTGCTCCGTGGCTGGTCTTGTACGGTGGTCAATTGAAGCTGCTCAAAGAGAAATAACCCAACAGCGTGGTAAGACTGCATCAGCCAATACTCGTTTTATCATTCTTGATCCTAATGGAGAATACATTAAGGCTTTTTCTGACCTACCAAAT
>NZ_DALYUL010000024.1:43293-46835 GCF_031981185.1 Anaerotignum sp. | reverse complement strand
TGGAAAAAGATGATGAACGTGGAATTGAACAATTAGAGGTTCCTATATGGCTTTGGAATACTTCAGAATGGGTAGCATTTACACAGGCCAGTAGTAAGGCACAAAAGCCTACACTTGTTCAAGCACTGCGAACAGTTCGTGACGGGCAAATTGACTATAGAGAACCCAGATGCTATTCGATGCGTCGTTTTTTAAGAACACTTGTTGGAACAATCGGTTTGGAGTTCCAATCAGGTAGTCCTTGGGGGAGATTCCCTCAACCAAAGGCGTTCTATGAAAAAATATCAAAATGGCGTGGTGAATTAGAGGATGATGCTTCTTTCAGTCAGCCCCAAAAGCAAGCATTGCAGCAGTTCAGGGATGCACTAGATGGTCTAATTACAGCAAGAAATGCACCATACTCACATATGGATTTTACGCGAACCGAAGTACACAACTTGCTGTCTTTTACCCGTTCTGCACATCAGGCTTTTGGAGGGAATGACCAAGATGTATTACCGATAGATGCGGATGTTCCGCGACCTTTTTCTGGGGACACCCTTTTGAGAAGTATTGAAGCAAACGCTGAGTTAATGAACACTTCCGTCTATGTTGAAACAATGCTGATGCGGGTAAAAACACTGCTTTCTGATGCAAAGTTGAAACCAGTAATTAGTACCAATGAACAAATCACTCTCGATCAGTGGATGGATAAATATATTTGCCCTAGCAACTGCACAGAAGGCTCGATAGTGATTGTAGACTTGTCCCTTATCCCTGCAGAGCTGACGCATATTATTACATCCGTATTAGCTCGAATGACACTTGAATCGTTACAAAGATACAGAAAAATAAATGATGGACAGACTATTCCGACAACTCTCGTAATGGAGGAAGCTCATACATTTATAAAGCGTTACAATACAGATAGTGAAAACGGTAATGCATCAGAAATGTGTTCAAAGGTATTTGAGAAAATTGCACGAGAGGGCCGAAAATTTGGGCTTGGTTTGATTCTCTCTTCTCAAAGACCTAGTGAACTTTCACCCACTGTTTTATCGCAATGCAATAGTTTTCTGCTGCATCGCATTTCTAATGATCGGGATCAGGAGCTTGTTAGCAAGTTCGTTCCAGATACTTTACGAGGTTTGCTTCGCGAATTACCTTCGTTGCCGTCCAGAAATGCAATTTTACTTGGTTGGGCATCAGAATTGCCAGTTATGGTTAAGATGAACTTCCTGAAAGAACAATCTAGACCTCAATCCAATGATCCTGAATATTGGGATGTGTGGACTGAGGGACAACGAACTGTTCAGTGGAAAACGGTAGCTGATAATTGGCAAGAGTCTGAAGAAGTCCCTCCAGCAGGACAATTGGATACTGAAGAGGAATTGCCGTTTTAAAAGTTCTATCAATTATAAGTTTGTGGATTTCGCGTATGTTAACATAGCGTAACCAGATTGAGGGGTACACGGTTGTACCATAATGGGAATTTATAATAAGTTTGTAGCTAAAAAATAAATATTAAAGGAGAAAGGTATGGCAGAATCATTAACAATAAGAAAAATAATAGAAAGAGTTATATCAGGTGAGATTAGAATACCTGCTTTTCAAAGAGACTGGGTATGGACACCGCAACAAGTTAGTTTTTTACTTGATAGTATATATAAGAATTTTCCAATTGGGACAGTGTTTTTATGGAAAACAACTACACGTTTAGAATCTGAAAAAGATCTCGGGAATTTCATGATTCCAGAACCAAGAAAGGAACATCCAGTTTATTATGTTCTAGATGGACAGCAAAGAATAACTTCTTTATTTAGTGCGTTTCAGACTGAATTGATGCCATCCAATAATTATGAATGGCTTGACATTTATTTTGATTTTGATGCATGTGACGATATTCAAGAAAGCAAATTTGTAGCACTAGCAAGCGCTGATGTAGTAATTAGCAAACATTTTCCTGTAGGAGTTATGTTTGATGCAGGTAAATTCTATGCTGAGGTTAGCAAACTAGACCAAGGGAAAAGAGATGTGATTTTAAAAGTGCAGCAGATGTTTCAAGAATATACTTTACCTGTTCAAGAATTCGAAACAGATAGTAAAGAAAGTATTGCTATAGTATTTGAACGTATAAATAGAGCAGGAACTCCTTTAAATACTTATCAGTTATTAACAGCCTGGAGCTGGAGTTCTGATTTCGATTTGCAAGAAGAGTTTTATGAATTGTCAGAAGAATTAAAACCTTATGGATTCGGAAACCTTGCTTTAGACAAAGACTTACAATTAAAATGTTGTAGCGGAATAATTAAAGGTGAAACATCGCCTTCTGTTATTATGAACTTAACAGGCGAGGATGTCAGAATTAATTTTCCCAAAATTAAAAATGGAATTAAAGGCGCTATTGAATTTCTTAAAGACCAGTTAAATGTAAATTCGCTTGAATGGCTTCCATACCCATCTATGATTGTATCACTTTCTGCATTTTTTGCTACAGACAAAGTTGGTGGTATGACTTATAACGATAACCAAAGAAAGCAACTAATAAAATGGTTTTGGAAATCTAACTTTTCAAGAAGATATAATGCTGCTATTCAGGATAAACATAGGCAAGATATAGCATTAATGAAATCATTATCACTTGATGATACAGTTTTGATAGCAGAATTTTACTGTAAATTAGAACCGCAGTATTTTTCTGATAGTCTTTTTAATGTTGGTTCAGTAAATACCAAAACATTTGTATTAATGCTTGCAAGTAATAAACCAAGATCCTTTATATCTGGCGCATACGTGAGATTAGGAGATGTACTTAAGACAGTTAACAGGAACGAATTTCATCATATTTTTCCTAAAAAGCATCTTGAAAGACTTGGTGTAGATAAGAGAAAAATTAATTGTTTAGCTAATTTTTGCTTTCTAAACAATGCCGATAATCAGAAAATCAAAGATAAAGATCCAAAAAAATATAAAGTTCTATTGCCTAAAACATCAATGGAAAATATTCTTGAAAGTGCAATATGCCCAACAGATGGTTTGGAGAAAAATTTTGATGATTTTATTACTGACAGAATTAGGAACTTAATCAAGTATGCAAGCATATTGACTAAGTAAAAATAATAATTTTTCAATGCTAAAGAAGATATGACTACAGAAGTCATAAAAAAATCCCCATATGTTTATAAAGTGGAATCACTTAATTGGTACGCAGTTAAAGTAAATTTTACGGTAAAAAAAGCTGAAAATGAGAAAGTCTTATTATTTATGATACAAAAAGATTTGAGAAAGAGAGGCAACAATATGTTTGTTGTAGATAAAGAGAAAAACCAAGCATTACCTCTTTGTAAAAAAACATTTTCTGAGTTGAATTTTACTGAAAGAAATCATCTTCAAGAATGGATTGACCAAGATACTTCAATTTTGGGGGAGAATTTACTCATCATCCAAAAAGAATTTAATGGATTCTCAGATACATTGGAGCGTTTAGATTTGTTGGCGTTAGATGAGTCCGGGCGATTGGTAGTGATTGAAAACAAACTGGATGATTCGGGTAAGGATGTAGT
>NZ_DALYUL010000024.1:42920-43283 GCF_031981185.1 Anaerotignum sp. | reverse complement strand
GGCTTTAAAATATGTATCCTACTGCGCCAGTCTTTCTAAAAGTGAAATACGTGATATTTATCAAAAATACCTTGATCGCTACAAAGATGCTGGACATGCGGGTGCATTAATTGCAGAATTTTATAAATGCTCCGATTTTGGCGAGGTAAAGATCAACACTAGCGATAGTGATCAGCGTGTCATTTTGGTGGCGGCAAACTTTCGAAAAGAAGTCACTTCCACCGTTTTATGGCTTCAAAGCCATAATGTAGATGTTAAATGTATTCGTGTTACTCCTTACCAAATGGGTCAACAAATTTTTTTAGATACTGAACAAATCCTTCCGCCTCCTAGCACAGAAGAATACCAAATTCGTCTCGGAAT
>NZ_DALYUL010000024.1:27729-42900 GCF_031981185.1 Anaerotignum sp. | reverse complement strand
AGAAAATATTGCTCGGGAAGAAGCAACAGAACGACACCATTTACGCTATACATTTTGGTCCAATGCGATTCCCCAGTTAGTGTCTAAAACCGGGTTGTATCAAAATGTGTCTGCAACAAAAGATAATTGGATCAATGGTGCTAGCGGACATACAGGAATCGGCTTTAATTCTGTTATATTATTAGATGGTGCGAGAGCAGAAATTTACATAGGTAGATCTTCAAAGGAAGAAAATAAAAAAATCTATCAAGCTCTATATCTCCAAAAAGATAAACTGGAGTCTGAATATGGTAAAAGATTAAAGTGGGATGAATATGAGAATAAAACAACTTCCAAAATTTCTATTTCTATGGATGGTGTTAGTTTAGCAAATCAAGAAGACTGGCCGAAGATGATAGATTTTATTGCTGAGAATATATCATCACTAGTTAAAGTTTTTAAAAAGCCACTTGATGAAGCATATAAAGCACTTGCATATGACGAATAACGAGCAATAGAATATCGATTAACTTTGTTTTGAAGTGTAGAAAATTTAATATTTTCGACTAACGTTTTACCTCTACGAACCATTTTGGTTTTTCATAAAACAAATATTTTTCTTTGCCGTGTATCTGGCATAAATATCGTATCCCTTGGCCGCCTGCTTTTAAACTGGCGGCTCTTCTTTCATCCAAAATTTTATCAATCTCATAAACAGTCCCATCATCCCATCTTAGAGATTTTGGAATCATTTTACCATCAATATTAAACTCAACCACTACCTCGACATAGACCTTATCATAATTATCCAAATTAATCCCCTCTAAAAATTATTTTAAGAAACTTACTGGGTGAATCACATGATCGGTTTTCGGATCCAGATTAGACAGAACTGGATTTACTAGCATACTTGCTCTTTGAATGCTAAAATGACCAAAACGCCGACGAATATCATCAACCGCATTTTCTAACTTTTCTTTCTTTACCATTATTTCAAATTCATCCAAACAAGATAATTGACGTTGGCTACTTACTGACAGATTACAAGCCCTTACACCAATACTTCTTAATGCAAAGTGAGGCTTATTTACCTTATAAATGGAGAAGGTTTTCTCAAATAGCTCATTTGAGCCGCATGTTGGAAAGAGCAATTTTCCTTGTCGTTCACAAGAAAATAGGTTTTTATCCCTTAGCCAAATCTGAACAGTATTAGCAACGAATCCGCTGTCTCTTAAGCGTTCAGCTACACTTTCACAAAGGATATATAATGTAATCCGTACATCTTCCTCACTTGAAACATCATAGGGTAAGGTTGTGCTATTACCAATACTCTTGATAGCAGGGTAGGAGTTTATTTCTGAAACTTTAGACTGATCCAAACCATTTGCGAATTGCCACAGCATAATTCCATTAATACCAAGTTCTTGTTTTAAAAACTTTGGATTGGTAGCGGCTAAATCACCGATTGTATGCACATTTAGTTTCCTTAGTTTAGAAAAGGTCGCACGTCCAACATAAAGCAAATCATTTGCAGGGAGAACCCAAACTTTTTCTTTAAAGTTAGCTTTTGTTATGATTGTAGTTGCATCAGGCTTTTTCATATCTGAACCTAGCTTCGCAAAAATCTTATTATATGACACTCCCACCGATGCAGTAACCCCTAATTCATCCTTTATTCTCTGACGTATTTCATTTGCTACTCTTTCACCATCTCCAAATAGTTGGGTACTATTGGAAATATCAAGCCAACATTCATCAAGCCCAAAGCTTTCAACCTGGTTGGTATAATCTGAATATATTTCCCGAGCCATTTTTGAATAGTTTAAATATCTATCATAAGAAGGTGGTACAAACACGATATCGGGACATTTATCCCTGGCCTGCCATAAAGCATCGCCCGTTTTTACTCCATATGCTTTGGCAATATAATTCTTTGCTAATATAATTCCATGGCGTTTTTCTACATCTCCGGCAACAGCAACAGGCTTATACCTTATTGCAGGATTGTAAAGACATTCAACTGAAGCATAGAAATTATTTAAATCAGAGTGCAAAATTATTCTATCCATAGTCACCACCGAAAAAGAAAACTTGTTCTTATTTGGATTATAAAACAAATATATGTTCTTAACAAGTGGAAATAATATCAAATATACATTCTGTCGGAATTGATTTAATGAAAAAGTGAACACTATATTAGAGGTGTATTGCATGTGTGGTCGTTATGAGATGTTTATTAATCCTGAGAATAGAGAAATAATGAGAATTGTAAATGCTATAGAGTATAAATACGGTGTAATTAATAATATGAAGACAGGCGAAATTTTTCCTACTAATGATGTCCCTGTTCTTTTTAGGGATAGCAGAAATATAACACCGGAGTTATTTATTTGGGGATTTCCCAAATTTCATAGTAAAGGAGTTATTATTAATTCAAGAGCAGAAACAGCGATTGATAAACCTACATTTAAAAGGAGTCTCTTGGAACGAAGATGTGTAATACCTTCTACTGGATTTTATGAATGGAAACAAGATGCTTCAAAGCGAAAATTTAGGTTTAATCTACCGGAAAGTGAAAATCTCTATATGGCTGGGATGTGGAATGAATTTAAGAATGAAAAGAGATTTGTAATTTTGACCACAGCAGCAAACAATTCGATGGTAGATATTCATAATAGAATGCCCGTTGTTTTACAAAAAGAAAAACTTGAGGATTGGATAATAGATACAGATTACGCAATGATGTTATTAAATGGAGAGCAACCTTTGTTAGAAAGAATAGAGGTGTAAAAAGCGTATTAAAACGGAATAAACGACTGCCTGAAAAGCCTTGATTTTTGGGCAGTCGTTTTTCTTTCTAGTGTATCTATGTCCCACTGAATTGGATAATAGGAATTGGCGAATGATGTCTCGATTACGGTGTTGTTGTACTCGCCAAAAGGAGGACGGAAAAGGTTCATCTCGATTCCTGTTAAATCCTTTACTGCTTTATGGCAATCAGCCAGCTCTTTGGCTATTTGCTCTGAAGAAAGCTGATTCATATGAGGATGAGTGGATGAATGGTTACCCAAATCGTGGCCTGCCTCAGCAATTTTCTTTACCTCTTCGGGATAATCTGTTACCCAATAGCCACAAAGGAAGAAAGTCGCCTTTACTTCATTGTCAGCAAGAATTTGCAGCAATTTGTCTGTGTCTTCAGCGCCCCAAGCGGCATCAAAGCTGATGGATACCTGCGGTTTATCGGTTTCCACGCAGTAAATGGGCAGCTTCCTCTCGTTTTGTGCAGAAATAATGGAGGAAACCTTTGTTGCCGCAGGGGGAACAACACAGGTACCTACCCCAATGCATGCAACTGCCGCCACTGCAAATAAAATATGCTTTTTTTTGATATGTATTGCTTTAAATAATTTCATTATGCTACCTCCGAGCTTTTTTACCAATATATCGATTTATGAGTGAAAATATGAAAAAAACGACTTGACAAATAAAAAAAATGATAATAATATAAATATATGCTTATAAACTAAACATTTATAAAGAAGGTGAAAAGTTGACACAAAGAGAACGGGAAATATACGAAATTATCCGTGATATGCCCATGATTGAGCAAAGTGAAATTGCCCAAAAACTAAACATAACCCGTAGCTCTGTGGCTGTGCACATCACGAATTTGCAGAAGAAGGGATATATTCTGGGACGAGGCTATTTGCTAAAGGAGCAGGATTATATTATCGGAATCGGCGCAGCGAATGTGGATATCCATGGTAAGAGCAAAAAGAGTATTATTTTAAGGGACAGCAATCCCGGCAACATGAATTCTTCAGCCGGTGGTGTCACTAGAAATGTTTCGGAAAATCTGGCAAGGCTTGGTGCCCCTGTAAGACTGATTACAGCTTTGGGAGACGATATCTATGCGGATCAGATTCGCAACGAATGCACAGCTGCAGGTATTGATTTTTCTCATAGCATGGTGGTTGAGAGGCATCCTTCTTCAACCTATATCTCTATTTTAGATGAGAATGGCGATATGTTTGTTGCCATGTCAGACATGTCTGTGTTGCAGCGCATGAGCATGGAATTTTTGAAATCAAAATCCGGCATCATCAGCGGGGCCAAATTTATTACATGTGATGCAGGCCTTCCGGAAGAAGTTTTAGAGGGGATTCTTGACGTGTATGGAAGCCAAACCCCTGTTTGTATTGACCCTGTTTCTTGTACCTATGCGGAAAAATTAAAGCCTATTATTGGCAAGGTAGACACACTAAAACCCAACCGCATGGAGATGGAAGTTATCAGTGGGATAAAAATTCAAAATGAAACTGATTTAGAGCGGGCATCAGATGTGCTTTTAGAAAAAGGGCTTAAGCATGTTTATGTAAGCTTAGGAGCCGATGGTTGTTTTTATATGAATCGGGACGGCGTAAAAATAAAACGAGCGTTAAAGCCCTTAGATCAAATGGTGAATGCCACAGGCGGTGGAGATGCGTTTATGGCTGCTGTACTGTATGCAAGGTTATATGATTTCAATGTAGATGAAACGGTAGATTTTGCCTTAGCGGCAGGAGTCGCAGCAATTTCTTATAAAGGAACCATAAATCCAAATATGAGTGTGAGTTTGATTGAAAAAATATTGGAGGAAAGAAAATGAAGAGTTTAGAAAAATATTTGACCATTACACCCGAAATTCAAGAAGCAATTGCAAACAATAAGCCTGTTGTTGCTTTGGAAAGTACAATTTTAAGCCATGGCATGCCTTATCCGGAAAACGTTGCATTTGCTCATAAGGTAGAAGAAATCGTTCGTGGTGAGGGTGCAATTCCTGCCACCACAGCAATTATTGATGGTAAGCTTAAGGTTGGTCTGACTGCCGATGAGCTGGAGCTTATGTGCAAGGCGGAGAATGTAGGTAAAGTTAGCCGTCGTGATGTTGCAGTTTACTTGGCAACAGGTAAAGTTGGGGCTACAACGGTTGCTACAACAATGATGATTGCTGCTATGGCAGGAATCCAGGTTTTCGCCACAGGCGGTATTGGCGGTGTGCATAGAGGTGCTACAGAAACCATGGACATCAGTGCGGATTTGCAGGAACTGGCCCATACACCAGTAGCTGTAATTTGTGCGGGGGCAAAATCTTTGTTGGATATTGGCCTAACATTGGAATATTTGGAAACAATGGGCGTGCCAGTTGTTGGCGTTGACACAGATGATTTCCCTGCGTTCTACTGCAGAAAAAGCGGTTACAAGGTTGACTTTAATGCAAAAGATGAAGAGCTCATTGCAAAGATTTTAAAAACAAAATGGGATTTAAATCTTGAAGGTGGGGCAATAATTGCAAATCCAATTCCTGCCGAATATGAATTGGATTTTGATGAAATTGAAGCTGTAATTCAGCGTGCATTAGTGTTAGCCAAGGAGCAAGGCATTCGAGGAAAAGATACCACTCCATTCCTACTGAAGCACATTAAAGAAATGACAGAAGGTGTTTCTTTTGCTTCCAATTTACAGCTTGCTTATAACAATGCAAGAGTTGCCTCAAAAATTGCTGTGGAGCTTGCAAAGCTAGATTAAGTTTATAGTTAACTTACAAAAAAGATAGAGAAGAAAAAATTGGGATTTTAATATATTGTGAAAGGCTCGTTTGCAATGCTATAATAAGCATTTGTTTGACGAGTCTTTTTTGTCACCTAGATGTAAAATGGAGTTACTTATGTGATTGCAAGCGAGATTATAAAGCATTGGATTCTTCATAATAAATTGCAGAAGGTTAAATTCCATATGGATTTTAATACATCTCAGCCTGGGTTGTTTTGAACGGCTCACCATTTAAAACTAGGGAAGTTTTTCAAGTTTTATGTTATCTTTTAAGTTCAACTTGCTTTTTTGAGGTAGATTATATAAAATGCAAGAAAGAGTATTGGTTTGTTGAAAGGAGTGAAGTTATGGAACAGGGAGTATTTCAAATTGGCCCCATTCGTCCACCCAGTGAGGCAAATAGCCTATTGCTTCGAGTGACGGAAAACTGTCCTTGGAATAAATGTAAATTTTGTATGCTATATAAGAATAGCTCATTTCATACACGGTCTGTGGATGAGGTTAAAAAAGATATTGATGTTATGGCGGAATATCGGGATAGAATCTTAGAGCATTTGCATCAAGGTGAGTATGACATGCAGGCCATCAGGCAGGAATATTTATCTATGCCCACTGATGATGCAAGAATTTGTTATCAAATGGTATTTACTTGGTTGACAGAAGGGGATAGACAAGCCGTTTTTTTGCAGGATGCAAATACGTTGGTTTTGCGCCCCGAATGGCTGATTGAGATTGTCAGGTATGTTAGAGAACGTTTTCCGGAAATTCAGCGGATTACCTCCTATGGCAGGGCAAATACTTTAGCAAGGATATCTCAGGAGGACTTTAAGAGCTTGCGAGAAGCGGGACTGGATCGTATCCATTCAGGGTATGAATCAGGTTCTGATAAAGTTTTACAATTGATTTCAAAGGGAGCCACCCAAGAAGAAGAGATCATCGGCGGTAAAAAGGTGAAGGAAGCGGGTATCGAGCTTTCCATTTATTTTATGCCTGGTGTGGGGGGAAAAGCCTTATCCCATGAAAATGCCATTGAAACGGCAAAAGTTATCAATGAGGTGAATCCGGATTTTGTTCGTTTACGTACATTTATATTAAGAACTGGTTCTTTGATGGAAGAACTGCGGGATTCAGGTATGTATCAGGAGCAAAGGGATATTGATAAATTAGTAGAAATCAGGCAAATGCTTGCGCATATTGACCCCAAACGAGCACATGGAAAGCTTGCTAGTGATCATATTATTAATTTATTACAAGAAGTAACGGGTTATTTGGATAAGGATTTATCATCAATGTTGGAATATATTGATTCCTTTTTGGCTTTGCCTGAGAAGGAACAGAAGCAATATCAGCTAGCAAGGCGCATGGGTTTCCCTTTAGACTGGAAATATCTATACCGCTTACAGCCTGAGGATCAGGCACGTGTGGAAGAAATGTCTAAAAACATTGTTGATGAGAAGGAATGGGAGGCTTTGCTTCACCGTTTTACAGATAGATATATATAATTTAAGGAGATGAAAGATTGGATAAGGAAGCGATTTTTACCACGGTAATTCCAATTATTTTAATACTTGGACTTGTGTACTTCAATATGCGTAAAATGCAAAAGAATTTAAATAAAATGAAAAATGACTGTGGTGGCGGTTGTAGTGGTTGTGCCCATAGTGCCAGCTGCAATAAGCCTGAAAAGGATGACGAGAAAAGTTGATAATATCTAATTGAATTTTAGATTAGCTTTTTATTTATAATTAAGATGTTTAAAGGGCCTGATTGCGTTAAAACGTTTATCGGGCTCAAGCTATATAAAAGGGTTCTAGCTTAGTAAAATGTGGTCAAGGTTTCGTTTATTTAAAATTGTGTTTTAACTCAAAAAAATAATAAAAAAGAGTGCCACAATTGGGCACTCTTGAAATTTAACTTTAAGTAAGGAGCTGTATTATTCTGGAGATTTAGTTTTTTGCTGCTCCTCATGCTCTGTACGGTAACGACTCATTAAACCATGGAATAAATCCATTGCTGTTGGAGGTGTAAAGCTGATGGCATTTGCACCTGCTTCAATGGTGCGCTTAATGCTCTCTCTGGTAGGACCCCCTGTTGCGATAATGGGCACAGATGGATATTTTTCGCGAATGGCACGAACTACGTCGGTGGTTCGGCCGGCAGCGGATACGTTTAGTATACTCGTGCCTGCTGCTAATCTTCCGTCAATATCACTGTCAGCGTCTAAGACAGTGACGATAATGGGTATGTCAATAATTTCATGAATATGCTGAATGACAGAGTTGCTGGTGGGAGCATTTACGACTACACCCATGGCACCCAATGCTTCAGCGTCTTTAGCCAACATAACAACCCGTGGGCCTGTGGTGGTACCACCGCCAACGCCGCAAAAAACGGGGATGCTGGAGGCAGAAACAATGGCATCTGCAATAATTTGCTGAGGTGTAAAAGGATATACTGCCAGAACTGCGTCGGCATTACAGTTTCGGATAATCGCAATGTCGGTTGAAAATATTAACGACTTAATGCGTTTTCCCCAAATAACAATACCACTGGCGCTCCAAATTTCTTCTGGCATTGTTACGACATGCTTTCTTAATCTACTATCAATGCGGGGGATGTTTTTTTCAGCCATACCTTAGCTCCTTTCACTATATAACCAAAATAATTCATATGAAATTTTGTGATAATTATACAACGATAAGGGTTGGTTGTCAAGGTTTTTTTGTACAAACTGAAACAAAAAGGTGAAATTTGGGAATGAAGTAAAATATCCACACCTTGACATTATTTCCGTTTCAGACTAGAATAATGGTATCGGAAAATATTAGTATTTTTTGGAGGATGATTATATTTTGGAAACCGTTATTGGTTTGGCCATATCTATCATTCTGAATGTGGTTTTGCTCTTTTTACTATGGAAATTGCAAGAAGAAAAAAAGCGTGCAATCATTACAGAAGAAGGAATCCGCATGATGGTGGATGCTGGTGGAGATAATGGCAGTATAGATGAAACGGAAAAAAAGATGATAAACAATATTTTTGATTTGGGGAATACCTCTGTAGGAGAGATTGCTACCCACAGAACGGATATTGTTGCAATCCCTGTAAATGCATCCATTATGGAGATAATGGAAGTGATTGCTGAGGAAAAATATTCTCGCATCGTAGTTTACGATGACAATATCGATAATATTATTGGTCTGTTTCATGTAAAGGATGTTGTAAAGTTTTTTATTGCGGATAATCACGATATAAACAATTTCGATCTTAAGGAAGTTTTGAAAAAACCTTATTTTGTTCCGTTTTCAAAAAAGACTGATGAATTGTTTACTGAAATGCAAAGAGATAAGGTTCATATGGCAATTGTCATTGATGAATACGGTGGAACTGCAGGGCTTGTCACTATGGAGGACTTGCTGGAAGAAATTGTAGGGAACATTTTTGATGAATATGACTTGGAAGAGGAAGAAGATATTAGCGTGATTGATGAAAAGGCATATCGCATCAATGGAACCACAGATTTATCTGATGTGGAGGATTTGTTAGATATTACTTTTGAAGATGGGGAAAGTTATGACACGTTAGGCGGATACTTAATTGGCCGACTGGGGAGAATCCTTGAAGAAGGGGAAAACCCGGAAGTTCGTGTGGCGAATTGGTTGTTTCGAATAGAGAATATTGAGGAAAAGCGGATTGATAAGGTTTATGCCTTACGCTTAGAAGAGGAACTAACGACAAATCATGAAAAAGCTATGTAAGGATAAAATCTTTTCATAAAATAAAAAACAGGAGGGATAAAAATGTTAGATAAAAATGTAATAGAACTCTTAAATTCACAAATTAACAAGGAATTTTATTCTGCTTACCTGTATTTAGATTTTGCAAACTTCTTTGAGTCCAAAGGTTTAGAGGGATTTGCGAATTGGTATAAGGTACAGGCACAAGAAGAAAGAGACCATGCAATGCTCTTTTATCAATACTTGCAAAATAACAACCAGCGTGTAGATTTTCAGGCAATTGGTAAACCTGATGTAAAAATGGAATCATTGATGGATCCTTTAAAGGCTTCTTTAGCCCATGAGGAATACGTTACAGATTCTATTCATACTATTTATACAGCTGCACAAGAAGTACATGACTATCGTACCATTCAATTCTTGGACTGGTTTGTAAAAGAACAGGGCGAAGAGGAAACAAATGCCAATAATTTAATCACCAAAATGGAGTTATTTGGTAGTGATGCCAAAGGACTTTATATGTTGGATAATGAATTAAAGGCAAGAGTATATGCAGCGCCTTCATTGGTACTTTAAACTTCCTAAACGAATTAAAAAGATCTGAAAAGCGTATACATATGTATACGCTTTTTTATATTGATTTGATTAGCTTGAAGCTATGTTTTTGGTGTGCATAAATGATCATCTTCTAAGGACAGTCTCAATTTCCTACTACTTTACTTCCTTTCACGAAAAAATTTGTCCCTCCATATTGTAAAAGAAAAAAGAAAGGTGAGGTTGCAACTATGTGCGAAAATAATGTAGCCGGAATGCAAACTTACGAGGGAAAGGTGCTGCCTCTACCAATACCAGAAGAAGAGCTTTGGAAGCTTGATCAAGAGGTGCTGACACCAGCAATACATCTTGAGCCAATACGAGAGATATTGCCTGAAATTAACATTGTTCCGGATGTAAAAGACATGGAAATACCTATTATTGCAGGAATCACACTATATAGCTATCTGAATTTTTTTAATGCCTTAGTATCTGTACCTGCTATAGATATATATATAAACGGAAAAAAAGTTGTTTCTGACCTAAAGTATTCAGAATTTACTGAGTATTATTTGGTTTTTCCAGGATATTACCGCATTCAAATTTTTGAAGCAGGTAAAACGGAAGATGAGTTTTCCACAACGGTAATTAATTTGATTGGCTATCGAATTTATACCGTTACAATTTCTGGTTTAGAGGATCATGCATGCCTGCTTTTGGTAAATGACTGTATTTACCCTGTTCCTGAGGATTATGCATACTTACGTTTTGTTCAGATTTCTCCGAATGCGCCGTTGTTAAAAGTATATTTTGACGATAATCTTGTTTTGACAGAATTGGATTACAGAGAGATCAGCAGATATTTATCTACAACGGCTCAAGTGCATGATATAACATTTAGGGATTATATTTCAGATCACATTTTACTAGAGGTGCATAATTTTAGTATGGAGAATGAGACTGCTTACACAGCCTATACCTTAGGTGACTTTTTTTCAGAGGAAGGTCTGCAAATAGTAATTGCTAAGGATGGTATCAGCCACCTTACATTTTAATTGTTATTTTTCATAAAAGGCTAGTCCTTCTTGTGATTGTTTGTTATAATATGGACAAATATATATGTATGCAAATATGGAACTGAAGGAGTATGCTATGTTACTAAAAGGAAAAACAGTGGTTTTAGGTGTGACTGGGAGTATTGCCGCGTACAAAATGGCAAATGTAGCCAGTATGCTGGTAAAGTTGGAGTGCGACGTTCATGTTATTATGACGGAGAATGCTACGCATTTTATTACGCCCATAACTTTTGAAACTTTAACAGGAAATAAATGTCTTGTAGATACTTTCGATCGGAATTTCCAATTTCATGTTGCCCATGTCTCTTTGGCCAAAAAAGCAGACGTGTTTCTTATTGCGCCTGCTTCTGCCAATGTAATAGGAAAATTGGCCTGTGGTATTGCTGATGATATGCTGACAACAACTGTGATGGCCTGTAAAGCAAAGAAAATTGTTTCACCCAGTATGAATACCAATATGTATCAAAACCCTATCGTGCAAGATAATCTGAAAAAACTGGCTGGTTACGGTTACGAGATAATTCAACCGGAAAGCGGCATTTTGGCTTGCAAGGATACTGGCGAAGGCAAACTTCCCAAGGAAGAGGTTTTGGTTGCCCATATCCTTCGTGAAATTGCATATGAAAAGGATTTCGTTGGACAAAAAATTATTATTACTGCGGGGCCTACTCAAGAAAGTATTGATCCGGTTCGCTACATCACAAATCATTCAACTGGGAAAATGGGATATGAGCTAGCTAAGGCAGCTATGCTTCGTGGTGCAGAAGTTACTTTGGTAAGTGGTGTAACAGCTTTAGAGAAACCCTACTTTATAAATTATCTTCAGATAAAGAGTGCCGCTGATATGTTTGAGGCAATGAAAACGCAATTTATTGAAAATGACATTATCATTAAAGCTGCGGCAGTTGCAGACTATAAGCCAAAAAACGTGGCAGATGATAAGATGAAAAAGAAAGACGGAGAAATGAGCATCGAGTTGGATCGAACCCAGGATATCTTAAAGTATATGGGTGAGCATCGCAGGGCGGGGCAATTTCTCTGCGGTTTTTCTATGGAAACACAAAATATGCTTGAAAACTCCAGAATTAAGCTGGAAAAAAAGAATATTGACATGATAGTTGCCAATAATTTAAAAGTCGCAGGCAGTGGTTTTGGAACGGATACAAATGTTGTAACGATGATATCCAAAAAGGAAGAAATCCAACTAGAGCTGTTGACAAAAGAAATGGTTGCCCATAAGATTTTGGATGAAATTCTAAAACTAAAGGATTGAGAAGGAAGGCGTACCATAATAACGGGTACGCTTTTTCTTGTTTCCTATCTCTCTTAATAAGATCATTTGCTCTATGTAGTAGCAGGGTCTTGGATTTAAGAGTGTTTTAACGCAGTTGGACGAGTATGCAGAAGAAATATTTTGAGATTGGCAAACAACCTATAGGGGCACAAGGCAATGGGCAGGTATGCTGGTAAGCCTGACATAAAAAACAAAGGGGCGTTTTATATCCTTGCTTTTTTCAAATCTGAGTTTTGAAACGACGATAGTTTGATTTTCCCTTAGAGGGTTTATTGACGATAATTGTTTTTTATGCTAGAATTTTAGTAAAAAATGGGTAATTATGTATTTATTAGTACAAAAATAAAAGTTTTAGTGTAAAATATGCAAAAAAATACAAGTGTTTATAAGCGTATCAGAAAGCTTGCTGCAATTTTTTGCTCATTTATATTTTTTGAAATATGGTTTTGGCTATGATGTGATATTAAGTGAAGTGAGTGAGGGTATTATGAAAAATATAGATGGGTTAACCAAGATGTATGCAGAGTTTTCAAGACAAGGTAGGACGAAACCGCTGAACTCCAGCGGTTCGTCGCGTATACAGGGGTTACGTATAATCTTATGTGCCCTTCAAGGAAAATAAATCCCATTATCATACAAAAAAGTTAGGTCAAAAAAACTAAGGCGATTGTTTTACTATGAAATTTTTATGATCCATACCTATGACATTATACAAGTTGGGCGGGATAGTCGAAGCCTGAGGAGAGGAATTGGGTAAGCTTAATATTCCGTAGCAGAATCTAATCTAGAAATCTGATTTTCTATTTAGAGGAGAAAAAATCTTGGTTAAATGTTTTTCATTTTCATTTTATGTGGCAATTTGGATGAGTCTAGAATTTTGATACGAAGCGCATGTAATTTAATCAAGGAATAGTTTCGAATTAGTCAGCGAGTGAGGTTAGAGGAAGTAATAGACAATTGAGGAGATAGAAATGTTTTCATTTTTAGAGATTTTAAAGCAGACAATGGATTTGGGTGCATCTGATATTTTTATTGTTGCAGGCAAACCCCTGTCCTATAAAAAAGGGAAAATGATTTATCAATTAAATGAAGAAAAGGTCATGCCTGATTATTCCAAGCATTTGGTGGAAGAAGCGTATAAACTTGCTCAGCGTGAATTAACGCGTCTGACAACGGATGGGGATGATGATTTTGCACTGTCTGTTCCAAACTTAGCAAGGCTAAGAATAAGCTGCTATAAGCAAAGAGGATCCCTTGCAGCGGTTATACGCATCGTGGCTTATGGCATACCCAAGTATCAATCAATAGGAATTCCTGAACAAGTTTTGGACTTGGCGAATCAGAAAAAAGGCTTAGTTCTTGTAACGGGTTCTGCAGGGAATGGAAAATCAACAACCTTGGCCTGTATCTTGCAAAGAATTAACGAGACAAAAAGTAACCATATTATCACCCTTGAAGATCCTATTGAATTTTTGTACCGCAATGAAAAATCCATTGTTAGTCAGCGGGAAATTGGCTTGGACACCGCAAACTTTGTAACGGCTTTGCGTTCCAGCCTACGTCAATCACCCGATGTGATTTTGCTTGGAGAAATACCAGATTTTGAAACCATACAGATTGCAATGGCAGCTGCGGAAACAGGTCATCTTATTCTTTCTACGCTACATACGGTTGGAGCAGTGAATACCATAGATAGAATTATTGATATTTTTCCACCCAGCCAACAGCAACAGGCTCGTATCCAGTTGTCAATGGTTTTAAAAACCGTTGTTTCTCAGCAGCTTATCCCTGCTATAGATGATACGCTGATTCCTGCTTTTGAAATAATGCATATGAATAATGCAGTGCGAAATATGATTCGGGATTCTAAAGTTCATCAAATTGAATCAGTAATTGGGATGTCAGGAGAAGAAGGCATGATTTCCATGGACAACAGCTTGTACGAATTGGTTTTAAACGGTAAGATAATGGCAGAAACAGCATTACAATATGCCCTTCATCCAGAGCTTTTAGAAAAACGAATTCGTATGAATTTAAAGAGATAAACCATTGTCCAATAAATAAACTGGGGACTGTCAATATAACTTGGTGTATATAGAAATTTTTGTATCATGTGACTGTTACAAAGATTTCTATTGCGGACACATTTAGAATTAGCTTTGTTTTGGCCCATTTGATATATTGTTTTTTATATGTCATTAAGCTATTTATAAATAAGGAAAGATGTATAAAGAAAAGGAATGCCATGAGCATATAAATGAAACGAAACAATCCAATTAAAATTTTTAATTACAATACAGCAATTCTGTATGGAATTTCAAGTTTTAAGTGATAAGAAAAAGGGGGAGGCCTGTGGGCGAAGAATTTAGAGTAACATTATTAGGTGAGTTTACCATTGAATATGGAAATAGCATTATTTCCGACCAATCGAACCGATCAAAGAAAGTGTGGACACTGATGGAATATATTATTGTTCACAGAAAGCGATTTATACCTCAAGATGAATTGATAGAGTTGCTATGGTCTGACAGCAATTCTCGAGATCCCATTAACACATTAAAGGTGCTGATGCATCGTGTAAGAGCTGCTTTAGATGAACTGGATTTCGATAATAGTCGTCGCATGATATTGTATCGGAATGGAGCTTATGGCTGGAATCAAGATTATAAATGCATAACAGATGCCGATGAATTTCAAAGATTGATTTATGAAAGCGAACTGGAAACAGAAGATACTTCACGAAAAATTTCCTTTTTATTGCAGGCAGAAAGTCTTTATAAAGGCTCATTTCTGGAAAAAAAGTCTTCAGAAGCATGGGTTATACCAATTGCAACCTTTTATCGTTCATTATATAATCGAGTTGTGGCTGATTTGGCTAAATTACTTTTTGAGCATAAAAAATATGAACAGCTTTCTGCAATTTGTGAAAAGGCCATTCTTTTAGAACCCCATGAAGAGC
>NZ_DALYUL010000024.1:1601-27719 GCF_031981185.1 Anaerotignum sp. | reverse complement strand
ATATATTTATTATATACAAGTTTTGATTTGTACAGGACATTTAGAAAAAGCCTTAGACTTATATCATCATGTAACGGACTTGTTTATGAAGGAGTTGGGAATAACTCCATCGGAAGAGTTTTTGGCATTATATAAAGATGTGGTTAGAACGATTAAAACCCCTGAAATGAACTTGGAAGTAATAAAAAACAAGCTGGACGAAAGCAAGGATGAAATTGGAAGTGTGTATTGTGAGTATGAATTTTTTAAGCTAGTATATCATTTGGAGTCTAAAAACATTGTAAGAACAGGAGCAACATCCAATTTGTGTTTAATCTCTGTGGTAGACAAAAATGCTATTAGTATTCCCACCAGCAGAGTTCTAAATCGTGCAATGGATGCACTAAGAACGACAATTCAATATAACATACGAGGTGGGGACGCATTTGCTAGATACAGTGTGAATCAATACTTGATTTTGTTGTCAAATACAACTGAAGAAACAGCAAATATGGTGGCCCAACGATTGTTGAAAGCCTTTAAAACGGAATTTCCTAATATAAATATCGTTCTGAAATATTCCATTGAACAAATCACACCAAGCTCAGATCGTTTTAGATAAGTGAAACGAGCCATTTTAAGTGGCATCATATAATGGGATTGTGAGCATTATGCTAGTTGAAAAATGAAGGTATGAAAAAGCCTCTTGTGAAATATTCATAGGGGCTTTTGTTTTTTATAGATCTCTGAACTGGAAAAAAGTAATTACAATATCTGAAGTATTTAAGACGGCATAAATTTCACAAAACATTATACATATTAAGCGTTTCATGGCGAGTTAGAGTAGATTTGACAGGATAAGTATAAAAAATACCTATCTATACAACTATTTTTTGCATAAAAATTAATGGAAAATGTTCGTAAATTTATACATAGTGAATAAAGGCTGGGAATGGAATTTTATAGGTCGAAATCCAGTATATATTGTTTTTGCAAAAAAAATATGGTAAATTAAATTAAAAATTGTAGGATATGGTATTTTTTTGGAGTAAATTCATTGATTAATACTTTATTTTATGTTAAATTAAGACTATACAATTTTTAACAGGTATTTACTCGACTAACGTTAAGTAACCTTTTGTATTTGATACCCATTAAGTTATTTATAAACATGATTTTATGCTTATTTTATCGTGCTTTTTATATTGAAAGTTATTTTATGTAATTACATTTTGTGGAAATAGAAGTTGGTGACAAAGGGTATTGGTACAAGGGAGGGATAGCATCGAAAGTTATTTAATTTTTTAAAAGACCGTCCCAAATTTACCATGTAAAACATATCCACCGTTTTTTCAAAAAATCATTTGTAAATAGCGTGCGGTTTTGTTTTGGCAGAGAATGCCTGCATGAGCAAAAGGGGGGAAATGTCCGTTTTAAAATAATATTCTTAAGGGATAGAGATTATTATTTTTGAAATTAACGGGAAAGTAGATAGTGCAAAAAAGAGGGGAAAAAGAGGTGTTAGAATGAAAGTATTTTCAAAAAGCATTGCAAGAAAAATGATTTTGGCCACAATTGTACCTTTAGTTATTCTATTTTTTATTTTAATTATAGTGGTATCCGGTCATGTAAAAAAAAGTATTAACCAACAGTCAAATGAGGTAATTAAAACAACCTCCAATAGTGCATCATGGCAGATTAATCAGTATTTGGCAAAATATTTGTCTTTAGTTGAGACAGGTTCAAAAGATTCTATGTTTCGGGACCTTATGGTAAAGACTACACCTGAAACAAATATAAAGGAATTTCCAGAATTTCAAAGTGTTTTTAATGAATTAAAAGAAATGGCAAAAATTGATTCCACAAATATACAATCAGCTTGGATGGCGGATCTTGATTCCAGCCAGCTTATCATGTCAGATGGGTTTGTATCTCAACTGGGTGGTGATTGGGAGATTACCCAACGACCATGGTATATAAAAATGACGGAAAAAAATGGGTTAGCCATTTCTGAGCCTTATGTTGATGCCAGCACAAAAAAATTGGTGGTAACTATAGCAATTCCAGTCTACAACAATGGAAAGGCGGTAGGTGCATTTGGTATTGATATGGCTTTGGATCAGGTTTCTGTAATTTTGAGTAGTTTAAAATTAGGAGATACTGGTTATTTCTGCTTCGTTACAGAAACCAACACCATAATTTATCATCCCAATGGTGACTATGTTATGAAAAATATCGATGACCTTCCTGTTACGGATGATGTGAAATCTTTCGTTAAAACTCCGTCTACCAATGTTGTTCAATATCAAATAGATGGAAAGACACTTTGCGGGTTTACTTCTACCGTAGGAGATACTGGTTGGAGAGTTGTTTCAACAATACCTCAGGACGAGGTTGACATTCCTTACATAGAAATGCGAACAATTTTGTATAGTATCATTGCGGCTATTATGCTTATTCTTTGTGCTGTGATCTATATTACTGCAAAGAAAATGATAAATCCTTTGCGTAAATTAGTGGCTGCTTCTGATAAAATTGCAGCGGGTGACCTTGATGTGGAAATAGATATTAACACTCATGATGAAACGGCGTTCTTAGCTGAGTCATTTGATAAAACGGTGGTTCGGTTAAAGGGCTATATCGCGTACATAGATGAGATTTCTGAATTGCTTAGACAGCTTGGTACTGGTAATTTTAATCTTGAGTTTAAGCAAAGCTATGAGGGTGAATTTGCAGTCATTAAAGATGCTTTGGTTTCTACGACAGAAATGATTCGGGAAACGCTGATTCAAATCAATTTGGCTGCAGAACAGGTTGCTTCAGGTTCTGATCAGGTATCTAGTGGTGCTCAAGCACTTTCTCAAGGAGCCACAGAACAGGCAAGCTCTATTGAAGAATTATCTGCAACTATGAATGATATATCTAACCAGATTGTACAGACTGCGGAGAATGCAACAAAAGCAAAAGCCATTGCTTTAGAAGCATCTAACGCCACTACATTTGGGCAAGAGCAAATGAAACATATGGTTGAAGCCATGGAAGATATCAGTCGCACTTCCAATGAAATTGGAAAAATCATTAAGAACATTGATGATATTGCATTCCAAACAAATATCCTTGCTTTGAATGCTGCGGTTGAGGCTGCTCGAGCAGGAAACGCAGGAAAGGGCTTTGCAGTGGTTGCTGATGAAGTTCGTAATCTCGCTAGTAAATCTGCTGAAAGTGCAAAGAATACTGCTAACTTAATTGAAGGTTCTTTAAAAGCAATTGAAAAAGGAACAAAGATTGTAAATGGCACAGCGAAATCTCTGGAGGATATTGTTCAGGGATCTGAACAGTCAACAAGGATTATCCAATTTATAGCTGATGCTAGCAATGAGCAGGCTCAGGCAATCAATCAGGTTAATCTAGGTGTAGAGCAAATTTCTGCAGTTGTACAAACCAATAGTGCGACAGCTGAGGAAGAAGCAGCGGCAAGTGAAGAATTGTCTGCACAGGCACAGTTGTTAAAAGAGCTTATGTCAAGATTTACATTAGATGAAAATGGCGCTGGAAAGAGCAGCTATTCAGACTATACTAATACAAATAGCGTAGAAGATTTTGAATTCAATGGCGATAATGATGATGAATTCAAATATTAATTAGCTTAGCTCAATAGCCAATTTACTGCTTCTAAGTAAAATGATAATTTTTAGCCCCCCCAAACCATAACTGGATGAAATGGTTTTTGGGGGGGCTTTTTAGTGGATTACGCTCAGGAAAAATTGAGAGGAAAGGGCATTTATTCCAATATTTGTGACATCATCACAGACAATAAAATTATTCAATGCTACAATGGTATCAATAAAGGATATCTTATGAAACAAAAGGAGATGTTACCATGAGCGTATTAAAAATAACGAAACAAAATTTTGAAAAAGAAGTATTACAATCGGAAAAACCAGTTCTGTTGGATTTCTGGGCAGGTTGGTGTGGGCCATGTAAAATGATAGGGCCAATTGTGGAGCAGGTGGCAGAAGACACCTTAAATACAGCGCGAGTAGGTAAAATCAATGTTGATAAAGAGCAAGAGCTTGCCCAAACATTTCAAGTAATGAGTATTCCAACCTTGGTTGTAATTAAAAATGGAAAGATTGAAAAGAAAGCAGTGGGAGTACAGTCAAAGCAAGCCCTTCTATCTATGCTACAATAAAGCAATCAAAGGCAGAACGTTTTACTTCTGCCTTTTTTCATATATTGATAAGGGTTGATAAGATTAAAAATGCTTATATGAAATGGGTGTGGTAAAGGATGAGATTTGTAAAAAAGCTGAATGCAATGACGAGCCGTTTGTCTGTTCAAATAGTATTGTTGATCTTAATTATTATTGCTATGATGGAGTTTATTTCTGTTTCTGTCTTGGTGGCAAATTTACTAAAGAATCTAAATATAAATACAAATCATGACGTTGTAAAGCTGTTCTTGATAAAAATTGCAGCCATCAACGTGAGTATGCTCTTCCTTTTTGTAATAATTGTATTACTGGTATCAAGGGTATTTAAAAAAATTAATAGCTATGCATTTTATAGTTGTACAACAGGGCTGCCAAATAAAAATTATATGATGAATAATTTATTGAAAGAGATTGCTGCAAATGGTGCTTTTGCAGCACTGATCAGCTTGGATATGGATGACTTTAAGGCGGTAAATGACACGTTGGGGCATCTAGCTGGGGATGAATTATTAAAGCAGGCAGGTGAGCGATTTGAACAGGTTCTTGGTGAAGGAGATTGTGTGTGCCACATTGGTGGAGATGAATTTCTCTTTTTTGTCAAGTCTGTCAGGAACAAGCAAGAAACAGAGGTGTATGCAAAAGAAATTATGCATCAATTCTCCCAGCCGTTTTTTATTCAAAACCATAAAGTGGATTACGTTACAGGGAGCTTAGGTATTGCTTTGATGCCAAAGGATGGAATGGATTTTCAAACACTATTTAATTGCAGTGATGACGCCATGTATATGGCAAAGAGACTTGGAAAAAGCAATTTTGTTTTTTATGAAAAAAATATGAATTTTCATTTATATGAGGATACAATTAGAAAAAAGGAAATTAAGCACGGTATCAGGCAAAAAGAGTTTAAAGTTTTTTATCAACCTAAATTTTCGTCAAATGGCTTATTCGTCGGTGGGGAAGCCCTGGCCAGATGGGTAAAAGAAGACGGTACAATTTTACCGCCCTCTGCATTTATTGAATTTGCAGAGAAAAATGGACTGATTGTGGCAATCACTGATTTAATTGTTGATGAGGTTTGCAGAGATAGTCTTTCTTGGATACAAGAGAAAAAAGAGTTTACCATTTCCATTAATATCACCTCTGATCACATAACCAATAAGGATTTGATTGAAAATTTAATTGAAAAAATCAGTAATTATGGGGTGCCTACAAGCTATATAGAATTTGAAATTACAGAATCCATGGTAATTGAAGATTTCCAGAAAGCAGTAGACAATATTACACGCTTAAAATCTTTTGGAATTAAAGTAAGCATGGACGATTTTGGAACGGGTTATTCGTCGTTAAATTATTTAAAAAAGTTGCCTATAGATATTTTGAAAATCGATAAATCTTTTGTTGATACAATCAGTCGGGATGAAAAAGACAGAGTGCTTTTAGAAAATATTATTAACATAGCCCACGGGTTTCATCTGCAAGTGATTGCAGAGGGGATTGAAACCGCCGAGCAACTGGCTATATTAAAGGATATGGGCTGTGACATGTATCAAGGCTATTATTTTGGAAAGCCTATGAACAAAATGGATTTTGAGGGGATGTTTTTATAGTGTTAAGACTGCTGGGAAGATTTTTTGATTATTATGGGTAGCAACAAATTAAATTTGTATGCAAGAGTGTGTATTTGTATTACAATATTCATTATAAATGTTTCATAAAGATGATTGCTGATAAAAATGGTTTCAGTTGAAAGGAGTAAATAGATTGAGTTTAATATCTGTAGATTCAGAAAAATGTATCAAATGTGGTTTGTGCGTAAAGGAGTGTCCCGGCTATGTATTGCAGCTTGGAAAAAGTGGGCCTGAAGAGGTTTTGCCAGAGGCTTGCATGGTTTGTGGGCATTGCGTTGCAGTCTGTCCTAAAGAAGCAATAGACCATATTAAAACACCCTTATCGAAACAGACAAGCATAAGAAATTATACCCAATTAACGCCAGAGCAAGGAGAACTTTTTCTTCGTTCCAGACGTTCTATCCGTAATTATAAGGAAACTGGGGTGGAAAGAGAAAAACTGAAAGCCCTAGTGAATGTTGCCCATTATGCGCAAAGTGGTCATAACCTCCAAGGTGTATCTTATGTTGTAATAGAGGATAAAGGGATACTTCAGCAGGCTGTTGCTATTGTAATTGCAGCATTCGAAAAGTACCATGTGCTTGAGCATATGACTAAATTATATAGCGAAGAAGGGATCGACCCTATTTTAAGGGGCGCACCCTGCCTTGTTCTTACTACTGCTGATGCGGGTTTTGAAAGAGCAAGAGAAAATTCTATTATAGCACTTACTTATTTAGAGCTATATGCACCAACCCTGGGTTTGGGCTCTTGTTGGGCTGGAATGCTTGAGAGAATTGCCATGAAGGAAGGCTCGCCTCTTTTGGCGTTGTTTCAAATTCCTGAAAATAAGAAAATCACTGGAGCTGTTATGGTGGGATATCCGAAATACACATACCCAAGATTGGTTGATAGAAACCCACTGGATGTTACTTTTATAAATCCAAATAAATAAATAGTAGCAATTACAAAATATTGTAAATCCCCCTGAATAAAGGATATCTGGCGGTTATTCCAATTTATTTATAAAATATAAATTGCAAAGTCATATATGGCCTTGCAATTTTTTACTGTTGGTTTTCACTGGGAATAGCAAAAAATACCTCTGCAATGGTTGTATACATCATTGTAGAGGCTTGTTGCCTTAGCAGGCAATAGTTAAATTATTTTTTTGTATTTCCCAGAATATGATCTTTAAATTTTTCAACAGCAGGCGGCAAATATCTATTTACAACATATGCAAGATAAACCATTCGCTTCGAATAAGCGGTATCCAAATCTAATTTTACTACGTTATAATTTTGGATTGTCGGGTTGTCAGTAATAATTGCGATTCCTTGGTTTGCTTGAACCAGACCCGCCATGGAGTTAACATCTTCAAATTGCCATAGAATATTAGGCATAATCTGCGCTTTTGAAAACAAGTCATCAATAATCCGCCTCATACCGCTTTCCTTTGTATAGCAGATCAAAGGATAAGGGCAGATATCTTGAATGGTCACTTTCTTTTTCCCCGCCAAGGTGTGATTTTCGGGAACGATGACAACCAATCCCTGTTCAAAAACAGGAATGAATTCGACGTCACTTTCGTTTTCAATCATAGAGCAGAACACCAAATCATATTTTTCTCTTTTCAAATTGTAAATCAATGTTTTTGTATTTCCTTCATAGCAGGAAAAAGATATATTTTTATTCTGTGGATCATCCAAAAAACCTGCAATAATTTCAGGCACAAAATTCGCCCCCACAGAGGTCATGTATGCAAGGCCTACGTGGCCTCCTCCCACTGTAATGAGTCTTTCAATTTGATTCTTACCTAATTCTAACTGAGTCAAAGCGTTTTCCACATAAAACATATAGATTCTTCCATACTTTGTTAAAACCACGTTCCGTCCCTGCTTTTCAAAAAGATTTGCCCCCAATTCCTTTTCCATAGCAGCGATAGAATGGCTTAATGTTGGCTGGGAAATATTTAATCTTTCCGAAGCCTTTGTATAATGCTCCAATTCAGCCAAAGTTTTAAAATAGTATAATTGATTTAAATTCATTACTTTCCTCCTTTTTTCTTTATCAACCTCTTCGCAATCATTATAGCAAAAATATAGAAAGAATCTATATTTTTTTCTTTTTTCGTCACAATTAATAAAAAAAAATAATGCATTTTACTTTTTGGTAATTTTGTAATGTTTACATTTGCTAATTCTACCATAAAATGGATAATATTTTCAATATTTATTATGGTATGAAAATTAATTAATTACTTTTGGAAAAGAAATTTTAATGTATCTGAAATCTTTTTTTCATTATAAATAGTTTTCTTTTTTAAAATCAATAAATTTCATTGACAATAAAAAATAAGCATGCTAAAATCATTTCATAGATTATATGACTGACGGAACAGTGGGTTCAACCACGTGAAGTATAATCACTAACAAGCCGACCGTCTGGGCAGAAAAAGCCCGGATTGTCGGCTTTTTCTAATTCGAAAAATTGAACTAGAAAGAGGTGATTATGTGCAAAAAGGTAAAATTCACTCCATTGAGTCCATGGGATTAGTGGATGGTCCCGGTGTAAGAAGCGTTTTGTTTCTCCAGGGTTGTGGGTTGCGGTGCAAGTATTGCCATAACCCGGATACTTGGCAGCTACATGTAGGAAATGAAATAGACGTGGACGAGGTCATGAAAAAACTAAGGCGCTTTCAGCCCTATTATGGCGAAACAGGTGGCGTGACTTGTTCCGGAGGTGAGCCGCTTTTGCAGATTGAATTTGTTACGGAATTATTTAGAGCATGTAAAAAAGAAAATATATCCACTTGCCTGGATACAGCAGGATATGGATTTGGAAATTATCAGGAGCTTTTGGAAGTAACGGATTTAGTATTATTTGATGTAAAGCATTATTTGGCAGAAGAATATACAGCCTTAACAGGTGGAGATTTTTCCGTTCCCACAGAGTTTTTAAATGCTGTGGAAAAAAGCGAAACCCCACTATGGATACGTCATGTGGTTGTGCCTAATGTTACTGACAGCGAGGTGCATATCAAAGGGCTTGGAAGGTACATTAAAGCAATTCCTAATGTAAAAAGGGTAGAGCTTTTGCCTTATCACACGCTAGGCGTGGAAAAATATAGCGTAATGAGGATGGATTATCCGCTAAAGGATACACCGCCCATGTGTAAAGAAAAGACGGAACAACTTCAGAAGTTGATTTTAGATAGCATTTCATAGAGACAAAGAGAGGATTGAAAACATGAATACATTGGCATGGCAGGGATTTGAAACAGGTAGATGGACCAAGGAAATTGATGTTCGTAATTTTATTCAGAAAAACTATTCCCTTTATGATGGCGACGATTCCTTTTTAGAGGGGGTTACCGATAGAACAAAAAAACTTTGGGATAAGTGCCACGAATTGATTGTGGAAGAGATGAAAACCGGTATTTTGGATGTGGAAACAAATATTATTTCGGGCATTGATAACTTTGCTCCTGGTTATATTGACAAGGAAAATGAGTTGATTTTGGGCTTACAGACGGATGCTCCTTTAAAAAGAATTGTAAATTTATATGGTGGCTTAAAAATGGCCACAAGCGCGCTGGATCAGTACGGATACCAATTAAATGAGGAAGTAGAAAAGAATTTCCATGCCTACAGAAAATCTCATAACGAAGGTGTTTTTGATGCTTATCCCGAAAGAACGAAGGTGGCAAGACATGTTGGATTATTGACCGGTTTGCCTGATGCTTACGGTCGTGGCCGCGTGATTGGGGATTATAGACGTGTTTCCTTGTATGGAGTAGATTTCCTAATGGAGGAAAAAGAAAGGGAATTGGCTGAGTTTGATGGCGCAATGACCGATGAACGTATTCGTACAAGAGAAGAATTGAGTATGCAGATAAATGCTTTAAAAGAGATGAAATCAATGGCTATGAAATATGGCGTTGACATCAGCCAACCTGCGAAAAATGCTATGGAAGCCGTACAATTTTTGTATATGGCATACCTTGCAGGTGTAAAAGAAAACAACGGTGCGGCAATTTCTTTAGGACGCACTTCCACATTTTTAGATATCTATATTGAAAGAGATCTGAAAAATGGTGTTCTTTCGGAAAACGAGGCACAGGAGTTAATTGACCAATTTATTATTAAATTAAGATTGGTGCGTCATTTGAGAACACCGGAGTACAATGAATTATTTGGTGGTGACCCTACTTGGATAACAGAGGCAATTGGTGGTATTAGTTTAAACGGTGCTCCTTTGGTTACAAAAAACTCTTTCCGCTACCTACATACCTTAACCAACTTGGGAACTGCTCCTGAACCAAATATGACTGTCCTTTGGAGCAGAGATTTGCCACATGCTTTCAAAGAATATTGTGCAAAAATGAGTATTGTAACCGATTCCATTCAATACGAAAATGATGATGTAATGCGACCTTTATACGGGGATGATTACGCTATTTCCTGCTGCGTTTCCGCCATGCGTGTGGGCAAGCAGATGCAGTTTTTTGGTGCAAGAGCAAACATTGCAAAATCTCTTCTTTTGGCAGTAAACGGCGGTGTTGATGAATTGCAAAAAATACCTGTTGTGCCTAACATTGCCCCTATCCAAGGAGATGTTTTGGATTACGAAGAGGTTCTTGAACGCTATAAAAAGGTAATGGACTATGTTGCTGAGCTATATGTTGATAGCATAAATATCATCCACTATATGCACGATAAATATGCTTATGAAGCAAGCCAGATGGCATTGCATGATAGGGATGTGGATCGACTCACAGCCTTTGGCATTGCAGGAATTTCCGTTGCGGCAGATTCCCTTTCTGCCATAAAATATGCGAAGGTAACCCCCATTCGTGACGAACGTGGTGTCACAGTGGACTTTCAGGTGGAGGGAGATTTCCCTAAATACGGCAATGATGATGATAGAGTAGATGATATTGCAGTGGAAATAGCAACCCATTTTTCCAACGCCTTGAAAAAGCACCCTATTTATCGCAATGCGAAACATACCTTGTCTGCATTGACCATCACCAGTAATGTTATGTATGGCAAAAAGACAGGAAGTACACCTGATGGCAGAAAACATGGAGAACCCCTTGCACCGGGCGCTAACCCTATGCACGGTAGAGATGAGAACGGCGCCCTAGCATCCTTAAACTCTGTAGCAAAAATTCCTTATAGAAACGTATGCCAGGATGGGGTTTCCAATACATTTTCAGTGGTTCCTGATGCACTGGGCAAAGAAGAAGGCCAGCGGATTGAGAACCTGATCCATATTTTAGACGGCTATTTTATTCAAGGTGCTCATCATTTGAATGTAAATGTAATGAACCGTGATATTTTAATTGACGCCATGGAGAATCCCGAAAAATACCCGACCCTTACTATTCGAGTTTCTGGATATGCGGTAAACTTTAATCGATTAAGCAGGGATCAACAGTTAGAGGTAATCAAAAGAACTTTCCACGAAACGATGTAACATAACTATAGGTGAAAGTGATTATATTTCAAAGGCTTCAGTGTTTTAGAGACATTTAAAAAAAGCAGCAATTCAAATCGTTAGGACAAAGATTAGACAGGGCTGAAAATAGTAAAGAAGCAAAAAAAACAGGTAAGTTCTGAGGTGAAAACCTTGAAACTTCCTGTTTTTTTATCCAGATCATTAGATAAGGCTATTCTCTTTGTTCCCTAATACCCATGTTAACGTGCATCCCAAAAGGGGGGGGTTGGGATATTCTGGTGGTGAAATATGGGGAATTCGTCTTCTAATCAAAGGAAAAGCTTTGCAATATTTGCAAATAAAATGCAAGTAGTAATGCCAATTCCGGTAGGGATGAGTACGGCAATCGCCGTCCATTTCCAACTGTTTGTTTCTTTTTTTATTGTAAGCAATGTAGTAGAGCAGGGCCAATGCATCAGGGAAAATAACATGGTGCTGACTGCTGTAATCCATGTCCAACCGTGGCTGACGAATAATTCTTTTAGTTGAGTAAGGCTATCCAGTTCAAGAAGGCTTCCTTGAGACATATAAGCCATGATTATAATGGGAATGACAATTTCGTTTGCTGGGAAACCCAAAATGAATGCCAGCAGAATTACGCCATCCAGTCCCATCAGTTGGGCAAAAGGATTCAAGAACGAGGCACAATGGTTTAGCACGCTTATATTATTTATGCTTATGTTTGCCATGAGCCATATCACCAAGCCAGCAGGAGCTGCCACAATAATTGCTCTGCCCAGAACAAACAGGGTTCTGTCAAAAATGGAGCGAATAATTACTTTACCAATTTGGGGTCTTCGATAAGGAGGCATCTCTAAAGTAAAGGAGGAGGGGACGCCTTTTAAGATCGTATTGGAAAGTAATTTTGTTACAACGAAGGTCATTAAAATTCCCAACAAAATAAATGCTGTTAGTAAGATGGAGGAAGCAATAGATGGGAAAAGTCCTCCCGCTGTACCCACAAAGAACATTGTAATCATTGCAATTAACGTTGGAAATGCGCCACCCTTCAAAAGGAAAGGTGATTTAATAAACGAATGTGCAAATTGCATTCTAACGTGTTATTTTTCGCTGTATATGAAAATATGCAGGTTTTCTCCATCCCATATAATTTTGTGTATGAGCAGTTTGATGAATGTGCGTTTTTCCTGAATTGTTAATCCAGAAAAGTTTCCTTTTAGATTTGAGAGGCTAGAAACCAGTAAATCTTTTTTTTGTTCTTGATCTTCTGTTGCTAATATTTCTTGCTGTATTTGATATTGCTTTTGTTCCAGTTCAATTAACTCCTGCTCCAAATGCTGCATTTTACTATTTATTTTTTCCAGAAGGATTGTGCTTGGCTTGTTTTCAGAAATTGAATTTACTAAATTATCCATTTCTTCATTGCATTTTTTTATATTAGCCTGAATTCGTTCTAAGGGGTATTCCGTTCCTTCTTTTTGAATATCACGCTTTAGGTTTTCTAACAGCTTAAAGACACTTGGGTATTCATTAAAGCATTCCATGAGATGACGGCAGACTGCATCATCTGTTTCCTGTCCATTTAAATTTTGACAATCACAGAGATTTTTTCCACCACAAAGCTTGCTATGGCAAATATAGTCAAATAATGCAGAGTTTCCTTTTTTGCCTGAGCGGTGCTTTGCAAACATACGGCCACCACAGTTATCACAATAAATGAGACCTGAGAGCAGAGAATAGTCATTATGTATTTTTGAAGGGTTTTTTCCGGTAGGGATATTTTCCTCTAGAATAGCTTGGATAGCGGCCCATTTTTTTCCTTCTATCCGTCCTTTATGCCTTCCAATGGAAATAATCCACTTATCGACGGATTGTCTTGGCGCATGCTTTTTCTTATAATCCCTTTTATTATACGAAATAAGCCCATATTTATTGGAACAGTCTTTTTCTTCAAAACAAACATCGGCATTTTTTTTTACAAAATAATTACGGGCATCTTGATCTGCCATGCAGTAAACTGGGTTTTGTAATATATCCTTAATACCAAGGAGGGAATAGAATTTTCCACTCCGTGACTTCATGTTTTGACTGATTAAATATTTACTTACACCAGATATACTTTTGTATTCTAAATATTTATCAAAAATACAGTCTACCGTTAAGAGTTCTGGGGGGTTATCTTTTAATTTACAGGATGTTTTTATCTTACCATCAATAATAATTTCTTGAATTTTTTCAGAAGTATAACCAGTGGGTGTGGTGCCACCCAACCAACGACCGGTACGAGCCAACATCACCATATTATCACGCACTCGCTCTGCGATGGTTTCTCGTTCTAATTGAGCAAAAACTGAGGCGATATACATCATTGCCTTTCCCATAGGCTTGGACGTGTCAAATTCTTCTTTGATACAAATAAAAGAGATGCTACGCTGGTTCAATTCTTCAATGAGTGTGGAAAAATCACTTACATTACGGCTAATACGGTCTAGACGATAGCAAACAATGTAGTCAGGTTTTTTTAATTTAATATCACGAAGCATTTGCTGGAATTTTGGCCTTTCCGTGTTTTTGGCGGAAAAACCCTCATCTTCATAAATGGAAAAATCGTTAACTGTAGCATCTGGGAATTTTGTAAAGATATATTGCTTACACATTTCAATCTGGTTGTCGATGCTTTCGCCTTTTCCTGTGTAAACAGATTTACGACTGTATATAAAAAATTTCATTCCAGTCACCGCCTTTTTGTGTTATAGAGATTTGACATATTTAAAAATTATTTATTAGTGGCTTAATTTTAGCATGTAGCCCCTTTGGGATATGCATAGTCAGAGTTGAAATCTCATTGCAAAGTATTGGTTTTATAAGTTTTACTGAAATTCAAATCAAATTCTTTTCAATTGGAGTTTTTTTTTGCTAAGATATTTATATACAATTAGAAGGGAAGACAGTAATAAAAAATTGCTGGTTTTTAAGCAGCATAATTATCTTTGTAAATTAGTTTATTACTTTAGATTTTGTAATTTGGTAATATTTTTAAGATTGTGACACATGACACTATTTCAAGACGGTGGTTTTGAGGTAAAATAGAAAGGAGCTATAACAATAAGATGAAAATTGTCGAAAGATTTATTTACATTATGGGCATTTGGCAATTAAAAAGACAAGCTTTAAAAAAGGAGAGATATTAAAAACTAAAACAAAGTATCACAGATGTAAAAATTGCAAAGACAGTAAGAAGATAGTGTGTGGACATTGCATGAAAAATTCAGAATCCAGATTTGTGGAAAAAAGCATGAATTTATTGCCTGCACAGTTAGAAGAGAGGAGATTTTAATATGAAACAATGGTTTGAAAATTTAATAATTTCTAGTAAATTGAGAACAGGATTTTTGTTTACTTCCTTTCTTGGCGTAATCATTGGCATCGTTGGTATCATCAGTATGGTGGGTATGATTCAAGGCCAGCAGAAAACATATAATGAAACTACAATGGGAGTGGTACATTCTTTAGAGGCGGAAAGTTCTTTCAAAGACCTGAGAAGATCAATTGTTTATCTATATGTTTATTATGATACAGAGAAAGAAAAACGTTGCCAGCAAATTTCAAGTGACTTGGAAAACACTCAAGTGCAATTAGATTCTTATATGGGAACCATTTCTAATAGTCAGGATCAACAAAACTATGATGCTACACAGGGAGCCTTTGAAGTCTACAAGGAAGTGACAGAAGAAATTTTGGGAGCGGCACAGGCTGGTGAAACAAAGGAAAACTTGCTGATTTTAATTGAAAAAGCAGCATCTGCTTCCCAAAATGCATCTGATGCGTTTGAATCCTTATCCCAGTACAACGATACCATGGCGAAAGATAGGCTTGCTAAAAATAAAGCAACGGCATGGGTGGAACTGTTGGTTGTGCTTGCTGTAATGATTGTATCTTTTATTATTTCACTTTTCTTGAGCAAGTACATAGCCAATAGTATAGGAAAACCCATGCAGAAGTTTGCTGCGATTGCTAGTATGGTTGCAGTAGGTGATTTAGGTGTGAAAAAAGTCGTAGGGGAAGACGGGATAAAGTGGGCAGCACGGAAAGATGAGGTTGGTGAGTTTGCCAGAGCATTTGACCAGTTAGTTCTCAGCACAGACGAACAAGCGCAGAAAACAAGGATGATTGCCAATGGTGACCTAACTACTATAATTACCATTCGCTCGGAAGCCGATATTATGGGTAAAGCGCTGACAGACTTGGTTGAAAAGCTTCATGGACTCATTTCCTCCGTATCAACCACCGCAGAACAAGTGGGCATTGGTGCAGGACAGGTTTCTGACGGTGCCCAGGCATTAGCCTCCGGTTCCACGGAGCAGGCAGCAACCATTGAGGAGTTGACAGCTTCAGCAATCAGTGTTTCTGAACAGGCAATCCTGAATTCTTCCAGTGTGGAAAAAGCAGGAGAATATGTGCAGCAGTCAGCCCAAGGGGTATCATCTAGTAATGAGCATATGATCAGATTAAATAATGCCATGCAGGAAATTGGCCAGTCCTCACAGGAGATTTCTAAAATCTCCAAGCTTGTGGAAGATATTGCTTTCCAGACCAATATTTTGGCACTAAATGCCGCTGTGGAGGCCGCTCGTGCGGGAAATGCAGGCAAAGGTTTTGCAGTGGTGGCAGATGAAGTGCGTAATCTTGCGGCCAAATCGGCGGATGCTGCAAAGCAAACCTCTCACTTGATTGAGAAATCTGTGTTAATCGTAACAGAAGGAGAACAGCTCGCAGATGAAACACTCAGGCTTTTAGCTACCGTTGAAGAGAAAGCGAATATGGTGGTAAAATCAATAAAAGAAATTGAAGATGCATCAACGGAGCAGACATTAGCCATCGAGCAAATTAATCAGGGATTATCTCAAGTTTCGGCAGTGGTACAAACCAATGCTGCAACTGCGGAAGAAAGTTCTGCATCCAGTGAAGAGCTTGCCGCTCAGGCACAAGTATTGCAACAGGAGATTGGTAAGTTCAAGTTACGCAACAATACGGAAAGTTTCAAGATGTATGGACGAGACAGAAGTGGTATGAAAGAGCAAAGGTTGGGTGACGATTCCTATTTCTACGAAACAGGCCATTATGAAAAATACTGATTGATCAGTAGAGAAAAGTGAAAATAGGATAAAATTTGTGGTGAGTGTAGCTTACCGTTAAATGATAACGTTTTTTGTTGAATAAAAGAAGATTATTCCATAATTATTGCTTTTAGGCAGACTTGATGAATAGTAAAGTTTGCAAAATAGTGTAAATACTAATAAAAAGAAAAAGGGCGGCTCCATGCATATATGCAAAGAGTCGTCCTTTTATATGCAACCCCCAAATCGAAAGGATTTAGAGGCACTCAGAATGATGCTTTGTAAACTTTTATGTAAAAAAATTTTTAATCATTAGAATTTAGGTTATCTATAATTTTATCCAAAACTTCAAGCTTATTTTTTTTAGATAGACCAGATTGTTTTAGCTTTCTTTCGATTATTTCAGCATGAAATGAGCTTATTTTATGGGAAAGGGGTTGCTTATCAATGGGCTCCACTTTGTGAACCATGATATTTTTTATTTTATTTTTTCTCAAACATACCCACTCCCTAAAAAATAGTTTTCATTATAAAGAATATGAAGGGATAAACTTGACCGATACCCAGTAGTTGTGGGATTACATGTTTTTATCAAACAAAAAAATGGAGATTTATTCTAAAAGGAAGAACAAAGTCTTCACTTAAATTAAAAACCTTCATTGTTGTTGTTAAATAAATAATTATTTGTCCAACCATAAAAATCTGTCGCACTTACTTTAACATCATAAGTACCTGGGGCAAAAAAGGTGGATTGATCTATAGTTAATTTATTATCTAAGTTTTAAGATGGAGTTAGCTGTGCGTAACTTGATTGTAATACTACCATAATCAATTTAGGACAAGAACTTTATGTATTTAAACCACTCTGGAATAGCCAGAATTAGCGTATTAGTTAAGTTTATTAAGATTAATACCTTGTTGTTTAAGAGAACAAAATTCACTCATGATTATGCTGTTTGGTGTATATAATGATAGGAAATATGGCGGGAAGTGCCGAAAAAAGATTGGGGATGAAATGATGATTAACAAAGAGCCTAATCAAGTTCAGAGTCTGGTGGAATACTTACATATCCCGTGGGCGATAGATATTAGTGACGATGGTAGAATATTCTTTACAGAGCGTGATGGAAACCTGCGCGTTATTACTTATGGTAATTTAAATCCGGTGCCGATTCATACGTTTGGTTTGCCCTTTATCAGTACGGGAGAGGGCGGTCTTTTGGGGTTAGCTTTGGACCGAGATTTTCTCTCAAACGGGTATATTTATATAATGTATACATATGGAGAGAAGGGAAAGCTTTACAATCGAGTGGTGCGAATGCGTGTAGTGGGCGAAATGGCTTTCAAAGAAGGAATACTTTTGGATAGAATTCCTGGGGGCCGCTTTCATAATGGTGGCAGAATAAAAATTGGGCCCGATGGCTATCTGTATATAGCTACCGGTGATGGGGGTATTCATGATCTTTCCCAAGATGTGAATAGTCTGGCCGGAAAAATTCTGCGAATTGGAACAGACGGAAGCATTCCACCTGATAATCCTTTTCAAGGATCACCTGTTTATGCAATGGGGCTAAGAAACCCTGAGGGACTGGCTTGGAATGACAAAAACATGTTATACGTGACAGATCATGGGGATACCAATCATGATGAAATTAATTTGATACTGCCAGGTGGAAACTATGGTTCGCCTTTGGTTATTGGAAGTGAAAAATTGGAAAGCGATGATTTCATTGAGCCTATCTTAGAAAGCGGAGATACCACATGGGCCCCGGGTGGGGCAGCCTTTATTAACAGTGGTCCAAGAAAGGGTCAACTATTGGTATCCATGTTACGTGGAAATGGACTTTTGGCAATTACCTTTGATGAGACGGGAACACAGGTGGTTGATGTGGAGCCATTATTACTGGATACCTATGGACGATTAAGGGAAGTACATCAGGCAAGTGACGGTTCCATCTATATTACTACAAGCAATAAGGATGGCAGAGGAAATATACATTTTGGGGATGATAAGATACTCAAAATAGCTCCTTCCATTCTAATTTAGTGTTTTTAGTTAGTAAAACTCCACCGTTTTACTAACTAAAAAGCACCTGACGAATATTATTGGTATTTGTCGGGTGCTTTTGTTTATATGGTTAAAATATATGTAGCAAGAGGTGCTGAGACTTATTTAAGGGTGGCATTCATATTGAAGGATGAAGCCAGCGTCATTTAAACAGCTGGCTGTCATTTTTGGTATTGCTCATTACACAAGCCAATGAAAGCCAATGAATGTACTAAAAAGATGAGAATAAACTCAGTTTGAAAGTTTTACTGTGCCATGAATTCTGGGAAGATAGAAATACTTCTTTGCAATATCCCTTGCATATAGGCAATGAGAATGCCGTAGTTTGTGAATGGAATACCGCTTTCTGCTGAGAATTTTTGCCGATATTTCATCTCTCTATCATTTAGCATGCAACCCCCACAATGAACGACCAATTGATAACACCTAAGGTCTTGGGGAAATTCAGTGCCAGATGTAAATTCGAATACCAGGTTTTTATTGGTGTAACTTTTTATCCATTGGGGAAGCTTAACCGTTCCAATATCGTCACACTGACGATGGTGGGTACATCCTTCCGATATAAGGATTTTATCCCCATCTTTGAGCAAGTCTAAAGTTTTTGCTCCATCTACAGCAGTCTTTAAAACGCCTTTATGGCGTGCCATCAGGATGGAAAAAGAGGTGAGAAAAACATCCTCAGGTGTTTCGGCATTAATCTTATGAAATACTTGACTGTCAGTGATAACAAGTTTGGGTTTTCTGCCTAAACTTTGAAGCGTTTCTGCAAATTCAGTTTCTTTTACCACAATGGAAACGGCATTTGCTTCTAAAATATCACGAATGGTTTGCTGCTGTGGCAAAATCAATCTGCCTTTTGGTGCCGCTTTATCTATGGGCACAACTAGTATTGCATAGTCATAAGGATTTATAATATCACCAACAAGACGAAGCTTTAAGTCATCTGATGGGATTAGCTTCGACAATTTTTCTTTCAAAGAATGTATCTGTTCTCCTGTTTTTGCACTTACAAAAATGCTATGTTCCTCTGATTTTTCATAATGATATAAATCACATTTGTTATACACAAGGAGATAAGGAATCCCTTTTAGCTGGAATAATTGAATGAGTGTTTCGTCTTCCAGAGATTTTCCTTCTCTCACGTCCATCACAAGTACAGCGATATCCGTTTTATTAAGTACTTGTTGTGCCTTTTTTATACGGAGCTCACCAAGGGCGCCTTCATCATCAATTCCCGGTGTGTCAATAAGCATTACGGGGCCAAGGGGAAGCAGCTCCATTGCCTTATAAACAGGGTCAGTGGTTGTTCCTTTTGTATCAGAGACGATTGCTAAGCTTTGGTTAGTAATGGCATTCAAAATACTGGATTTTCCTGCGTTTCTTTTGCCAAAAAAAGCGATATGGATTCTATTTGCTGCCGGTGTTTCATTTAATCCCATTTGAACCTCCTAAAACCTAAAATCACGGCTACCATTGCCGATTTTTTCAAGATTCTCAATAACAATCTTTCTGACTTTTTCGTTTGGAACTTGTTTAATTTCGTCAACAATCAATTGATTTCCTAGAGTATTTGTTGCGGTGGAAGCATAGTCTTCCAAATATTCCTTTAAAGTCATTAAAGCATTGGGATGACAGCAATTCTGTATTTGTCCACTTTTCAAAAGCTGCATAAATCGGTCACCGGTTCTGCCTTCTCTGTAGCAAGCCGTGCAAAAACTTGGAATATAGCCAAGTTCCATTAACCACTTTACAATTTCATCCAGCGTTCTATTGTCATTGGGCTGAAACTGAGAGGAATCTTCTTCTTCAGGCTCTGCCGTTGCATATCCTCCAACACTTGTTTTTGAACCACCACTTATCTGGGATACACCAAGATGGAGCACTCTTTCCCTGCATTCCTTGCTTTCACGAGTGGAAACAATCATTCCAGTATAAGGAACACTGATTCTAATGCAAGCCACAAGCTTTGCAAATGTATCTTCATCAATTCCGTTATCAAAAGTAGAAGGGTCAATATCATCTGCTGGACGAATTCTGGGAACGCTTATTGTATGAGGTCCAACACCAAATGTAGCTTCTAAATGCTCAGCATGCATAAGTAGGGCAGAAAACTCATAGCGATACAATTCTAGACCAAATAAAACACCAATGCCTACATCGTCAATGCCGCCTTCCATGGCTCTATCCATGGCTTCCGTATGATAAGCATAATCGTGTTTTGGGCCCGTTGGATGTAATTTTTCATAGCTGTTTTTGTGATAAGTTTCCTGAAATAAAATATAGGTGCCTATGCCTGCCTCATTTAGTTTTTTATAATTCTCAACAGAAGTTGCCGCAATATTTACATTTACACGGCGAATAGCACCATTTTTGTGTTTTACACTATAGATTGTTTTTATGGACTCCAATATATATTCAATGGGGTTGTTTATGGGGTCTTCGCCTGCCTCTAAGGCAAGTCTTTTGTGTCCCATATCCTGTAGTGCAATGGTTTCCCGTCTAATCTCATCTTGAGTCATTTTTTTTCTGGCAATATGCTTGTTTTTAAGGTGATACGGGCAGTAAACGCAGCCGTTTATACAATAATTGGATAAATATAAGGGGGCGAACATGACAATTCGATTACCATAAAAGTCTTTTTTAATCTGCTCAGCCAGCGCATAGATTTCTTGATTTTTCTCTTCTATTTGACAATCCAATAGTACAGCAGCCTCTCTATGGCTGAGGCCCTTTTTTAGGCGAGCTTTCTCAATGATTTTATCAATGAGCTCTACATTGTTTTTGTTTTCTTCGGCATAGTTCAGTGTTTCCAACACTTCATCATGGCAGATGAATTCCTCTGCTTTGTTTGATTTTAGATTATACATTTTTTTATCCTTTCTTATTCGGGTCAGATAAACTTTCCCTTCAGTTTAATTTATTGCAAAGAAACACAGTCGCCACGGGACACCACAACTTGGTATCCTATGCCTTCCATTCTCTTTTGCATACAAAATCTGCATTCGGCGGCTTCGTCACCAGTGCAAATTTTATTGTCATATAACATATATTTGTTCCTTACTGAAACAGGTGAAAGATTGGGCATTACAACATTGCCCCCTGCTAATATGCCAAGTTCTCTCCCCAGGGGATCAATGGTTCCCAAGGCTGTAGTAGAAGGAAGAAGAACTTCAGGTAAGAGTAACCGAATTAGTCCCAGCATAAACAGTGTTAATTCCAAGGAACCCTTTGCTTCATTGGCAAAAGGTGTTTGGTGGTGGGGTATAAAAGGGCCAATGCCCACCATATGAGGTTCTAATTCTTTTATAAAAAGCAAATCTTCTACAAGATTGTCCACTGTTTGAAAAGGAGAACCTACCATAAATCCTGCCCCAACCTGAAATCCAATTTGCTTCAAATCAAAAAGACATGATTTTCGACTGGCTAAGGTTAGGTTTGGGGGATGCAGCATACTATAATGTTGCGCATTGGCTGTTTCATGGCGCAAAAGATATCGTTCTGCTCCCGCATTGAAGAATGCTAGATAGCTTTCATGACTCCATTCTCCAATGGATAGAGTAATGGCGCAATCGGGATGCTGTTTTTTGATTGAAGCTATGATGCACACTAATTTTTCATCAGTATAATAACAATCCTCGCCACCTTGGAGGACGAAGGTTCTAAAGCCCAGTTCATATCCCGTTTGGCAACAGTTTAAAATATCTTCTTCTGTAAGCCTATATCTTTGCACTTTGGAATTGCTTTTTCTAATTCCACAATAATAGCAATCGTTTTTGCAGTAATTTGTAAATTCAATGAGCCCTCTCATGTAAATATCGTTACCATAATGGGTCATCCTTACCTGACGGGATTTTTCAAAAAGATATTCTGAGAGCGCTTGGGTTCTTCCTTCGATAAGAGCTTTGAATTCTGGGGCTGTAAGCTCTTTGTTTGAATATAATTTATCTATCAGTTCTTTCATTTTATTCCTCTTCTATTTTTGCAGAATACTTTGAATAAACCGCTTTGGTGCTGACACCAGGCAGCTTTCCAAGCTTGCCGGACAACGTACTGATAATATCATTAGGTGCGTCCACAACAACACAAATGATATTAATGTCCTTTTCTCTATATGGGATGCCCATTCTTCCAATAATATAAGCTCCGTAATCATGGAGAATATTATTTAATTTTGAGACGGAATCAAATTCTTCAACAATAACTCCAATAATCGCAACTCTGGTTTCCATAATAAATAGCTCCCTTTTGATTTTATAGTAAAAAAAATACGCCTAAAGGCGCAACTTCCCATAACAATTTATGTGACCGCAAGCCTTTCACCTCATATCCTGTATTTGGTGTTAGTGGTTACGTGATTAGTATATACGATTTTAGTCTTTTTTACAATGGTTGTGTATTTTTTTATATATTAGTTTAGAAATAAAGAAGGATTAATTCAAGGAAACAAATGATTTTACAACTTTTAGAGATGGTATTCCCAGATATTGTCCCCAGGTATTAAAATGAAGAAATGTTGTATGTATTCTGATAACTATTTATATTAGGCAAACCTATAAAAAGAGGTCATCGAATAATTTTCTTTCCCTTTGTGTGGTTGCGGCAATCTACCGTTGCAGGGTACAAAATTGTTTGTAATTATTGCCAATAAACGCTCTCTCGGTGAGTCAATAATGCGGCAACCAACAATTCCTGCGGCATTACATCCAAAGCCCATACACATGGTATAAATAATTTTGTATTATAATCGCCATTTGATTTTCACATTACTACCTTCAATTTCAATACGCTCAATGAGGGTGGCAACCAGCATTCTTTTGGCATCCAAATCGAAGATATTAAAACGAGTTTCAAAAGTGCTTAAAGTATCAATGAAATTGGAGATTGATTCAGTTTTGTCTTCTTCTCTATTGAGTCTTTCAAGTAAAATATTTTTTTCTTGAACTAATAATTCCACCTTGCTTGTTAATATCTCCATGGGTAGGGTACCCACTTGGTACAAATCAATTATTTTGCTTAGCTGCTTGTTAATGCTTTCCATGCGGGCATTGATTTTTTTTGTATCAATAAGATATTCTTTATCTGGCTTTGTACAAGTTGTTAGTTGCAGAATCATTTCCTTGTTTTCCATCAACTCTCTGATGGCATCCACAACAAGGGTATCCAGTTCTTGAATATTCCAGTTATCATTTTTACAGTTAGGGTTTGTAACAAATTTTCTGGAAGATTTGGAGCGAGAGTAGCACTTATAATAACCATGGTTTGCACTATATCTTGCACCGCAGCGGGAGCAGTAAATTAAGCTGGATAAAAGATATCCACCACGAAAAGGAGCCTTTTGGGATGTGTTTTTTCTGGTTTCTCTTTCTTGGGAGTAAAGTAGCCGTTGTACCTCTTTAAATCGCTCTGGAGCAATTATCGGGATGTGCCTTCCATCATATTCCATACCTTTAAATTGTACTTTGCCAATATAAATGCTGTTTTTTAATGCATTACGAACCGCTGTCGCCGTCCAGTTTCGATTCTCATACTTACCTCTCATTATTTTCGTAATGGCATTCATGCTTTTACCTGCGATAAACAAATCATATACTTCCTTAATTTGTAATGCCTCAAATTCGTTCACCAATAATTCCCCGTTCACATAATCATATCCATAGGGAGAATTTCCACCGCCGTGAAAGAAACCTGCTTTTCCTCGGCCAATTCTACCCATTGTAAATCTCTCCGTAATCTGATCTTTTTCTAGCTGTGCAAATACCGACAAAATTCCAATCATTGCACGACCGAAAGGGGTAGAGGTATCAAAGTTTTCATTAATAGATATAAAGTCCACATTATTGGAAAGGAGCTCGTCCTCAATCAACATGAGGGTATCTTTTTGACTACGGCTTAAGCGGTCAAGCTTATAGACGATTACAGCATCAATCGCCACGTTTTTAATATCGTCAAGCATTTGCCGCAAAGCGGGGCGGTTGGTGTTACCTCCTGAGAAGCCGCCATCGGTATAGATTTTTATTAATTCCCAGTCTTTTGATTTACAATAAGCCGTTAGGCGGTCAATTTGCTCTTCGATGCTGTAATTTTCAAGCTGATTATCAGTGGATACACGGACATAGCCAAAAACCATATATTTTTCATTCATAGGGTATCTCCTTTAAAAGAACGTTGAAAGTTTCATTGCTAATTTATTGCACAAAAAAGTGCAGCTAAAATTTTTTTCATTCCCTTCACAAATGTAAGGCTCATCATGAGACCCATCACCACTACTATCCTATTTTTAATCGTTTCTCAAGGAAGCTCTTTTTTGGATATTTGTGAATTAGAATGTTTTGAAAAATCGGTATATATAAAACTTTATTACACGCTCAATAAATATAGAAATAACATTTTAGTTTCTACCTTTTTACAGGGACGCTTTTCGCATGGCAAGCACTTATTCACTGGGGGGAAAATGAGGATCGAAAGGAAAGGGAAATGGGCAAAGGCGCTAAATGTATGGAAGCCTAAAGAATATCTATGAACTGCATCATGAGTACATTGTAGAATGGTACAGAACCTATACCTCCAAGAAAAGGCAGTATGTACACGAATAGGACAATTTTTTTCATTCATATGTATAAGCAGGAGGTGTTGGTATGAAAAAACAAGAAACAACGGGAAAAGGGAAAATCACTCATATCATGGCGAATGGTGAAGTTCGAGATAGCGTGGCTGGTTATTTAACCAGTGTAGACCAGTTGCCCGATACAGCAAGACGATTACTTACTGATATGTTTCAGGGGAAATATCAAAAAAAAGAAACAAAAGAAAAGTGAAAGGGCGTAAGCCCTTAGAGGAGACAAGCAGTTAAAAAATATATTTACATGAGGGACTTACACAAAGAATTGATTGAAGAAATAGAAATTATATCATATGTAATGATGCCATTGTCTTTTTCCCAGGTATCTTCGAAATAATCCAGGTATACAGCAAAAAAAAGCCCATGTACTGAATAAAATGTACAGGGTCTTTTTTAAAATTAGATAGCGTGCTACTAAATTAAACATCATTTTTTAATATCCTTAGAGTGACGATTGCACCTTTTGCACTAGTTTGATTTTTCAGCTCAAGACTGCCTTGGTGAATATCGGCTATAGCTTTTGCAAAACTTAAACCCAGACCGTAGTGCTGATTTGTTCGCGAAGAGTCTTCCGTAAAAAATTCTTCTGTTGCTTTTTTCAAACTTTCCGTAGAAAAACCCTTCCCTGTATCGGCTATTTGCAATGAAATGTAAGATTCGTCTTCCTCAACGGTAAAATCAATTACAGAATTTGTATGGGAGTAACGAACAGCATTATCAATAATATTGATAATTGCTCGTTTTAGTAGCTCGTTGTCTACATACAGGGTATCGCATCTTGTAGTATTGCTTGACGTAAAAGCAATACCCTTAGTTTTGCAAAGCGCCATTGCCTCATTAGAAATATCATGAAGGAAATCTCTCAGAAAAATCACGTTTTTGTGAATGTGTATGGAATTGTTATTTACAACACCCATTAGTAATTCCAAATATTTTTCAATGGTATCTGAGCTTGATAGAATGAAAGAAATAATTTCTTTATCCTCATTGGATGAGGAGTTGCTTTCTGCTAATAGTTCAGCATTGCCTTTAATCACAGTTAGCGGTGTTTT